>JBEKKI010000047.1:0-32312 GCA_050010795.1 Occallatibacter sp.
TTGTCACGGGGCGATTGGGGCTTGTTCAGGCTGCCTGCGCCCGTCTCCCTCCAATAACACCTGATTTTGGAAGGGTGAAAACCGCCGAATTCTGCACAGCAGAATCAGGCGTTTACAGCGCAAGATTCCGGAGGGTTTTTGGAAGGGGGCTGGAGAGCCCGGCAAGCGGTGCCGACGCCGATGCCCAGTTCCCGGGAGATGACCTTCCACGAGGCGCCGGCCGCCAGAAGTGTGCCTACTTGGCGAGGGTTGACGGTGACTGGCGGATCGCTGGCGCCATAGGCGTTCACCAGGGCACAGCTGTCTCGCATGGCGCTTGGATGACTAGGCTGGGGGGAGGATGTCCTGCACGATTCCGCCGATGGACAGAAACTCGGCTAGGGCGGCCGCCCGCTTGACCTTCCCATAGGCGGTTTCGACTGTCGCATTTCCGTTTAAATCCTGCATACCAAAATAAGAGAACTTTATGTGCGGTCGCACCCTCAATTATTCGATTCTCCAGACAATCCATTCGGGTTTGATGGCAACGCGATGAGGATTGCAAGGCACCCACACCTTTTCGAATAAATGGTTTGGGTCGTACGAGGCGATGCGTCTGGCGTCGGCAATCATGATTCCCCCGCCGACATAGATGCCGCGATACCTGTTCGTGACCTCGATTCGCGTGCCGGGTGGGAGGTCGCGGACGCTCATCGGTATGGGTGGCAAGATGATGATGCTACCGTCAAAGTTCCTCCATACCCGGCCTTCAGGCTCGTCGGGCTCGACATCTATGGGGAAGTCGGGCTCGTTGCCACGCCGGATAGAACGCCCTAGCCTCGCCACGAACAAATGCCAATGTCATTGGGAAAAGTGAAATTTTGCCTATAAATTTGGGAAATCTTCCAAGGTATTGATTGTGCGACAGTTACTCTATCGACCTATCCGACAATATAAATACAACAACAAAAGCTATTCTTTGGTTACTTTGCTAGGCCAGCGAGAGCGTAACACTGCTTGCAGTCTGTGTTCAATGCTGTAATGCAAAACGCGACCACCCGGAGCCTGCCAGTGCAGCGGAGTTGATTCGTCAGGGTTCTATTCTTGTCAGCGAAGATGCCGAGGATGACCATGACTTTGGAAGTCTGCTTGCCGCGGCCACGACGCATCAATTGATACTGGCGATGCCGAGAGGGGCGTTCACCTGTCTCTGCAGACATCGTATCTTCGAGACCCTAACGCATCGTAGGGTTGTTCTCGTAGAGCATACCCGCCACGGCCGGCGCAACCTGCCAGCAGTCGTTGGTGAACTCACTTTCCAACATTGAGGCTGTCCGGTTTGTTGAACACGTAAACCGACTCAAACCTGTGTGTGGCCTTCTGCTCCCTGGTCCCCGGCATCTTGCTCAGCGCAAGTTCGAGGGTCTCAACCAGTTGCCAACGGCACGCTTCAGTGAGCACAGCGAGGCTCTCGTTCACCCCCGTACAATGCACACCAAGCATCTGAACGATTACTTCGAACCCTTTTTGCGCGACCCTTTCTTCAGGCTCTTCGTCTGCATTTGCTTTCCATCCTGTTCTCGCAATGTTGCGGCAAAGGCAGACAATTCCTCTTCGTACATGCCGCTTGTTCGCTGACCAACGATGTAAAGCTTCGCCCTCATATCCATCAGCAGCCATTTGTAATCCCGCTTGAGAGACGTGAACTCACGGCTTAACTGTTCCTTGCTTATGTGAACTGCGATGGTTTTGAACAGTCTCATGAGCAGTGACAAGCAGGGTTCCCCGGTCGCCTCGCGAACATATAGGGCGGGGTACAGGTACTCAAGGCGCGAAAGCATCCTGCCACCCCTCGGGGACACTCGGAGGGTTGCAATCGTAAGCCACCTCCGATACATGTCAGCCTTCTTCTTCATCCAGCGCGGCAAATCGAGATGCGGGAGAGTTTCACCGAGGTCTTCTATTTCTTCCATCCCCAGCTTCCTTTCTTGCCAGAGTCTGCCCGTCTCTTCTCGGTTCACAAGCATCAAGAAGCCGCTCTTCTCCAGCTCCCTAATCTCGGATGCCATGTCATCCAGTCTCTTGACCACCGCTTTTAGAACCTTGGCGGAGGGAGTGGGAGGCACCGGCCTCTTCCATCCAGCGCGGCCTAACCGCAAGGACCACAGCAGAGTGACAGGGTTGCAGCCTCTCGAACACAACTCAGCCTGAACATCGAGGAACGCTTGCTCACGCCCTTCTGTGATTCTGATGTTTGGAAGGTCGTGTGGGTCGATGTCGATGCTCATATTGATGATGTCGTCATCAATCGTGGCGCGGAGTCTCTCTCGTTCCCGATTCGTTAGTGCGTTCACCCCCACAATATACACCGATAGTCTGCGCCAGCATTGACCGGAAAGAGCCCAAAATGAGTGCTCTCCGTTGTCTTGTGGCGCTACTCGATTTGCGGCCTAATAAGAAAGTCAGGCGCGTGGGAGAAAACCAAATGGAAAATAGGACGGCGAGAATCTATCGACAGTACGACGCGGGTAAGCAACTTTCGCATCACCGCACAAACGGCCAGCCGAAGCTGGCAACGCCCAAAAAAGGGGCAGCGTCAATGTCAATAACCTATCAACACAAGCTGATCCAGATCGAGCAGCCGTCAAGTATTGCCATCAAGGGCTGCTCGTATATTTATGGACCGGCAGGTCAAGCCGCGGAATATGCCCCGCTTGCCGCCAACCCCAACAAAGGCTGCGGGCACAAATGCTCTTATTGCTATGTTCCTCTTGTGCTCCACATACCCCGCGAGGAGTTCGATGCAGGTGCGGTACCCCGTCCAGATTACTTAGAGCATCTTCGCAAAGATGCACAGAAGTATCAGGCCGCTGGCATCCACGAACAGGTCATGCTGAGTTTCACAACGGACGTTTACAACCCGTTTAACACATCCCTGACACGGCCAGCCATTGAGATTCTGATTGAGCACGGTCTGGCATTTTGTGTTTTGACCAACGGCGGGAAACGGGCCTTGGCGGACATTGATCTGTACCGGCCTGATCGTGACTGTTTTGCGTCCACATTGACCAGTCTGGACCATGGTTTTTCCCGCAAATGGGAACGCAATGCGGCACTCCCCGGAGACCGCATCCGCACACTGAAGAACTTTCATGAGCGCGGTATCTTCACATGGGTGTCGCTGGAGCCGACCCTGAACATTGAATCCAGCCTTGAGATTGTCAAAGAGACCCACGGTTACGTGGATTTGTACAAGGTTGGACGCGCAAACTACCTTGGGCAACTGACGCGGACAACTGACTGGCGGGATTACACCCTGCGGATGGTTGACATGTGCCAGCAACTCGGCGTCAAGCATTACATCAAGCGCGACCTCCAACAGTATCTCCCGGCTGGATACCACAACCCGCTGCGGGTGGCACAACACAACTAATAGCGCCGACCGGCGTTCACAGGCCACCAACTGGCAACCCTTGAAAGGAGAAACACATCATGGCAACAGCAACATTACCGATAATCAAACTCAACATGCACCAACGCACAGCGACCGACTACCCACGCGCCCACCGGCAGTACGTTTTAGTTGATGGCGGGGGACCGGACATCCTGCTTTACACCACCGGTCAAGCCCAAGTTGAGGACTGGGAACGAATGGAACGGGTGGGGATAAGGCAAGTAGCCAAGGTGGAAGTTGAACTCCCTGAAATTGTGTGGGGGTCGGCAGAGGAAGTGGACAACTCGATTAAGTTAGCTGCAATGGATAAGGCTGAGGAGTTGGGATTGATTCCCGTCCCCTACAAGAACTAAACCATGAACCGAGTACCGGAAGTCTCCCCATTCGGGGGGTGGGTTGAAATTGCCTCAAAGGAGAGAAGAACATGAAATACAAATCCATCGCGAACGAACCGGAACCCACCAATCCGGACGGTGAAAGTTGTGGGCACGCTGGAGCAGCGCCACACGTCTACACATCCTGTGGCATCACTGCGACATTGATTAACTGCCCTACATGCCACGAGCGACTCACCGACCAGTTCGCTGTCATCGCCACGGTGAAAGTCGAAATCCAGCACCACGCTCATGCCGTTGCAGCAAGGGCACTCCAAATTGGCCTGAAACCCAAATCTGTGCTTCGTGTCCTACGCGCTCTTGCCAAAATCAGCAACCAGAATGAGAAAGAAAACGAGCCTTTCATCATGGCATGGCCTCACTGGTGTTGGGACAACTTCCATCCGGGCACCGGGACGGCTCTTGCTTTCCCCACGGAAGATGTGCCTGAACATTTGTCTGAACCGGGGTTGGGAGGGCGGAGATGCATTACGACCTCAAAAAGCGATCCGAACGGTAGGTGAGGAAACATGGAATTTAGCGAAAAGGTCGATGCCATGAAGAGAGCCGTAAAGGCGGATGGAATCAGCGCAAAATTTAATGCCCTGAAGGAAGCTGTGAAGGCGGGGAACGCCCCGCCCATGAACAAAGATGTTCGCCTCATCGTGGAACGAATAATCGCGCAGGAGGCGGGTAGGGTTTGGTGCCAAAACTGTGGGAAAGAACTCACTGACCCCAAATCCATTGCGTTAGGTATCGGCCCCGAGTGCCGGAAACCCCTGTTGAAGAAAAAGGTGAAAGCATGAAACACACCACCACGACCAAACAAGCAAAAAGCCCAGACCGCAATGGCCGGGGTTTCGTGGTCTTAGGGCAAAAAAATAATTTCTGAAATTGGCGCGAGAACATGGTGTCGCCAAGTCGCCGATTCGGGAGAGACACACCCGAGAAATAGGCCCGGATGGAGTTCACCAGCCAACAACCACACATAGCATCCGGGGCTCAGCGGCCTGTCCACCCGCCGCGCCTACAACCACCAACCGCACCAAGCTTGAGAGGCTGGCGTCGAGAGACGCTACTGAGGAAACGGCTCGGACTTAACAGGAAATTGGAGACAACACAATGGAAAATCTTGATGTACTGAAGCAGTTCGGTGTTACGTCCCTCGAAGACGCGAGGGAGTTAGCCGAACTTACCGACCGCATCGTAGCCAATCTTGAGGCCATTGATGAAAATGACAACGACCTCGAAGCACTGCTGGAGCGGACCAGCACCATCACCTGCAACCTCAAGTACATCGAGGAGTCGGACGTTAGCGGCCTTGATGAGTTGGTTGAGCAGACCAACATCATCGCTGCCAACCTCAAGTACATCGAGGATTCAGACGTTAGCGGCCTTGATGAGTTGGCTGAGCAGACCAACAACATCGCTGCCAAACTGAAGGTCATCGGAGAAGAAGCGTAGCAGTTCCGAGGGGCGGTGGAATGTCCAGCCCACCAACCTACAACCACGACCAATCCGTACCGAGCCCCATGAGGAGAGAGGGCTCGGCGGAAGCCAGAGTAGCAAGGGAACCTGCTCAAAGATTCGGAGTGTCACATGCGTATCGAGATTTTTAAAGCTTGTTCTAATCGGCCATTCCTCAGCGCCCATGGGGTGAAGTTCCGATGCTTTCACAGCGGTGGACAACCGCCGCAAATACCAGAAGCATCGAGAACGGATATGAGAAATGGAGTCAAAGCTTTTGTATAGCCGTAGAGAGTCCGCAGAAAAACTATCTATCTCTGTGCGGTCCGTTGATTATTTCATTGCTAAGAAAGAACTGGATACTCGGCGCATTGGGCGTAAGGTTCTGGTGACGCATGCTTCCCTGCTCCGCTTCGTCTCTTCGAATCACTTTGGCCCCGTAGCAGAGACAAGAGAGTCTACAGCCGCACGCAACGATGCATCATCCAAGTGCGCGTAACGGGCAGACATAGAAATTGTTTTGTGACCCGCTAGGGTTTGGATGGCTTTGAGGTTCACGCCGCGCATTGCCAGCCTTGAGCAGAACGTATGGCGGTTGTCATGCCATCTGTAGTTGACCACTGCCGACTTCACAAGGGCATCTTCCCACCATGGCCTAGGAACGCCAGCGAACACAGGGTCATTCCTCTTAACGGTTGCGGCCCGTGACCGAATCACCCGGAACGCTGCTTCGACTGTTGCATTCATCGGTATCGTCCGACTGCTGCTGTTTTTGGTCTTCGCCAGCCGGACTTCCTTCCGCACTAGGTCAACAGAGCCCCACGTCAGACTATACTGCTCCGATAGGCGCATACCTGTATTGATAGCAATCTCGAACTCAGGAAGATGCTCCAAATGGTATTTAGCAATCGCACCACGGAGCACCTTCTCTTCATCATCTGTGAGCCATCGGATGACGCCGTTGTCCTCGTGTTTCTGACGGACGAGCCGCGCCGGGTTGCCCGTCACCTTCCCATTCCGCAGAGCTTCCCTGAATATGAGGCTGAACAGCGCCCGGTATCTGTTCGATGTCGCTGGCGTCTGCGTGTTTTTGCTGAGCCAGTTGTCGATTTCCTCCGGCCTGATGCTGTCTGCCACGCGCTCATCAAAGTCCGGCCGCATTGTCCTGAGGCGCGATAGGATGTTCCGCTGGTCTCGGTGATGAGCCTTGCTGTACTCCACGATGTGGTCAGCCAGCACCTTGAATTTGAGGCCAGCACTCCGCAGATTGTCCGGCAGCTTCGCACCGACGCGAATGTCGTTCCGGCGCTTTCGTAGCAGGTCAATCGCGTCAGATTTACGACCGACTTTCTCGCGTCTCAGCTTGCCGTCTCTTTCGCGATAGCGAACCCACCAGCAGCCACTGCCCGGAATGCGCTCCCAAACTCCCCTGACCTTCGCTTCTTCCTTCCGTCCTTTCATCCGTAAACCCCTGTGGAGTCAAAGTATCACCACAAGTATCACCATGGTCAACCTCGGGCATTCAGCGAGTATGCTGTTTTTGCTATAAACTACTGATTCTATGGTGCCCAGAGGGGGACTTGAACCCCCACGACCGGTTAAGGTCTGCGGATTTTAAGTCCGCTGCGTCTGCCAATTTCGCCATCCGGGCCCACATCCATATTATGGGACCGTTTAGGCCACGAGCGCGTCGCGGTTCGCAAGGTTGATGCACTTTTGGCATTCCGTCAGACGATCGAGGCGAGGGCGGTCTTTCCACAGCTTGCCCCGGAGCACCGGCCCCTCGTATGATCCGGCAAGAGCAATTCCAGGATCACGGTGCTGCGCACCCGAAGCTTCTAAGCCGGCGCGAACTTCCGGTTGCGGCGGAGCGGAATTCCGGGACGTGGCTATCAGGAAGACGCAGAAGAGCAACCACTATGAGCGAAACGGAAAGCACGACCGGATTGCGAGTGAAGGGGCGGCTCATGTCGGCCTCGGAGATCGAGCGCACGCTGGTGCGGCTGGCTCACGAAATCGTGGAGAAGAGCAACGGCAGCGAAGACCTGGCTCTGGTGGGCATCAAGCGCCGTGGCGTTCCCCTGGCGGAGCGGCTGGGCAAGCTGATTTCTACGATCGAGAAGCGGCCGGTGGACACGGGAGTGCTCGACATCCAGTTTTATCGCGACGATCTGTCTACGGCGGACGTTCGGCCAGTGGTGACGCCGGGAGCCGTCGGCTTCGACGTAGAAGGCCGCGACATTGTGATCTGTGACGACGTGCTCTACACGGGCCGCACCGTCCGCGCGGCCCTCGACGCGCTCTTCGACCACGGGCGCCCACGCCGCGTCCAACTGGCCGTGCTGATCGACCGCGGCCATCGCGAGCTACCCATTGAGGCCACCTACGTGGGCAAACACGTGCCCACGAGCCAGCGCGAG
The DNA here is from genome assembly GCA_050010795.1 of Occallatibacter sp. Taxonomy (GTDB): domain Bacteria; phylum Acidobacteriota; class Terriglobia; order Terriglobales; family Acidobacteriaceae; genus Telmatobacter. The sequence continues at coordinate 7,695 of JBEKKI010000047.1, forward strand.
ATTATTGAAGTGAAGTTCCAGGAAGTGGACTCGAACGAGCAGGTGCTGCTGGTGGAGAAGACCAACTGAGCTCTCAGCTTTCAGCTCTCGGCCTTCAACTGAAAGCGGGAAAACGGAATCTGACAATCGAAGGCTGAAAGCCGCCTTTCACATGAGCCCCGCGACAATACCGATTCGCCGCGTACTGACAACTCCGCCCGCGCCCACGTCGCCGTTTCCGCACAACGCGGGATCGCTGCTCTCCGTGCTCGACCTAAGCGTGGAGGGCGTTAGCCGCCTGCTTGAGCGCGCCACCGAGCTGGAGCACGAAGACCCCATCGTGCGGGACCACATCCTGGCCAAGCGGAGAATCGCGCTGCTGTTCTACGAATCGTCGACGCGCACGAGGACCAGCTTCGAGCTGGCGGCAAAGGCTCTGGGCGCGGACACCACGCTGGTGTCGAACCTGAGCTCGAGCATCGAGAAAGGCGAGAGCCTGAAGGACACTGGGCTCACGCTGCGGGCGCTGGGCGCGGAGGCGATCATCCTGCGGCACAACTTGTCGGGAGCGGCATGGCTGCTGGAGGAGTCGACGCGGCTGCCGGTGGTGAACGCGGGCGACGGTATGCACGAACATCCTACGCAGGCGCTGCTGGATTTGCGGACGATCATGACGCACCTGCGGCCGGGAGTGAACGGCGTTGCCGCGGACACGCTCTCGGGCGTAACGGTGATGATTACGGGCGACATTCTGCACAGCCGTGTAGCGCGCTCGAACATGCTGCTGCTGCCGCGGATTGGCGCACGCGTGTTGCTTTGCGGGCCGAAGGAGCTGCTGCCGGAGCAGGCGGCGCGCTCCGGTCCGGGGATTGAGATCGAGCGTGATTTCGACGCGGCGCTCGCGCAATCCCAGGCCGTGATGATGCTGCGCATTCAGGCGGAGCGGCTGGCGGGGCTGCAACTGGATCTTGACGAGTACAAGGCGAGCTACCAACTAACTGGACAGCGGCTGGCGGCGCACGCACAGAACGCGGTGGTGCTGCACCCGGGGCCGATCATCCGCGGCATGGAGATTACGGCGGGCGTGGCCGATGGCGTGCAGTCGGCGATCCTGGAGCAAGTGACAAACGGACTCGCGATTCGGATGGCGGTGATGGAGCGCGCGCTGACATCAGAAGTTGGAGGCCGCGCATGACGGCGTTGGCGATATGCGGCGGGCGGCTGGTGGATCCGGCGGCCGGCGTGGACGCGGCCAAGGACGTGCTGCTGAAGGACGGGCGCGTGGCGGAGATTGCCGGGCCGGGCAAGCTGAAAGGCAAGAACGGCGCCGATGTGCTGGATGCGACGGGAATGATCGTGGCGCCGGGACTGATCGACATTCATGTACACCTGCGCGAGCCGGGACAAGCGTACAAGGAGACGATTGCAACGGGGACTGCGGCGGCGGCGGCGGGCGGGTTCACAAGCGTGGCGGCGATGCCGAATACGACACCAGTGAACGACTCGGCGGAGATCACGCGATGGATGCAGGCGCCGGAGCGCGGCGCACTGGTAAGGGTTTTTCCGATCGGGGCGGCGACGCGGGGATCGAAGGGCGAGGCGCTGACGGACTTTGCGGCGCTGAAATCCGCGGGCGCTGTGGCAGTGACGGACGATGGCAAACCGATCCTGAAGGACGGCATGATGCGCGAGACGCTGGCCGCGGCGGCGCGCGTGGGATTGACTGTGATCCAGCATGCCGAGGACACGCGGATGACGCAGGGCGCGAGCATGAACCTGGGACCGGTGTCGTTCAAGCTGGGACTGCGCGGCATGCCTGCAGAGGCGGAGACGAGCATCGTGGAGCGCGACATTCGCATGGTAGCGGAGCTGCGCGAGTCGCATCCGCACCTGCACGTGGCGCATTTGTCGACGGCGGGAGCGCTGGCGGCGGTGCGGCAGGCGCGGCGCAACGGGCTGCGCGTGACGTGCGAGGTTGCGCCGCATCATTTTCTGCTGACCGAGGAGCACGTGGGGCTCTACAACACGCATGCGAAGATGAATCCGCCGCTGCGGTCGGCGGCCGACCGCGAGGCGCTGATTGAGGGAATTCTCGACGGCGTGGTGGACGCGATTGCGACCGATCACGCGCCGCACGCGCAGCACGAGAAGGAAATTGAATTCGAGCTGGCTCCGAATGGGATCATTGGCCTCGAGACCGCAATGGGTTTGTGCCTGCGCTGGCTGCACAAGGAGTGGCGGATGCCGCTCGGCCGCGTGCTGAACCTGCTAAGCGCACAGCCGGCGGCGCTGCTCGGGTTGAAGGGGCGCGGAACACTGGCGGTGGGCAGCTTTGCCGACCTGGTTGTGTTCGATCCCACGGCGGAATGGACCTACCACGCGACGGAATCGCTGTCGAAGGCCAAGAACACACCGTTCGACGGGTGGGCGATGCTGGGCAAGGTGCGCTGGACGGTGAGCGAGGGGCGAGTGGCGTACGCCAACCCGGTATAGCAGGCAGTTCACGATTCTCCATGCGCAACGGCCCGAAACGAATTTCTGCGGAGCTCGGACCGGCGATGTTGCGCAGGGCAAAAGAGAGTTTCGCGCCATCAATTTTCGTTGTTCAATTTAAAGTTGATTTGACTGGATGAACAATCTGTTGGCGGGCTCACGTGTGATGGGGCCGATTCACGTGGCGTGGAAGTGCACTGGTTCGAGCGATCAACTGGCGTTGCGGTGTTGTGATCCCTGTAGCGGGACGCGGCGGATGCACCGGGAAGGGCACGGGACCGGCGGGGAATTGCGTTGTATTGCGCGCACAGCGGCGCTACACTCCTGGGCAAAATTCAAGGAGAACCAGAGCGACTGTATCCTGCTCCGCGGCGCAAGTGGCGGCGGATGAGAGTTTGCCATCGGATTCGCGAACGGGATGCGGCGACGGAAATTGGCCGCTCGGGCCTTACGGCAGGAAGGTGGCCCATGAACAATATGCTTCGACTGCTGGTGATCGGCGGATTGGCCGCGTGCGGCCTTGTCGTGGTGGCGCTGGGATTGGAGCGGCACAACGCCGACTTGCTGGCGCCGGTCAGTCTGGTGCTTTTTGTGGCCGGGGTGCTGCTGTATCTGCTGCCAACGGGACTGGCCATGTACCGGGACTGCCAGGCGATGGTGTGGATCGCGGTGGTGAATGTGCTGCTGGGATGGACGATCTTCGGCTGGTTTGTGACGCTGGGATGGGCGGCCAGCGGCAAGGTCAGGGAGGCGGCTCATCCGATGGGCGCGCCGCGGACGCACCCGATGCCGGGACGATAAAGGCAGGGAGCGGGAACCAACTAATCAAGGAATCGAGATAGCAGGTCCAAACCCGATGGCGCGCTCTCGACTTAGTTCTGGCTGTTGAGCAACGCGCGAATGTCGCGGGTTTCGAGAACCGATTTAGGCGGTCCGTGGCGGGCGACGAGCAACATGGCACGGCCGATCTCGTCGGTGGAGAGAATCTGATTGGGAAAGGCGCGGCGCAGCACGGGAAACAGCGGGCGGGCAAGCGCGTAGGCGACGCGGTACCACGCGGTGCGCGATCGAGCTCCAAATCGGGGCTCGATGATGCCGGGACGGAACATGCAGGCAGCTTTGAAGGGCAGGCGCAGGAGCGCGTTCTCCGTGCGGCCCTTGACGCGCGCCCACATGATGCCGCCACGCTCCGAGCTGTCGGTTCCCTGCCCTGAGACATAAATGAACGTCAAAGCCGGGTTGAGGCGCACGAGGGTTTCGGCGGCGCTGAGGGTGATGTCGTAGGTGATGCGGGTGTACTGCTCTTCAGTAAGACCGGCGGAGGTGACACCGAGCGTGAAGAAGCAGGCGTCGAAGCCGGCGAGCTGCGATGCGATGGGCGCGTAATTCGCAAGATCGGCGTGGACGATCTCGCGGAGTTTGGGATTGGACACGCCGGTGGCAGAGCGGCCGATGGTGACAACGGAGGCGACGCCGGGGTCGAGGAGACACTCGCGAAGGACTCCCTGACCGACCATGCCGGTAGCGCCGAAGATAAGGACGTTCATAAGATGGGCCTCCAAGGCGCCGAGTGCACTACGGATATTGTGAGGGATTGGGGGAGCGCGGGTTTGTGGTTCGTGCCGTGAACCAAGTGTCGTGCTTTCCCACCTTTGCGGCAAGAACAAAAGCGCCGCAAGGATGGGGCACCCGCATCGAAGGAGATTGAAGCACGAAGGAGGCCGTGTAATGTTCACGATTCCAGGAGCGATGGCGTATGCGGACTGGAGTCTGCTTTTTCTGCGATTGATGTTGGCGATCGTGTTCGGGACCAGCGGGTATAGCCACCTCACCAAGCCGAAAGAGCGTGCAGCGAGCATAGGGATGAGCGTGCCGTTCACGGTATTTCTTGGCGCGGCAGAGCTGGCTGGCACGATCGCACTCACCGTGGGTTTCATGGCGCAGTGGGCGGCGCTCGGACTCATCCTCGTGATGCTCGGCGCAATTTACAAGAAAGTGGCGAAGTGGCACACGGGTTTCTGGGGCGAGAAATCGATGGGCTGGCACTACGATGTGCTGATGATCGCGATGAACCTGGTGATTGTGACGATGGGAGGGGGGAAGTACAGCTTGTGAACGCCAGGGGCAGGGATTAGAGAACAGTTGGCGGTTCTTGTTCACAGTTTCTCGTTGCCGGGTCGCGGGGGGTCAGCCTTTGCGGCGATAGAGGACCTGGAATTCGTAGCCGGAGTTGGGCGGGAAGAGCGAGGCGACGTGGCGGAGGCGCTCGGCAAGGGCGGGCGCGGCGAGGAGCGGGTACTCGCGCTCGCGGAGGTCGTGGTAGTCGAAGTCGACGGCTAGCGAGAGCATGTAGATGGCGAGCGCGTCAGAGAACGACGACTCGTAGAAGCTGAAGCGGGCGTGTTCGTCGACGCTTTTGACGCCGGGGTGCGGCTCTAGAGCGCGGCGGCGGGTCTCCCAGGCATCCTGGCTGGTTTCGCCGCGGACCTGCGACTCGGCCTGCGACCATACCAAGGTGGAGAAGCTTTCGGGGACGCCGGTGGTTTCAACAAAGTTGTGCGCCACGTTGATGCAAAACTCGAAGGCGAGGCCGAAGCGGTCTTCAACGAGGCGTGTGGAGATGAAGACGGCCTCGGTAGAGCCGAAGGTGGCGTTGCGATGGCAGACAGCGCGGTCGCCGAGCTCAACGGTGTAGACGGGAGCTACGAGATTTTCGCCCGTGTCGGCAATGGCGAGAGGGACGAAGAAGTAGGCGCGCTGGCGAAGCGCGGGAGCGAGAGGGGCGGGCACGGCCCCGACGAGACGCTCGAGATCGGAGTCGGGGACGCGGGTTTCGCCCCATGCGGCGTAGCGAATGTCGTTAGGCGCAGTGAGCATGGCAACCTGGGTGGCGACTTTGTCAGCATGCCACAGCTCGATTTGCGCAGTACCGGCCATGAATTTGTATTCTAGACGAGAGAGGTCACGGGTGATGATGCAATCGGCGCACGGCGAACGCGGGAAGAAGGTATTCGGATTTCCTTTGGAGGGGTTCAGCCTATTCCAGAGCTTGTTGATGGCCCTGGCGGCGGCGTTCCTGACGTTCTTTGCGACGACGTTCCTGGCGATCGTCGTGCTGCTGGCATGGAACGTGCTGGGCGGCCACTCAGTGAACTTCGCGGACACCTACCGGTACGTCGGGTTCCCGGCGGGGGCGTTGGTGCTGGTGGTGGCACTGCCGGTGTTCGGCGTGCTGTGGGTGCGGGCAAAGATTAGAAAATGATCGCCCTTGCGGGCGAGAGCGCGGTGATTGCGGGCGCATTACCCGAATCTTCTTGCCCGGTGAATCCCTGGACAAGCATAATGCCTGATACGCCTTCTTCCCTACTTTCCGGCGTGATTCACACATGACTGCTCAGTCGATTTTTTGCGTGCGCTGGATTTCGCGCCGGCGAATGGCATTTGCCGTTGCGGCGCTGGCTCTTGCCGCAGCGACGGCAGGAGCGCAGACGAACTTCGGCGCGGTGAACGTAGGCGCCAGCGCGACGGCCACAGTGACGGTGACGATTCCGGCGGCGGCGACTGTCGGAAGCATCGCCGTGGTGACGCAGGGCGCGACGGGGCTCGACTTTACGAACGCGGGCGGCGGGAGTTGCACGGCAGGAACGAACTACACAGCGGGGCAAACGTGTACGGTCGAGATCGCGTTCAAGCCGATGTGCGCGGGCGAGCGATACGGAGCGGTGCTGCTCGAGGACGGCGCGGGTGATGCGGTGGCGACGGCGCTGCTGGCGGGAAACGGCATGGGTCCGCAGGTGGCGTTCGGCGGGGGCGCGGCGATTGCATTTGCGCCAATGGTGAACGGCGTCGCAGTCCGCAATCCATTCGATCCGGTTGTGGATGGCAAAGGGAATTTGTACTTCACGGATCAAAATAACGCACGCGTGGTGGAGATTCCGGCGGGCGGAGGCGCGCCGATTGCAATCGATCCGATAGTGGGCGGAGCGGGATTGTCGACGCCGGGCGGAGTGGCCGTGGATAGCGCGGGGAATCTGTATATCTCGGATCTGGACCGGAACGTGATCATGGTAGTTCCGGCGAACAGCGGAGCGGCAACGATCATCAATCCTATGGTGAACGGGATCGGATTGCACTATCCGTGCGGGATGGCGATCGACGGCGCGGGCGACCTCTACATCGCGGACGTGGACAATGGGCGCGTGGTTGAAGTGCCCGCGGGCGGAGGCGCGGCGATTGCCATCGATCCACTAGTGGGCGGAGAGAAGCTCTCGTATCCGGTGACGCTGGCGTTGGACAGCGCCGGCGACCTGTTCATCGCCGATTTTTTCGCCAATCGCGTGGTGGAGATTCCGGGGAACGGCGGCGCGGCGACGGTGATCGACCCGACGGTGAACGGGCAGAGCCTGAAGTATCCCTATGGTGTGGCGATGGATGCCGCAGGAGATTTGTTTATCGCCGACGCGAACAATCGTGTAGTGGAGGTGGGGGCGAACGGCAGCGCAGCGACGGCGATCGCGCCCACGGTAAATGGCGAGGAGCTGAACGATCCGATTGGGATCGGGCTGGATGCGGCGGGAGATTTGTTTATTGCGGACTCGCAGAACAATCGAGTGGTGGAGGTGGTGCGCGGACAGGCGCCGACGATCAACTTTGCGGCGACGGCGGCGGGATCGGTGAGCAGCGACAGCCCGAAAACGGTGACGGTGCAGAACGTGGGCAACGCGGCGTTGACTTTTCCTGTGCCTGCGTCGGGCGCGAATCCGGCGATCGCGACGAACTTTACGTTGAACAGTAGCGCCGCATCGGCGTGCCCTATATTAACGGCTGGCGCGGCGCAACCGGGGACGCTGCCCGCGGGGGCCGCGTGCGCACTCGCAATCAGCTTTCAGCCGGCGGCCACGGGAACGGTGTACGGCTCGCTGGCGCTGACGGACAACGATCTTAATGCGGCGGGTCCGACCTACGCGACGCAGACGATTGCGCTGAGCGGTGACGCGCCGGTGGCTGCGATTTCGGCGACGATGCTCGCGTTCGGGCCGGAGCAGGTGGGGGTGGCGAGCGCGCCACAGGAGGTGACGCTGACCAACACAGGCAGCGCGGCGCTGACGATCGCGAATATCGCGGTGACGGGGACGAGCGCTTCGTCGTTTGTGTTTCCGAATCCGTGCGGAACGAGTTTGTTGGCGGGAGCGAATTGCATGATCGAAGGGCAATTTACGCCGGGTGGCGCGGGTCCGGTGACGGCGACGCTCACGATCACTGACAATGCGAGCGGGGCGCCGCAAAGCGTCGGCCTGAGCGGCATTGGCGTAAACCCCGTGACGGTGACGGTGACGCCGTCGGCGATGAACGTGAGCACGGCGCAGGCGTTGAATGTGACGGTTACGGTGAGCGGGGCCGGCGGCGAACCGACGCCGACGGGATCAGTGGCGCTGACGAGCGGAACCTACTATTCCGGGCAAACGACGCTCGTGGGCGGCAGCGCACAGATTCAGATTCCTCCGGGATCGCTGGCGACGGGAATGGACAACCTGGTGGCGACGTACACGCCGGACAACACGAGCGAACTGATTTACGCGAGCGGGACGGGAAATAGCCCGGTGACGGTGACGGCGTCGTCGACGGCGACTGCGCCAGCGGCTGCAACGGGAACGGCGGCTGTGAACATCAACACGGCGATGCTGGCGGGCACAGTGAATCCAAATGGAGCAGACACGCACACGTGGTTCCTTTGGGGCACGAGCAGCACGCTGAGCGGCGCGACGCAAACGCCGGCGCAGGACCTTGGATCAACAGCGGGAATCGTTGCGGTGAGCGCAAATATCACCAACCTGAGCGGGAGCACGACGTACTACTACGAGGTGGTGGCGCAGAACAGCCTGGGCACGACGAATGGGGTGATCAACTCCTTCACGACAGACCCGGCGCCATATTTTCAGGTAGTGACTGGGGCGCCGATGAACTTAGCGCCCGGAGCGGCAAGTGGAAACACGACGACGGTATCGGTGACGCCGTGGTATGGATTCACGGGAATGGTGATGTTGAACTGCACGATCGCGCCGGCGGCGGCGAGCGATCCGCCGACGTGCAGCTTGCCGGCCTCAGTGACAGTTACGAACGAGTATCCGCAGACGGCGACTCTGACGGTGACGACGACCGCGGCGAGCGCGATGAACGAGCGGATGAGGGCGCTGTGGCACGGCGCGGCCGGAGCTGTGCTGGCGTGCGTTGTGCTTCTGTTTGCGCCGCCGCGGCGGCGGAGCTGGCTGGCGGTGATGGGATGGGTGGTGCTGTTTGTTGCGGCGACCGGAATCGGTTGCGGAGGCGGCGGGAAAATGAGCAACGGCGGTGGCGGCAGACAAACGAATCCGGGGACGACGCCGGGAACCTACACCGTGACGATCACCGGAGTGTCGGGCGGCATGACGGAGACAGGGACGGTGGCGCTGGTGGTGCAGTGAGAACAGGGATCAGGGTTCAGGGATCAGAGGACAGATCCGGAACTCCTGCTCTTCGTTGGACCTAAAGGTTCTTCCGCCGGCGATTACAGCCCGGCGGGTTTGGGATCGGCGGGGTCGAATTTGGCGACCTGGATTTTGCGGGCGAGGCCGATCTTGGAGAGAAGCCAGATGCCCCAGAAGTTGGGGTCGATCTCGTACCAGGTGAGGCCGTGGCGCGCGGAAACGGGATGGGCGTGGTGGTTGTTGTGCCAGCCCTCGCCACCGGTGAGCAGTGCGACCCACCAGTTGTTGCGCGAGTCGTCGCGGGTGTCAAAGCGGCGCTTGCCCCACATGTGGGTGGCCGAGTTAACGAGCCAGGTAGCGTGCAAGCCAAGCGTGACGCGCAGCAGAGCGCCCCAGAGGAACATGGCGACGCCGTTAACGAAACCGCCCCAGTACCATCCGAGAGTGAACAGGAGCACGGCGCTGATCGTAATGGGCAGCCAGTGGTACTTACTCATCCACACGTGGAAACGGTCGCGGCTGAGGTCGGGCGAGTAGCGCGAGAGCGCCTCAATCTGCGTGTGCAATGACTCGCCGAAGAGTATCCATCCGGCATGCGCCCACCATCCGCCTTCGCGTGGAGTGTGGGGATCGCCTTCCTTGTCGCTGAGCTGGTGATGCACGCGATGCGTGGAGACCCAGAAGATGGGCCCGCCCTCAAGCGAAAGTGTGGCGAAGACGGTCATCACATACTCCAGCCACCTGGGCACGCGGTAGCCGCGATGCGTGAGCAGGCGGTGATAGCACATGCCAATGCCGACGTTGATGGCCAGGACATAGAGGATGGCCATCACCAGAAGCCGCTGCCAACTGAAGAAGAACAGCGCGGCCACCGCGCCCCCGTGAAACAGCGCGATTACAAAGACCATGGGCCAACTCAAGCCCTCGCTTACGGCGGCGGCGCGGCCCATGCGAATCTGACGCCACTTGGCAACGGCTTTGGCCGCAACGGAGGCGTTCGAATCGGGAACTACGGGGGTCGTTGGAGTTGAATTAGCGACGACGGTCTCGGGCGAAGGGGCGGCTGTGACTGATTGCATTCGTTGGGGAATCCTTGAAAAGTGGCAATGTGCCCACCTGTCTACTTCGATTGTATAGGAGGAAAGGCGCGGCGGTCACCGGCGAGTTAACTCTTTTAAGGCCCTGCTTTACAGGCCTCTACTGAGCGACCCCGATGGCCACGTTTTCGGGGTTGCTGAGGAAGATCCGAGTGGCCTCGCCGCGGAGAACGCGATAGAGCGCGAACTGGCGCTGGGTGGCGCCGCGGAGCTCGAAGAGGAGGTCGCCGCGATTGTCGGCGCGAGCGTCGACAGCATCGACGAGGCGCATGCGCGGAGTGTCGTCGAGATGCGCGGCATCGGTGAGATTTTTGATGAGGACCACGACGCCGCCGTAGAGATCGGGCTGAGCGACGAGAGTCACAAATTTTTCCTGATTACCAGAACCTTCGGTGTGAGCCGAGAGGACCATGGTGGCCCCTGCGCCGTAGGCGAGCTCGAAGACTTGGAATTGTTCGTCAGCAAGCGGAGCAAGTGCAGGCGGAGGCGGGGCGGGCCGGTCGGTTTTGCGGGTAGACGCAGACTTTCGCGTGTGGGTGGTTGGGGGTGCGGGCGGTGGGTTGAGGCCGAGGGCGGAACGCGCCAGATCTTCGAGGTCGGCCTTCATTTTGGCTTCGTCGTCGGGGTTGGCCCAGGTGAAGTTCCACATATGCACGGGGCGGTTTGTCGCGTCAGAGACGCCAACAGTCTGGTGCATATCGGCAGGCATGCCGAAGAGGCTGGGAAGCACGGGAGAGCCGAAGCCTGACGTCTTGCCGTAGAAAAGATGGGGCCGATTGGGATCAGTGAGGTTGGAAATGCTATCGACGTATGCCTCATCGTCAGGCTTCTTCTTTTTCAGTTTCGGAGAGCCGGAGCCGCCGGGGGATCCATCGGCGCCGGCGGAATCATCGGGGAGCTTGTGGAGCGTGGGACGATCGGGATCGGGGGCGGGCGCGGAAGCGGAGTTTTCGTCGCCGGAGGTGCCAGAAGAGGAGTCGCCATCCTTGTGCAGAGTGGGGCGGTCAGGATCGGCCGAAGGCGCGCCGGCGCCGGAACCGGAATCATCGGAGCGGTGCTTGCGGTGCAGGACGGGAACGTCGCTCTGCGCGTCGTTGTCCTCGTCGACCTTGGCGGTTTTCACAGGCTCCGGTTTTGGCTTGGGCAGAGATTTCCACTTGCCAAAGCCGACCCATCCGCCCTGCTCGCGAGCGGACGTTTCGACGTCGAAGATGCCGGTGGGTTTGCCATCCTGCTGGAGCTGATATTCAACATCGCTCTCGAGGGCGAGAGGCTGGGGCTGAGCGAGATAAACGCCTGCGTCCTGGAGCTCCTGCCCATCGAAGATGCAGATAGGAACAAGGCGGCTGGCCTTGGGATGCTCTTCGTCACCGGTCCACTCGAGGACGGCAACGGCGCGCAGCTCGGGAGCGTTCGCGTCGGGCTTGGCGATCTGGCCGGGATATTGGGCTGCGGCGGGGAGGGCGAAGGCGAGCGCCGTCAGAGCAATTCCCCACCCGTGCCGCAAAAACAAAGGCACGCCGAGGGTGGGGCACCCGGTTTCTTGCGCCGGCGCCTTTATCCACAAACGGGATGGGGGCTGCGATGACACCTTTCGGTTCCCTCGACAATAATCAGACGTGGCGGCCGCGATTTGGCACGCACTCCTACCTTCGAGGATATCCCCCATGGAAGTGAATAAGAAAGTCGCCGACTTTACCCTGCAAACGGACGAGGACAAAACCGTGAGTCTGTCGGACTTTTCCGGCAAGCCAGTGATCCTGTTCTTTTATCCGAAGGCCGACACCCCCGGCTGCACCATTGAGGCCTGCGGATTCCGCGACACGTTCAAAAAGCTTCAGGCGGCGGGCGCCGTTGTACTGGGAATCAGCCGCGACACGCCGCGCGACCAGGCCAAGTTCCGGGCAAAGTACGATCTCCCGTACACACTCCTTGCTGATGTAGACGAGAAAGTGTGCAAACAGTTTGGCGTGCTGAAGGAAAAGAACATGTATGGGAAGAAAGTGATGGGGATTGAGCGGACTACGTTTGTGATCGGGCCGGACCGGACGCTGCTGCACATCTTTCCAAAAGTGACGCCGCAGGGCCACGCCGAAGAAGTGCTGGCGCTGATCAAGGGGATGAAGCGGAGCTAGCGGGGCCAGGGCGTTGGCGAGTCGGAAGGTCAGCGAGCAACGCGGAGCGGGGGTTGTGGGACGCGATAAGAAAGGGCTGATGCCCGGGCGGCTGCTGGAGCGCAGATTCTTTGAGGCGGCGCCGGAGCGCGTGGCACCGCGACTGCTGGGCAAGGTGCTTGCGCTCCGCACGCGTTCCGGATGGGTGGCGGGCCGCATTGTAGAAGTCGAGGCCTACCTGGGGCCCCACCACGCAACGCCCGATCCCGCGGCGCACTCGCATCGCGGGCCCACGCCAAGGAACAAAGTCCTGTTCGGCCCCGCGGGCTTCGCGTATGTGTACGCCATCTATGGACAGTATTTCTGCATGAATATTTCCTGCGAAAAAGCGGACCGGGCGGGATCTCTCCTGCTGCGCGCGCTGGAGCCGGTGGCTGGCATCGAGCAGATGGCGCGGAACAGGGGGCTCGATTCCAACGCCACCGCCCGAGAGTTGACGGGCGGCCCGGGCCGGCTGTGCCAGGCGCTTGGACTCACGCGCGAAGCACATAATGGGCTGGATTTGTTGGACGGCGACTCGCCCTTGCAGGTGCTCGACGACGGGATGCGCGTCAAGCGCGTGCTGGTAACACGGCGCATCGGCATCCGGCACGCGGCGGAGCTGCCTCTGCGATTCGCCATTCCCGACAACGCGTGCATCTCAGGGCCGAAGACCATGGCCGGCCAGACTCTTTCTTTGCGCCACGCCGGCAAAGTTAAACTGATTCCGTAGCAAAGCCGGGGTTTCAAGAACAAACCCCGAGAGGAAACGTGCCAAGTGAAGCTCACTTCCCTGCTCTCACCAGCCGCCGTAGTCGCCTTGTTGACCGCGGCCGTGCTTGCCGCCACCACTGGAGTGCAAGCGACGCAAGACCAGCCGCAAGCGAGCGCACCGGCCGCGCAAACCGCACCGGCCCCACCTGCTGGAGGCGCGCCGCCGCAGGGTATGCCGGGAGGCCGGCCGATGCGGAGTTATCCTGCGCCGACTAACCTGCAGGTGCTACCGAAGGATCTCACCGGCCAACAGGTGCACGAAATCATGGAGGGTGTCGCCGGTTCGCTGGGCGTGCATTGCGATTTTTGCCACGCGGCGGATCCGAACAACATGGGGCCCAATGGAAAGCCGCGGCTGAACTTTGCCGACGATTCCAAGAATGACAAGAAGATCGCGCGGATCATGTTCACCATGACACACCAGATCAACGCGGACTATATCAGCAAGGCGTCCGCGCTCGATCCTGACGCGATGGGCATGAAGGTGACGTGCGGGACGTGCCATCGCGGGCACGAGATGCCGGAGGAGTTCGTGATTCCGAAGGAAGAGCGGCCGGGCGGACCGCCGCCCGGCGCCGGCGCACCGGCGGGTGCCGCCGCGCCTACGGCACCAGGCACACCGCCGCCGTCGAACTAAGCTGAGCGCGTATCCTGCGCCAATGCGAGGGTTGCGACCCCGGCGCTGTGAATGTCCGCGTTTGCGCCGGCCGGAATTACACTGGCTCGGTATGCGGTTGTTCGTTGGGATTCCACTGGCGGATGAGGCGATGCGCGAACTTGCGGCGGCAGTGGGGCGGCTGCGCAGTGCGAGCGCGGGGCGGGGCGGATTGCGCTGGACTGCGCCGGAGTCGTGGCACATCACGCTCGAATTCCTGGGGAATACAACGGAAGAACAACTGGCATGCCTGAAGATACGGCTGGGCGAGGTGCGGAACGCGCCAGTTTCCGTTCAACTCGGGGAACTAGGTTGCTTTGACCGCGCGGGAGTGTTGTTTGCCGATGTCACGGTGACGCCGGAACTGGCTGCGATCCAACGACGCGTGGTGTCGGCGACGAGCCGATGCGGATTTGAGGCAGAGGCGCGGCCGTTTCATCCGCATATTACGCTCGCGCGAGTAAAGGGAGAGGGACGCGCGGCAGATTTGCGCATGCTTCAGAGCAAGGTTCGGAGTCAGCCTGCGTTTACGCGGTTCACTGCGCGGGAGTTTGTGTTGTATGAGAGCCATTTGGGCGCGGGCGGGGCGAAGTACGAGGCGCGGATGCGCGTGGCGCTCGATGGCGGGTGACGCCCGATAGAGGGCGGCAATGACTGATATACTGAACCTTCGGCACGGTGATGGCGCGCGCTCCGGTGAGTGTCCCGGCCGCCCGAAAACACTGAGAGATTTGGAGTTGGACGATGGCACAAGTTTGCGATATTTGCGGCAAGGGGCCGCGCTTTGGCAATAACATTTCGCACGCCCACAACGTAACGCGGCGGCGGTGGAACGTGAATCTGCAGGTGGTAAAGGCGCTCGTGAACGGCGCTCCGAAGCGCCTGCGCGTGTGCGCAAGCTGCATCAAGAGCGGGAAGATCGCGAAGGCATGACTCCCACCCTGACCGCTCGCTAGCGCACGCGGTTAGGATGGGTACCGCAATTCCTAGTACAGCCAACAACCCCGTTCCGAAAGGACGGGGTTTTGTTGTGCGCGGAAAGCGGGTCTCGATGCCGCCCCACCTTCAAAGGGTCCGAACCTATCCGCTCCTTGATGTCCGCTCCCTTGTGTCCGCTCCTGATGCGCGCGAATCAGGATGGGGCAACGACAGCACGCTTATTCTCCCTGGCGAGTGAAGGTGAGGGAGGCGGAGTTGATGCAGTAGCGAAGGCCTGTGGGGCGGGGACCGTCGGGGAAGACGTGGCCAAGATGGCCGCCGCAGCGGGCGCAGGTGACCTCAATCCGGCGCATACCGTGGCTCAGGTCTTCGTGCTCTTCGACGGCTTTGGAGCCGGCGGGCAGCATGAAGCTGGGCCAGCCGCAACCTGAGTCGAACTTGGCGCCGCTCATGAAGAGCAGGGCGCCGCAGGCAGCGCAGTGGTAGTTGCCTGTCTCGTGATTCTCAGTGAGGACGCCGGTGAAGGCGCGCTCGGTGCCCTTTTCGCGGAGCACATGATACTGCTGGGGCGTGAGCATTGTGCGCCACTCGGCGTCGCTGCGGACGATTTTTTCGGCGGGGTCTTGTACGGAATCGGTCTTGGGATGGTTCAAGGGGACCTCCTGCGCCTGGGTGACGGCGCGACGGATTGCGGGGCCCGGGAACGATGCGCCACGGAATGCGCGGTAGAAACCCCACCTCCTATTGAAACAGATGCGGAGGGCGGCGGCGGGATCCATGTGGCCGTCGCGGTCACTCACACCTCGGCGACGACTTCGATTTCGACAAGAACATTGCGCGGCAGGCGGGAGACTTCGACCGTGGTGCGCGCGGGCAGAGTTTCGTCGTCGGTTCCAAAGTAGGACGCGTAAACCGCGTTCATGGGCGCGAAATCGTTGAGGTCTTTGAGAAAGACGGTGGCCTTGACGACCTGGCCGAGGCTGCTGCCACCGGCCTCAAGAACCGCCTTGAGGTTCTCAAGGGTTCGCGCCGTTTGCTCTTTGATTCCGCCGGGGACGATCTGACCGGTAATGGGATCGAGAGCTCCCTGGCCGGCCGTGAAGACGAGGTTTCCTACGCGCACGCCCTGGGCATAAGGCCCGATTGCGGCAGGCGCGCCATCAGTGGTGATGTTCGATCGCGTCATGGGTCGATTCTAAGACGATGGCGGAGGGATGGCTCAGGAAAATCATGCGGAGCATGAAACTCGCGGCCGGGTGAGGAGAGAGGTGTGTGGTGGAATGCGGAGGGGCAACTCGGCGAACGAGTTGCCCCTTTCCGGGCCGATTCCCCGAGGCGCCGGCAGAAGTGAGGGTCAGCCGTGGAAGGCAGCGAGGATTCCGCCGCCCAACGCCATGACCAGAAGCCAATAGGCTGCGTTGATGGCGAAGAGATTGACGCGGCGATTCTCGTAAATGTGCTGCGTGAAGAGCGGCGGTGCCATAAACCCAAGCCAGCAGATGACGCCGAGCTTGGCTCCGTGGGTGAAGGTCGCGGCTCCGGTCCAACCCACGATGTGCGCCAGCACATAGGAGAGGAGCAGGCAGGCAATAAACGAGGAAACCATGGCCAAAGCGGCGTTCTTGGGCTTTTCACCCTCGGCAAAGCCAACCAGAGCCTTCCAGGACTTCTTAAACACGACACCGTACCAGAGAAATCCAAGCACCCATTGAACGATGGCCGCAACGAAAACCATCATCACGACGTGCTGGGAGAGCATTACCGATAGCAGCATCGCGGAATTGTTGACAGCGTGCATTCGCGAATCCTCCACAACGGGATTGAGGTTCGGCTCCTACGAACAGAAGCCCCAAAGAATGGGGCCGCTGTTGACTGATCTGACAGGAGTCACCGGAAACACTCTGCGGGATCGAAGAAGGCAATGTCAAGATAATTCAGGGGATATGACGCAGAAGTGTTAATGAGTAGAACATCATGGCAGGCGGCATTTTTGCGCGCGCTCAGCGGCGCTTGAGGCCTTCGAGCTCTTCGAGGGTGCGCGGCCAATCGGCCCCGAGGAGCCGCGAGAGGCTGCGGTCAGCTAGAACCTTTCCGCCGGTCTGGCAGGTGGCGCAGTAATTGGTTTCGTTGTCGGCATAGCGGATGCGCTGGATGGGGCTGCCGCATCGAGGGCAAGGGCTGCCGAAACGGCCGTGGACGGCCATTTCAGGACGGAAGGCGGTAACGCCCTCAGGGAATCTTTTCCTGGCTTCGGACGAGAGGCGTACGATCCAAAGCTCCAGTGTGGCGCGGGTGGCGGCGAAGAGGCGCTCCCAATCCTCAGACGTGAGCTTGTGGGTAAGGGTGATGGGCGAGAGGCGGGCGGCGTGGAGAATCTCGTCGGAGTAGGCGTTGCCGACACCGCTCAAGAGGCGCGGATCAGTGAGCGCGCGCTTGAGGGTGCGGTTTTCCAGGGTGAGTGCGGCGCGGAAGCCGCCGAGGTCGGTGGAGAAAATCTCGATGCCGCCGGGATCGACGTCGCGGAGGGCCTGCTCGCCGCGGAGCAGATGCAGCGAGGCGCGGCGCTTGGAGCCGGCTTCTGTTAAGACCAGGGTGCCGTCCAAAAAGTCAAAGCCCGCGAGGGCCTGGCGGCCGGAGAGTTTGGCCTGTGGCGGGCGCCAGTGGAGGCGGCCGGCAATCATGAGATGAATCACAAGCCAAAGGCTGGCATCGGGGCTCGTGTGAGGATCGGGGTCGAGGCCGATGGCGATGCGCTTGCCGATGCGGCGGAGTTCACTGACGGGGCGGCCTTCGACGGAGGTTATGGGCGGGTCGGCGGTGCGCAGGACGAAGACGCTCTGCAGGCGGACGCGTTCGAGGGTCTTGCCGAGAATGCGCGGCTCGAGCGCGGTGATGTAGGCGGCGATGTCGGGGAGTTCCGGCATTCATTTCAGATTGCGGCCGGGATGGGCGGGTGCGCAACGGAGAATTTCAGGTGATGATCGTGTTGTCGATGAGCCGCGTTGAGCCGACCCGTGCGGCGACGGCGAAGAGCGTGCCGGGAGCGGCGGTCGCGACGGGCTCGAGCGTTGACCAGTCGACCAGTTCGATGTAATCAACGCGGATGGCTGGTTCGGCGCGGAAGAATTCGTGTGCGGCGACGAGGATAGCGCTTGCGCGACGCTCGCCCTGGGCAACAAGTGACTCGACGTGGCGGACCGCGCGGCTGAGAGTGAGGGCCTGGGCACGCTGGGAGGGGGTGAGATAGGCGTTGCGGGAGCTGAGGGCGAGGCCATCGGGGTCGCGGACGATGGGGCAGACGACGACTTCCGTGGCGAGGCGCAGATCGGCGACGAGGCGCCGGATGACGGCAACCTGGGCTGCGTCTTTCTGGCCAAAGTAGGCGCGATCAGGCTCGGCAGCGAGGAGCAACTTGGCAACAACGGTGGCGACTCCGCGAAAGTGGCCGGGCCGGGACTGGCCGTCCAGGCGTTGGCTCAAGGCTGGAACTTCGATAAAAGTCGAATCGGGGCCGTTTGGGTAGAGCTCTTCGACTGAAGGCGCAAAGAGAACATCGGCGCCTTCGGCTGCCGCGAGGGTGCAGTCGGATTCAAACGATCGCGGGTAGCGGCTGAAATCCTCGTTGGGGCCGAACTGGGTGGGGTTCACGAAAAGACTGACTGCGACGTGCGTGCATGCGGCGCGGGCGGCGCGTATGAGCGAGGTGTGGCCGGCGTGAAGCGCGCCCATTGTGGGCACAAGGCCGATGATGTTGCCGGCCGCGGAGCGGGCAGCGCGCGACCAACGTCGGAGTTCGTTGACCGTGCGGAGAACAAGCATCAGCGGCGATTCGATTCGCGGCCGAGCGGCTGGCGCACGCTTTCATTCGCGGCGGAATTCGCGCGGTCAAGTTCAATCCGCACCATTTTGAGCGCGGACTCGGGCAGGTGGTAGCTTTCGGCGTCAGAGGGAAAGACGCGATGCTCGACGTCCTCGCGATAGCGCTCGATGGCGGAGCGGAAAAGCGCCGAGGCATCGGCATACTGGCGAACAAACTTGGCAGCGGGCGAGAAAGTGAGATTCACGAGATCGTGGAAGACGAGAATCTGGCCGTCGCAATCGGGACCAGCGCCGATGCCGATGGTGGGAACAGACAACGCCGCGGTGATCTGCTCGGCCGCCTCGCGCGGAACGCCTTCGAGAACGATGGCGCCTGCGCCGGCGTGAGCGAGCGCGAAGGCATCGGCCTGAAGCTGGAGAACGGCGTCGGCGGTGCGCGCCTGCACGCGATAGCCGCCCATGCGATGCACGCTTTGCGGCGTGAGGCCGAGATGGCCGACGACGGGAATCTCAGATTCGACCAGAGCGCGGACGAGCTCGACGCGCGGGCCCTCAATCTTAACGGCCTCGGCCCCAGCCTCCTTGATGAAGCGGACGGCATTGGCAATGGAGGCGGGGATGCCGCCGTGATAACTGCCGAAGGGCATGTCGGCAACGATGAGGGCGCGGCGAACAGCGCGACGAACGGCGCGCGTGTGATGGAGCATCTCGTCGACGGTGACGGCGAGCGTGTTCTCCTGGCCGAGAACCACCATGGCGAGCGAGTCGCCAATGAGGATGAGGTCGATGCCGGCCTCATCAGCGATGCGCGCAGTGGGGTAGTCGTAGGCGGTGAGCGCGGAGATGGGCTTGCCCTGACGCTTCATGTCGGCAAGCGCGGGCATGGTGACCTTGGTGATGGGGACGCCGGGCGGCGAGAGATGCGCGCCCTCGGAAGGTTGGGTAACGCTCATTTTGGCTCCAGTGCCGCTCCGCGAACTCAGGATGCGACCCGAACACTACAAGTATACGATGCGCGGCGGTTGGTGAGGGATCAGGGTAAGGGCCGGTCGACAACGAAGGGTCTACCCACTGCGGCGGCAAGACAAAGCTGCCACGAGGGTTGGGCGGCTCCCGCAAGGCCGTAACTGGCTCTGTTCCCGAGAGCGGATCCCCAGGCCGCGTTCCGTCGAATATTGGTTGAGAATCCCCTAGAATGTTCTAGGACTACGGGTGAATGTTCTAGGACTACGGGTGAATGTTCTAGGACTACGGGCCTGGCATCGGCTGGCGAATGGAAAGCGCCGTCAGACTAGACGACCGGGCGCCGAGGTTGCGGCGCGGCGGAGGAACGAATGGCCTACGATCTGACGATCGTGCTTCCCACATTCAATGAGAGCGGGAATGTAGGCCCGATTATCGATCGGCTGCAGAAGGCGCTCCCGGGCATCCGCTACGAAGTGCTTTTTGTGGACGATGACTCGCCGGATGGGACCGCGGACAAGGTGCGGCGGCTGGCCCTGGACCACGACAACGTGCGCGTGCTGCAGCGGATCGGGCGGCGTGGGCTGGCGTCGGCGTGCATCGAGGGAATAATGGCGGCGGCGGCGCCGTATGTCGCGGTGATGGACGCGGACATGCAGCACGACGAGAGCATTCTGCCGGAAATGCTGCGGCGATTGCGCGAGGAGAACCTCGACCTGGTGGTGGGCTCGCGGAACCTTGCCGGCGGAAGCATGGGCGAGTTCACCAAGTGGCGCGTGCGGCTGAGCCAACTGGGGAAGCGGCTGAGCCTGATGGGCGCGGAACACGAGTTGAGCGATCCAATGAGCGGATACTTCGTCGTGCGGCTCGCAACGGTCGAGCGCTTCGCGCACCGGCTTTCGGGAATCGGATTCAAAATATTGCTCGACATTGTGCTGTCGGCGGGGCCGGGGCTGCGCATCGGCGAGGTTCCTTACCGCTTCAGGCAGCGCGAGCATGGAGAGAGCAAGCTCGATGTGCTGGTGGGCCTGGAATACTTCGAACTGCTGGTGGATAAGCACCTCGGCGACGTGGTGAACGTGCGCTTTGTGCTTTTCGGGATGGTGGGCGCGCTGGGTGTAGGCGTGCACCTGCTCATCCTGCGAACGCTGCTGGTGCTGGGGGGATTGCGGTTCGCCACGGGCCAGGCGGTGACGACATTCATCGTGATGATCCTGAACTTTGTGCTGAACAACTCGGTGACGTACCGGGATCGGCGGCTCAAGGGATGGAGATTCTGGACCGGCCTGGTGTCGTTCTGCCTGGCTTGCGGGTTGGGCGTGGTGGCCAACGTAGCCATTGCAAACGAGGCCTACCATCACGGCATGGCCTGGATGCTGGCGGCGGTGACAGGCTTGTTGTTCTCAGCGGTTTGGAACTTTGGCGTCACTTCAATGACGACATGGCGGCAGGAGCGGCGCACCAGCGAGCGGCGGGCGAGGCAGCGGCTGGAGGCAGAGGCATTGCAAGCGGAGCGGCGTGGCGACGAGGAAGCGCCGGCGAAGACCATATAAGCAGCGTCGGGACAGGGACTGCGCGGATTGCCCGCGCTTGGCCGAACACCGCATACTGACAATCAGATGATCTATCCCATTGCGACCGGAGTTTATGCAGGGCTGGGCGCCGTTGCGTGCGCAGGCCTTGCAGTGGGCGCGTATGCCTATGCGTCCATGTGGCCGGATTCGCGGCTTTTTGGGAAAGCGCTGATTGCGTCGCCGCGGCCGGGTGAGCTGGCGCTGACCTTCGACGATGGTCCGAATGCGCAGTGGACACCGAGGCTGCTGGATGTTCTGGCGAAGCACGAGGTGCGGGCCACTTTCTTTCTGCTGGGCAGCCATGCCGAGGCGCAGCCGGAACTGGTGCGGAGGATCGCGGCTGCGGGGCACCTGGTCGGAAATCACTCGTGGGACCATCCGAATATGGCGCGGAGCAGCGAAGGTCTGATTCGTGAGGAACTGGAGCGCACACAGAAAGTGCTTGAGCAGATCACGGGCTCGACGGTGAAGTTCTTCAGGCCGCCGTATGGTGCGCGGCGGCCCGTGGTGTTTCGCATCGCGCGCGAATTGGGCCTGAAGCTGGTGCTGTGGAATGCGATGACCACGGACTGGAAGGAGCCCCCGGCGGACTGGATCGCGGCGCAACTTGCGAAGAAGATTGAGAGGCTCCGGAGCCGGGGGCAGGCCGCGAATATCGTGTTGCACGACGGCGGTCACGGTGACCCGAGCGCGAATCGCGCGCCGTCAGTGGCCGCGGCGGAGGCGATCATCAGAAAATACAAAGACACGCGTCGATTTGTGAAGCTGGACGCGTGGGTGGATTGAGCGCAGCGCTTATTTTGCGGCCGGCGATTCGAACGCCACTCGCGCAGCGGCAATCGTAGCCTGCACCTCTGCATCGCCATGGGCCGTGGACAGAAACGCCGCCTCAAATTGCGAGGGCGGAAGCCAAATACCCTGATCGAGCATGGCGCGATGGAAGCGGCCGAAGGCGGCCATGTCGCTGCGCGCGGCCTGTGCGTAGTTGGTGACAGGGCCCTTGGTGAAGAACCACGTCCACATGGAGCCGACGCGGTTGGTGGTGAGCTCGGAGCCGGCGCGGGCACCCTCGGCCGCGACACCTTTAGCGACCGCTTTGGAGGTGGCCTCGAGGCGGGGGTAGACTTCGGCGGCATGCTCCTGGAGATAACTGAGGGTGGCGAGGCCGGCAGCCATGGCGAGCGGATTGCCACTGAGCGTTCCGGCCTGGTAAACAGGCCCAAGAGGCGCCAGGAGATCCATGAAGCGGAGCTTCCCGCCGAAGACGCCAACAGGCAGGCCTCCACCGACGATCTTTCCGAGAGTGACGAGGTCGGGATCGAGGCCATGCAACTCGCAGGCGCCGCCGAGCGCCACGCGGAAGCCTGTCATAACTTCATCCACGATGAGCAGTGCGCCGTGGCTGGAGGTGAGCTTGCGCAGGCCAGCGAGGAAACCGTGCGCGGGAGGAATGCATCCGGCGTTGCCCACGATGGGCTCGACGATGACTGCGGCGATGTCACTGGGATGCGAGGTGAAGGCGAACTCGACCGCGCCAAGATCGTTGTAGGGAAGCGCAATGGTGAGGTGAGCGATTTCCTCCGGGACGCCCGCGGAGCCGGGGATTCCGAAGGTGGCGACGCCGGAGCCGGCTTTGACGAGAAGGCCGTCGGCGTGGCCGTGATAGCAGCCTTCGAACTTGACGATGATGTCGCGGCCGGTGGCGGCGCGGGCCAGGCGGATGGCCGACATCGTGGCCTCGGTGCCGGAGCTGACGAAGCGCATCTTTTCGATAGCGGGATAACAGGCCTTAACGCGCTCTGCGAGGTCGGCCTCGGCGGCGGTGGAGGCGCCGAAGCTTGCAGAGTTTCGCGCCGCGCGCTCGATGGCCTCGACGACAGGCAGAAAGGCGTGGCCGAGGATCATCGGTCCCCAGGAGCCGAAGTAGTCGATGTAGCGGTTGCCGTCGGCGTCGTATAGGTATGCGCCCTCGGCGCGATCGATGAAGGGCGGCGAGCCGCCGACGGCGCGGAAGGCGCGAACAGGCGAGTTGACCCCGCCGGGAAACAGGCGCTCGGCGCGCTCCTGGAGTTCGCGAGAGCGTGTACGTACGAAGGGAGCCACAGTCTCAGTATATTGGAGGCTATCTCTTCATCTCTTTGTCGAGAATAGCCGCGAAGTCATCCCAGCTCTTTGTAAACCGGTTTATGCGGTGGCCCTCCGGGCGCCATTCCACGCTGCCCCTGCCCAGGGCCAGTGTCCCGAGCAATTTCTCCCCTCTTCGCACGTAGATCTCAAGCGAATTCTTGCTTCCGCGCTTCGTCAGCTCGACCGTTGATGCCTGGTAAGCGAAAACACTTGTCCTCGTCTGAGGTTGGGTTTTGGCTGCCATGTCTGTCGTGGCCACCTCCCCGAAGGGATGATACTCGCCGCCTCGATCGAAGGCCAGACCCGTATCAGCCATCACGGTAGCGGCGGGCGCCGCGAAAGGCCCAAAAGTTCAGCCATATCGAAAGACTGAGCAGAAGGGCGCACAAACCGTCAAAGATGGCAGCATGATGAGCGGCAAAACCACGGCAAAGAAGCGACATCGTGACGCCGCGATCGCAATTCCTGAGTGACTGTATCCCGAAGGCATGGCACTCAAGTCGACGCGACCCGCGGGGAGCGGCGACCTTGAACAAATCCAGAAAAGGACACGCCAACTCAGGAATTGCCATAAACAGACAGATGTTTCCCATGCCGAAAGTCAATCGGGGCCTGAGGTTGAGTCGATGCTTTGCGAGAGACATGCGGGCGATTTCGTTTCTCGGCCGGATCGAGTGCGGTCTGCTCCTTGATTTCGGCGACCAGGTCCGCCTCAGGATTGTTTCTGCGCGCTGCGGCGCGCGCAGATCAATGCGCCAAGGTTGACGGCGATGGAGATGCCCATGAAGAGGCCGGTCAGGCCATCAATCCACGCAGGCGCAGGGCTGCTGGAGCGACGGGAGAAGTTCCACAGAAGAAGCCCGGCAACAAGCGCGAGGTTGGCGATGACAAACAGGAAGCGGGTTCTGGGATCGCGTTGACGAATCGGAACACACATGCGGGTTCTTCCTTTCGGGCTCAGGCGTTGATGCGGTACCAGGTGAAGAGCGACATCTTGAGGACGATGAACGCGAGAACGATGGCGAAGAGATCCCAGCTCCAGCGTTGGTCGTGGAAGAAACGGTATTCGAACAGACCAAGGGCCAGCAGCGTGGTGGCGATGCCGGCGATGCTCGAGGAGCGGCGGCGATGCTCGAGAAAGCGCTCATCAACGAATTTGCCGAGGATGGGGATGCGACTGAGGATGGGATGGGTCATGATGGTCTCTCCAACTGGAAGATGTGATCGGTGGAACACGAAAAGATGCGGGCGAAGGTAAGAGCCAGCTCGAGCGAGGGAACGTAGCGGTTGCGTTCGATGGAGTTGATGCTCTGGCGGGAGACGCCGGCGGCGTGGGCAAGCTGCTCCTGCGTCCAGCCCTGGGCGATGCGAAGTTCCTTGACGCGGTTTATGATGGTGGGGCTCATGTAAAGCTGACTTTCCATTCCAGAGTAGCCCGGATTGGTTTTGATGTCAAGCCGACTCGATATTATTTACTTGACAAACCCAAACGAAAATGGCATATTGCCATGTAACCCACACTCAGGGGGATCAAAAATGACTGATCTTGAAATGGCGCACCTAGAGACAAGAATTCAGTTA
>JBEKKI010000048.1:0-54425 GCA_050010795.1 Occallatibacter sp.
CGGTTGATGAACCCATGGGCGGGCCCTCAAAACAGGCAGGGCCCGCAGCGAACGACAACCCACTTAAGAACACCAAGAGGCTGACCAGTGACCAGACTGGTTAGCCTCTTGGCTTTTAGGGCAGGCTTTTCCACGACTTCTTCCTGGCGCTCTCAGAACCATTCGCCTCGAGCTGCGGTTTCCGGGGCCGGCTGGCTGTGCAAAAGTGGACGTGAAAGCCTGGCGTGTTCCGCGCATGCCGACCCAAAAACGTGCGCGGGGTAATCCTGACGTGATACTTTTAGCAGTGCTGTGAAAACCCTGGTTGGCTCCGTGTTCTGCACCCGGTTTGGTCGAAGCGTGGTTTTTCCTGTGCTCTCATGCCCGCAATAACTGTCGTTCGACCGCATCTTCGCGCAAGCCCGGAGACAGAGGAGGATTGGAAAATGAATCCACGAACATTGAAGTCGCTCTCTTTACCTTTGGCCCTGGCGCTCGTGGCCCTTGCACCGATGGGCTGCAAAAAAGCGCCGCCGATTACGTTATCCGCCCAGGCGTCCCCGCCGGCAGTATTTCCAGGTGAGCCGGTTTCGGTCACCGCAACCGCCGGATCGGTTGACACCAAGAAAAACACAAACGTGGTTTACACCTGGAGCGGCGACAGCGTAACCGGTAACGGCACGTCCGCCACTGTCAATACGTCTTCCCAGGCCCCTGGCTCATACACCGTCAAGGCTGAAGTGAAGGAGGGCAAGAAGGGCAAGGAAGGCCTAAAGCCCGGCCAAACCGCCGACGCCTCCGCCGAATACACGGTGAAAGCCTTTGAGCCGCCGACGATCAGTTGTTCGGCGAGCCCCACCACCATCAAGCCGGGAGAAACCTCAACCGTCACGTCAGTGGCGATGAGCCCGCAGAACCGTCCGCTGACGTACAGCTACACTGCCTCAGCGGGCACAATCACGGGTACGGGAACGACGGCAGAGTATTCCTCCGCCGGCGCGCCCACCGGCGCTGTTGGAATTACCTGCAACGTCTCCGATGACAAAGGGCACACAATTTCTTCCAACACGGAGCTGACCATCACTGCTCCGCCGCCGCCTCCTCCGCCGCCGCACACGCAGGCGCTGTGCACGATCAACTTCACCGGCGACAAAAAGCGCCCGATGCGCGTAGACAACGAGGCCAAAGCTTGCCTGGATCAGGTGGCTCTGGATCTGAAGCAGCAGGCAGACGCCAAGGCAGTGGTCGTGGGCGAGCAATCGGCTGACGAAGCCGCCAAGGAAGCCAAGCAGCAGAAGTACGCCGCGCACCACAAGCACGCCACGGTGGACCAGTTCGCTGCGCAACGTGCGGTAAACGCCAAGGACTATCTGGTAACGGAGCAGGGCATCGACGCTTCGCGCATCAGCGTAGCAACGGGCTCGACCGAAGGGCAGACGGTGGAGAATTACCTTGTGCCCGCCGGCGCGACGTTCGCCAACGACGTAACCAGCACGACAACGGTGGACGAGACCACGGTAAAGCCGCAAGTGCGCAAGCCGCTGCCGGAGCGCCACCACGCAAAGAAGGCCGCGCAGTAAGCCTGGCGCATCACTAACCCAATCGGCGGGCTCTGTCGCAGGCAGAGCCCGCACAAGCAAAACATATCCTCCTCGAGCATAGAAACATGAAGAGGCTACAGCATTTTCGGAATTGCTGTAGACCGAAAGCACACACTCAAGTGGCTCTTTCCTCAAGAAAGAGCCACCTTTCAATGCACTCAAGAAGTCTACGTGTATTCCGAGAATGCTCTGGCCGGTGACGAAAACCGGTTAGCCTCTTTGTATTTAGAAGCCGGGCCTGGCAACAAAATCCACGAATCGACGGCGCCGCCCGACTGGGCCAGCGCGTCAGTCTCGCGTTTGACATGCGGCCGATCACGGTTTTAAGCTGGAGGTGTTTCGCCGGATGCGGTTACGCATCTTGCCGGATATGTCAGGATTCGCTCTAACCCGCGCGTGTCAGTGCTGCTGTCAAAGCGGCGCCATGCGGGTGCGTGTTTAGAGAATCGAATCAAGTTTTCGAGAAAGCTCAAAACCCACTCGCCGCCAATTGGCCGGGTGGGTTTCGTATTTTACCCGTCGTTTCTTCAGTCAACCAGGGGTTTCCCCAAGGAGGTATTGCCAATGTCTCTCCGCATCAACGATGTCGCACCTGACTTTTCTGCCGAGACCACACAGGGTCCGATCAAGTTCCACGAGTGGATCGGTGACGGATGGGCCGTGTTCTTCTCTCACCCCAAGGACTTCACGCCGGTTTGCACCACGGAGCTGGGGGCTGTGGCTGCGCTGGAAAAGCAATTTGCCCGGCGCGACGCCAAGGTCATCGGACTGAGCGTGGATCCTGTTTCGAGTCACAGCAAATGGAGTTCGGACATTCAGGACGTCGGCGGGTACCCGGTGAACTATCCATTGATCGGCGACCCGGACCTGAGAATCGCGAAGCTCTACGACATGTTGCCGGCTGACGCAGGCGACACTTCGGAGGGCCGCACCCCCGCGCAGAATGCGCCGGTGCGCACGGTCTTCCTGATCGGGCCCGACAAGCGCATCAAGCTCACGCTGTCGTATCCCATGTCGACCGGCCGCAACTTCGACGAGATCGTCCGCGCGCTCGATTCGATCCAGCTCACGGCAAAGCATCCCGTCTCCACGCCGGCCAACTGGAAGCAGGGCGAGGACATTATTATCGGCGGCTCGGTATCGAACGAGCAGGCGGACAAGCTGTTCCCGGGATACAAGACGGTGAAACCCTACCTGCGCACGGCTCCGCAGCCCGAGGAAGAGCTGGTAGGCAGATAGCACTGCCCCCCATGCGCATCTCGATCACATCCGCCGCGCGGCAGGAGTGCGGCGTCGCAAAACCTGGGTTTGGTGTGTCCCAGAGCCGCCTCTGCCAAGTCGCAGCGACCAGCAGGGAGCGGCGACCCTGAAAGTCGTTCAACAGGGCACGGTAACTCAGGGTTTGCCAGTGGGCACCGGTGGCGAAGTGGCAAACGCGGCGGACTGCAAATCCGTTATTCACGGGTTCGACTCCCGTCCGGTGCTCCAAATCTGTCAGCCTTGCATCGTTTTGTATCAGGGCTCGGCTTTAGCCGTGCCGCAAGCCCCGCCAACTTCTCCGCCGGCGACGCCAAAGATAACCTCCGATAAGCCGACCTTTCAGTACTGATCGGCTTTCGATGAGTCCATCGGGACTTAGCGTCAATCGAGATCTGATATTGATCTCTACGGCGACTCTTGTTATGCGCCCGGCAAGTCAACCCCTCGATCCGTGCGGGCGTTGCAAGGCGCTAAAAATCCAATATGTCCTCTTCGGTCGCGAACGGTATTTGTCGATTCTTTGTTTTTTCCAGAGCCATGCGGATGTGTTCGAGGACATAGTCCGCGCCGGAGACTTTGCCCTCGTTAAAGGGAGTTATCAATGCTTGGCGCTCGTCCCACAGATAACTCCAGAATAGATCGACAGCTCTTACTTTCTGATAGAACTGGAGCTCGTCACGACCTGATTCGAGTCTCACCAGCTCTGCGAGCTGTAGCGCAACGCTCTGATCACGGATAGGTGTGGTGGGAATAACGCCGAACAGATATTCAAAACGCTCGCTCAGCAGGCGCAAGTGAACCCATCCAGCGGCAAGTATGCGAACCGAATCGTCCCACTCAATGCTAGCTGCGTTCATCCGATCTGTAACTACAAGTTCGGTGCGAACGAGGTGCTTGATCATTGCGAACACATCGGCGGGAACGTAGCCGAGCTTTTGAAGCGCATCGGCGACTTGAACGCACGTGAAATATCCCTCAATGTTGATCGGCCCACGGGTCCTCCTGTTCATTGTAAGGAAGTAAAGTATTTCGATTATCAGGAAGTTATCAGGTTTCTCGAATGTCTCGTCGAAATCGAACACATTCTGGACAAATCCGCCGCTGTCTCGGCTAAAGAAACGACGGTTTGTACGCATCAGGATGCGGAGAATAGTGTGTTCTTTAAGGGACACCTCTCCGCCGCCAAGCGTATTGGAGGCAATCGCTGTCGGACTCAGATAACCCGATGTAATGATTGCACCGAAAATCTCAAGCGCACGGCGCACATCCCTGCCCGCAATGGATTCAAGAACAGTCGCGATGTTTCGACGGCGGTCGAACAATGCGCTGTAGAGACGCCTTAGGAAGCCCTCCAGCTCACCGCTGGAATACCTAATGCGCATCCCGCTCTCCAGCTCGTAGGTGCGATCCCGCTCCTTCTCGCCTGCGAGATATTCGATGCTCAATTCCAACCTGCGCTTCACGACATCCACGAAACGCGGCGGGCTTATATGGAAGACAACTCCGGAGCGAAAAGTGTCGAGAGGGGGTTTATCCCTATAGCGCTCGTAGGTCTCGTCACGCATTTGCAGTATGACGAAAGCGTGCGTTAGCTGGAGAAACCACAGGGTGAGCTGGAACGCCGCGAGCTGATTTTCCAGGTTGAGCCGGTCAACATTGTCCATGACAACAACAAGGGCTTCTTTCCGGCCCCCAGTGACATATTCGGCTATGCCCCGCGTCATCTCTTCAGGCTTGTCTGACCATTCGATGATGTCCTTAGCCCGCTGAATGTTGGCAGATTCGACAGATGCCTCTTCCATCATGGTGTAGGCCGCCCGCCGTAGCTGGATTTTCCGAGAGAAAATGCCGCGGAGGACAGCCGGGCTGGCAATGTCGACGTCTGGGTTTTCGGCATGGAAGGAATCGATAAACGTTCGACAGAGCCATTCCTCCGCCCCAACGAGGCTTACTGGCGCACCAACAAAGTCCACGGTGGCCCATTTAGTGCGGGCCTTGGCCGCTGCTGGCTGCAATTTCTGCTTGTATCGCTCGATGAACAAGGATTTCCCGGCACCAACGCTCCCTTGGATCAGCTGAAGGTGTCCAGATCGCCGTTCCGCGCTCTTCGGGCCGGTTCGTCGCTCAATTTCACCAGCCAGAGTTTGTTCGCCGCTTCGCTCGGGGTGAAGCTCGCGAACCACATTGCTATCCCGCGTTGCGATGCGCTCCTTCAGCAGCGATTCGAGAATCTTGTCATATTCTGTGACTTCATCTGAGCTGACGTACGCACGTTCCACGATCTCGTCTATGTTCGACCGCTGTGATGACGAGAAATAACGCTGTAGAAGCGGCGCGAGCTCGGCTGCGAATGGGTTTGGGTTGACAGCTGCACGTAACAGCGCGGGGCCGCCCGCAAGGCTGTAGGGCAACAGGAAGCGTTTCGCAACGGATGCTTGCAGGCACTTGCGCGCGTGGTCCTCGAGAACGTACCGGCCGCAATGCTTCTGCAGCTCGGTCATTAATCGTGTCTGTGGGCCCAGGTCCGCAACCGCGCCGCTCAGGACGGGGAGGCAATCCCAGAATCCGGCCTGGAAAGCGATGCCATTGGTGGCTAGGACGAAGTGCGCGGGGTTAATCCCCGTCGGATAGTTGCGGTTGAGGTACGCAGCATACATCTGCGCTTCGAGATATCCAACTTCAGTGGGAACGTCCGGAGGCTTAGCCTCAACGATGAGGCACGGAAAGCTCCTGAACCACACGCTGAAATCAGGGAAACCACCCGACGTTTGCCCAGCCTTTCGATTAAACGGGGTCGGTGCAAGATACTCCTTGGGTCGGATAGCTTTTTCTGGAATATCAAGATAAGCGGCGCCCTGGAGAAGGGGCACAATGACCTTTACCTCTACGTCTGCTTCGTTCTCCAAGACGAGGGAGTCATGATCGATGTGCATACCAGGAGGGTAAATGAACGGGCGTCCAGCAAAAACCTCAGAATGTCGAATGTAAAGGGTGATTGATGTGGCGCCAAATCACCGCCCAGCGCTCGGCTGGGGGCCGTCGATCTCATTGGGCTGGAAGGCCAGTTGACGCCGACCGGCAAGTGCGCTCATCGACCCTCTTTCGTACCGGATCTGACCCCCAGCGGATTAGTTCCGGCAAACGCCCATATCGCCACCAACTCCACTAGCTCCGCCAACTCCGCGTTCTCGCTCCCTCGCTCCTTTGCTCCCTCGCTCCCCGCTTTCTTGTTCCCTTGTTCCCCTGGTCCCTGCTCCGCTGTCAAGCCCTTCGCGACTCCTAAACCCACCCCATCTCCCTCATTCCACACCGAATATATTTTTCCGAAGTTTGCAGTCTAATTCCGCAAACTCGCTACCCTTGAATTAAGGATCAAAACAGAGCGTTTCTCCTTTCGGAGAGCGGCGCGGGCGGCCAGAAGTGTGCTTGAGGGGATTCGAGCTTGGCCGCCCATCGTTTTTTTCGGGATCACTTGCACCAAAAACGGTGCAGAATTCCGAAAAAAGCGCTCCTAAGTCCTGATTTTTGACGACTTTGACCCCCTAACTCCTGCATTTTCAACGGCTTGGAGAAAATGGTGAAAGGTACAAGTGGCTCATTACAGGCCATTTAACCCCCAAAAAGGGGGGTGGGGGGGTAGGGGCATGGATGTATCTAGCGTGTCGTCATATCAAGCCAGGTGGAGTCCGGCGGGCCTTAGTACTTCCGCACCGACGGGTCGATCTGGTCGGCCCACGCGAGGATGCCCCCGGCCAGGTTGGAAACATTTTCGTAGCCCGATTTCTTGAGGAACTCAGCGATGCGCTGGCTGCGCCCGCCGGATTTGCATTGCACGACGATCTCGCGATTGCGGTCGATCTCCGCGAGCCGCCGCGGAACCTCGGCCTGCGGGATCAGCTTGCCGCCGATATTCGCGATCTGATATTCGAAGGGCTCGCGGACGTCGAGGATGAGCAGGTCGTCGCCTGCGTCCATGCGCTGCTTCAGCTCCTTCACGCTCATTTGCGGAATTCCGTTTCTCAATGCAGTCTCCTCCTTTGCCGCGGGCTCGATGCCGCAGAATTGTTCATAGTCGATTAGCTTTGTGACCGTGGGATGATCGCCGCACACGGGGCACTCGGGGTTGCGGCGCAGCTTGAGCTCGCGGAAGCGCATGTTGAGCGCGTCCACAAGCAGCAGGCGGCCAACCAGCGGCTCGCCCTTGCCGAGAATGAGCTTGATGGTTTCCGTGGCCTGGATGACGCCGATCAGGCCGGGAAGGATGCCCAGCACACCGCCTTCGGCGCAACTGGGCACAAGGCCCGGCGGCGGCGGCTCGGGATAAAGGCAGCGATAGCACGGGCCGTTCTGGGCGGCAAACACGCTGGCCTGGCCCTCAAAGCGGAAGATCGATCCGTAGGCGTTGGGAATGCCGAGCAGCACGCAGGCATCGTTGACCAGGTAGCGGGTGGGGAAGTTGTCGGTGCCGTCGGCGACGACGTCGTAGTCCTTGAGGATGTCGAGTGCGTTGGCGCTCGAGAGCAACGTGTCGTACTTCACGATTTTCAGTTTGGGATTGAGCGCGCGCAGCTTTTCTTCAGCCGAGTCGAGCTTCTTGCGGCCGATGTCGGCGGTGGAGTGAATGATCTGGCGCTGCAGGTTGCTCGCGTCGACGACGTCAAAGTCCACCAGGCCGAGCGTGCCCACGCCGGCGGCCGCCAGATACAACGCCAGCGGAGACCCCAGCCCGCCGGCGCCAATGCACAACACGCGCGCGGCCTTGAGCTTGCGCTGGCCCTCTTCGCCGACTTCCGGCAGGATGAGGTGGCGCGAATAGCGCGCGAGGTCGTCTTGCGTCAGTTCCGGAAGTTTCGCCGGTGCGGTCATTGTTGCCATTTTGTCACCTTCTTGTAGAGGAGCGAATGCGGTCCGGCTTAAGAGCACCGCGGTCCATCCGCTCTACCCGCCGCTCGACTCGCCGCGTCCGCTCCGCCCGCGATCGACGGAATAATCGAAAGCGTGTCAGTATCCGACACCGCGGTGGCCTCTTTTGCCGGCAGGTAGCGCACGTCTTCGTCGTTCAGGTAGATGTTGACGAAGGCGCGCAGGTTTCCTTCGCCCGTGAACAGATGCTTGCGCAGGTCGGGGAATGTTCGCGTCAGCTCGTCGAGCGCGCCAGACACGGTTGCCGCGTTCACGTCCAGGGCGTCCTTGCCCGCGGCATGTGTCCGCAACGGCGTTGGGATAAAGATCTTCATTCGTGCAAGTTCCTCTCTATTTTTGATTCACTTTGAGCCGCCAACGGCTCAAGGGTCTCAGCAACCTCAATCTTTTCCGGCTCAAAGCGTTTGTCTTCCTCGGTGGTGCCGGCCAGCAGGAAAGAATTCGTGGCCGCTGCTTTGCCCTTTGCGACCTCGGTAATCACGTAGGAGCATCCCAGCCAGTGCGCCTCGGCAAAATCGGTCGGAGACCACTGCGCCGGATGGTCGGGATGCGAGTGATAAAAGCCGCCGATGCTCAGCGCCTGCCGGCGCGCCTCGCGCTCGATCTTCACCAGCTCCGCGGGCGCAATCTGATAGCGATTGTGCGCGGAATCGGTGCGGGTATTGCCGGCTCTGACCGACGATTCGATTTGCCAGCCATCGCCAGAGGGGCGCCCCAGCAGCGCGCCGCAACACTCGTGAGGATACGTCTCCTCGCCATGCGCGCGGATCGCTTCGTAGACGGCCTTGCTTAGCCGCAGCACGCTCACGCTTCCTCCCAGAATCGCTCGCTCAGGTACTTGTCGGCAGAATCGGGCAGGACGGTGACGATTATCGCGCTACGGCCCGCCGCAACTTCGTCGCGCGCGAGCTGCAGGCTTGCCACCACGTTGGCCGCGGCCGAGATGCCTACCAGAACGCCTTCCTCGCGGGCGAGCTGCTTGACCATCGCGTAGGCCGCTTCGGTTTCCACTTCGACTTGCCGGTCGGCAAAATACGGATCGTAAATCGGGGGCACAATCGACGTGGCCAGGTATTTGAGGCCTTCGAGGCCATGGAAGGGCGAATCCGGCTGCATGCTCACGGCCACAACGTCGGGATTCAGCTCCTTGAGTTTGCGCGAAGTGCCCATGAATGTTCCGCTGGTGCCGAGGCCGGCGACGAAATGCGTGACGCGGCCATCGGTCTGGCGCCAGATCTCCGGCCCCGTGGTGTCGTAGTGAGCGCGCCAGTTGGCCTTATTCGCGTACTGGTCGAGATAGCAGAATCGCTCCGGGTCGTTGCCGGCCAGCTCGCGCGCGCGGCGAATGGCTCCGTCGGAACTTTCATCGGGTTTCGTCCACTCCACCTTTGCTCCATACGCCTTCAGGATGCGCTTGCGTTCCGGCGAAACGTTCGACGGCATGGTGAGCAGCACCGGCATTCCGCGAGCTGCGCCAAGCATGGCCAGCGCGATCCCGGTGTTGCCGCTCGTCGCGTCGAGCAGCGTTTTGCCCGGAGTCAGGAGGCCCTGCTCGATGGCATCGCGAATCATGGCCGCGGCCGCGCGATCCTTCACGCTTCCACCTGGATTGTGCCACTCGGCCTTGGCCGCGAGCGTGATGCCGGGCAGTCCGCGCACGGGGCTCTCCAATTGGATCAACGGCGTGTTGCCGATCCGGCTCTCCAATGTTGAGCCAAGCTCGAGTTCCCGGACCTCAGTTCGTGCCTGAGTTTCAGTCCGTATTTGATGCGCCACCTTGTTCATCCCTCTGTGTTGATGCGATCCGCGCAATGTTCGTTCTGAAATCATCCGATTACGTGCAAACGGGCCTTTAGCCGTCACAGGCTTTCGAGCTTGTCAAAAAAATGGTTCGAGATGGGCGAAGGATTAAAGGCGGAATGATTTGCGCGCCCCGGCGCTCAACTCTCGAGGACAAGCCCGCGAGGAGCAGCAACAACAACACTGGCGCACTGACTTCATGCAGTCATTATAAGAAGGGCGTGTGGGCCGCGTCAATTTGCGAGGGTTGCGTTGCGCGCAACTGCCAATCGTAGAGGCAACTGCCAATCGTAGAGTCGCTGAGGTCGTTCGCGTCGAGTTTATCCGAAGTATCCCGCGCCTCTGCCTTTGAGCAGCTTAGCCTTGACCATAGCTGCTGCCTTTTCCTTGGTTACCGAGCCGTCTTTGTTGGTGTCGAGGCCGGAGTTTCGATCGTAATGGGCGCTTGGCCTGCTGAAGAGAACCCATGAGTTTGCCTTTCCGATTGCGGCCGGCCAAAGGATGGCCATGTAGACATCCTCGATTGTCTCGAGCATGTTCCTGTAGGGATAGAAATACTTCTCGACGTAGTCCATCTGGTCTACGGCCGTCATGGCGGCCAGGTCCGCAGTGGTCGTGCCTAGCTCAGCAGCCGTGTCAGGCAGGAATTGAATCAGGCCGGTGGCGCCGTTGCGGTTCTTTACCGATGGGCTGAAGGTCTCGCCTGTTTCAAAGGCGATGGCTGAGATGAGGTAGTTCGGATTGACGGAAATGTTTTGCGCAATCTCAATCAGCCTGGCCTTGAACGCCGCACTCACCTTGGCGCCCCAGGCGATCTGCTGACTACCGAGAGCTTCAGCCGTGATGCCGCGCGTGAGGAAGTCGAACGTGAGGTCATTCGGTTCCACCATTCCAGTGGGTTGGGTCATGAGGCGATTACGGCGCTGAACCTTCTCGATCGCGAGGATTGTTGCCGGCCCGCAGAGTCCATCGATGGCGAGCGGGCGCTGCGGAATCGGAAGTTTGAGATTTATAAGCTGTTGGATGATTGTGACGTCCCCGAAAAGGTTCGTGCCATTGCGTCCGACCGAACTGAAGATATTGATATTGCCTGGCATGGTTGACGTCTCCCACCTTCCGGGCATGGGCCAAGTGTTGCTAGTCAAGCCATTATATGAGAGTCAATAACGGCCAAACGATGTGCGAACGCAAGGAGGCCAACCGAGAAGTCGGATGCCGCGACCGAAAGAGCTTGAAGTGTATATTGGTTGCAACGGCTTCCCGGAAAGAATTGCGCGTCGGTGGCACGAATGTTCCGCTGCGAGGGTTTCGGCAGGTTATGGTGAACTTCGCTGCAACGACACGGTGGGCGAGATGAAGGTTGTTGAACCGCGGGATCCGGCATTCAAGTTGGTTGTTGAGGCGACTGGCGATGAGCGGGCCAAATCAAAGATTTCTACAGGGGAACGTAAACGGATTCCGTGGGTCCTTCGCACGTTTGACGCACGAGCCGTCTCCCGGCCGAAGCGCGCGATAGTGAAACCAGTCATCAAAAGCTTTATCGAAAGCCCAAATTACTCCTCGCGCAATGGGGCCAACATCGACATGATTGTGCTGCATTGCACGACGGCGGCGACCGTCTGGGGCACAATCGGTTGGTTCCTGGATAACA
Source organism: Occallatibacter sp. (assembly GCA_050010795.1). GTDB lineage: Bacteria > Acidobacteriota > Terriglobia > Terriglobales > Acidobacteriaceae > Telmatobacter. The sequence continues at coordinate 11,215 of JBEKKI010000048.1, forward strand.
AGTCGCAAGTATCGGCTCATTACGTCGTCGATACGAATGGCGATATATATCAGATGGTCCGCGATGAGTGTTCCGCCTGGCACGCGAAAGCCGTCAATTCCAGATCGATTGGCATAGAGTTTGTCGGCACGGCAACCGACCGCCTTACGGATGCTCAGAGCATGGCGAGTGCGCAGCTTGTTCGCTGGCTTGCCGCGGAATATGGAATACCCGCCGCGAATGTGCTGGGACACAGATTTGCCCCGGGTAACGAAGGAACCACCGACTGCCCGAACCAACTCTTCGGCGATCGAACGGCGGACGCCGTTGCGGAATGGGTCAAGACGAACGCTTTGGGATCGAACGGGTCCCGAGGAAGCCGCCAGGTTGCGGCCGAGCCTGTTGCGCGCAGGGCGCTCGAATTACCTGACTGGGCCAGGCCTCCCGCGTGGCTCGCCAGGCTGCGAAGCGACTTGTCGCGAATTCATGAAAACGTCAGGCCATTGCCGAACTCGCCCGCGATTGCACTGACTGCGTTGGAGCTGATGACTATCGCCCTGGAAGACAGGAGATTCTTTTCTCATCCTGGTATCGACTTGCCTTCAATTGCCCGGGAAACGATCAGGGCGCTCAGAGGCCGCAAACATGGAGGGGCAAGCACAATTGACATGCAGTTTGTGCGTACTGTGACGGGATTCAAGGCGCCGACGATGGGGCGAAAGATCTATGAAGCATTCCTGGCTCTCATGATCCAATCCCGTCACAACAAAGTTGAAATTCTCCGGTCATATCTGGCCTGCGCTTTTTTTGGCTCCGGTCTTATCGGCGCGAATGCGGCTGCACAAAGGGTTTTCAATAAGAACGCCGATCGACTGTCAATCGAGGAGGCGTCTTTTATCAGCGCAATGCTGGCTTATCCGCGTCCCCTGCATGAATTGCCTCGTTGGGAGCAGCGAGCCCGACGCCGGGCCGCTTATGCGGTTGCGGTGTTTGCCAAACGCAAGGGCCGCTTGACTGGGCCATATAAAATCGCCACGCTGGAGGGCGAGGCGAGAAGAACCGGAGACGATGGTGCGCTGGGGTCGACTTGAGGCGGACACCGTGAGAGCTCACCGATGTTTGCGCTTCAACGCCTTCTCGATTCCCGCCTCCGCAAGCGGCGCCATGATCGCATAGCCTGCCGGTAGCGGGTGAACGCCGTCTTCGCTCAGCGCCGGCGGAAGGCCTCCACGCTCATCCTTCATCGCGGAGTAGAAATCCACGTACACATAGCCTTTTTCGGCTGCGTACTTTCTGATCCATTCGTTTAGTTCCGCAATCTTTGGTGCAGGCTCTATTCCCGGCGACCACGCGAAGGCGGACGACGGCAACACCGAGCACAGCACCACGCGGATTTTGTTTGCCGTAGCCAGGTCGGCCATGGAGGCAATACTCTCCCCGGTCTGCTCAATCGTCAGCGGCCCTGTGTTTTCCATGATGTCGTTGATCCCGGCCAGGATGATCACGACCTTCGGCTTCAAATCGATCACGTCCTGCCGGAAGCGCACCAGCATCTGCGGCGACGTCTGTCCGCTGATGCCACGGTTGATGTAGGGCTTGCCGGGAAATGAGTCTTCCAGCTTCCAGTCTTCCGTGATCGAATCGCCCATGAAGACTACGCGCTTCTCGCCAGGCTTGGGCGCGGCCAGCATCGCATCCGCCTCCTTGAACCGCTCGAGCCCGCCGAAGTCCACCAGCAGTTGCGCGTCGTGCGTCTTTTTCCAAGCATAGTACTGAGGCGGATGGGTCGCTTCAACCGGCGCCGCCGGTTGGGCTGCAGGCGCTTGAGTCCTGGGCGGAATTGCAGGCTGCTGGGCTTCGAGCAGAGCCACGGCGGAGAGCCCGGCCAGCGCGGCTACAAGGAAGATACCTTTGCAGAGGAATTGCTGACTCACCGGAGTGCTCCATTCCCAAGACAATCAAAACCAGCGGGCCGCCGGCCGGCCGTGCCCGGCGCGCTACTGATTATAGGTAATCACGTTCGGGGCAAGGTTCCCGGCTGCGCCTTCGCCGGCGAAAAGAGGCGCGCCTGGCAATGAAAACGAATATCATGGCGTGTGCGGTGGTTCTTGGTATCGAGCGGGGTTGCGTTTTCGGGGGAGTGAAGTGGCGCAGATCTTTATCAGTCATGCGAGCGTGGATCGGACTGAGGCGGCAGAGCTGTTGGAGTGGTTGCGCTCCCACGGTTTTGGCTCTACGTTTCTCGATTTCGACGATGAGCGGGGCATCGCTCCGGGCGAGAAGTGGGAAAGCACGCTGTATCGCGAGATCTCGGCTTGCGACGCGGTGATTCTGATCCTGACGGAGAACTGGTTCCACAGCAAGTGGTGCTTTGTAGAGTTCGCGCAGGCGCGGGCGCTGGGCAAGGCGATCTTCCCGCTGGTGGAGACGCCGACCAAAGAAAAGTTCATCGGCGACGACATCCAACTGCTGGATCTGGTGAAGGACCGCGAGGGCGGGCTGGACCGGCTGCGCACGGAACTGACGCGCATCGCGTTGAACGCGCGCGGCGGGCTGCCCTGGGATAACAAGCGGCCGCCGTATCCGGGGCTGATGGCCTATGCCGAGGCCGACGCAGCCATCTACTTTGGGCGCGACGACGACATCCGGGCGCTGATTCAACGGCTTGAAGCCAGGCGCGTGCAGGGCGGCGAAAAGCTGGTCGTGGTTCTCGGCGCATCGGGCGCGGGCAAGTCGTCGCTGCTGCGGGCCGGGGTTGCGCCGCGGTTGAAACAAGACCAGCACAACTGGATCGTGCTGCCGCCGTTTCGCCCCCAGGCGCAGCCTTTGGACGAATTGGCCCTGGCGATTGCGACTGCGCTGGGCGACGCAAAAAACTGGCGGCAATGGCGGACGGATCTGGGAGGGGAGAATCCGTCGCACGCACTGATGGACCTGGCGCGCGACCTGCGCGCGGCGCATGGACAGAACGAAGCGCACATCCTGATCACCATCGACCAGGGCGAGGAGCTGTTCGGCAGCGCGGACGTTAAACAGATAGAGCAGTTCTTCGCGGTGCTGAATGCGATGCTCGGCGCGCAACTGCCGTATCTGGCGGCGATGGCGCTGCGTTCGGACTATCTGGGCCATCTGCAGCAGGAGACGCGCCTGGAGGCGCGGTTCGAGCAGTTCTCGTTGAAGCCGATGCCGCTGGAGCGGGTGCGCGACATCGTGCTGGGACCGGCCAAGCTGGCCGGGATCACTGTGGACGATGCGCTGGTGACAGAGATGATGGCGGATGCGCGGACCGACGATGCGCTGCCGCTGCTGGCCTTCGCGCTGCGCGAACTCTACGACCGGTCGGTTTTCGACAAGACGGGCGGCACAAAACACATGACGGTGGATGCGTATCGCGCGATGGGCGATGCGCAGGCACAGCTTTCGCCGTTGGAAAATGCGGTGCGGCGCAAGGCGGATGAGGTGCTGGGCGCGGCGAATCCGACCGCAGAGGATCTGCAGGCGCTGAAAGAGGCGTTCATTCCGGGCATGGTGCGGGTGAACCCAGAGGGCGAGTATGTGCGGCGCGCGGCGGATATGTCGAAGATCTCCCCCCGCGCCATGCCGATGATTGAGCGCCTGGCTAAAGCGTACCTGTTGGCGGTGCGCCACGAGCTCGGCGTGACCCTGGTGGAGGTGACGCACGAGGCGCTGCTGCGCAAATGGCCGCGGCTGAAGAATTGGCTGGACGAAGAGAAGGAGTTTCTTACCGGCAAGGAGCAGCTTGACCAGGATCTCGCGGACTGGGAAGCTGCGCCGGAGAAGCAGAAAACCGATGCGCTGCTGTGGGGCTTGAAGCTGGCTCGGGCGCAGGCGTGGCTGACGGCAAAGCCGCGGCAATTGAACGAAGCGGAACGGAGGTTCATCGACGCTTCAACCGCGCACGTGGCGGCGCTGAGAAGGCAGGAGATGGTGCGCACCACGGGCGCGCTGGCAGTGGTGCTCTGCCTGATCTTCAGCTTTGTGATCGCGTACCAGGTGAGGAAGAGGCACGATGCGCAGGCAGCGGCGGCCAGCGCGCGCATGGCGGCGAGCGAAACGGACTTCAAGTTTGCCGCCACGGAGATGATGCGGGATGAGGAGCCGGTGTCTCTGGCGTATCTGGCAGATGCGATGCGCAAGAATCCCGGGAACGAGAAGGCGATTGCGCTAGCGGTGTCGGAGCTGCGCAACGCGGTGTTGCCCCTGGCGACGTTGCACCACGACGGCGAGGTGCAGGATGCGAGCTTCAGTCCCGATGGAACAAAGGTGGTGACAGCTTCGGCGGATGACACGGCGCAGGTATGGGACGCGGCGACGGGGCAGAAGATCGGCCAACCCATGCGGCACACGGATTGGGTGCATACGGCGGAGTTCAGCCCGGATGGCGCCAAGGTGGTGACGGCGTCCTGGGATGGGACCGCGCGGGTGTGGGATGCCAGGACCGGCACACAGATCGGGAACGCGATGCAGCACGATGTTTCCATTGAAGGCGGCAGGCTGAACTGCGCGCACTTCAGCGCGGATGGAACCGAGATCGTGACCGCCTCGTGGGACCACACGGCACGCGTCTGGGACGCGACGAATCCTGCGCATCCGCAGATTGGAAAAGCCCTGGTGCATCAGATTCCGAATGCGATATCGGAGACGGTGTGGACAGCAGTGTTCAATCCCAACGGCGCGCCGCAGGTGGTGGTGACGGCGTCGGCCGATCATGAGGCGCGACTGTGGGACCTGGCGACGCAGACGGAGAAGTCCCACAAGCTGCACAACGACGAAGTGAATAAAGCGGTGATCAGCCCCGACGGGCGATGGGTGGCCACTGTCGGCGATGACGGCACTGGATACATTCTGGACGCGAGGACGTTTCAACCTGTGGGCCGGCCGCTGCAGCATGGGAGCGGCAAAGCGATCGACTTCGTTTCGTTCAGTCCGGACAGCCGGAGCATCGTGACGGCGTCGCAGGACAAAACGGCGCGCCTTTGGGATGTCCCCTCGGGCAATCCGATCGGGCAGCCAATGGCTCACGCGGGCTGGGTGGAGGCGGCGAACTTCAGCGCGGACGGCAAACTGGTTGTGACGGCCTCCTCTGACCGGACGGCGCGGGTGTGGGACGCGCACACCGGGCAGCCGCTGAGCGAGCCGATGCGGCATAGCGGAGATGTGTACATGGCGCGGTTCAGCCCGACAGATTCGTCGCTGGTGGTCACTGCATCGTTCGACCACACAGCCCGCATCTGGAAGTGGAACCGAGTTGCGGAGTTGCCGGTAATCAGCGGCGCGGGCGCGCTGAGAACAGTGTGCCTCGACGCCGGCGCCGAGAGAATGGTGACGGTGACCGACAGCGGCGCGCAAATCTGGAATGCGCGCACAGGGCAGGTGGCGGGACAGATGACGGCCATGGGGCCGGTGGCGCTGGCATCGTGCAGCGCCGACGGAACGCTCATGTTCACGGCTTCAGGCAAGCAGGGCCAGATTCGCAACGCGATGACTGGAGCGCCGGTGGGAGCGGCAATCTCGCTGTCTGAAACGCCGGAGGCCGCGGTGTTCGACGCTCACGACCATTCGTTAGCCGTGGTGTCGCCGGGCGAACTGGAGATATGGGATTCGGCCACAGGAAAGCCGAAGGGAAACCCGACGCAGCTTGGCGGTGACGCCACCAGCGCGGTCTTCAGCAGCGATGGAAGCATGATCGCTACCTGGTCGCATGGCGGAACGGTGAGGGTTTGGAATGTTGCGACGGGCGCCGCGATCGGCAAGCCAATGATCCACAAGGGAGAAGTGAAGAGCGCGAACTTCAGTCCGGACGGGAAGCTCCTCGTGGCCTCCTCGACTACCGGCCACGAAGCCAGCATGTGGACCGTCGAAACGGGGGCGGAGGTTGGGATTTTGCAGGTTGATAACTGGGTGCCAGATGCGGAGTTCAGTCCCGACGGAAAGTGGGTCGCCAGCTCTTACGGAGGCGCCGCGCAGGTGTGGGATGCGGCGAGCAAGAGCCGGTTGAGCCAACTGATGCAGCAGAAGGACACAGTCCTGGTTGCAACTTTCAGCCCCAACAGCGAATGGTTACTGACCGCGTCGAAAGATGGAGTGGCCCAGGTGTGGGACGCATTGACCGGGGTCGAGACGGGCAGGCCGATCAAGCCAGCGGAGGCCACAACGCAGTGCCTGCCGGTTCGCGCGGCATTCACGAGCGATGGCAAGTGGATCCTGACGGCGTGGCAGGACGTCGACCAGAATGAAGCGCCGCGGGGGTGGGAGGTGCGTCTCGAGGAAGCGCCCATCGCGACCGCGAGCGCGCCCGCGTGGCTGATTCAGCTCGCGGAAATCGCGGGCGGCGAGCAATTGGACATTCACGGCGTACTGCAGCCCACGCCTTCTGACGAGGACTCGGCGGAACTGCGCCAGAAGTTGCTGGGGCTGGGGGGAAGCGATGCGGTCGATCGATTTGGAAAGTGGCTGGCTTCCGATCCGCGCTCGCGGGTAATTTCTCCGTTGGAACAGGCAGGCGCAGACAGGTAGGGGTCCCAGGCGGCGCAGGCCAGGGGCGTGCGATGGTGAGCAGACTGCCCGGTTGTGTAAGACAGTGGTGCGAGGGAACGAAATGTTGAAGCTGACGGCTGCGGCCGTGTTGATGGCCTTGGTTGTGATGGGAGCTGCGGCGGGTGTCGGCGCTCAGTCATCGCACGAACAGTCCCCCGATGCCCAGAAAGCGCGGCCCGACCAGCCGCTGCCGCCGCTCGACGCGCATCCAGTCGTCGCCATCACCTTTGACGATCTGCCGGCCGTGGGCACCTTGCCGGCGGGAGAAAACTACGTCGATGTGGCGAAAGCGTTGGTGAGCGAGTTGAAAGCCAACGGACTGGAGGGCACGTACGGATTTGTGAACGCCGACAAGCTCGCAAGCCGGCCCGGAGCGCCGCAGGCACTTGAGATCTGGCTCGAGGCGGGTATGAATATCGGCAATCACGGTTGGTCGCACATGAGGCTGACCACGAACACCCCCGAAGCCTTCGAGCAGGACGTTGCGCAGAACGAGCCGTTGCTTGAGCAGTATGGCCAGGTGCGTGACTGGCACTGGTTCCGCTATCCGTTCCTGGAAGAGGGTGAAACGGTGGAGAAACGCCGCGCGGTGCGCGCCTACTTGTTCACGCACGGGTATCGCGTTGCCCAGGTGACGCTGCAGTTTGAGGACTACGCGTGGAACGATGCCTACTGCCGATGCCTGGCCAAGCAGGACCAGGCGACGCTCGCGTGGCTGCGGCAAAGTTACCTCGACACCGCGGCAGACTACATCAAGCGGGGGCGTGAAGAAGAGCAGATCGCGTTTGGGCACGAGATTCCGAACGTCATGCTGCTGCACGAAAATCCCTTCACCACGCTGATGCTTCCAAATCTGATCGACATGCTTCGCAAGCAGGGATTCAGCTTCGAGAGCCTTGCGCAGGTGGAGAGCGACCCGGCTTACGCCGAGGATCCCGATGCGGGACTCGAGTCGGGAGGCACGCTTCCCCAGCAGTTCATGGATTCGCGCCACTTGAAGTACCCGCCGGCCAAGCCCGATCCATTCCAGCAGATAGCGCAGGTATGCCAGTGAGTTGCCCCGGCTCTGCTTTGACCGGCGTGCGTGAATCCTCAGCTCGACTTTGCTGTGAAAGATTGGAAAAAAGGAAGCACAGAGACCTTCCAGGGGGACGATAGGCACATCGGATTATTGAGCCAAGCACACATCTCCTGAAATGCTCAATAAAAGGGGTGGGTATTGGGACAATTTTTACCGGGTGTATTACTTTGGGGTGTACAACAACAAGTAAAAAGGTAGATTGAAGTGTAAGATTTACCCGTAAGACTTTGTGAGAAATCGAGTGCTTAAGATTAGAAGGCACTTCATTTCAATAGCTTGGCACTATATCTTCGCCTTGGCAATTCAATTGCAACCAATCTTTGTCAAAATACAACTACAACGCATCTGCGCAGCAGCGCGATCTGCGGAGAAACATAAATGAAATCAAGAATGAGTTTTATTATTCTATGTCTGTTGCTCCTGGTCACATTTTGCTCTCGTCCATCGAATGCACAGACTTGTCCCGCCTTTAGCCCTGTCGATGTATTTATCAACATGAATGGAGAGTCTGCGGGGACGACGGTGACTTCGGCGAATCTTACCGCAGCCACGGAAGGAACCTCCATCGATTGGGCTTCGGCAACCAGCGACGAAAAGTTCGCTGCGAGTCAGGTAGCCCTTCCCGGCTCCCTGACCATCAATGGAGGAACGGCACGCGGCTGCGGCTATGCTACCCAATCCCTGGCGGTTAATGAAGCAGCTTCGTTCCCTACCTCAATCATGAACTTTGACAACGGCGACACGCAGGTTGTTGCGTCCGGTTGGATCATCAACCTGCCGCCGGACCAAGGCGGTGCTGGGGATTTGTATGATTACGTCACTTTGGAGGGCGAGGCAGCTAACGCTGGGTCAGTTGTTCAGGTTCAACCGGGAACTGGGGAATCGTGTGGGGCATACGGTATCGAACTTGAATCGTACAGTGGCGGCAGCGGAGGAACATCCCACTCACCCTGCTTGCCTGTTACACCGGGAGGCACGGTCTTTTTCTCTGTCTACGTGAACTATGGTTCCAGCGGAAACTGCAACGGCACGGGCAGCGGAAATGTTAATGCTCCATGCGAAGGCTTGCACGTCTATACGACGAATGGAACAACGTTTACCGAAGTCGGGACCGGGGTAGCCACTAAGCTCGATGGCACCGACACGCTAGGCCGGATGCTGATCGGCAACGACGAGAACGCGACATTTAGTGGTACGTCCTATTTTCAGAACGTTATGATTGACTACACGAATCACGTGTGGCCTAATCTGCCGACCGGTGCCGGCACAACGGGTACTGGCACATCCTTTGCTCTGACTGCAAATACAGCCGGAACAGGCAGTGGAACGATTGGTGGCACTAACTGCTCTACTGGAAGTTATGCCTCCGAAACGACAATCACTTGTACAGAAACTCCAGCTTCGGGTTCGACATTTGCTGGATGGAGTGGAGGAACCTGTAGCGGTACCGGTTCCTGTTCTTTCACCCTCTCGGGAAATTCCACCGTCACGGCCACGTTCAATACTACTTCTAGTGGTTCGAACCCCCCTTCTAGTGGTCCGACCGCGCCTTCTAGTGGTTTGACTCCGCTATGGAATGGCATTCTGAGCCCGGTAGGGAGCGGCTGCAATTTCGGGACAAGCAGTGTAGCGAATCCTTGCGGAATCACTTGGCAAGGAACAGTGGGACTTCCCATGGGTGCAACCGCTCTCAGCAACTCTGCTACACAGGCCGGTTCGACAATCGCAGCAACTGGAAGTGACCAGACCAGCGCGATCAACTCGGCGTTGTCCTCGTGCGGAGGTACAAGTTCTCAGCAGAAATACGTCCTGCTCGGCGCGGGCACGTTCAAAATCTCCGGGACAATCAAGCCACCCTCATACTGCGAACTACGTGGGACATTGAATAGTTCGGGGACTGCTTCCATTCTTCAATCGAAGTCAGGAAGTTACGACACTTGCGAGCCTTACACAAGCGGGGATACCTGTATCGTTGCGCTTGGCGAAGAATCAGGTCTGTCCTATAGCCCTGTCACAATTAGCGGCGGTGCAACGGCAGGATCAACCAGCCTCACGCTTTCCTCAGCATCAGGAATGGCCGTGGGCGGATTCCTTGCCATCACCGAGACAAACGCAGCATGGGTGAGTTCGTCTGGAGACGAGGGAGTTTGTAGTTGGTGCGACGGCGGGTTTACGAGTAATGGTGGCCGTGCTCGCTCTCAGATTGTCGAGATTACGGGCATCTCTGGCAGTGTGGTGACGATTGCCCCCAGTCTCTATACCGCCTACACCAACACCCCAACAGCGGTCTATTACACCGCGAGCGCTGAATATGCCGGCTTGAGAGATGTCCAAATTTATGCAGGTAATGTAGGCTTGGGTGCTGATGTAGTGATTGGCGGATGTGCCTATTGCTACGTAAAAGGTATCGAAGCTAATTATGCAGACGGCAACTGGCTTCTGACAGCCATGGCTTATCGACCGGAGATAAGAGACTCGTATTTCTCCAACACTTTCGATCACGGCCCGGGAACGTTCGACGGCGACATTGACATTAGCATGAGAACTTCGGGGGCGCTGGTTGAGAACAACATCATGGAACGCGGTCATAACTCGCTGATGGAGCAATGGGGGCCGTCTGGAAACGTCGTAGCCTACAATTACGCAATCGCCGGATATGACAATAATGGCTACAACTCAACTTACGGCGGGTTCAATATGCACGGCGCTCATCCACAGTTTAATTTGTTCGAGGGAAATGTCGTCACAACCTATAAGCTGGACGGGGTGTGGGGAAGTCAATCGCACAACACTACTTTCAGAAATTGGATTCAGCAGACCAGCAAGGTATGCGCGCCGTACACCACAAACGGAAGAGCCGCTGTGACCTCTACATGCTTTCAAAGCCCTTACCAGACAGTTGGTCAGCAGTACGATCACCTCTCTGTGTACGGAAATTCAGTCGGTGACGTAATCGGTTCGTCTCAACTTATCGCGCTTGGGGAAACTAATGTGCCGGATGTTTATTGGATCAGCGGCACAGCCAATCGCAATATGTTCGCCTCAACTTCGTGGGGATACTCCTACGGATATGGGGACGATTCCGACACTGGATCGGGGAATGGTTGCGACGGTGGCACGGCTCCCTGCCAAAGCACTGCCCCTTGGCTCACGAGCTTTGTGTATAACTCGTATGTCGCCGGACCAGCAACTACGTGGTGCCAGTCAGGGGGTTCAACGGGGTCCTGTCCCGCGTCGTTGCCAGCTTCATTCTATCTAACTTCCAAACCTTCATGGTGGACGACGGGAATTCCTTGGCCAGCCATTGGTTCGGACATAACCGGAGGAACCGGACCCGGTGGGCACACTTCTCTCATTTCTAATCCCGCTCAAAAGTGCTACTTATCAGTTATGGGCGGGCAGGATGGTGGAGTTGGTAGTCCTTTGAACTTCAACGAGAGCACTTGTTACGGTGGTGGAAGTACTACCGTTGCCCCGGCTGCCCCGATAAATCTGACAAACACCGTTGTACCGCTTTAGCTAAATGAGAGGAATTGCGATGCGTAATTCGACAAAACGGTAAGCGTTCGATTCTTCGCAGTTGATTTGGCGTTGGCTCAGTTTTGAGTCTGGGTTCATGGGTAGGACGCGAGCGCGGTGGGCGGTAGAAGAGAAGCGACGGATTGTAGAGCTGACGCTGGAACCTGGAGCAAGCGTGGCCCGAGTGGCGCAGGCTGAAGGCGTGAACGCCAACCAGGTGTTTCAGTGGCGGCGGGCGTAAAACGAAACGTAAAATCGTTCTAAGCTATTGATTCTAAGGGCATGGCGGAGAGGGAGGGATTCGAACCCCCGATACCCGTAAAGGTATGCCTGATTTCGAGTCAGGTGCATTCAACCGGGCTCTGCCACCTCTCCGCTGTATTCCATGTTTATTCTAAATTACTTCCGCTGCGGTATCGCATCTGCCCGCGGGATTTGTGCCCAAGCAGCTCTGCGGGCGTGCGCAGATCGACTCCCGCCATAACAAGTCTACCGGCAAACGTGCGGGCCGAAAACCAGAGAATCTTCCCAACTGATGCCGGCCAGACCATGACGGCGAGCTGTCTCTTCATTGCCTGGCGCCGAGATCACTAGCGGAGCGAACGCCGGATTGCGGGGGAGAACTCGGGTCTAAGGCGTCGATACAGCCCGGCTGAAAACGTCTGGAGCTGCGGGAAACGAGCAGAGTTTGCCTAAGTGAAATTGCCGAACGCCCTCAACTGCCCAGCGTGGTATTCGCGGCGTTGCACAGGAGAGGAGAGGACGGTCGACGTGGACGTGGCTCCCAGTGTCGATAATTTGTCGATCAAGGTTTCGAGATGGCGAATTGAGACCACGTTGGCCTCGATCACAAACGACTCCGCGCCGGTGATGCGGTGGCAAAGGCAGATCTCGGGCATTTCTTTCACCGCGGTGATCGTCCGGCTAACCTGGAGATCACCACCGTGAATGGTGAGGCGCACAAGGACGCGGATGGGTAAACCAAGTTTCGCAACGTCGAGAGCTGCGTGATAGCCGGTTATTACGCCGGCCTCTTCAAGCCGGCGCACGCGTTCTGCTGCCGCGGGCGTTGAAAGGCCGACCTTCCTGCCCAATTCCGCGAACGTGATGCGGGCGTTTCTTTGCAACGCTTCCAGGATCCTCCAGGCAACTTCGTCCAGGTGAATGACGTTTGGAACGGTTCGGTGGGGCATTGGTTATCAGTCCTTAGCAATTCAATCTATTATGCCTAATTTCATTAGGCACTCGTACTCTTTTTCCTTCGAATGTCCATTTCTGCCACCCAAGAACGGACCTATTCTATTGCCAGACCGGGATTGCGGCTCCCCGTCTTGCTCGCTCCCGGCACACGAGGTCATCGCATGAGTGCTTTCCCTCACTCAGCTGCACATCCGTCCCGAAACGCCGTCGCGGAGATTTCAGGCAATAGAGACTTTTTGCCCTTGAAGGGCACCGATCACGTTGAGTTTTACGTGGGCAACGCGCGCCAGGCTGCATATTTCTATCGCGCGGCGTTTGGGATGTCGCTGGTAGCCTACGCCGGACCCGAGACCGGCCAGCGCGACCGCGCTTCGTACGTTGTCCAGCAAGGCAAAATTCGCTTCGTATTCACTACACCGCTACGCAGCGACCACTCCATCGCCGATCACATTCTTCGCCACGGCGACGGCGTACGTGTCATCGCCCTTTGGGTCGAAGACGCACGCGACGCCTGGCACGAAACCACCAGCCGCGGCGCAGTCAGCGTGGCCGAACCGCATGTTGTTTCCGACGAGAACGGCACAGCCGTCGTGTCGAGCATCCGCGCGTACGGCGATACGATTCACACCTTCGTGGAGCGAAGCGGTTACAGCGGACCGTTTCTTCCCGGTTTCCGCGCTGTCGCAAGCGACCCGGTGGCCCGGCCTGTCGGCCTCGTGCACATCGATCATATGGTTGGAAACGTTGGCTGGCACCAGATGAACGAATGGGTTGACTTTTATGCGAACGTGATGGGTTTCTCGCTCTACCAGCACTTCGACGACAAGGATATTTCCACCGAGTATTCCGCGCTCATGTCGAAGGTGATGGCCAATGGCAACGGCTACGTCAAGTTCCCGATCAATGAACCGGCCGAGGGAAAGAAGAGGTCGCAGGTCGAGGAGTATCTCGACTATTATGCCGGTCCCGGTGTGCAGCACATTGCTCTGGCGACCAACGACATTCTCAACACCGTGAACAAGCTGCGCGAACAAGGCGTCGAGTTCCTGCGCGTTCCGCACACATACTACACGGAGCTGCAGGCCCGCGTAGGCAAAATTGACGAGCCAGTGGCCGAGCTGGAGGAACTCGGCATTCTGGTCGATCGGGACGACGAAGGTTACATGCTGCAGATCTTCACGCGTCCCGTTGAAGACCGCCCCACACTCTTCTTCGAGATTATTCAGCGCAAAGGCAGTCGCAGCTTTGGCAAGGGCAACTTCAAAGCGCTCTTTGAGGCCATTGAGCGCGAGCAGCAGGCCCGCGGAAATTTGTGATGGGAGAAGATCGATGACCACCGAAGTTCTCTCAGCCGCAGCGCCTTACCTGATTCAGCAGGATTACGCCGCCTACACTGAAGAGCAGCACAGTGTGTGGGCCGAACTGGTTGGGCGCGCGCTTCCTGAGCTTGAAAAGCACGCGGCTCGTGAATACCTCGAGGGGTTTGAGATCATCGGCCTCGAGAAGGATCGCCTGCCAAATCTGGCGTCGATCAGCAAGCGCCTTGCGCCCCGCACCGGCTGGAGCTCAACGCCGGTGAGCGGATTTCTGCCTGCGCCGGCGTTTTTTGAGATGCTTTCTGCGCGCCGCTTTCCCACCACTACCTGGCTGCGCAGCCGCGAGTCGCTTGAGTACACGCCTGAGCCGGACGTATTTCACGACGTCTTCGGCCATGTGCCGATGCACGCGCACAAGGTGTTCGCCGATTTTCTTGAGCACTACGGCCGCGTTTGCGCATCGATTGACGACAGTTCGGTGCTGGAGAAACTCGGCCGCCTTTTCTGGTATACCGTCGAATTCGGCGTGATCCTGCAGCGGGGAGAAATCAAGGTCTATGGCAGCGGCCTCATCAGCTCACACGGGGAATGCAAAAACGTAATTGACGGCCATTGCGCCATTCACCGGTTCTCGCTCGATGAGGTTCTGGAAACGAAAGTCAAGGTTGACGAGCTGCACAAACTGCTTTTCGCCGTCAACAGCATCGAACAAATATACGAAGCCATGCGGGAAGCTGAACGCCGCGCGATGAGCGGCAATCTGTGACAGGAGCAACAGAAATGACCAACGAATGTTTGTACCAATCCGGCTTCGGCAACGAATTCGCGACTGAGGCTGTTCCGGGCGCGCTTCCCGTGGGGCAGAACGCCCCGCAGGAACATCCGCTTGGCCTTTACACTGAGCAATTCAGCGGCACGCCTTTCACCGCTCCTCGCGCCGTCAATCGCCGCACGTGGACGTATCGCATTCGCCCGTCGGTCACTCATCGCCCCTACGAGGAATTTTCCATGGGCCTGATTCGCAGCGGCCCGTTCAATGAAGTTCCCACTACGCCCAATCAGCTTCGCTGGGATCCGCTGCCGATGCCGGAGAAGGAAACGGATTTCCTCGACGGGATCATCACCCTCGCCGGCAACGGCGATCCCGCCATGCAAACAGGCGTGGCGATCCATCTGTACGCCGCCAACGCATCTATGCGCGATCGCTTTTTTGCCAATGCCGATGGCGAGCTTCTGATTGTTCCGCAGATGGGAACGCTTCGCCTGGCCACGGAGTTGGGCATCATCGACGCTGCGCCGGGCGAAATCTGCGTTATTCCCCGCGGCGTCAAGTTCCGCGTGGAATTGCTCGATCGCCAGGCTCGCGGCTACATCTGCGAGAACTATGGTCTATCTTTCCGCCTGCCTGAGCTGGGCCCCATCGGCGCAAATGGCCTGGCGAATCCGCGCGACTTTCAAACTCCGGTTGCAGCCTTCGAAGATCGCGACGGAGAGTTTCACATTATCACCAAATTCCTCGGCCGCCTCTGGTCCGCGTTCATTGACCACTCGCCGCTCGACGTCGTCGCCTGGCACGGCAACTATGCGCCTTACAAATACGACATGGCGCGATTCAATTGCATCAATAGTGTCTCCTTCGATCACCCCGACCCGTCGATCTACACAGTGCTGAGTGCTCCAACGGCAGTTCCAGGCACGGCCAATTGCGACTTTGCGATATTCCCGCCGCGTTGGATCGTTGCCGAACATAGCTTCCGTCCGCCATGGTTCCACCGCAACCTGATGAACGAGTTCATGGGCCTGGTGTTTGGCGCCTACGACGCCAAGGCCGAAGGCTTTGTGCCCGGTGGCGCCAGCCTGCACAACTGCATGGCCGGCCATGGCCCGGATGCCGAAACCTTCGAGCGGGCCAGCGTTGCGGAACTGAAGCCGCAATATCTCGACAACACGCTTGCCTTTATGTTCGAGACCCAGCTCGCAGTGCGCCCGACAGAATTCGCTATGCAAACGCGAATCCTGCAGCACGAGTACTTCGAGTGCTGGCAGGGCCTCAAAAAGCGCTTTCATCTTCCGGCTGGGGAGTTGGCGCACCGATGAGCACGATTTCTCCGGAGGCACTCCAAAGGTCTCACACAAGTTGGGTCGCCTCAGCAAACGATCCGGACACTGACTTTCCTCTTCAAAACCTCCCCTTCGGCGTATTTCGCCACGGAGGGCGGTCCCGCATCGGTGTCGCAATCGGCGACCGGATTCTCGATCTGCGCGCCTGTGCAGAGCAAGGCCTTTTGTTTCCGCTGAATGACGAATCCGTCGCCGCATGCCGCGCCGATTGGCTCAACCCGCTCATGGCTCTCGGTGACGCGTCCTGGTCTGTTTTACGCCGCCGGCTTACTGCGCTCTTCAGCGCGGACCAGGCAGGCAGCGAAACTAAATCCCGCGTCGAGTCCCTCCTTGTTCCCATGCACGAAGCGTCAATGCAACTCCCGGCTGTGATTGGCGACTATTCCGACTTCTACGCCTCAATCCACCACGCCTCGCGAGTTGGCGAGCTTTTCCGTCCTGACAATCCGCTGCTGCCCAACTACAAATACGTTCCCATTGGCTATCACGGCCGCGCATCGTCGATCGTGGTAAGCGGCACCGAAATTCGCAGGCCCTGCGGCCAGATCAAATCCGATGCGGGCGATCCGGTTTTTGCGCCCAGCCGTAAGCTCGACTACGAATTGGAAGTTGGCGTCTTTGTTGGTCCTGGCAACTCGCTCGGCCGGCCCATTCCGATTGCCGATGCCGAGCAGCACATCTTCGGCCTGTGCCTCGTCAACGACTGGTCTGCGCGCGACATTCAGTCGTGGGAATATCAGCCTCTCGGTCCATTTCTGGCCAAGGATTTCGCCACCACGATCTCTCCGTGGGTTGTTCCGCTCGAAGCGCTCGCGCCGTACCGCGTCCCCGCGGCCGAGCGCTCCGAAGCCGATCCGCAGCCGCTTCCTTATCTGCGTTCGCCGTCTCCCGATCGCGATGGCATCGATCTGACGCTGGAGGTCTATCTGCAATCCGCGAAGATGCGGCAAGCAGGCCTGGACCCCATGATGCTGACTCGCGGAAATCTGCGCGATCTTTATTGGTCGATTGCGCAACTGATCACACACCACGCGAGCAACGGGTGCAACCTGCAGTCCGGCGATCTGCTTGCCACGGGCACCATCTCCGGGCCGGTCGCAGGATCGGAAGGCTGCTTACTGGAAATGCAGCACAACGCCCAGCCGATTCGGTTGCCCGGCGGAGAGTACCGGACATTTCTTGAGGACGGC
Organism: Occallatibacter sp.; assembly: GCA_050010795.1. Classification (GTDB taxonomy): domain Bacteria; phylum Acidobacteriota; class Terriglobia; order Terriglobales; family Acidobacteriaceae; genus Telmatobacter. The sequence continues at coordinate 28,179 of JBEKKI010000048.1, forward strand.
GACCGGGTCACTTTGCGTGCATACGCCACCCGGGAGGGTTTGCCGCGAATCGGATTCGGCGAATGCACCGGCACCATCATGGGAGCGGCAGATGCATGACCGCGAGATCTACGAGACGCAGCGCCGGACGAAGGGTCATGGATCGCAGGTTGCGGCTTCTACCGGAGAATGCTGTACTCTGCGAGTAGATGTGAGTGTGCAAATGCCTGACGGCCCGAAGTTCGATAACCGGTTGCATTCGGCGCTTGATCCCACCTTGCCGCGCGCGAAAGCGAATCGCGAAGCGCTGCTGCAGTTGCTCGGCACCGTTCGCGCCGAGGAAGACGCGATCCGGCAGGGCGGTGGAGAAAAAGCCATTGAGGCGCAGCACTCCAAGGGCCGCCTGACCGCGCGTGAGCGGCTGAATTTGCTGCTCGACAAAGGGACAGAGTTTCTTGAGCTTGGCCTGTGGGCGGCGAACGGGATGTATGGCGAATATGGCGGCGCACCGGGCGCCGGTGTTGTCACGGGCCTTGGCCGGGTGAGCGGCCGCCTCTGCATGATCGTGGCCAACGACGCAACCGTAAAAGCCGGGGCGTTTTTCCCGATGACTGCGAAGAAGGTGCTGCGCGCGCAGACCATCGCGATGGAGAACCGCATCCCGACGCTCTATCTGGTTGACTCGGCCGGTGTCTTTCTTCCTTTGCAGGAAGATGTGTTTCCCGATACCGACGACTTCGGCCGCATCTTCAGAAACAATGCAGTCATGAGCTCGCTCGGCATCCCGCAGATCACGGCGATCATGGGCATGTGCGTGGCCGGCGGCGCATATCTGCCGGTAATGACCGACACCGTGCTGATGACCGAGGGCTCCGGGTTATTTCTGGCCGGCCCGTCGCTGGTGCAGGCAGCCATTGGGCAAAAGACCGGGCCAGAAGAGTTGGGCGGCGCGGCGATGCACGCTGAAATCTCCGGAACGGTCGACTTTAAGGAGCCTAACGATCACCTGTGCCTGGCGCGACTGCGATCGCTGGTGGCCAAGATGGGCGAGCGCCCCGCCGCAGCGCCGGTAGCGGGAGTCTTTCGTCGCCGGGCATTCGATCCCGGACGCGATACGCCGAAGTTTCCTGCCGAAGACGTGTATGGATTGCTGGATCCCGCGCCGGGAGCAACCAACATCTACGACATGCGAGAAATCATTTTGCGCATCGTAGACGGCGGCGAGTTCGACGAGTACAAGGCGGAGTTTGGGCGCACGGTCCTGTGTGGATACGCGTGGATCGGTGGGCACGCTGTGGGCATTGTCGCCAACCAGAAGGTCAACCAGAACCAGACGGTCGCAATGGGACCCGACGCCGGGATGCTGCGTATCGAGGTCGGCGGCGTCATTTACACCGAGGGCGCGCAAAAGGCGGCGCGCTTCATCATGGACTGCAATCAGAACCTCGTGCCGCTCATCTTTCTCCACGACGTAAACGGCTTCATGGTGGGCAAGGATGCGGAATGGTCGGGCATTATTCGCGCCGGAGCGAAGATGGTTTCGGCGGTGAGCACAAGCGTTGTGCCAAAGATAACGGTCATAGTGGGAGGAAGCTTTGGCGCCGGCCACTACGCCATGTGCGGCAAGGCCTACGATCCGCGCTTTTTGTTTGCGTGGCCCACAGCGCGCTATGCAGTGATGAGCGGCGCATCGGCGGCGGCGACGTTGGCCGAGGTTCGAGCCAAGCAGTTGGAACGCGATGGGAAAAGGCTATCGGCCGCGGAGAAAGAGGCGATTCACGAGCAGATTCGAGCCGATTATGACGCCCAGGCCGATCCGCGCTACGGTGCCGCGCGGTTGTGGATCGATGCGATCATCGATCCAGCCAGGACCCGGGATGTGCTCATCGCGGCACTTGAAGCATGCGCAATGAATCCCGAAGTGCCGCGCTTTAATCCGGGAGTTCTGCAGACCTGATCTGCTTTTTGAAAGCACCAATCTGAGAGGCGCGCAGATCCGGCATCATATTTGGCAGTACGGAGTCTTTGGGCATCTGAAATCTCCGCGGAGGAGCCCTGTGATGAAACTCGAAATGGAGCAACAGCAAAGTCTCTACCCGTTTGTGCTGACCGAGGAACAGGAACAGCTCCGGCGCGAGATTCGAGAATTTGCGGCGCGCGAGATTGCGCCCAACGTTTCCGCGTGGGACGAGTCGAGCGAGTTTCCCCTCGCGACCGTCAAGAAGCTGGGCACGATGGGATTGCTCGGAGTGATCATTCCATCGGAGTATGGCGGCGCGGGCCTCGGCTATGTGGACTATGTCCTCGCGATCGAAGAACTCTCTGCAGCAGACGGCTCCATCGGGCTCACGGTGGCGGCGCACAACTCGCTAGGCGCAAATCACATTTTTCTTGCCGGCAATGAAGCGCAGAAGAGGAAGTATCTTCGGCTGCTGGCGCACGGCGAGTGGCTGGCGGCATGGGCTCTTACCGAGCCGGGCTCGGGATCGGACGCGAGCAACGCGCGCACGACCGCGGTGAGGAAAGGCGACCGCTATGTGCTGAATGGGAACAAAACTTTCATCACCAACGGCCGCTATGCCGATCTCGCGGTCGTCATTGCGGTCACCGAAAAGAGTCAGGGTACGCACGGATTGTCGGCGTTTATCGTCGAGAAAGGGATGAAGGGATTCCGGCCCGGTAAGAAAGAAAACAAGCTCGGGCTGCGCGCCAGCGACACCAGCGAGCTGATCTTTGAGGATTGCGAGGTTCCAAAAGAAAACCTGCTTGGCGCCGAGGGCGAAGGGTTCATCGATGCCATGCGGGTGCTGGATGGCGGCCGAATTTCAATTGCCGCACTGTCGCTCGGCATTGCGCGCGGCGCCCTGGACGCGGCTTTGAAGTATGTGAAGGAGCGCCGGCAATTCGGCAAGGCGATCGCCGAATTTCAAGGGATCCAGTGGAAGCTGGCGGATATGGCCACGGAGCTGGATGCGGCCCGGCTGCTGACGCAGCGCGCGTCGGTGCTGAAGGATTCCGGCCGCAAGGTCACGCGCGAGTCTTCGATGGCGAAACTGTTTGCGAGCGAAGTGGCCGTGCGCATCTGCGATGAGGCCGTGCAGTTGTTTGGCGGCTACGGATTCATCAAGGACTATCCGGTAGAAAAGCTTTATCGCGACGTGAAGCTTTGCACCATCGGCGAGGGCACCAGCGAGATTCAGCGCATGGTGATCGCGCGTGAGATTCTGAAGGTACATCCGTCGCGCGGGTGACCTTTAGCTGAACGCTGACGGCTTTCAATTTGTATGACCAACTCCGTCAAGATCGTCGAGTGCCCTCGTGATGCGTGGCAAGGCCTGCCCGCGCAGATACCTTCCCAAGCGAAGGCTGCATACCTTCGCAAGCTTATCGATGCGGGATTCACGTACATTGACGCGGTAAGCTTTGTCTCGCCGGCGGCCGTTCCTCAAATGGCAGACTCCGAGCAGGTGCTCGAGATTCTTAAGCCGCCGAAGAACGTCGAAATCATCGGCATTGTAGTGAATGAGAAAGGCGCGGAGCGCGCAGTTCGCAGCGGCGCAGTGCGCACACTCGGATTTCCCTATTCGGTGTCGCCGCAATTCCTCCGCCGCAATCAGCACCAGACGCAGGAAGAAGCGTTAGCTATATTGAAGGCGATTATCGATCGAGCCCGCCACGAGAACCTCGAAGTAGCCGCATATCTTTCCATGGCATTCGGCAATCCATATGGCGACAAGTGGAGCGCCGGCGCGGTAGCGGAGGCGTGCGGCCAACTGATCGACGCGGGCGTGCGGCAAATATCGCTGGCCGACACGGTCGGGCTGGCATCGCCGCAGCAGATTGCGGAAATTGTCGCCTCAACGATAGCCGCTCATCCCGGAATCGAGTTTGGCGTGCATCTTCATGCGCGGCAATCGGAGACGGCAGAGCGCATTCGTGCGGCTTACAACGCCTGCTGCAGGCGTTTCGATTCAGCTATCGGCGGACTGGGGGGGTGCCCCTTTGCGCAAGATACACTAGTGGGAAACATTCCCACGGAAACGCTGGTTGCCGTGTTGAAGGAGGAGGGCGCAGCTCTTCCCGCGCTCCCATCCCTGGACGAGATCATCCGCATGAACGCTGAGATTGTGCAGAATTCCGGAGTTCCGGCGCAATAGCAGCGTCCTTGTGCCAAGGCCCGATTGAACAAATGCCGCATGGGAGAAACGATTGAACTACGCAACGATCGTGGTAAATGACAGCGGTCCGGCGCGGACCATTACTCTGAATCGTCCGGATCGCCGCAACGCAATGACTCCCGAAATGCAGATGGAGCTCATCGCGGCGCTGGAAGAGACGGCGGCGAGCGATTGCCGCGTGCTTGTGCTGGCCGGCTCTGGCGCGGCATTTTGCTCAGGCCTGGACCTTTCGGCGCTCCAGGCGATGCAAGGCGCCACCGCTGCTGAGTTCCGCTCCGATGCGGAGCGAATCGCGAGGCTTTTTCTGGCGCTGTATGAGCTGCCAATCCCCACCATCGCTCGAGTCCATGGCCCAGCCATTGCGGGCGGCGCGGGCCTCGCCATGCTTTGCGATTTCACTCTCGCAACGCCGGAGGCGAAGTTCGGCTTTACTGAAGTGCGCGTCGGATTCGTGCCCGCGTTGGTCTCGGTCTTTCTCTCGTTGCAGATCGGAGACAAGCGAAGCCGCGACCTGCTGCTGACCGGCCGCATTTTCGATGCGAATGAAGCCTTACAAATGGGCCTTGTGAATGAAATTGTTCCGCAGGAGGGGCTGACGCGGCATGTTGAGGCGCTTGCGGCGTCGCTCCTCGCGAATAGTCCCGAATCTCTGAGCGCAACCAAGCGACTGATTACCGCGCGCCATAAGACATTGCTCGACTCGGCGATCGCGGATGCGATCGAGGTCAGCGTCCAGGCTCGGGAAACTGGAGATTTTCGTGAAGGAAGCGCGGCATTCCTTGAAAAGCGCAAGCCACATTGGAAGGAGTAGCCGCTTCCCAGCTTGATTCAACTTGCGCCGTCGCGGAAGCGCAGGGACCCCTCAGTGTGCTGTTTGACCTGTTCGCGAGTCACTTCGTTGGCCAGCTCGAAGACCTCGAATCCACCAGGCGTCACATCAAGCACGCAAAGGTCGGTGATGACGCGATGGACAACGCCCTTTCCAGTGAGCGGAAGTGAACAATTGCGGACGAGCTTGGCGCTACCGTCCGCGGCCGAGTGCTCCATTACCACCACGACGTGGCGCACGCCGGAGACCAGGTCCATTGCGCCGCCCATCCCTTTCACACGCTTGCCTGGCACCATCCAGTTGGCCAGGTCGCCGTGCTCGGAAACCTGCATCGCTCCCAGAATCGCCAGATCGATGTGACCTCCTCGAATCATGGCGAACGAATCGGCGCTTGAAAAGATCGCAGCGCCATGCACGAAGGTCACCGTTTCCTTCCCGGCGTTGATAAGGTCTGCGTCGACCTCCGAGTCGCGCGGGAAGGGGCCCATCCCGAGCAGCCCATTCTCTGACTGCAACGTCACGGTCATTTCCGCAGGAATGTAGTTCGCCACGAGTGTCGGAATCCCGATCCCGAGATTCACATAGTAGCCATTGCGCAGCTCCCTGGCTGCGCGCGCGGCCATCTGTTCGCGACTCCACGCCACTGTCTCACTCCTTGCGGGTTGTTCTCTTCTCAATGCGCTTTTCAGGATGCGGATTGTGCACGAGCCTGTGTACGTAGATCCCCGGCGTGTGAATCTCATCCGGATCGATCTCGCCGGGTTGAACGATGATCTCCGCTTCGGCCACAGTGATCTTGCCGCACGCTGCTGCCTGCGGGTTAAAGTTTCGCGCGGTGCGGCGATAGATCAGGTTGCCGTAAAGGTCTGCCTTCCACGCTTTCACCAGGGCCAGATCGGCGCGGATTCCGCGCTCGAGAATGTACGTTATGCCGTCGAAATCTTTATGCTCTTTCCCCTCGGCAACCAGCGTGCCGACCCCCGTCCGCGTGTAGAAGCCGGGAATCCCCGCACCGCCTGCGCGCATGCGTTCTGCCAGGGTGCCTTGCGGACAGAACTCCACCTCCAGCTCGCCGGCAAGAAACTGACGCTCGAACTCGACGTTCTCGCCGACATAGCTTGAGATCATCTTCTTCACCTGGTGGTTCTCAAGCAGTAGCCCCAGCCCCCAACCATCCACACCCGCGTTGTTGCTCGCGATAGTAAGGTCGCGCACGCCGGTATCGCGCAGAGCAAGAATCAGAGCTTCGGGAATGCCGCAAAGTCCAAAGCCCCCAATCGCCAGGACCATTCCGTCGCGAACGATTCCGTCCAGCGCGGCACTCGCACTGGGGCACAGCTTGTTGACGCCCGATACCGGCCTATCGCGTTCGTCCATATTCGCCTGGAGCGCTTCTCATTGCGAGGCCACGCTCTTTCTAACATGCTAATCCCGCGTGGATCAGCTACAAACGGCTAATTGGAGGGGCAAATGCCCTTAGAGGAGGGAAAGCCCGTTTTGTCGGTAAACGGCGAGTTCTCGGCAAGCCTGCATAGTACTTAGCCAAATAGTTGCTGATTCGCGGCAGGGTATCGCGATATTTCCATGGTATCCATTCCGCGGGGCGGGCGGCGAGCTCCCGGGTTGCGCGAGTTCTGCTGCTGCGGCAATCTCCACGCGAGGGCACTGAGGTAGAATTTGCGCCTTACCTTGGCACGGTCTCGCGCTAAGGTTACGCGCAGTCGCCGCTGGCGATTCATGGCTGTTTTCGTTACAATCGCGGCGGATTGAAGGAAGCATCGCCCCGGTTGCGAGGTCCAATGCGGGAGAAGCCATGAAAGAGAGAACGCGGGCGGCCAAGGCCCGAATGACTGCGCGCGCCGCCGCCGCAGTGGCGATTATGTTTGCTGTTTGTCTTGCCGCCTTACTCGTTGTTTCGCACGGCGAGTCGGCCTTTGCGCACGAGCAAACCGGCGGCAAGCTCCGGCTTGAAAGCTCGAGCTTTGCCGATGGAGGCGCGATACCGAGCCGATTCACCTGCGACGGGACCGATGAATCGCCCGACCTGCACTGGGCCAGTCCACCAGCCGGAACCAGAAGCCTGGCGATCGTCATGAACGATCCCGACGCACCGATCGAGTTTACGCACTGGCTTGCATACAACATTGTCCCCGGGGTTCACGGATTGCCTGCAGGAGCTTCGACACATGGCGGAATGCCTGAGGGTTCCGGCGAGGGGACAAACAGTTTCGGCCGTTTCGGCTATAGCGGACCCTGCCCGCCGCCGGGCAAGCCCCACCATTACGTCTTCCGGCTCTATGCGCTCAACGTGCGGCTCGATTTACCAAAGGGCGTCGCCAGCCGGCAACTGGAGTCCGCAATGAACGGCCATCTGCTGGCCCAGGGCCAGATCGTCGGAATCTACCGGCGAGCCGGCCAATGAATCGCCCCTGCCGGATGTCCATTCATCAAATTCGCTCGCCGTTCTCTCTTTGTCCGCGTCCTTTTCAGCGCTCGGAAAGACGCTCTTTCCAACGCCGGCTCATGAACCGGCCCGCGCCGATAAGCGGCTCAGGGAATTTACAATCACAGTTTGAGGCAGCTTCCAGCCCATTGATGTATCGTTTGCAACGGGCGTGCCGGAGGGATGCGGCGTAACGCCGGGCATTGCCGCGAGGAGTTGGATTCTTGACCATGGAGTTCCACATATCGCGGAAGGCGCGGGAACGCTACCAGTTCGCGGACTCCCTCTTCTCCTACAACGGCAATGTGATTCTAAGCAGCCTGGCGGCATGCCGCGAGTTTGCGCACCGCATGAATCAGGTGCGCAACGTGGAAAAGTATCCTGAGTTGGCGGTCCATGCCGGTCAGCTTTTCGCCATGGGACTTATCGACGAGGCGAGCCACGTTTTGCTGGCCCGATATCGCGAGCAGTTCGATCCGCACGTGATGACCGCGGCGCTCGACTGGTTCGGCTCCCAGGTGGGACCGGACAAATTGGACGCGATGCTGCTCGCATTCGTGGAACAGTTCCCGGGGCAGAGCGTTATACGCGGCGTGGAGACGCCGCAGCAATGGCTCGCCGGTTCAACCGCCGGCATGCCTCATCGCGCCGCCGCGCTTGAAGAGATGCTTCTCTTGTGGTCGGCCAACCGCAATGAAGCCTTCAAACCGTTCGAGGAGCTGTTTGAAGACCGGACGCTGGCGGAGAAGACCGTCTACCGGCAAGTCACGGCGCAGATGCCGGAATACTTCGCGACGCGTCCACTCGTCCCGCTGCCGGGCGCGAAGCCGATCAGTCTCCTCAATCTGTTGCGCGCGCCGGCGCTGCGTTCGCCGGGCTCGCTCAGCGATCAGCTCGAAATCATCCGCCAGCTTTGGAAGCCGCTGCTCGGCGACATTCTTGAGCGATTTCTCGTGATGGCGGCCGAAGTTCTGCGCGAGGAGGCGCTGGCCATCTGGGCGCAGTTCAACCCGCCGGGCTCACGTCGCGGGCCGCAGCAGTGGCCGTCGTTCATGAGCCACTCTGAGGTGCCCACCTTCGGCGATTCGCTGCACGAGTATGAGAGATTCTCACCCGACCAGGCCTGGATGCCAGGCGCGGTGCTGATCGCCAAAAGCACCTACGTGTGGCTGGCGCAGTTGAGCCGGTGGCACGGCCGCCACATCGGGCGGCTCGACGAGATTCCCGACGAAGAGCTGGCCGCGCTCGCCCATCGCGGCATTAATTCTCTATGGCTCATCGGCGTTTGGGAGCGAAGCCGCGCATCCAAAACCATCAAGCAGCTTTGCGGAAACCAGGATGCCGTCGCATCGGCCTACTCGCTCTTCGACTATCGCATCGCCGACGATCTTGGCGGCGAGCCAGCCTACATCAACCTGCGCGACCGCGCCTACCGGCACGGCATTCGTCTCGCCAGCGACATGGTCCCGAATCACATGGGGATCGATTCGCCCTGGGTCATCGAGCATCCCGAGTGGTTCATCTCGCGCCCGGATCCGCCGTATCCGGCGTACAGCTTCAATGGTCCCGATCTTTCGCACGACGGCCGTGTTGAAATAAAAATCGAAGACCACTACTACGAGCAATCCGACGCCGCCGTGGTTTTTCGCCGCCGCGACAAATCCACAGGAGAAACGCGGTATATCTACCACGGCAACGACGGCACCAGCTTTCCCTGGAACGACACCGCGCAGCTCGACTATCTGAATCCGGCGGTGCGCGAGCAGGTGATTCAAACCATCCTGCATGTGGCGCGGCTGTTTCCCGTGATCCGCTTCGACGCCGCCATGACACTGGCCAAGCGCCACTTCCATCGCCTCTGGTTCCCTGGGCCCGGCTCCAGCGGCGCCATCCCTTCGCGCGCCGAGTTCGGCATGAGCCAGGCCGACTTCGATCGCGCCATGCCGCACGAGTTCTGGCGCGAGGTGGTCGACCGCGTGGCCGCCGAAGTGCCCGGCACGCTTTTGCTGGCCGAGGCGTTCTGGCTCATGGAAGGCTACTTTGTCCGCACGCTGGGCATGCACCGCGTCTACAACAGCGCCTTCATGAACATGCTGCGCGATGAGGACAACGCCAAGTACCGTTCGGTCATCAAGAACACACTTGAGTTCGATCCCGACATCATGAAGCGCTACGTCAACTTCATGTCGAATCCCGATGAAAGAACAGCAATTGACCAGTTCGGCAAAGGCGACAAATACTTTGGTGTCGCGGTGATGATGTCGACGCTACCCGGGTTGCCCATGTTTGGCCACGGTCAAATTGAAGGGTTCACCGAAAAGTACGGCATGGAGTACCGCTGGCCGCGCTACGAAGAAAATCCCGATCGCTGGCTTGTGGAGCGCCACCAGCGCGAGATTGCGCCGCTGCTCAAACGCCGCTGGCTCTTCGCCGAGAGCGGCAACTTCCTGCTCTACGATTTTTACAATGTGAACGGCTCTGTCAATGAGGATGTCTTTGCCTACTCCAACCGCACCGGCGGCGAGCGTGCTCTCGTTGTCTATCAAAACCGCTACGCCGGTACGCGCGGGACCGTCGATTTCTCCGCTGCTTATGCCGACAAAGGATCAGGCCAGCTTCGCCAGCGGCGATTGGGCGAGGAATTGGGCCTGAGCGGCGATCGCGGCGCTGTGGTCGCGTGGCGCGACTCGTTGATCGGTCTGGAGTATCTGCGCCGCGCCGAAGACCTGCTCGATCGCGGCCTCACCCTCGATCTCCACGCGTACCAGTGTCACGTCTTTGTCGACTGGCATGAATTGCATCCGACGGCCGAGCAACCGTGGGACCAGCTCAGCGACTGGCTCAACGGGCGCGGCGTCCCCAATCTTGCCGACGAGCTTGTGAAGCTCGAGCTCAAGCCCATTCACGGTGCTCTGCGCCAGCTCCTTGATTCCGGCGTGGTGCGGCACTTTGCCGATATCGCCGAGCATCCGCGCGCCGTCGGCGCCGAACGAGCCAAAAAGATCGAGCGGCAACGGACCGAATTCGTCATGCAGGCCTGGGCGCGTGCCGAGCACTTTCTGCGCGTGGCTCAGACGGCTTACGCGGCGCGGCTCAAAGCGGATCATCAACCGGCGCGCGGCCCGGAGGCGCCTGAAGCCGCGTCGCAGGCGCCGAAGTTTACCGAGCTTCTTCGCGCGGCCATGCGCATGCCTCAGGTCGAGGCACTTTTTCCGGCTCCGTGGACCGCGGCGGCCCGCCGCATGCTGCCCAGCCCCAGCCCGCAGTTCGCGGCTACGGAGATGTGGGGGCCGGTACTCGGCTGGTGTGCCCTTCAATTGCTCGCCGGGTGGATCGATGCGGAGCAGCCTGAGCACATGGCGCTGGATCTTTTCGACCGGCTGCGTCTGCGTGAGCCATTTGCGCATGCTTTTGCCGCGCTCGGATTCGAGGGTGAAGAAGCATGGCGAGTGGCGGCGCGCATCAAGGTTCTGCTGCTCGCCGGCGCTGGCTTCGGCAGTGAAGCCCAGCCCGCGACAGCGGCCGAGATCGAGGCGGTCGAAGCGTCGGCCGCCAGGTCAAATGCAGGAGCGGATAAGGTGTCGGCGGCCCAGGCAGTGGGTGCCCCAGAGCCTGCCCCGGGCTTGTCGAAAGCCCGCCCTGAGCTTGCCGAATTGGGGCCCGAAGCTGGGATCTGGGAACGAAAACCCGCATCGGCACTGCAGCAGGATTCCGAAAAGGTTGCGCTCGCGCCAGCGCTCTGGCTCGACCCGGATGTGCGCTGGCTCTGCGGCGTTCACGAGTCGGACGGGCATGTCTACTTCATCCGCGAGCGCTATGAGGAGCTGCTCTGGTGGCTGCTGATGCCCTCGCTGCTCCGGCTCGCAGGCGAATCGGCGCCGAGCCGCTCTGCTGTGCAGGAGCTGGGCAAGACGGTTGCAGCGGCGCTCGAGTCGGCCGAAGCGGCAGATTATCGCGTTGCCGTCTTGCTCGGCGCACGTGAGGCCGAAGTGACCGGCAAATCGCCGCAGCCTGCGCCCAAAACAGAGCCCGCGCGCAAAACAGCGGCTGCGCCCAAAACAGCGGCCGCGCCCAAAAAAGCGGCTGCACCCAAAACAGCGGCTGCGCCCAAAGCAAAGCCACGAAAGCAGCAGAAGAAGCCGGCCGGCAAGCGGAAAAAGTAGTCCCGGCGGCAGCTCGCCCGGGCCAGCCGATCCCCGCCCCGGTTGCAATTTCCCCCCCCCCGCACCAAACTCGCTGAGATGTTGCGACGTGCGGATGCATGTAAATCCAATCGTCACCGTCAAATGTGACCTCAGGCACATCTGATTGACCCCGTAAAGGTGCATAGTTCCAACCGGACCTTGTGTGGGGAGAAGTCAACTGCGCAGCGGTGTGTCCCGGCACGGCGGAGTCGAGTAGGGCGGGTCATCATCGCACAAAGAGTACGGGCTTTTTCCGTCATTTTGTTCATCCTTCCCACGGGTCGGTCCGAATTCGGTGTTCGGAGCGCGTGATCAGCGCCGAACCGCTCAGGGAGGGACCATGGCAACCGCCGTCCACGAAATCGCGCGTGATGGTCTTGAAGCTCAGGAACGCCTGGTGATCGATCAGGCTATCGCCGCTCACGCAAACCGCCCCGGAGCATTGTTGGGAATCCTGGAAGACGTGCAGGCCGCGAACCCGCACAAGTTTCTCTCCATGGCGGTGTTGCGCTACATCTCCGACCGCACCGGCATCCCGCCATCGACGGTCTACGGCACGACCACTTTTTATTCGCTCTTCAATCTCGATCCGCAGGGCGACAACGTGATTTGCGTTTGCCGCGGAACCGCCTGCCACACGCGGGGCTCGCGCACGCTGCTCGAAAAAATTTGCCTCGACCTCGGCCTCAGCGAGCATGAGTCGGGCGACACAAAGGAAACCGAAAAGCTGGCGCTCACCACCGACGACAACAAATTCACCGTCCGCACTGTTGCCTGCTTCGGGCAATGCGCTCTGGCCCCGGTGGTCGAAGTCAACCACCACATCCTGAGCCACGTGAATGAACGCACCTTGCAGCGAGAAGTAAAGGCCTTGACACAGGGGAGGAAGTGATGCCGCGCATTCAGGACATCGGCGTCTTCAACGCAGTCCGTGAAACCGGGCTTTCCAAGCTGACGCCTGCCATTCCTCGCATCACCGTGAGCATGGGCACCTGCGGCCAGGGTAACGATGCCGAAGAGGTGTATCACGCGCTGTACACGGCCATCGACCACAGCGGTCTCGACGTGAACCTCGTCGCAGTCGGCTGCTTCGGCTGCTGCTTCCAGGAGCCGTTGGTCAGCGTGCGCCTGCCCGGATACCCGATGATTGTCCTGTCCCGCGTGCAGTCCAACGACGCAGCGCGCATCCTTGAGGGCGTTTCTTCCGGCGTCATGCCTCCCGACCTCATCTTCTGCAAAATCGAAGAGTGGGATCACATCACCGGCCACGTGCGCTACGGCCAGGGTTACCCTGAGATTCCACTCTGGAATTCGATTCCATTCTTCAAGGGCCAGAAGAAGATTGTGCTGCGCAACTGCGGCCTGATCAGCCCGTCCGACATCGAGGAGTACATCGGCGTCGGCGGCTACCAAGCGCTTTACAAGGTGCTCATTGACGGCCGCCCCGAAACCATCATCGAGCAGGTGAAAGCTGCGCGGCTGCGCGGCCGCGGCGGAGCCGGTTTCCTCACCGCCAACAAGTGGGACTATCTTTCCAAAGCCAAGTCCGACACCAAGTACATCATCTGCAATGCCGACGAAGGCGATCCCGGCGCCTTCATGAACCGCAATGAGATCGAAGGCGACCCGCACGCGCTTCTCGAAGGCATGCTCATCGGCGCGTACGCCACGGGCGCCACGCAAGGCATCATCTATGTGCGCGCGGAATACCCGCTGGCCATCAACCGCCTAAAGCGTGCCCTCGAACAGGCAAAGGAATACGGCGTACTCGGCCAGAATATCCTCGGCCGCGCCTTCAACTTCGACATCGAACTTGTGTGTGGCGCAGGAGCCTTTGTCTGCGGCGAAGAGACGGCCATGATCGCCTCCCTCGAAGGCCACCCCGGCCGGCCGCGTCCTCGCCCGCCCTATCCCGCACAGAAGGGACTCTACGGCAAGCCGACCAACATCAACAACGTTGAAACCTGGTACAACATCGCGCCCATCGTGATGCGCGGCCCAGCGTGGTTTGCTGAAACCGGCAGCGCCAAGAGCCCCGGCACCAAAGTGTTTTCGCTGGTGGGCAAGATTCACAACACCGGTCTCGTGGAGATGCCGCTGGGCACGCCGCTCAAGAGCTTCATCTACGACGTTGGCGAAGGCGCCATCAACGGCCGCAAGATCAAAGCCGTGCAGACCGGCGGACCCTCCGGCGGCTGCATCCCGGCCACCATGCTCGACACGCCAGTGGATTATGAAAGCCTCGCGCAGCTTGGCTCCATCATGGGCTCCGGCGGCATGGTGGTGATGGACGAAGACAACTGCATGGTCGACGTGGCCCGCTACTTTGTCGAGTTCACGCATCCTGAGTCCTGCGGCAAGTGCGTGCCGTGCCGCGTCGGTCTCGACAAGGGATTGCGCATCCTCAAGGCGGTGACCAAGGGCGACGGATCGCACGAACTGCTCGAGCGCCTCGACGAGCTGTGCCGCATGGTTCGCGAGTGCTCGCTCTGCGGTCTCGGCCAGTCCGCGCCCAATCCTGTGCTTACCACCTTGCGGCACTTCCGCGACGAGTACGAAGACCACATCGTCGCGCATCGCTGCCGCGCCGGCGTTTGCCAGGAGCTTACGTTCTCGCCCTGCGAGAACAGTTGCCCACTGCACATGAACATTCCCCGCTTCCTCACGCTTTATCAGGAGGGCCGCCTGGACGATGCCTTCGTGTCCGTCGTCCTCGACAATCCGCTGCCTGCATCAACGGGTCGTGTCTGCCAGCATCCCTGCGATAACCGCTGCCGGCGGCAATCATTCGATGAATCTCTGAACATGCGCGAGGTGCACCGCTTCATCGCCGATGCCATCTACCAGTCGGATCGATTCGGGCCGATTGTCGAGCGCATCCTCGCCCGCAAGCTTCCTGCCACCGGCCGCAAAGTGGCTGTCGCGGGCGCCGGGCCAACCGGCCTCACCGCTGCGTTCTACCTCGCCTTGCTCGGTCACGACGTCACCGTTATCGACGAGCACAGCGAGGCCGGCGGCATGCTGCGCTTTGCCATTCCCGAGTACCGGCTGCCCAAATCCGTTCTTCGCCGCGAACTCGACCTGATTGAGGCCGCGGGCGTGAAGATGCAATTCAACACGCGCGTCGGCGCCGATCTTCCGCTCAACGAACTGGCCGAAAAGTTCGACGCCATTTTCATCGCCATTGGAACCTGGAAGGAATCCTGGCTCTATCTTGCCGGAACGGAAATGAAGAGCGTCTATCCCGCGCTGGAGTTTCTCGAGGCGGTGGCGCGCAAAGACGAGATCATTGTGGGTTCGCGCGTCGCTATTATTGGCGGCGGCAACGCGGCCATCGATTCCGCGCGCACCGTGCTGCGCATGGGAGCGCAGCCCACTATTCTCTACCGCCGCGAGCGCAAGGACATGCCAGCCATCGACGAGGAGATTCAGTCTGCCGAAGAAGAAGGCGTGCGCTTTGTTTTTCTCGCCGCGCCGCACCGCATCATCGGCGATGCCAAAGGCAATGTGAAAGCCATTGAGATCGTGAAAACGCGGCCGGGCGAGTACGACAAGTCAGGCCGGCGCCGGCCCATCCCCACCGATGAAGTTCAGCGCTTCGAGTGCGACAGCGTGATTCTCGCCGTGGGCGAAACCTTCGACCAGGATTTCTGTCGCGCTTCAGGCCTGGAGCTGAAGGAGTCGGGCACGATCATCGTCGACCGCTACACCTTTGAAACCAGCCGGCCGAATTTTTACGCCGGCGGCGACGTGATTACCGGCGCCTCCAACGTTTCCAACGCCATGGGCTGCGGCAAGCAGGCGGCCATGAATATCGATGAGCGCCTGATGGACGAGTCGCGATGGGAAAAGCTGTTTCCGCCGTTCGAGTACGGCAGCCAGACGCCGCCCGAGCCGCGCCTCAGCCGGCGCCATTCGGCCAAACCCATGCCGGCAAGCGCCCGGGTGCACTCAAAGGACGAGGTCGTGGCCGGACTCACCGCGCAGGAAGCTTTGGAAGAGTGCCGCCGCTGCCTGCGCTGCGATCTCCGCAGCACAGTAACCGCCAGGTGAGCAACAGGAACGGGAAAGGAGCGCCAACTTGCCGAGCAAAACCATTTCGGTCCGCATCGATGGCGAATTGATCGCCGCGCAGGAAGGACAAACCATCCTTGAAGTGGCGCGCGCCAACGGAAGAGAGATTCCGTCGCTCTGTTATCTCAAGGGACTGAGCGCGGTCGGCGCCTGCCGCGTGTGCGTTGTGGAGCTGGCCGGAACCGATCGCCTGCTCCCGGCCTGCACGACGCCCATGCAGGAGGGAATGTCGATCGTCACCGACTCTGCCAAGCTCGATCTCTACCGGCGCATGGCCGTGGAACTGCTCCTCGTCGAGCGCAATCACATCTGCTCGTCCTGCGTCTCGAACGGCCACTGCGAGCTGCAGTCTCTTGCGCAGGATCTTGGGATCACGCATGTGCGCTACGCCTACAACAATCCCCGCCTGCCCGTGGATATGTCTCATCCCCGTTTCGTTCTCGACCACAATCGCTGCATCCTGTGCACGCGCTGCGTGCGTGTTTGCGCCGAAGTGGAAGGCGCGCACGTGTGGGAGATCGGCGGGCGCGGCATCTACTCGCGCATCGTTAGCGACCTCAAAGACGATTGGGGCGCGGCTAAGAACTGCACCGCCTGCGGCAAGTGCATCCAGGCCTGCCCGACGGGTGCGCTGGCCGAAAAAGGCTTTGCGGTGCACGAAATGGTAAAGAAGAGCGACCAGGTGAGCCGACTCGCCACGCAGCGCGCCGGCCAACCCAACGGGCTGAGCTGACGCAACTCACGGATTGCCGCCGAATGCCGAGGACGGGACGGTGATGGTGCCCATGCGGCCGGAGTTCTCGTCCACGACGACGACGCGAACCACACCGGCCTCTGGAAGCGATGGGATCCGCTGGTCGAAGGTAAGCCCGTCGCGCATGGTTCGCTCGTAGGTTGCGGGCAGCATGCGCATAGCCTCGACCACACCAGAGACCTTCGCGTGCCAGTCGGCATCGTCCCGCTCCACAAGAAAGATATCCAGCTTATCGGCCCAGCGATCAACCTCCTGCGCCAATGCCAGGCCGGCTCCGGCGACATTGAGCCGCAACAGGCGTCCCTGTGCGTCGCTTTGCGGAGTCGCCGTGATCGCAATCTCATTGATGTCGGTGGGTTGCCAAACCGCTTGTCGGAACCGTTCTTTCATGGTTGCGGGCTCTTTGGCATAGAAATACCCGGTGCGGTAGCGCAAGGCGATTCCATTCCGGCCCGGGATTTCCACGGTCAAACGATGATAGGCGTCATCCGGCGGTGTGTCGGGCGTGAAGCTCACGAGGTAGGTGGCGCGGCCGTCGGCCACAATCGAGTTCAGCTCCGCGGCAATATCGCCCGCACGGCGCAATGCGCGGCCGCCGGTAGCCGTCGCCAGATCGCGAAACAATCCCTGAATGGGATGCGTGTCCTGCTGCATACTCGCCATCAGCCGGCCGGGGTTTCCGTCGCGCTGCGACTTCGCCAGCGCCTCCAGCGCTTCCTCCCTTTCCTCGGGCGGAAGTGCAGCCGTATCCGTCAGGGGATTGGTCGCGGGATTCAGTTGAACGTTGGCCGCCTCCAGATTGGCGCCGACGCCACCGGCTTCAAGCTGCGATGCGTCGAGCGGATAGAGACTGACGTTCGCCTCGTTCAGGGTCTCCCGCGCGCGCAATGCGAGGGGGTCCAGATTCTTGTCGCCTTTTTCGCTATCCGGTTCCTTTTCGCTGAAGTCGGCGAGCACGTTGTCGCTGGCCACCCAGATCAGAGACTTGTGCCCGGGGATCGCCGCCAGGCGCCGCGCCACACCCTGCAGCCCGGCCAAAGCGTCGCGCGACGGATTGTCTCCGAGCGACCGCAATTGCGGATCGGGGGGACTGAACATGTCCGATTCGCCGGTGGGCGTGTTTCCGTTCACAGAGAGCAGGTCCGTCACATGCAGGACGTAATCTATATTCTGCCGGTTCCTGTCCTCTTCCTGCTGCGCCTGCGCCAGGTCCTGCGCGTTGGGCATCCACTTCGCCAGCGCCGCGGCCAGCGCGGCGTGGTTGGTCTCCGGCTCCTCTAGCACCTTGAAGGTGTACTTGCCCATCACGTAGATTCCCACCGGCTCGCCGGAAGGCAGCGATTTGAGAAATCGCAGCGTCTCGCTGCGCGCGTAACTCAGATCGCCGAAAGCGACGTTGGCGGCGTCGATCAGGAGAATGGTGACGCTCGCCTCACTCCGCGCGACAGATGCCCTCTCGTCCATCGACCCCGCATCCGGCAGGTTCGAGTAGACCGGCGGAACGTTCGCCGCCGCGGATTGACTCGGCGAGGCCGCAGCCGGAGGCGCCGGCGCTTCACTCGCCTGCGAGAAGAACCGGATCTTCTGCTTGACGCCGTTATCGAGTACGACAAAATCCTCCGGCTTCAAATCCGTCACCGGGTTGCCCTTCTTGTCGAAGGCCGTCACGTTCACATCGACCAGCCGCGCGGTCGCGCGAAAAGTAAATTGCGGCGCCGGCGCGGACGGCTGTAGCGCGGAGGGAGGGCCGGGCAATCCAGTGGCCGTGGCCAGGCTGATCTCGGGAATCTCGGGAGGAGCGGGCGCGGCCGGCGCAGGCGCAGCGGCCGACGGTGTTGCCGTGGGGTTGGCTGATGCGTTCGCAGCCGCGGTTCCGGTTGGCGGCGCCGCGGTGTAACCGGGATTCGCCGCCGGCGCAGCCTGAGCCTCGTTGGTGCCGGGCCCGGCCGATTCTGGCTGCGCCGCGCCCGTCGGAGGCGGTTGGCCTCCCTGTGCCGGCACGATCCGCGTCTCGGAGCCAAAGACGTGATATTGCGTGAAGGTCACGTCGTTTAACTGAGTCTGCTCGGCGGCCGCGGGCTCGGTGCCCGTGTAGACAGTGGCCGGTCCCGACGCGGCTCCATTTAGGCCGATGGGTGCGGTGGGAACGAACTGCTGTTTTTCTTCCGCAAGGCTTTGGCCCACCGATAGTGCAATGCCGTGCACCGGACAAATGTAGGTTTTGCCGCCGATGTCCACGGGGCTGTATTCGACCGCAATCTCGGCTTTGGCGATGGGGCTGCCGGCTTTGAATTCGGCCTCGATCTCAAGCCGGTAGATCGCGCCGGTATCTGGATCGACGGCCATCTCGCCCGTGTAGCCCGCCAGCGCATGGAAGACGCGGCCTTCGCCCGCTGGATCTGTAGTGCAGCAGTAATCGATCTCGAAGTGCGAGCGTTCCTTGGGGACCGAATATGAGAAGACGGCAAGCGTTGCCGCGCCGGCCTGCTCCCAACGCAGCCACGCCAGCTTGTTTTGCGCGGCATCGAGCAAAACGGTGGACAGGATGGGGCCGAACTCGCCCCAGCTCTGAAGTCCCCGTCTCGCGGCCGCATCTTTTGCGCCCTTGACCTCGTTGTCGGCGACCTCACGTCCGTCCAGGTAGCTGACCTGTCCCCTATCGGCGCCCTCAAGGTGCAGCGGCTCGTACTTGGTTAGGGATGAGTCCAGGCGCTGGGGCGAGTCCGCGAAGCGAACCGTTGTCCTGGTGGCCAGAAAATCCGGCAGTTTGGGAACGGTTTTCACCACATAGTTCACGACCAGCGACATCAATCGCCGCTGATCCGCGAGGTCAGGAGTCGGCTTCTGGGGCGTCTGCTGCGCCGGCGGGCTTACAAACGCGGATTGATCCACGACCGCGAGCAAGGCCTGCCGGCTCTTCTCGCCGGGCAGCGTCTTTTCCAGCTCGCTCTCTTGATCGCGGGTCATCCGCTCTGTCAGCTTCAGGTCGGCAATCTGCCGCGCGGCTTCGGCGTCTCTCTTGGCGCTTAACGACAGCAACTGCTGGCGCAACTGTTCGACGGTAACCGGGCGTGCGGCGAAAACGGGAATGGAAAACGAAAGCAGAAGCAAACTAAGAATAAAGACGCGGATGGCCATCAACTTCTGAGCCTTTCCGGGGAAGGCCGCCTGAATAGTGATGATACGCCGGGCAGGACCGGAGGAGCTTCCACTTCGAATTCGAGAGCGGGTGTTCTCCTTCCGTGATGCACAATCAATCCAGCGACTCAAAAGGGTAAGGGTGTCCGATGCCTGAGCCGCCGACCTGATTCCGCGTTTCCCTGGCAAAGTGCTTCACAACCGCGTCCTCTCGCAGCCTTGCTCGCTGGCTGCCTGTAGAATGACCAAAGGGCCTGCGGACATTCCCGCGCGCCACTGCACATCGATGAGCGAACAGGAAACAGAGGATTATGCCCGGTCGGAGCCTGCGTCGCCGGCATGGGTCAGAGTAGAGCGGGCACGGCATCCCCAGCGCCCTTACCCCATGGAGTTGATCGAGCGGATCTTTACGGATTTCAGCGAGATTCACGGGGATCGCGCCTTTGGCGACGACGAGGCTGTGGCGTGCGGCATGGCGCGGCTGGGTGACGATGAGGTGATGGTGATCGGCAACCGCAAGGGCGGCACCACCAAGGAACGCGTGCGCCGCAACTTCGGCATGCCGCATCCCGAGGGCTACCGCAAGGCGCTGCGCGCCATGAAGCTCGCGGAGAAGTTCTCGCGGCCGGTGATCAGCTTCATCGATCTGCCCGGCGCGTATCCCGGCGTGGGCGCCGAGGAGCGCGGCCAGGCCGAAGCCATCGCGCGCAACCTGCGCGAGATGTCGCGGCTGCGTGTGCCCACGATCTCGGTGATCAGCGGCGAAGGCGGATCGGGCGGCGCACTTGCGCTGGCGGTGAGCGACCGCGTGCTGATCCTTGAGAACGGGCTTTATTTTGTCATCTCGCCGGAAGGATGCGCGTCAATCATGTGGAACGACGCCGGCAAGAAAGCGCTCGCGGCTGAAGCTCTGCGCATCTCCGCGCCTGAAGTGGCTTCCCTCGGCTGCGTGGATGAGATCATTCCCGAGCCAGGAGACGGCATCCACACCGATCGCGAGGCCGGAACGGGCCTGCTGGGAACGGTGCTCAAGAAACATCTCGCCGAGCTCAAGGCAACACCGATCGACGCGCTGGTGGCCGCGCGGCAGCAAAAGTTCCGCAACATTGCGCAGTTCTATACGGAAGGCTGATTCTCTACGGCGCGGGTGCGGCCGGCGGGAAACTCAACGCGAATGCTTGTGATGCATCATCGAGCCAACCTACGAGGCACAAGCCGCGCGGCCCATCAGACCGCGCATCGCGGCCGGCTCGCGCGCCGGAGGCACGCATGAGCCAGACTGTCCCCTCTGGCGGCCGTTTGCGCGCCTACCTGCAGTTCCTCGCGGCGCTTCTCTACTTCTTTTTCGCGCGGTCACTGGCGTATCACGGGGCCAGGGGGCTGGTAAGCGACACGTGGGCTCCACTGGCTGAGCAGGCCATGCTGGCTTTTCTCCTGCTGGTGGGGTATGCGTCGATGGGATTCTGGCTCGACCGCCAGGCCCGCCCCATCAACCAGCAGGGATTGCCGCGGCGCGAAGGCTGGCTGCGCGAAGTGGGAATGGGGACGGCGGCGGGATGGGGCATAGCCCTGGTTTGCGTGCTGCCCATGACGGTGATTGGCGGCATCGCCGTCTCCATCACTGCGCAAGGCACGGCATGGGGCTGGCTCGCGGCCGATGCTGCATTCTTCGCTTTGGCTGCCTTGGCTGAAGAGGTGGCTTATCGGGGTTACGCGTTCCAGTGCTTCATCCGGGCACTGGGTCCTACCGGGGCTTTACTGGGCTTTGCCGCCATCTACGCCATTGTGCAGGCGCTCACACCGGGCTCCAGCCATGCCAGCTTTCTCGTTTCCATCGCATTCAGCATTCTGCTCTCTACCGCCTATTTGCGCACCCGCGCCTTGTGGGTCAGCTGGGGGCTCAACTTCGGCTGGAAGGCGAGCCAGGCCCTCGTATTCGGTCTTGCCGTGCGCGGCGTCAGCAGCAATTCGCCGGTGGTGCAGGGCAATCCGATGGGGCCGTTCTGGCTCACGGGCGGCGCCTACGGGCTCGATGGCAGTTGGCTGGCGTTCATCGTTCTTCTTGCAGCGCTGCCGGTGGTCTTTCGCATCACGCGCGACCTCGACTTCCGCTACAACGTGCCGGTTATCGTTCCCGGAGGTATTCCCGTGGATCTCGACGCCGCTGCACGCGCGCAGCACGAGGCGGCCATGGGCACGGCTACTCCTGCCGCGCCAGCGCTGGTGCAGCTTGAAGGCAGTAATCAGACGACCGCGGGACCGAAGGACGAGGCTGCGCGGGCCAAAGATCAGGCGGGATTAACGGGTTAAAGTTGCCATTTGTGCCCGAACGGCGCTAACGTTTGCGTATTAGTGTTCGCACCCATGGGAGGCTCCCATGTACCGGCGTTTCCTTTCCTCCAGGCCCGCAGCGAAGCTCGCTCCGAGAATCGCCCCCGCACCGCGATCAAATCGAATGACTTCTCTGCGCCACTGCCTGCTCTCGGTCGTGGCAGCCAGTTTGACAGCCGCGCTGCTGGCAGCGGCGCCGATCGCGGCCCAGGTCATCACCGTCGATACCAGAGGCAAGGGCCCCGTCGCCGGCAACGGTCCAGTCGAGCACGAATACCGGCAGGTTGACCCCACGCACGTCGAGTTGTCGAAGACCGAGCTCGATCCCAAGACGCGCCTCCTGCTCATCCGCGACATGCAATCGGAGCAGGGATTCGCCATGCGCCCATTCCCGCGCGGCCACAAGGGGCTGACCCTCGAGGCCAATGGCAAGCTCGCTCCTGCCGGCGAAGCCTACGTGAACACGGTCATCAGCCAGGGACTCTCGGCCAAGCCCGGTTCGCGCGTCGTCATCACCGACATCAAGTTCGAAAAATCGAAGATCATTGTTGATATCGACGGCGGACCTGACGCGAAGCATCGCTTCCTGCGCCACCTCCAGATCGGCATCGGGCCCAACATGGGCGACGAGGATATCGACCCCACGCTGGCCAACCAGCAAGGCGATCCCAGCGGCTCGCGCATCACGCTTACGTTCCAGAACTTCGTTCCCGAGCTGACGGCTAAGCAGGTGAAGGCGCTGCTGGCACCGCTGATCTCGTTTGATGTGAAGTCGCCGGTGCAGGCCTTCACAGATACGCTGCCAGCGCCGCTGAAAGACGCCATCCTTAGCCACAAGGTCCTGGTGGGAATGTCGACGGACATGGTGCTTTTTGCCAAGGGTCGGCCAAAGACCAAGTCGCGCGAGATGGACGGGCAGATGCCGTTCGAGGTTTGGATCTACGGGACGCCGCCGGAGGAGGTTGACTTCGTTCGCATCAACGGAAACCGGGTCATCCAGATGGAGATTGCGAAGGAAGGGCAACCGGTCGAGGTCTTCACCAAAGATGTGGTGTCGCCGATGCTCATGAGCAGCGGCACGCCCGAGCTGGCCGCTGATTCGAGCGTGCGCATTGTCAAGGAGGGCGACGTAGAACGCGATCCCAACAAGGAAGCGCCTGACGCTCCGCCGTCGTTGCGCAATCCCGGCGAAAAACTGCCCACTGACAACCAGAACGAGGGCGTGATGCGCCCGGTGCAGTTCCCCAAGCCGCATCCCGATGAGATGCCGGGCGCGAATCCGGACGAGCAGACGAGCACGCCGCCGCCGAGCGGCCAGCCTTCGCAGCCGGGGAAAGGACAAGCGGGTTCGCAGACGGGCAGTGGGCAGGGCACAGCGCAGAATCCGCAAGATGCACCGCCCAGCGGATCGCAGCAGCCGGCGGCGCCACCGGCCAAGTCCACCCCTCCAGCGAATGGCCAGGGACAACCCCCAGCCGGCTCGAACCAGCTTGTGTCGACGGCCAAGGGCGGAGCGGAGACGAATTAGCGACGGCGGGGGTCAGGGATCAGGAATCAGGGGTCAGGGGTCAGAGATCAGAGATCAGACGATGGTCGGTTTTCGCCCGCCGGATGGCCGTGTTTACTTTCTAGTACTGGGGCTACCCCCCTCCCCTCTCGATTAAGGGTTAAGTGGCTTGTTTTCAACGACTTAAATTGATGATTAAGTCTCGTAACCTATTGATTCCAAAGGGGTTATAACTCAAGTATTCCCTTCTAAAGGACTTACGGGCGCTTTTTCGGGCTGCTGCGCCGTTTTTGGTGCAAGGCGACGAGTCGAGAGTGGCTCAAGGAAAAAACGGTGGGCGGCCGAAGATCGCAGGTCATGCCTAACCGACGCCCTCGAGCCGCCCACCATCTCTCATAGAGGAGAAAACGCTCTGCTTTGATCCTTAGATAAAGCATAGCAATTTCAGGGAATTAGACTGCAAACTTCGCGCACAAAATATTCTGAGTGGAATGAGCGGGATGGGGCGTGAGCCGGAGGGTGGAGAGGTTGACAGCGACGGGGTACGGACCGGGGACATGGCTGACATTTTGAACCGGGGAGATGGTTGACACTGCAGCGATGGCACGCCCTCTTGCACGAGCCTGTCACCAACTTGAACGGCGGCGTCTGTTGACCAGCACGCAACTTCCGGGTTGGCGACCAACCACCAGGAATCTGAACCTAGCCGTTCCAGGCCAAGCGTCAAATCGGTTTCTCACGAAGAGATGCTATAGTGGGCGCCGCATGGACTTCGCAGCAAGTGCGTGCCAAGTTGCCTTGAAATCAAATCTAGAGCGCGGGGGGTTGATCAACGTCAGGCATGAGAAATCTTCCTTACCTTTCGTGGAAAATGAGGAACCGGGGGAAGAGTCTCGTCTCAGCCATCAGTTGAAGGATTTGATCGATAGAAATGCGCTGCGTCCCTGTCGAATGGAGGGAGCCATGGAAACAGACCGGAAACAAATGAGTGCAGCGATCGCAGTTATCAGGTGGTCCGCCCGCATATCCGGGGTGATCGTAGTGGGGTTCCTGCTTTTCATGTTCATCGGAGAGTCCCTGGAGTCGCATCCTCAGTCCGGGGCAATGGAACTGATCGGCCTGATCGGGTTGGCCCTGATGGGACTCTACTGCGTCGCTATGCTACTGGCGCTTAAATGGGAGAGAACGGGCTTGCTTCTTGGCGTGGCAGCCCTCGGAAGCTTTTTCATCATGGTGTTCTTAGGACTGTTCCACGGAAACGTTTCGGGCGGCTTCAGTCCGAGGGGTGTATTGAATCCCTTCCTTCTGGCCTTCTGGCTGCCCATCGTGCTGTACTTGCTGTGCTGGGGACTCGAAGGTCTTGTGAGGCGGAAGAAGGCGCTCCTTTAATTCTCGTTCCAGTGTTGAATCGCTTCCATTGGGACTGGTCTTGAAGCGCCCGATTCACAATTTGAATAGGGAAGCGCACGCTCAGGGCTCTTTTCGGCCTATTGTGCCCGGATAACCGGCAAGCGGGACCTAACACTGCAACGGGGCGAAAATCCGGTATATCCTTGTGCGTGCGAGGAGAACCCATGAAGACATACTCCACGTTGCTTCTGGCTTCAGCATTGTTGTCGGCAGTAGCCGCGCTGCCGCTGGCCGCAAACGCCGCTGCACCCAAATCCGTCAAAGTTGCGATCAAGACCGCCGATGGCAAAGATGCCGGGGAGGTTGTGCTCAATCAGGGCAGGGCCGGCGTCGAAGTGAAGGTAGACCTGAAGAATCTGCCTCCCGGCGAACACGCCATCCACATCCACCAGAATGCCAGGTGCGATCCACCCGACTTTAGGACCGCTGGCGGCCACTTCAACCCTGCCGGAAAGAAGCACGGATACCAGAATCCTGATGGCCACCACAACGGCGACATGCCACAAAACCTCACCGTAAACGCCGACGGCAAGGTGTCCACGAGCTTCTGGAACAAGGACGTGACGCTGGACCTTGCCGCGCCGAACTCAGTTTTTGCCAACGGCGGCACGGCCATCATCATTCATGAGAAGGCTGACGATATGATGACTGACCCGACGGGCAATGCCGGGGGGCGAATCGCGTGCGGCGTTATTGTCCAGCCGTGAATTTCACCGAGTCCAGATTTGAGAGCCACTCTCCCATGGATTCACACGGGTCCGCTCCTGCCAGCAACGCAGTCGCGGACAGTACGGACGAGTTCCGGCCCTATAACCGCCCAACCGAGCCCAACGTGAGCCAAATCACAGCTACTTCCGGATCGCCGACAATCCGACCGGAACCAATTCTTGAGGTTTGCCTACCGCGATGCGAGGCGAGAAACAGGGCGGGGCAGCGATCAATCAAGAATTTGCGCCATCCGGCAGCGCGGAGCTGATGGTTGTCGCTTTCTTTGGGCGATGCGGGTTGGGAGACGTGTAGCGAGCGATGCCCGTGCGGGCGCGACTCTATCGAGTGCGATCCGCAGATCTTCCTGATCGTGCCAAAGGTGAACGCCGTTGTTTGGCCACCAGACGTGAAGTTGGGTCGGCCTGCATGCCAGCGACAGCGAAACCTGGCATAGAAACCTGTAGCGCAACTTCGGTCTGGATGCGGGGTCTAAGTCGGGGAATCCGATTTGGGCGTTGGAAAGCGATGCCAATTCCCCTTTGGCCGTTTTCAACGACCTGGCGGTAGGATGCGGTAGGGCACAGCCGTGAAAACTCTTTGCAACTCGCTTGCGAAGGCTGTTCGGCCATCGTGATCAGTGGGTCTGTCATCTATAGGTTGCGATTGGACCCCTGTGTCACGCAAGCTGCATCCTGTGTCACGGGGGAGATTT
>JBEKKI010000049.1:0-31464 GCA_050010795.1 Occallatibacter sp.
GCCGCACCGCTGCAAGGCGTCGATGCGCACGCGCCGCTCCGCACCAGCGGCCCGGCCCGGCTCCCGTCCGCCAGCACCGAGGGGATTGCATCCCCCGGAGTAAACCGGAATCTCCTTTTTCGTCACCGATTCCGTCAAATTGTACCGCTCCTGATGGGTATTCCAAGGCCAACGTTGCACTTGCGGTCGAAAAACCGCGCGATTTTTCACCGTACTGGACTCGCCTGCGCAATCGTGGTCGTTGCTCGGCGATTGGTGTGGCAACTGAGACCGGCTCGCACTGCTGATGTCAGCTTCAAGCGCATAGACTCCGACTAGGATGAATGACTTCTCCCCACAACCCCGTACCCTTGCAGAAGAGATCGCCGGGCTCGTAGAACGGGTCACCTTCTTCAACGAAGAGAGCGGATTCGCCGTCCTCCGGGTGAAGGTCCGGGGACAGCGGGACTTGGTGACAGTCCTCGGCTCCTTGCCGTCGGTGAGCGCCGGGGAGTGGCTGACCGCAAAAGGATGGTGGGTCCGGGATAAAGAGCACGGTCTTCCGTTCAAGGCCCAGGCGACAATATCGCCTCGTTGATCCCTTTGGCTGAGCACGACCTCAGCATTTGTTACAGGAGTGAGGGTGAATAGCCCGAAGCACGTCAGCTTAGAGCCTTGCGAATGACAGGAATGAAAACATGTAGAATCAAGGAATTACTTGCTAGTTTGCAGGGCGACTCTAGATGAGAGGAAGGGCGGGAGGGATGAGGGGCGAAGAACGAGGCAAGAAAACTGTGGCTCTGGCCAAGGGAAAGAGAACTGCGGTGCGGGTAGGAAAAGCCCTGGAGACAATTCCTGCCAGAGCAGTGCAAGTCATGGTGACTAAGGAGGAGACGCCTCCGCCCAGAACAGTGAAGGTGAGGATCGCAAAAGAGAGGATCTCTGTTCCGCTGGTGAAGAGTCATGAGAGGTCGCTCAAGGTGGTTGGCACGGAACGTGTCATTGCCAAGAAAGTGGGAAAGCGACGCTGAAATCTTCGCCGGGTTCCCTCCCTTATGAAGGGAGTGACGACCGGCACGCTGAGATCAAAGGAATTGCCGGGCACGGGATACCTAAACTAGACCCGAATATGAATTCGAGGCCAAAACCTTCACGCGCGCGAGATGTTCTTTGTTATTGACCAGGGATGGACCTGGTCCAGGATATGAAGAATCACCGGAAAAACAGGAAGCTTAGACCAGTTGAGGTGAACAGTCCCTTGCTTGAGTTTTCAACCCAAGCATGCACTGGAATTCAGCCAGCGGGCTATCCTCAATCCCGGAGGGTTCATGAAAATACAGGACATCGTTGTAGAGATCGATGCTGAGATATCCAGACTGCAACAGGTAAAGGCGCTGTTAACCGGCACCAGCACTACCGAGATGCGAAAGCCGGGTCAACTAGCCAATGCCCGCTTCGCCGGCAAAGCCAGGACAAGGCGTACGTTGAGCGCCGAGGCGCGGGAGAGGATCGCCGCCGCCCAAAGGGCTCGTTGGGCGAAATCCAAGAAAGGCGTGAAGAAAGCAGCGCGTAGCACCGCTGCAGTGTCAACCGCGAAGAAAGCCCCCGCGGTCGGGTTACGTGCAAAGAGTAAGAAGAAGCGCACCTTGAGCGCGGGAGCACGCGCCAGGATCGCCGCCGCTCAAAGGGCTCGGTGGGCCAAGGTGAGGAAGGCTGCGAAGAAAGCCGCTTCGGCAAAGGTTGCAAAGAAGTCTGCTCCAGCGAAGAAGGCTGTCCCCGCAAAGAGGGCTGGCGCATCGAAGACGAAGGCTCCTGTCGCTCCGGCAGCTCCAGCCACGCCAGTGAAAGCAGCTTCGTAAAGCTCCAGGTGAAGGTAATCTAGGCTACACAGGAGTCTGGGACGGCGCACTCGAGACTGTGTCGTTCAATTCAAGCGTAAAGGCGACTACGGCGGCAGCTCGGTGCCTCCACTTGAGGTTCCAGCAGCCGTTCCGGCCGTCCGCCGCATGCCGGCCCTCATCCGGTTCTTGGGGTACGATCCTCTGCCGCCGACCGACTCATCTTCCTTTCTCAGCATGGGGGACACAAATGAAATGCCGTCAAGAGGAGGCAGCCATTCAACTCCCGCATTCTTGGGGCCTCCATGCGCCTAGCCATCCCATCCTTCGAGTTCACATCCCAAGTGTGGCTCGTCACTCGCTCAAGTGATTTGGCGCACTGACGCTTTCTTCCAGAAGACTATCCTCCGCTTGTCATCAACCGGGCTCCCTGTTCCATTCCTCACCCCGAAGAGTTGATCCGATCGAGGAGACTTGCCATGAAAAGAACCATCTGCGTAGTCGCTGGCACTCGCCGCGGCAAGAGCCCTTTCCGCGTCCTTGCAACCCTCCTGCTGGCCTGCTGCGCACTATTGCTTTTCTGCGCTTCTTTTGTTGCCTCTGCCCAGGATCAGCAACCCACCCCGCCGGCCGGCCAGGATCAGAAGCCAGCCGCTTCGCCTGCCAAGGAGATGCCGCCTATGCCGTTAGCCCCTTCCGAGGGCAAGGCGATCATCTGCCTTTACCGGCCCGGGGGAGCCGTCGGCTCCGCCGCTCATGACCATCTTTATGTCAATGGCGTCTATCTGGCCACATTGCTCAACGGCGAATATGCCTGGACTGAGGTGGATCCGGGCACGGTCGTGGTTGCCGGGATGGCAAAAATGTACTACGGACCCAGCATCATCATGTCCAGCGCCGCGGCGGTCAACCAGACGAGGGGCCAGGCCGAGAGAATTCGAGTCCAAGCAGTGGAGGGGAAGATTTATTACTTGAAATGGAGCTCTGGAATGTTCGCCTCGGGCATCAAGGTGACGCTGATGGATCCAGAGACCGGCGCCAAGGAGATGCACAAGCTGCATCCTTCAAAGCCCGCGAATACGGGCGAAGACAAAGGCGATAACAAGGATGCGACGCCAGCGACGCCGAAGCCAACGACAACTCCCGCGCAGCCATCGGCATCTCCTGCTCAGCCCTGACGGCGCGCGCAGAGGATGGGGAATGAATCGCGCGAGCAGATTCGTCATCGTCCTTGTTGCCGGCGTGTGCCTGCTGGCCGTTGCCGGCGCACAAGCCCCAAGTCTCAAGGATTCCATCGCGCAGTACGAGCAGGAGGCCGCGAAGGCAAGGTCCGGTCACAAAACGCGCGAGTTGCTCCTCTATCTCAATCTTCTCGCCTCGGTCTATCGTGAGTCCGGGCAGTTGCAAAAAGCGCTCGACTCCCTCAATGAGGCGCTTCCCATCGAGCAGAAGGCGAACAGTGTGCTGGGCCAAGCCATGACCTTCAATACCATGGGCCGGGTCTACACCGATCTGGGGCAGGAAGAGAAAGCCCTGTCGTATCTCAACCAGGCTCTGCCATTGTGGCAAACAGTCGGCCAGCGCACCGGCGAAGCTGACGCGCTCACCTATATCGGCCGGGTGTACGAGAACCTTGGCCAGCATGAAGAAGCGCTCAAGAAGCTGAACGATGCCATGGAGATCTGGCACGACATCGACAACCCAGACACGTCCGTGGCCGTTGAAGCCGCTCCGAGCGGGCCTTCGGGCCGGTTCACACGAAGAATCGAAGCCGCGCGAGAGAAATTCGCCGCGGCGGCCAACATCAACATCGTCAACGCCAGTGCCATTGGCGAGGCGGGAACGCTCGATGGCCTGGGCAGAACCTACGCCGATGAAGGCCAGGGCCGTGAAGCGCTCAAGTACTTCCAGCAGTCGCTTCCAATCTTCCAACAGAGTGGCGAGCGTGCCGGTGAGGCTCTCGTTCTGAACGACATGGGTCCGGCCTACGCCGAGGTTGGCCAGAAGCAGAAAGCCCTCGAGTCCTTAAACCAGGCCCTTGGCATCTGGCGCGAAATCGGCAGCCGCCAGGGTGAAGCGCTCACGCTCAACGACATCGGCCGTCTCTATCGCGACCTCGGCCAACAGCAAAGCGCGATGGATTACTACAACCAGGCGCTGCCGATCTGGCGCGAGGTGGGAAACCGCAACGGAGAAGGGCTCGCTCTCAGCGACGTTGGCCGGGCCTACGGCGACCTCGGCCAGCCGCGCAAGGCGCTCGACCACGCCAATCAGGCCTTGCCCATCTTTCGCGAGACTGGCAGCCGCCGCGGCGAAGCCATGACCCTCAACCTCATGGGCAAGGATCACACCGATCTGGGAGAACCCGCCGAGGCAATGAAGCTTGAGTTGCAGGCGCTGGCCATCTGGCGTGAGGTGAAAGATCAGCGCAACGAGGCGCAGGACCTCATGACCATCGCCTGGTCGTACTCGGCGCTTCAGCAGCCCGACAGTTCCCTGGCCAGCGCTCTCGCCGCCTTAGGCCTGGCACAAGCTGTCGGCGATCCGGAGGTCGAGGGCGCCATCGAGACCTCCTTGATGATGGGATTCCGCAAACAGCATCGCCTTGAAGAGGCCATCTTCTTCGGCTTCGAAGCGGTCAACTCCTATCAGTCGATTCGCAAAAATATCGTTGGAATGGACAAGAGTCTCCAAGCGGGCTTCGCGCAATCCAAATCCGGCGCCTATCGCACGCTGGCCGAACTGCTCATTGAAGCCGGGCGCCTGGGTGAGGCGGAGCGGATTCTCGACCTGCTCAAGGAGCAGGAGCTTAAAGACCTCGTTCCCGGCTCGGCTCCGGGCGCCGCTGCCGCCATTGAACCGCTCAAGCTCTCGCCCGTCCAGCAGAAGGTTGAATCTTTGCTGCCCGATCTCGAAAAGAAGGCCCGCGACATTGAAGAATGGAATCTCCAGGCCGCTCAGCTCGAGGCCAATCCCTCGCGCGCTGCCGCCGACGATGAGCAGTTGAAAACGCTGGCCGCGAACCTGGAGCAGGCGCAATCGGCAATCCGTGATGGCTTCAACAATACAATCATTCCGGAACTCGACAAGCAGTCCGCCAACGGCCAGCCCATCGGCGACTCCACGCAAAGTTATCTGCAAAGCTCGCTCGCAAAACTCGGGCCAAACGTGATCGGCATCCGCATGCTGCTCGGCGAGGATCACGCGTACGCGATCGTCGTCACAGCGAACTCGCGCCAGAAGTTTGAACTTCCCGCCTCCTCGGCCGATCTTCGCAGCAAAGCTTTCGAGGCGCTGAGAGCCATTGGCTCGCCCTCCACCGATCCGCGGCCGCAACTGAACCAGCTCTACACCATGATCCTGGCGCCGCTTGAAGACGAGTTGAAGACCATCGAAGCGGCGAGTGGAGCGCAAGATAACGTCCCCACTCTGTTATGGTCGCTCGACGACGCA
The DNA here is from genome assembly GCA_050010795.1 of Occallatibacter sp. Taxonomy (GTDB): domain Bacteria; phylum Acidobacteriota; class Terriglobia; order Terriglobales; family Acidobacteriaceae; genus Telmatobacter. The sequence goes on from JBEKKI010000049.1 coordinate 5,271, forward strand.
TTGCGCTACGTGCCTATGGGTGCGCTCTACGATGGCAAGCATTATCTGGTCGAGCGCTTCCACAATGTCCTCTTCACCCCCGAAAGCTACGGCCACATCGCGGATGCGCCCATCCAAGGCGGCGATCCGCCTAGAGCGCTGGCCATGGGCCTTTCGAAGAGCTACGACGGGATGCCGGCGCTGCCGGGCGTCATTCCCGAGCTCGACTCGGTCGCACACGATCCTTCCATCCCCGGCTCGCACGGCCCCATGCAGGGCAAAATCCTATCAGACGAACAGTTCACGCTGGCCGCATTGAAGACCGATCTCGGCTCCGGCAGCGGGTTCCCCGTCGTTCACATCGCAAGCCACTTCGTCCTGATTGCCGGCACGGGCGATGAACCTTTCCTGCTCATGGGCGGCAACAACGAGGGCGCCGCGAACGGCTTTGAGTGGAACCTCTCTGAGATGGAAAACTCGCCCGTCGCCTTCCACGGAACGCGTCTGCTGACCCTCTCTGCGTGTAGCACAGCGAAGGATTACAAATCCCGGAACGGCTTCGAGATGGACAGCCTGGGCATGGTTGCCCAGCAAAAGGACGCTGAAGCCGTTCTCGCCACTCTTTGGGACGTGAACGACCTCAGCACCAGCCGTATCATGAGCGACTTCTACGATCGCTGGGTCAAGAATCCCGCCCAGGGCAAGGCCGAGGCGCTGCGCCAGGCCCAGCTCGCCTTCCTGCGTGGCGCCTCGGCCGCGACCGGCGCCAACACCGGCCGCGGCTTCGAATCCGTCGGCCCATCCTCGACGCAAACTTCAAGCCTCGGCTACGCCCATCCATACTACTGGGCGCCTTTCGTCCTCATCGGCAATTACCAATAGTGCGCTCGGCCCATGAAAGGAACTCCATGACGAACTCATCGCTCCGTCTGCTCCCGCTCACCGCTTCGCTGCTCGCAACAGTTTTAATTGCCCCATGCGCTCTCGCGCAGGAGGAAATCGCTCCTCCCCAAGGCAAGGGTCACGTTGTTGTCTTCGTCTCCGGAATCATGGGCCCCAAGCACGACAAAGCCCTTTCCGAGGCCATCGCCGCGCTCGGTTACGATGTCTACGTTTGCGATGGCAGGCAAATCGCCAAAATGCCGGGCGGCAATCTGCGTGCTGCCATTCAGGCGGCTCAGCGATCGCCGCATGCGCTGCCCGGCAAAGTTGCGCTCGTTGGCATTTCTCTCGGCGGCGGGTTCTCGCTGGCCCTTGGCTCAGAATGGCCCGACATTGCCGCGGTGGACATCGTTTGGTACCCCGCAACCGGTTTTGCCGCCAGGCTTCCCGGTTTTACCAGGCGCATGTCCGTCCCGGTGCTGATGTTCGCCGGAGAGTCAGACCATTTTGAGAATTGCTGCCTGATCGAGACAGCGCGTGCCATTGAAACCAGCGCGAAAGCCAACAACGCGCCCTTCGAGCTCGTTACCTATCCCGGAGCCGACCACGACTTCATCAAGGGAGGAAGAAACTACAATCCCGCCGCGTATGAAGATGCGCTCAATCGCACTGCGGTCAAATTGAAAGCAGCCTTCGCCGGCCAAGACAGCATGTCAGTTGGCGCCGGGCAGAGTTCCGACAACTAGCTCCCAGCCAATTGCACAAGCCCTCGTTTCGCCTCCGCATTCCCTGCCGCTGCGGCTTGCCGGTAGAGATTGAGTGCAATCTTCAGATTCCGGGGAACGCCTCGTCCCTTTTCATAGAGCCAGCCAAGATCAAACATGGCAGATGGATTGCCAACGTTAACCGCCTGCTGAAACCAGCTCGCCTCTCTCAAATGCCCGCCGCCACTTGAACACCTGGTTGGCGTTCACTCCATGGGCCCGCGCCACCAGCGCCACGCTGGCACCAGGCTCAAACGTCAACTCCACAATCTGCCGCTTCTCCGACACCGAACGCCACCGACGGACACGGCGTTCCCCGCCTGCACTCTCGACCTGCGCCATGACGACATCGTCGAGCTTGTACCCAAACCAATTCCAGAGGGGAAGACAAGACGTTTACTCATTTTCTGTACGCCTCGCCATCGCGCGCAGAGCGACCGCGATGCCGGACTTCTCCCGACCAAAGCGCAAGCGTCAATACTGCCCAACTGCTGGCGAGCTCCAGCGCAGCGGTCTTGTTGCACCGCACCGCGTTTGTCACGACATCAGGTTGGTGACAGGCGCCTTTTCAATCGACCCCGACAGCCAGTTCGCTGAGGCCAAGCCGACTTTCGGGGAGTAATCCGGGGAGAACCTGTAACGAGCAGAAAACAGAAACGTTATTCAGATTCTTGTTTTATTGCATGTATTGGCTGCGGGGATTCCGACTGGAGTCAATTCTGCCGCCCAGTAGCAGGCATTGCTGCTACCAAAACTTCCGCGGCACCCAGCACGGCCTTTGCGCCGTAGGCCCGCTGGGTAGTACACAAGTGATAACTTACGAGTGGCCGGTTATCCGCCCGGAATTTTGGATTGCGGCTTCCAGGCGCTCAAAGAGCGCATTGGCGATTTACCACGAACCGACACGGCAGCCACGCGAACAAACCGGCATGACTCGTGGGAGTTGAAGGACAGGTGTTTGAGAGCTTGCATCAGAACAGTGCACGGCGAGGTGGAGATCCCGGACGAGTTGCGGCTATAGCATGATTGAATAGCTGAATAGCAGTTCAGTCGCTGTGGTGGTGTAAACGTGAACCTTCCATCTCTGGCTCGATTCTTCCGGCAGCAAGTCCTTTACATTGCTATCGCCGCAGTCATAGCCGCCATTTCCTGGGCCATCGGACAGAAGATCTATCCCGCGTCGGTCCTGGTGTACTCTCTCTGCATCGGGAATCTTCTCTCGCTCGCCATAGGTTGGTTGGGTTTCCTTTATGAGGAGAGGCCTTTCCCCTACAATATCCTGATTTTTGTGCCTCTCCTGATTGTGCTGACGGTCCCTATCTACCTGATTACGAGCGTAGTCGTTTGGTTGGTTGCTCCACCTTTTCCGCTGGCACTTTCCAACCTAATTATGTCGGAATGGAAGTTTTCATTTGTGGTCACATTTGCCTTCGGTTTTCCCCTGTTTCTGTACCACAGGACAAAGGAGCATCTGGAGCGGCGTAACGTTGAGCTCCAGCAAACCGTCGAACGGGGCACTGCCCGGCTTGAAATGCAAGAGGAGGAACTGGAGCGTGCCCGCGAGATCCAGCAGTCTCTACTGCCAAGAAACATTCCCCAGCTTCCAGGCTTCGAGGTCGCAGGAGCGTGGCAGCCCGCCAGCACTGTGAGCGGAGATTACTACGACGTGCTCCGGCTTGGCGATGACCAGCTTGGGATCTGTATCGCCGACGTCGTTGGCAAGGGTGTGTCCGCCGCTCTGCTGATGGCCAATGTGCAGGCCGCGGTGCGCGCGTTTGCGAAGGACGGGGAAAGCCCGGCGCGAGTATGCGCCAAGGTCAACCGTTTGTTGCACGAGAATATCGCAACCGGAAAGTTCGTGACCTTCCTGTATGGAATTCTCGATGGCGAAGCGCATACGTTCCAATATTGCAATGCCGGGCATCTTTACCCAATCCTCCTATCTGGCGGTGCGGTCCGAATGCTTGAGCAAGGCGGTGCGGTGCTCGGAGTTTTCCCGGACTGGACATACGAGGACTTCAAGATCGAGTTGAGGGAAGGGGACCGGTTGCTCTTGTTTACCGATGGCATCACAGAGGCGTCGGATGCGAAAGGGCAGGAGTTTGAAGAAAGCCGGATAGCAGCATTTGCGGTGGCCAACGGCACGCTCTCCGCAAAGGAATTGAATAGGCGGTTGCTGGCGCAGGTCACTTCCTTTTGCAACGCGCAATTTCGGGACGACGCGACCCTGCTCGTAATTGCTGCATATTGAGCTTTCCAACGCCTTCCAGCACAGGGTGCACCTCGATTTGGCCAACCTTCTTGGCTCAATCGCATGGAGGCCAACACCCTGGCTAAGTGGACGAGACCTGCGCCAGCCCTTCGTTCGCCAATTATCTAAAGATCCTGGGCCGATGCATTGCGGCGATGGTATTCAAAGTGCTGAGTTCTCGCCAAAAGCCCAAACCGTGTTTCTAGCTCCTAATCTCGCGGTTCCGGTTGGTTTGTCGCCAAACCGGAAATTACTAGTTGGTCTACAGCCGCCGCCGGCCAGGTTCGTAATGGGTCCGCACGAAAGGGATGGCGATCGATGCAGCACGTCGAAGCTGACCAATATTCAATCTAAAACAGGATCAGTATCGATGAACGCCCAAGAGTCCGCCGAGCGATGCAACGGCCGAAAAGTCGGCACCGGCCCCTTCGGGCGCTTTGGGAGACACCTCGTCCAGAACAGGAATAAACTCGGCATCAATATATATGGATGAAACCGACACGGCCCACCGCCCAGCCCTAACCGACCGCCAAAACGACTGCCCTCCGGTAGGCAACCAATGAGGGGTTATTTTAGTCTGTATGCGTCTCGAAAGTGGGCAAACTCGCGGTTGGGAAAACCACATAAAAAGGGTGGGGACACGTGTTCCCCACCAGAGCACTGGGGCTTCCAGTACAGGTTTACGAAACCACTGGGGCTTCCAGTACAGGTTTCTGGGTTTGAGGTGGTTTTACCTCTCGCCCTGTAGAGCCGCAAAACCCATCTGTGTTTGGGGGTGAACACCGATTTCCCTGCCCAAAGGCCTCCGGCCGAGGCGGATCCTTCCCCATAGGCTGGTCCATACCACCTGGCCTGGCCGGCCCGGGTGCGGGCACGCCATCCTAATACTGAGAGGAATCAGGGCAAAAGATGGGTGGGTCGCTTCCGCACCTCGCCTTACAGCCAGAATCCGAAACTCCCGAAGATTCGCCCCTACTTCTGGTCAAGCCACTCCCCGATGCTTTACGCCGGTGCGCTTTCCAAGCCGTCATCGGCCTTGCTGAAGTACTGCGCGTCAGCCGCTTGATAATGAACAATTGCTTCCCACAAGCCGACATTTCGGTACCGATCGTGTAATGCCGAATCAGCTTGCTGATTTGGAATGGCTTGTGCCAGTTTTGCGTTGAGAAAACTGGCGCTGAATTCGTGTCGGCAATCGCATTCTATTCGAGAGCGAGATTTCGAACCACACTATATTCGGAATTGAAGGTGCTCCAAAACCGGGCCCAAAGTCAGGACGGGCAGATAACTCAGGGCCGTCACGATCAGCAGGAATGCGGTGAGTAGAGCGCCGAACGTTAAAGAGTCGGTGCGCAGCGTACCTCTTGTCGGCGGCGTATTCTTTTGCTGAGCAGCCAGTCCAGCAAAGCACAACGCGGGAACTGCCAGCCCAAAGCGCCCCGCCATCATGGCGATTGTGGTCGTGATGTTATAGAAGAACGTATTTGCATTCAGTCCTGCGAAGGCCTGGCCGTTGTTGCCGAACGATGAAGCAAAGGCAAAGACGACCTCAGTGAGGCCGTGAGCGCCACCGTTGGTGGTGAGGCCAGCAAGCCCGGCTCGTGTCATCAAGGCAATTGCGGTCAGAACCAGGATCGTTGCCGGCCCAGTGAGCGCGTAGAGAACGATCATTTTGTTTTCGCTGGGGCCGATCTTCTTGCCCAGATACTCCGGCGTTCGGCCAATCATTAATCCGGCGAGAAAGACGGCGATCACAGCGGTCATGATGAGACCCGCCAAGCCTAAGCCTAAGCCTCCAAAGACAACTTCTCCGAGGAGGAGATTCGTAAGCAAGACGAGACCGCCGAGAGAGGTAAAACTATCGTCGGCTGCGTTCGCTGATCCTGTGGAGGTGTTGGACGTGACAATGCCGGCGAGCGCCGTTCCGCCAATGCCAAAGCGTACCTCCTTTCCTTCCATGTTGCCGCCTGATTGCATTTGCGATTGCCGGAAATCGACGCCATGAATGAGCGGGTTGACCCGCAGTTCAGCGAAGTGCATGGCGACCATTCCTCCGCAGAAGAGAACGAGCATGACCCAGTACAGCATCCAACCCTGGCGCAGGTGTTGAACCATCCGGCCAAAAGTGTTCGTCAGCGCCGCAGGGATCAGAATAATGGAGAGCAACTCGAGGAAATTCGACAACGGCGTGGGATTCTCGTACGGATGTGCTCCATTGGCATTGAAGAAGCCTCCGCCATTGGTGCCGAGATTCTTGATGATCTCGAGCGCCGCTACCGGACCCTGTGGAATCACTTGCCTCTGGCCTTCAAGCGTGGTGGCGATTGCATACGAGTGGAAGTTCATCGGAACTCCCTGCCAAACCAACAGCGAGGCTCCGATCAGCGAACCGGGCAGCAGGATCCAGAGCAGGCTCCGTGTCAGATCGACCCAGAAATTCCCCAGTGTCGCAGACGACTCCCGCGAGAGCCCTCGAATGAATGCGATTCCAACAGCCAGTCCCGCGGCGCCGGCGAGAAAGTTCTGCACGCACAACCCCACCATCTGGCTGAAGTAGCTCATGGTATTCTCGCCTGCGTAGGCCTGCCAGGTTGTGGTCGTAGAGAAGCTGATTGCCGTGTTCAGAGAGAGATCCGGGGAAAGCGGGGTGGTTTGATAAGCGGGGTAGAACCAGGGGAGATGCTGCTGCAGCCGCAGAATAATATAGAGAAGAAGAGTGCAGATAAAGCTGAACACGATAAATGCCTTTGTGTACTGTGCTGCAGTCATCTCCTGCGCAGGATTGATTCCCGCGAAACGGTAGATCGAGCGCTCCAAGGGACGGCATAATCGATCGAGTGCGGATCTTTGCCCAGAAAACACCCGATGCATATATCCGCCGAGCGGCTTCACGCAGACGGTGACGATCACTACAAACAGGACATACTGAACTACGCTGTACACATTCATTGCGGAGCTGGCTTGCTGGCTTTCACCAGAAGGGTACGACAATCAGTCTTGCACAAAAGATATAAGGGAAGTATTGGGGAGGCCAAGAATGACCCAGCGGTCGAAGGCCCAAAGTCAGTTTTCAATCGCAGTGAAACTACGTGCCTGTGTCTTGAGGCCGAACACGCCGTAACTTCACGCCTGATTGCATTAGCTCGTTCGGGTCGAGCTTTCCTCTCTTGTGAGTGTGGTGCCCGCTTGCTGAGTTAGAATCGCCCCGGAGCATTTCATTGTATGAACCTTACGAGGTCCAAAGCCTTCGCGTTGTTCGGACTGCGATCTCTTCGGTCATTGACATGCCTGGCGCTTGTTGCGACAATCACATGGGCTGCGTTTTCAGGACTGCACGTGAATGCCCTCATTGTGGGTTTCGTCTACGTGCTTGCCGTACTGGTCGTGGCGACGCAATGGGGGCTGTTCGAAGCGCTGGTCACTTCTGTGGCGGCGATGCTCTGCCTGAACTACTTCTTTTTACCGCCCATCCTTTCCCTGACTATTGCCGACCCGCAAAATTGGGTGGCGCTGTTTGCGTTCATGGTGACTGCCGTGACGGCGAGCCAGCTCTCGGCAAGGGCACAGAAGCAGACTACCGAAGCGCGGGCCCGCAGAGCGGAAGTGGAGCAGCTTTATCAACTTAGCTTGTCATTGATGCTGGTTGATACAACGCGCGAGTTGGGGCAACAGATTGCGGCAAGCGTGAGAGATCGTTTTGGCTTTGCGGCTGTGGCGTTTTGCGACGGAATGACAGAAGAGATTCACATCGCGGGTGTTGACAACGGAAGGTTTGAACCGGAAATGCTGCGATCGGCGGCTGTAGGCAAAGCCTCCTGGTTCGTTGCGCGAAGAAAACTGACCCTGGCCGATCGCGAAGTGATCGTAGTGCCGGTAGCACTGGGCGGGCATAATCTGGGTAGTCTTGGAGCGATCGGGCCCTCTCTATCAGAGCCTGCTGTCCAGGCAATCGCGAATCTGGCGGCGGTAGCGATTGAGCATGCCCGGCAGCAAATCTCGTTTGGGAGACTCGAGGTTGCTAGGCAAAACGAACGGCTGCGCGCGATTCTTTTGGATGCATTGGCGCATGACTTCCTTACACCGCTCACTTCGATTAAGAGCGCAATCAGTACAGTGCGCGCTGAATATCAGCATGACGCGGAAGAAAGCGAATTTCTGACTGTTGCGGAAGAGGAGGCGGACAAGCTTTCCGAGATGGTGAATGAAGCGACGGATATGGCACGCATTGAGCCGGGAAAACCGCGCATCCGCCGCCGCGAAGTGCGGGTAGGGGATTTGATTCAATCATCATTGAAGCGCATGAAGACCATGATGGATGGACGGCCGGTTGAGGTGCGGATCGCGGAAGACATCCCCTCCGTGAATGCGGACCCGGAGATGATGGGGCTGGCACTGCGCCAATTGCTTGGTAACGCGGTCAAATTCTCTCCTCCCGAAACCGCGATTGCGATTTCGGCGAGCCAGACTGGAGACATAGTGACTGTGCAAGTTCGCGATCACGGACCAGGGATCGCCTCGGAAGAGAAGGAGCTGATCTTCGAGCGTTTTTACCGGGGAAAGCGGGTCGCAGGGGCGATTACGGGAACCGGAATGGGACTGAGCATCGCACGCGACATCGTCGGCGCCCATTACGGCCGGCTGTGGGTGGAAAATGATCCCGAGGGTGGAGCGCGATTTACGCTGACTCTGCCCGTATTCCACGAGGATCGAAGATCATGAGAGTCGCCCGTATTTTGGTTGTCGATGACGAACCGCAGCTTCGGCGTGTGATGAAAGCCGCATTAACGAAGCAGGGATACATCGTCGCGGAAGTCCGAAGCGGCGAAGCTGCACTTGAGGCACTCCGCAAGGAACGTTACGATCTTGTAATCCTCGATCGGAATATGCCTGGAATCGGCGGGGTGGAAGCCTGCCGCGAAATTCGGGAGCACTCCGATATCGGCATCATCATGCTCACGGTCCGCAAAGCGGAAGCGGACAGGATTGAAGCTCTTGATGCAGGCGCGGACGATTATGTAACCAAGCCTTTCAGCATGCCCGAGCTGCTTGCGCGAATCCGCGCAAACCTGCGGCGACTTCCCACGGCGCCTCGCCCGGGCGAAACGGCCGTTGCCTTCGACGACATTCGCGTGGATCTCGGCAGCCATCATGTATTAGTTCACGGGCAGGATGTACGCCTCACACCTAAGCAATTCGAGGTTCTTGAATATCTCATTACTCATCCCAATGTGGCGATTCCTCATGCGAAACTCCTGCAAACAATCTGGGGGCCGGATTATGGCAACGAGGTCGAATACCTTCACGTCGTAGTCAACCAGCTACGTAAGAAGATTGAACCGGATCCGTCCAAGCCACGATATCTACTTACCGAACCGTGGTTCGGATATCGGTTGCAGTTGCCAGCCAGCAACTCCTAGGCCGAACTGGAATTTTCCCGCGGCATTTCAGGGCGAGACTGATGATTTCCATCCTTCGGCAACGTCACTCCTTTTAGAAGTTATTTAGAGACCTCTCAGGACTTCATTAGAGAGCCCCACCTAGCCTTGTCCTCGTGCGGTCATTTCCCGGGAAACTGCAAAAGGAGAGACGAGGTGACAGCAACGATTGTGCTGATTTCACTGTGCACTGCATGCGTCGCTTTCATGCTGTTTGTGTTGTGGAATTTCCATCGCGAAAGCGCGAACGGGACAGGCAAGTCTACGACGTCTGATGCTCGTTCGGCCCGGTGGTGGGGATGAAAGCTCACGTAGAACCTTTTCCCACACGTAGCGGTTCGTTGGGAGATTCAACATGTTCAGCATACCTGCAAAAATAACTCGCACCTATTCTCTTGTATTCGCCCTAGTGTTCTTTTGCACCCTGTCTGCAATTCCAGTTACCGCGCAGACGCAGGGAGACGACGAGATCCGCCAGCTTAAGCAGATAGTCGTGGATTTGCAATCGCGCGTTACTGCTCTCGAACGCCAGAATGCGGTTTTGATGAATGGTTCCACTGTGTCCGGTGACAACGGGCCCGAAGCGGCGGCCGCATTGGTGAACGCGACGGCAGCTTTGCGGAGAACCGATGGTGCCGGACCGTCTGTACCGCAAACCAGCAGCCAGGAGGCGCCCGTTCAGCCAGCCGCACCTGCGGCTCTGCCGGCAAATCTTCCCGGAGGAGCGACCTTGAACTACATGCTCGACGGCTACTACGAGTACAACTTCAACACGCCGCCGGGCGGCGTGAATGACGTTCGCGCCTATGACGTGCTCAGCAACGCCTTTAGCATCAACCAGGCCGATGTGATTGTTGCGCTCGATCCTGATGTAGCTGCGAAGAGGCGGTATGGCGTGCGCCTCGACCTGCAGTTCGGGCAGGCCTCGGAAACTTTACAAGGAAATCCTGCGAATGAGCCACGGCCCGAGATCTATCGCAATATCTTCCAGGCATACGGCACATATGTGGTGCCCATAGGGCGTGGGTTGAATGTGGATATTGGCAAGTGGGCGAGCTCTCTTGGTGTCGAAGGCAACTACACCAAGGATCAGATGAATTACACGCGGTCCTTTTACTTTTACTTCCTTCCCTTCTACCACGCAGGCGTGCGGACGCAGTATCACATCAACGACAAGTTGGCGGTGAATTACTGGCTCGTGAATGGAACCAACCAGTCGGAGCCTACAAACCAATACAAAGATGAGCTCTTCGGTTACATCTTGCAGCCCACGAAATCACTGTCCTGGACGGTGAACTATTACCTGGGACAGGATCATCCGAATGTGACGCCTGCTTCAAACTGCACGGCTCCGGTGCAGCCTGGACTTTGCCTTACCCCAATCACGCCGGCGCCCAACGGCAAACTCGACATCTTCGACAGCTACGCCACCTGGCAGGCGACCTCGAAGCTGACGCTCCAGGCTGAGGGCGATTACGTCATCGAGCGCGAGTGGAGCAGCGCGGCTCCGGACGAATCATCGGCTCCCTCGCATGTGGACGGCGGAGTCGGCTACGTCCTGTACCAGCTTTCACCTCGCGATGATCTGGCGATGCGCGGCGAGTACCTTTCCGATCGCGGGGGGCTGTTCAGCGGCGCTACACAGGCTTTGAAAGAAGTTACCGCGACGTATGAGCACAAGCTCGGAGACGGCTTCGATGCATTTCTTGAGTTTCGCCGCGATTGGAGCAATATCAGCTATTTCACAACGGATCACCTGAACTCCCCCTCCACTCAGCAGCCGACGGCAACGCTTGGCCTCGTCTGGTGGTACGGCGGCAAGCAGGGTTCCTGGTAAAGGAGGAAGTTATGTGGGATCTGCTAATGGTGCTCCTCACCATCGTTTTTTTGCCGTGGCGCTGCTCTATGTGAGCGCGCGCGAGAAGTTGAGGTGACGTTATGAGTCTAGGAACGATCGTCCTGCTCATCATCACGGTGCTTGTCTTCGGCTATCTGGTGATAGCTCTGCTTTTCCCGGAGAAACTATGACTCTGAATGGATGGCTGCAATTTCTCATCTTCTTCGTAGTGCTCCTGGTGTGTATGTATCCGCTCGGCATATACATGGCGCAGGTGTTTTCAGGCGAGGTCAGGTTCCTGAGCCGTTTCGAGAACCTCATCTATCGCGTCTGTGGTATCCACAGTGACGAAGAAATGTCGTGGCACAAATACGCGGGAGCGATGCTCCTGTTCAGTTTTGTGTCGCTGCTGATTACCTATTTGATCGAGCGCATTCAGTATCACCTTCCCTGGAACCCGCAACATCTGCCGGGCGTGGAGCAATTCCTGGCCTGGAATACGGCCGCATCGTTCACCACGAATACGAACTGGCAGGCCTACACCAATGACGTAACGATGAGCTACTTCACGCAGATGGCCGGCCTTGCCTATCACAATTTTCTCAGCGCAGCGGTCGGCATTTCTGTTGCCATCGCTCTGGTGCGTGGCATTGCACGGCGCGAGTCGAAGACCATCGGGAATTTCTGGGTCGACGCGACCCGCTCGTGCCTTTATGTATTGCTGCCGCTTTCCGTCGTATTTGCGCTTCTGCTGGTTGGCCAAGGGGTGCCCCAGAACCTGCGTCCATACACCGCTGCACAGACGCTCGAACATCTAACGCAGACCATCGCGCAGGGCCCTGTTGCATCGCAAGAGGTGATCAAGGAGCTTGGCACGAATGGCGGTGGCTTCTTCAGTGCCAACAGCGCTCACCCGTTTGAAAACCCAACTCCGTTCAGCAACTTCATTGAAATGTTTCTCATCTTTCTCATCGGTGCGGGACTGACCGTCTCACTTGGCCGCATGACCGGCGCTCCGGGGCACGGTTGGGCAGTCTTTGCCTGCATGTCGATCCTGTTCGCCGCGGGATTTGTGGTCGCGTATTGGGCAGAATCGCAGCCGAATCCGGCGCTGCATGGGATTGATCAGCGGGCTACTGCGCTTCAGGCGGGCGGCAACATGGAGGGCAAGGAGACTCGTTTTGGAATTACGCAGTCTGCGCTATTCGCCACTGTTACGACAGATGCGAGCTGCGGCGCCGTGAATTCCATGCACGATTCCTACATGCCGCTGGGTGGTATGGTGCCGATGGTCAACATCATGCTCGGCGAGATTATCTTCGGTGGAGTCGGTTCCGGGCTCTACGGCATGATCATCTACGTTGTGCTTTCGGTGTTTATCGCCGGCTTGATGGTCGGGCGGACTCCCGAGTATCTGGGCAAGAAGATCGAATCGTATGACGTGAAGATGACTATGCTGTATGTCCTCATCTTCCCGCTGATCATCCTGGTGCTCACCGCAATTTCCGCGCTTTCTCCGTCCGGCCTGAGCAGCCTGAACAACAACGGTCCACATGGATTCAGCGAAATCCTTTACGCATTTGTCTCCACCGCCGGCAACAACGGCTCCGCATTCGCTGGCCTTAATGCGAATACCGTTTGGTACAACGTTGCCACAGCTTTCACGATGCTGACCGGACGTTTCCTGATGATGATCCCAATGCTGGCGCTGGCCGGGAACCTGGCCCAGAAGAAAAGTGTGCCACCTTCGCCAGGAACATTTCCCGTGAACACGCCGTTGTTCACCATCCTGCTCAGCGGCGTCATTCTCATCGTCGGCGCCCTGACCTTTTTCCCGGCGCTCAGCCTTGGCCCAATTCTCGAACACCTGTTGCTCCAGCACGGGATTCTCTTTTCGTAGGACGAGGGGAAAATACACATGGCAAAGAAGCAAAGTCTCTGGGATCCTGCAATCCTTCGCCAAGCGACCTTCGATTCACTCAGCAAGCTTGATCCACGGCTCATGATCAAGAACCCGGTGATGTTCGTGGTGGAAGTTGGCAGCGTCGCTACTTCGGTGCTGCTGGTCGAGGAAGCACTCCATCGCCAACCGATCGGCTTTGATCTCCAGATTACCCTCTGGCTTTGGTTCACAGTCCTATTCGCCAACTTTGCGGAGGCGATCGCTGAAGGTCGAGGCAAAGCCCAGGCTGATACGTTGCGCAAAGCCAAGGGCGAGACGATCGCCCAACGTTTCCGGCCCGATGGAACTTCGGAAGCAGTCTCGAGCTCACAGCTTCGCGCTGGAGATATCATTCGCGTGGATGCTGGACAGTACATCGCGGGAGATGGCGAGGTCATTGAAGGCATCGCATCAGTGGATGAATCTGCCATTACTGGCGAATCCGCTCCCGTGATTCGTGAGGCCGGCGGTGAACGCTCCGCCGTGACCGGTGGAACGCGCGTGCTCTCTGACTGGATCAACGTCCGCATCACGTCGAATCCCGGCGAAACATTCCTCGACCGAATGATTGCCCTGGTCGAGGGCGCCGAACGCCAGAAGACACCGAACGAGATCGCGCTCGGCATCTTGCTTGCGGGGCTTACCATTGTCTTCTTGCTCGCGGTTGCAACCTTGCAGCCGTTCGCTCTCTATTCCCACGCGCCGCAAACTATCTTTGTGCTGGTCTCGTTGCTGGTTTGTCTCATTCCCACCACCATCGGTGCGCTGCTCTCCGCCATCGGCATCGCTGGCATGGACCGGCTCGTTCAATACAACGTCCTGGCTATGTCGGGGCGGGCCGTTGAGGCTGCAGGCGATGTAAACACGTTACTGCTCGACAAGACCGGAACCATCACATTCGGCAATCGGCAGGCGACTGAGTTCTTCCCCGCTCCCGGAGTCACTGCAGCGCACCTCGCCGACGCTGCACAACTCGCTTCCCTTTCTGACGAGACTCCGGAAGGCCGATCGATCGTCGTGCTGGCGAAAGAAAAATACAACCTGCGCGGTCGCGACCTCGAGGGCATGCACTGCGAGTTCGTGCCTTTCAGCGCCCAAACGCGCATGTCCGGTGTGGATCTGCCTGGTGCGAAGATTCGCAAGGGCGCGGCCGAGGCGATTGGCCGCTTCCTGGAACTGCAGGGTTCAAATGTACCTCGACAGGTTGCCGAACAAGTTGAGGAGATCGCCAAGCTGGGAGGCACACCCCTCGTGGTCGCAGAGAACGCAACGGTGCTCGGTGTCATCTATCTGAAGGACATCGTCAAAGGAGGACTGAGCGAGCGTCTGGCCCACTTGCGTACCATGGGCATTCGCAGTGTGATGATTACCGGCGATAACCCCCTTACCGCCGCGGTGATCGCGCGCGAAGCCGGAGTCGACGACTTTCTTGCCCAGGCTACTCCAGAAGACAAGATGGCATTTATCAAAGACGAGCAGAACAAGGGAAAGCTCGTTGCCATGACTGGCGACGGCACCAACGACGCCCCCGCGCTCGCTCAGGCCGATGTGGGCGTGGCCATGAACACCGGTACACAGGCAGCTAAGGAAGCTGGCAACATGGTGGATCTCGACTCCAACCCCACCAAACTCATCGAAATCGTCGAGATCGGCAAGCAGCTGCTGATGACCCGCGGAGCGCTGACAACATTCTCAATTGCGAACGATGTGGCGAAATACTTCGCCATAATTCCAGCCATGTTTGCAGGCGTGTTTCCAGTGCTCGGCGCCCTCAACATCATGCACCTTGCCACCCCGCATTCCGCCATTCTGTCAGCGGTCATCTTCAACGCGCTCATCATCATCGCGTTGATTCCGCTGGCGCTCAGAGGCGTGAAGTACGACCCGAAGCCAGCACATCGACTGCTGCGCCAGAGCCTCATCGTCTACGGCATCGGCGGCATTATCGTGCCCTTCATCGGAATTAAGCTGATCGACCTTGCGCTGGCTGGCCTGCATCTTGCCTGAGGAGGATTCATGCGAAAACAGCTCGGAATTGCCATTCTTTACACGCTCGTGACCACGCTCCTGCTTGGCGTCGCGTATCCGCTCGTAGTCACTGGCCTGGCGCAAATCCTAATGCGCAACAAAGCCGATGGAGAGCTGCTCACGCGCGACGGCCACATCGTCGGCTCAGCCCTCATCGGTCAAGGATTCACGACTGATGCCTATTTTCATGGCCGCCCCTCCGCCGCAGGAAACGGTTATGACGCTACAAGCTCGGGCGGCTCCAATTTTGGCCCGACCAACAAGAAACTCGTTGATCGCATTGAAACTGACGTGGCCGCCGATCAGAAGCAGAACCCCGGCGTCCCTGTGCCCATCGACCTGGTGACAACCTCCGGTTCGGGGCTTGATCCCGATATCTCGCCCGCTGCAGCCTTTTACCAGGTTGCGCGCGTGGCCGCAGCGCGACACATTCCGGAGGATACGGTTCATGCCCTGGTCCAATCGCACATCCAGCCACGCCAGTTCGGTGTCTTCGGCGAGACGCGTGTGAATGTCCTAGAGTTAAATCTCGCCCTGGATGCGACAACTCCGCAGCGTTGAACAGTGGCTCTCCTTGCATTGATAAGACATTGCACGGGAGGCAAACACTAACTCTCGAATAGCGATAGGAGCCCAGCGCCCTAATTGGCAATGGCTAAGTCTGATCCGCCGCTGAACGAAAATCTCGCCCGAATGGGTCCCGAGAAACGCCCTTATATTGAGTGATGCTTTACTGGCGACAAGCCGACTTTCGAGGAGTAATCGGCGTCGGTGAGTGCCATGGCGATATTGAGCTTATCGACATTTGCGGCTCGGCCTCAGCAGTGCTTCCGAGTCGAAGTCGAAACGGGAGATTCATGGCCCAATCGAGCCAGGATCTCCCGTTATCGCCGTTAGAGCGTTTTCGAGCCTGCGGCCTCAAGCCACCATACTCTTTGCCTGCTCCACCCACTGGTCGTAGTGTTTCTTGATCTCGGTCACGCGCGCATCGATCGCGGCTTTGGCATCGCCCCGAGCTTTCGCGGCTTTCTGCTGCAAGGACTGCACCTTGGCTTCGGTCTCATTTTTGATTTGGTCTGAGCGTAGCCGGCCCTGCTGCAACTTCGCCTGTAACCGAGCATTCAGCCCATCGATCTTGGCCTGCAATTTGGCCTTATTCTCCGCTTTTGCGCGAGCATGCTCGGCCTTCAACTGGTCAATCTCGGCTCGCAGCTCGGCGACGTCGCGGGCCCGCTGCGCTTCTTCGACGCTCTTCCTGGCCGTGCGGACGACGAAGCCATTAAGCGCTTCCATTTTGGTGTCCACTGGTGTCACCCACTCTTCGCTGACATCCGCGACAATTGCATACTTGCCCGGCGTGAGCACCCTCGAAACTTCGGGCAGGAAATCTGAGTCGACTCCGGCCACGAAGAAGTCGGCAAGACTTCCAGCTATCGTGCCGGCCAGCGCTCCGGCTGCGAGCCCAGCGGGGCCGCCCAGCAAGCCGATGAGGCTGCCGATCGCTGTTCCGCTCACCGTTCGAACAGGGAAATCGTCCTCGCCCTGTTTCACAGTGACCGTCCCATCACCGTTCTTGCTGATGACGGCTTTGGCGTGAATCGTGATGCTTCCCTCGAAATCGAGTTGATTGAGCGCTCGCGATCCCTCGTAAGCTTTGGTTTCATTGTCAAAAACGACTACAAGCATTTTTTCCATGACATTCTCCTTTTCAAAATCTCCCATTGAGCGTGGGACTTGTTGGGTTAAATTCAGGCGACTCTCTCGAGCGCGCCCCCGGTGAGTTTGTGGAGGGCCGCAGCAGAACTGATCATCGAGGCCCCATCGAAGATCAGATCCACGCCAATGGCGAAACCGATGAACCAGACGCTCGAAATGGGCATTTGCGCCAGCAGCATGATCCCTAGCCCCAGCGAAACAATTCCTGAAAACACAGCCCAGCCCCAGCTCGGGAACCTCAACATTCCTGCCCCAATGGCGCGAAAGAGACCGCCGACAATGAATAAGGAAGCAAGGACCAGAGTGAGTGTGGCTGCCCCAGCGAGCGGATACCGGATCAGCAGATATCCTGCGAAGCCTCGGAACAGTGCGCTGAGCAAAGACAGTAGAAAGCCCTGCCAGCTGTGAGTGCGAAAGGCATGCACCAAGCCGAAGATGCCGCTGAACAGCAGCATCCATCCGAAGACCAGAACCGTGGCGAAGGTAGCGCCCACATCACCGATCACGCATACCGCGCCGAGAAGCACAAACAAGATTCCAAGGGTGAGAAACCATGCCCAGGAACTGCGAATTTCCTCAATTCCCGCTGCGAGCGGGTTGTATCCAAACCTCATTTCATTTCTCCTTTTCTGAAAATTGATCTTGAACCCCATCATTCCTGCCAGACACATAAATCTGGGCTGATTTGTTTCCCTCGCATTTGATGAGCGCCGGATGCCCCCTTCGAACCCATTCGCGAATAAATAGCGGACAGTTTCGAAGTTCTGTGCCGGCTGCTTCTGCCACGGCGAGGAATCGCACAGCGTCAGCATCCACCCGCGTCACCTCACCGAGTTCAAGAGCAATCGGCGACGGATGAACTTGCATTTGCACCTTCAGCTCCGCAAGATTTTCCGCATCGATACGCCCACTCACTCGGAGAAGGTGTGAGTCGCGACTTCTTTCAAGTCTCAACATCTGGACCAGAACTCACGAGCAACTACGCCCGCAATATGTGCAAGTCGGATGCCAATCGCAAATGACTGATACCATTGAGGATGATGAGAGTTTCCCGTGGCGAGATCTGGGGAATTGTCGGGTTTTCGGCAAGGAGGGCCGTCTTACTGCGTGTGGGGGAGGGAGTCTGAAAGGTCAGCTAGGCAGACCGAAACCGATACTTGTTAATGTTCAAACTCTTGATTCGCGATTCAAGAGTGGAGCGGGGAATGCCCAGGCGGGCCGCAGCACCCAGGGGGCCGGATACCTGTCCGCGGCTCTGTGTGAGCGCATTCTCGATCATTTCCTTTTCCTGGTCGGCAAGGGCGGCGAGACCAATTCCACCATGCGCAGATGTAGGCGAGGCACGCACCACCCAGTTCTCATCCACGGCGAACGTTGCTCCCTCGCACAGAATGACGGCTCGTTCGACCACATTTTGCAGCTCCCTTACATTCCCAGGCCAATGATAGGTCTGAAACAGCTCCAAGGTTCTCTTATCAATCCTGCTGATCTTTTTTCCCATCTTGCTGGCATAGCGCTGAGTAAGGTATGTGACGAGCAGAGGAATGTCTTCGACGCGTTCGCGCAGCGACGGCATGCGAATCGGGAACACGTTCAACCGATAAAACAAGTCGCTGCGGAATGAGCCCACCTCCACAGCGGCCTCCAGGTCGCGGTTTGTAGCGGCAATCACCCGCACGTCAATTGCCACCGGCTGGGCGCCACCGACTCGCTCCAGCTCACGCTCCTGCAGCACTCGCAGTAGAGCGATCTGAGTCTCAGCCGGGAGGTCGCCCACCTCATCCAGGAAAATTGTTCCGCCGTCGGCAAGTTCAAATCGTCCCAGGCGTCGTTGCGTAGCGCCTGTGAAGGCTCCTTTTTCATGGCCGAAGAGTTCGGAAGCGATGAGAGAAGAGGGAATGGCAGCACAGTTCACTGCGACAAACGCGTTCCGTTCGCGGCGCGACCGTTTGTGGATTGCACGGGCTGCAAGTTCTTTCCCGGTTCCCGTTTCACCCGTGATCAGCACGGTGGAATCGGTTGGTGCAACCTTACGCAGAAGGACGAGAACTCGCTTGATTGCATCCGATGCCCCCACAATCTCTTCAAACATGGATGTCTGATCAATCTCTTCCTTGAGAGCCAGATTCTCCTTGTAGAGCTGGTCTTTTAGCGTTTGGATTTCGTCAAACGCTTTCTTGAGCGTTTCCTCTGCACGCTTCCGATCGTCGATCTCGATACTCGCTCCATACCACATCACGACGTTGCCTTGATCATCCCGCAGGGGAACGTTGCGATGCAGGAACCAGAGATATTGCCCATCGACGCGCAGCACGCGGCTTTCGCACTGGAACACCTCTCCGCTGGCAAGGCAAGCCTGCCACCTTGTCATCATTCCTTCTAAGTCTTCAGCGTGAATGAAGGCAGTCCAGGCCCAGCCTTGCAGATCCTCTTCGCTGACGCCAAGGTATTCAAGCCAGCGTTGATTGAAGAAACCGAACCTGCCCTCAGAGTCAGAACTGTGCAGAAACGCAGGGGTCGTGTCAATGACGCGCCGCAGTAGATCTTCGGCGGGAGTTGCTGGCCAAAGCTTACCTGTCTCGCGTGTCGTCGTATCGGCCTCCGTTTCAGGCGGACTGCTGGCATGTCATTTTAGGACACGAGGGCCACGGGTCAAGCCAAACCTATGTGTTCCGGACTTTTGGGGAGGAGATAAAGACATTCCCAAAAGGCTAGGAAATCTCTCGACGTACCGTCGGTTTGGATCCCCTTGAGATCAGGGTCAGAGATGCTGACGACGCCATACGGAGATCTGTAACGATAAGTGGATACAGGAATGGAATGGTCACCGGCGCTCAATTGTTGCGAACAGGGCAAAACGTTCATCGACCCCTATTTACGCGGAATCGGTGAGATTAGTCCTGAAAAACGCCCTAGCATCCTGTTTTCCAGCCCAAGATCGGTCATGGGGTCGCCGAACACTGGCCGACTTCAGGGGAGTAATCCTTCGTTGAGATGCCTAAGCCGCCAAATATCACGAACATGGTGTGCTTTTTCAGGCGTTTGTTATCCCTTGGGAATCCTCGCCAGGATCGAAGGCACGCTCACTCCAACAAGGCCCATTATCCGGATAGCCGGTCATCCACCCGGAGCAGCGGGGAAGCCCCGGAAAACGGTCGCGATGCCGACTTCCAATTACCGATCCGAATCTGCAGTCAAAGATGGAGATTCTATTGGAAGATTTTCGTTTTGAATGTAGATGGCGATTTGCCGTGGCACTACTTCATCTCTAACGCTTTTCTGATAGCCGGCGCCGGAACGCCGGAACGGATCACGGCGGCGCGCAGATCGTCGGCCAGCGCTTGTAGCTCGTCCGGCGCCTGCTGAGCGTGGTAGATTCCGCCGACTTCGAAAAACCTGGAGTTGAGCAGCAGACGAAACAGGAATGCGAGCACAAACACCGGTGTGACGGCGGCGACTCTCTGACTGAAGGGGACGATCTTGTGGCCCAGCGCCTTGAGCACTGCATAGGATTCGTGGATCGCTGCGGCAGCCAGTTTGATGTCTGGGTCCGATGGAGGTTCCTGCTTGTCCGCGGTTGCGAGCTTGAGTGCCAAAAACGTGATGGCTGCGACCCCTGCGGCATGCGTGGCGAGGTAATCGACGATGCGGGTCGAAACCGCAGAACGGAGACCGGCGCGATTGAGGAGGTTGACCAACCTCTTGAGCCGCGGAGTGATAGTACCGTCAATTTCGCCGAAGGGCGTTCGCATGGGCCCATGATCGAAGGGGCCGATGGCGCGGATAAGGTCTCCGTCGCGCTTGCCGCCGGCGAAGACGAAGCCGAGCATCGGCCGCTGCGAACCCAGGGCCGAAACGATCTCGGAGGGACCATTGAGATTGTTGTTCATGAAGACGACGTTGGGCGAGCTGTTGGCGGCGAGTGCGGGCAGCAGTGCGGAAACCTGGTTGCGCCGCACAATGACGAGGATGTAGTCGTAGATGTCGCCCGGCGCGAGTTGGTCGATGGCTTTGACGCGGGCGACGCGGCGTTTGTGATTGAGCGGATTCTCGATGACGATGCCGTTTGTCTGAATTTCGGCGAGGCGATTGCCGCGGGCGAGGAGGGTTACATTGACGCCGTGCGCGAAAAAGCGTTCGGCGCAGACGGAGCCGTTGACTCCCGCGCCGATTACGAGAATTCTAGCGTTATCACTTGCCATAACGCACTTCCGGGAAACAGTCTCACCGGAATTTCCATTTTGCCTTTTGGCTGCAGGCAAATATACCACCAGTTGCCTCCGCCCTCCATGTTCTTTGCATCCATTCGAAGGCCAAAGACCCAGGCTTGCCCAGCAGGGCCTTTGCCGGACAAAAAAGCCATGATTTGCCCCACCTTCCGGGTTCCGAGCATGTGGTCGGCCATCCGGACATCCGGGTACAACCCAGGAAGACACTCCCTGGTAGGGATTCACCGAAATGGTGCGCCCAAACTCATCCTTCACTGGTCTCTTTTCCTCCTGCTAGACTCCTCGCAATGCGATTTCGAGATCTGCAAGTCAGGCTTGGCAAATTTACCGGCCCGATTCGACGCGTCTTCCAGTACAACCGCAGCAACTGGATCCGCGAGATGCCCCGGTCGAAGCGCATCGTCACCTGGGCAGGGGTTCTGTTCCAGGGAACCGCTATCTATTGGCTGTGGTCGCGGTCCCTGGCGTGGCCCGTCATGTGGCCAAGGGATGAGAGCCTGGTCTTTCTCATTGCGCTCGTCTTCTACGCGGTCGGCGGCGCTTTGATGAACGCCATGCTTATTTCGGAATTTGCCCGTAAGACCCAACTTGAAGCCGATCAGATGGCCGCACGCCAGATCCAGCAGACGCTGACCCCGGCGAAAGTTGACGAGTTGCCGGGCTATGAGGTGGAGACGTTCTACAAACCTTTACGGGACGTGGGCGGCGATTACTTTGATGTGATCGAGCTTGCGGGCAAGCGAACGCTTCTTGCGGTAGCGGATGTGTCAGGAAAAGGCATGCCGGCAGCGCTGCTGGCGGCAAACATACAAGCCCTGGTTCGAAGCATCGCAGGTGCCGGTGCAGATCCCCAGGCTTTGGCCGGGCAGATGAACAAACATCTGACCCGATATACCCCCAACGACCGTTTTGCGACTGCAGTGTTTGTCGTGTTGCATCGCGACACCGGAGAATTGACTTACGTAAACGCAGGCCACAACGCTCCGATTGTTTTCGGCTCCGGGTCTGCAAGATCGCTGGAAGCCACCGGCATGCCTCTTGGACTATTTCCTGAAGCGGCGTATACAGCCAGTACGGCTCTTCTTCCCCCTGGCGGCGCTCTCCTTCTTTTCACCGACGGACTCACCGATTCGATTTCCGGGGAGAATGCCGAAGACCGCTTGCGAGAGGCGCTGGCTGATCGCAAGGGAGAGCCGATGCAGATTCTGAAGTCGTTGGTCGACCCACACTTCAATGAGGATGATGTCACCATACTGCTCGTCAAGCGCGATGCCAATCCCGCCTCTCTAGGACTTCTGACTGAACCGCCTTTCGCATAGACCGCTCGATAGCTTTTGAATTGTTGGCAACCTTCCCCAACCCGAAAAATGATTGGAGACGGACTGCCGGTCATCCGGGAGCAGTCGCAACTACTACCAATACTGACTCACTTGTGATCCTGAGCGACGGTATTTGAGGGCCCTTCAACTTTCTCTTCCGGATTAGATGTACGCTGCACTCTTCTCACTGGAGACGTGGGTATGTAGGATGTTCATGGTGCAAAACATCTACCAGCGCGCACGCATTCCTCTCTATGCCGCAATAGCTGCTTTCCTGATTCACCTCGTTTGCAACCCGCATTACGGATTCTTCGGCGATGAGCTTTATTTCATCGTCTGCGGGCAGCATCCGCAGTGGAACTACGTGGATCAGCCCCCCATCGCGCCGCTCCTGGCTGCGGCTTCGCAGGTGTTCGGTCCGTCGCTCGTGTTGCTGCTGGCTGTGCCAGCGCTTTTCGCAGGAGCAGGTATCTATGTGACTTGCCTGGTTGTAATCGAGTTTGGTGGAGCGGCTTACGCCCAACTTCTGTCAACGATTGTGGTTTTCTTCCTCCCGGTATTGACAGACTTCGGAATGAAGGTCTCGCCAGACATGGTCGGCCTCTTTACCTGGCCCCTGATCGCGTTGTGGATCGTGCGCCTGACGAAAGGAGCCAACCCGCGACTGTGGGTGGCAATTGGCGCGCTGATGGGGCTGTCCATACTGAGCAAATACACCGTTCTGTTTTTCGCTGTCGCATTGTTCATGGGGCTTCTGCTCACACCGGAAAGGCTGATTCTTTATTCGCGCTGGTTCATGATCGGGGTTGCGATTTCCGCCGTAATCGCGCTGCCGGCGTTCCTGTGGCAGGCGCACTATGGATACCCGATGCTCGAATTGTTGCGTGCTGGCGAGAACGGCAAGAACGTAATCGTCGGGCCACTGGGCTATATCGGCCAACAGCTCTTGATCAGCGGCTTGCTCGCGGAGTTCTGGATTATCGGACTGGCCTGGCTGTTTTTGCGAGCACGTTTTCGTTTCCTGGCATATGGCTATGTGCTCCTGATTGCCATGATGATCGTGGAACACGGGAAGCATTACTACCCCGCCGATGTATATCCTTACCTCGTCGTGGCCGGATGCGTGCAAATCGAAGATTGGACCAGTAAGCTCCGGAAGGGGCGAGTTGTAATTGCAGCGGCTACTGTTCTGCTTGGGCTGGCTTTCTTTCCGCTCGTGATGCCGGTGCTTCCTGAAGCGCAACTCGCGAGGTACGACAGTCGGCTGTGGTCACTCTTGCACATTTCGAGAAATAGCCTTGCTACCGAGCACCGTGCACAGCCGGAGCTGCCAACCGACTTTGCAAACATGCATGGCTGGACACAGCTGGCCGCAATCGTGAGTCGCGTTTATCAAGGACTTCCGCCAGGGGATCGGGCGCAGGCAGTGGTGATGGCACAGAACTACAGCGAAGCTGCGGCGATCGAGTTCCTCAGTGAGCCGAAAATACCTGTCATCAGCGGACACAATCAATATTTCCTTTGGGGGCCTCGCGGCTACTCCGGCAACATTCTTATCTGTGTTGGAGACAACTGCGACTCGGCTGCCAGGCAATTTCGTACCAGTTCACTGGAAGCAAGGCTTGAAACTCCCTGGATACAGCCCTCCGAATACGGCATTCCAATCATGCTCTGCCGCGGCATAAAGAAACCTATTTCGGAATTGTGGCCACTCACGAAGCTTTACAACTGAGAAGAACCTGATTGCCCTACGGCATCCGGGGCAGAATCACAACTAACCGTCATGTCGTCAGGCACGACACAGCTGAACGATAAATCCATTTATCACTCCCTCATCTCAGCCTGAAACATTCATGCCTCACTTCTGGTGCAATCGGGGATTGGCATTGCGGGCGAATTGTCGCTGATTCGGACAGAACCCCCGAATCTCGAGTTCTGTCCGGATGGCCGGTGATTCGCCCGGAACAGGGAAAACTGGGAGATTTCCCGCGTCCAGTGCTCGACGAGTGCATTGGCGAATATGCACTTGTTGACATGCACTACCTCCGGCATTCCACCATCTAAGGATTGCAACGTTTTGAGAACTGTTCACTCCGGACGCTGCGGTCTGAGATCGTCCGCGACCCCTTCGCAGTGGCTGAAGCTGAGCTCAGTTATTACGGCTGTCTAGCGGAATTGAGGTGAGCGGATGTTCCTGAGCCGCGCTGTTCAGGAGCTGCGTTAGTGGGCGCCGGACGATCAGACCCAGCCTTCGCGCGAGCGATGGCTTTAGAGTAGCGCCTATCCCGCCAGATTTGCTTCTCCAGTGCCCAAATCACCCAGAGCAGGAATGCCAGGGCCGGGGCCGCTGGAATGAGAAGCAACGTGAGATCGGAAACGACCATGACTATCCCCTACACTGCCGCATCCTAATGGCGCGACACGAGGCAGTCGTGCGCCTCGGAACGGAAGTTATCCTTCCCCCATGGGAGACCGCACCACGTATGAATGGAGCAGTCAACTTGTAAAGACTTTGTAAGGGGGCGGAAAGAGATAAACGTGCCGCCAGCGCGGCACGAATTGGGCCAACAGATAGGCCCCGCCAAGTCGGCCAGTGTTCGAAAAGTGATGCCGGGGCGGAATGTCAACCGGCGCCAATACGCTCATCCGGGCCGGTGCGCGCCACGTTGGCGGGTTCCGGCTGGATGGTCGGCCGCTCGGCGATAGCACAATGGGGCGATTACAGATTAGAGAACCCGAACCCCGAGCATTGGTAAGGTTACAAAAGCCATCGCTTCCGGGCAACCTCCGCGTCGATTTCGTGTCAAAATGAGTGCATTCTTTTGTAGAATGTGGATGGCGAGGTCCCACAGCTGACAGCTCTTCAGGCATATTTCCGCGCTCAACGCGGCTCCCGGCAGAAATTTACGCTGGTAGTCGCGGTCGTGTGCCTTGTTCTGTTAGCGCTTCTCGTCGTGGGCCAGGTCGCGCACTTTCACCCCAACCAATCCGACGCCGATCATTGCCAGTTGTGCATTGTGATGCACACGCTGGTGCCTGTTGCGGCTGATTGCGCCGAGGTTGTGTTGGTTCAATTCGGCGCGCCTGCTCCGCAGGCCGACCCTATCGTCGTTGCCCGCCAGCGCCAATTGAGGCTCTTCATTCGGCCCCCTCCCGTCTCCTGCTAGAGCATCGGTCCCGTCTTCAGCCAAGTCGTCGCATCGCCCAACGTCCCCGTCATCCGGGCGGTGCTTTGGCGCATTCAGAAAAGCTGATTGAAGCGGTTCGATGTTCCGTCAATGCACTGAATCCTCCGCGGCTGTACGTTCCGCGTCCCGCTTTCACAGCATTCAGCCATTGTTCAGGAGACAATCCATGCCATTCATTCGTCGCGCAATGCCACGCATCCTTCCCCTCGTCGCCGTGCTCTTTGCGGCGACCTGCGCGTCTGCGCAAAGCGGCAACGCCGGCGCCGTGCGCGGTACGGTCACCGATCCCTCCGGCGCCGTCATTCCCAACGCCACTGTGCATCTCACCAACGAGATCAGCGGATTCGACCGCACCGCAACAAGCGACGCCGCTGGCCAATTCGCCATTCCAAACGTCGCGTTTGCCCCTTATGTGATCAAGGTCTCCGCCACCGGTTTTGCCGCACTCAGCCAGAATGTCTCGCTGAACTCGGTAGTCGGGATCAGCCTGAAGCTGGTGCTGCAAATCGCGGGCGGGACCCAGACCGTTACGGTCGAGTCCACGGGCGCCTTGATCGAGGACGACCCAACTTTTCACGTCGACGTCGATCGCGACCTGTTCAACAAGGTGCCGCTGGAGAGCGC
>JBEKKI010000050.1:0-32652 GCA_050010795.1 Occallatibacter sp.
CAGCCCGTCGACCGCTCGCCTGAGCAGATCGATCGCGACATTGCCATCATGAAACACGCGGGATTCAATGTTGTGCGGATGGGGGACCTGTCCTGGGATTCATTCGAACCCTCGCAAGGCAAGTTCAGTTTTGAGTGGTTCGACAAGATCATGGATAAGATGTATGCCAATGGAATCAGGGTCATCGTGGATATACCGGGCACGCCGGCGCCGATCTGGCTGCATCGCACGTATCCGGGCGTCGATATCATCGCCCAGAACGGTACACGGCTCCCTCCCGCGGAGCGCTATATGGATGACATTAGCGATCCGAATTACGTCCGTGAGGCTGGAATTCTTGCCGATGCAATGACGAAGCGCTATGCACATCACCCAGCTGTCATTGCCATTGGTTACGACAACGAGATCGGAAACGGGTTCATGTCGTATTCGGCGGCCGACCGTGAGCGCTTCATCACATGGCTCAAGAGGAAATACGGAACAATCGACAACCTGAACAAGGTCTGGGCTACGCAGCGGTGGTCACGCCGGTTGAATAGCTTCGATGACGTGAATTTGCCTCTCGCGGAGGGGCCCGGACCTCCCGAGCGTTATTTGGATTTGCATCGCTACTGGTCCGACGTTACCGTAGCGCGACTCGAGGAACTCGACGCGATTCGCCGTCACAATATGCCAAATACGCCTGCGATCTCGAATCTCTGGGATACCGCATCGAGGCGAGGCTTTGATTATCTCAGCACCTACAAGTCCTATGTGACATATGGAGCGGAAGGCTTCTATCCGAGTGACCCGATCAGCGGCACGTTTGGCGCGCTTATGATGAAAGGTGATTTAGCAACTCCGATTTGGTTCAACGAGTTTACCGCGGGAGGGGGAGGAAACTACGGAATGCCAGGACGGAGCCGGATGTACGCTTACCTGGGAGCCATGATAGGCGCGCAGGGATTCCTCGCATGGACATTTAACAGCCATCTTGGCGGAGAGGAGCAAGCGCTCTTCGGACTTGTCGATCACGACGGCACACCTTCGTGGAAGATCGACGAGTTCGCACGCATTGCGTCGGAATTCAAACAACTTTCGAAGTTCGGATTCCCGCGATACACGCACCCTGAAGTCGCCATTGCCTACTCCTTCGATTCCTCTATCGATTCGCACCCGAACGGCCCCTCCAATACGACGCTTCAATACTTCAAACCTTCCTATACTGAACAGGTTCAGGGCGCCTTTGAGCCTTTGTTCCGCGCCAACATCGACACAGCCATAATCAATATCGGACATGACAGTCTTTCGCCGTACAGGCTGGTTGTTGTGCCGGCCGATTACGTCATGGACGCCGCCAGTGCAAATGCACTCCGGGAGTACGTAAGTGCCGGCGGTACTGTTCTGATGACGGCTTTTTCGGCCAAAGTCGACGAGCACGGTCAATGGTTCGATACGCCACTGCCCGGGCGCCTGATTGAGGTGTTTGGTCTAAAGACGAACGCGTTCTATCCGGTCGACTCGGCATTGAGGTTCGAATTGGACGGTGAAAGCATCGACACTGGCGTGCGCTGGTATGAAGTGCTCGAACCTTCGACCGCCGCGGTTCTCTCGCGATTCACCAACACGGCAGACCATTCTCCGGCGGTCACAATCAACAAGTACGGTAAAGGGTATGCGATCTACCTTGCCACGGTATCCAAGGCGTCCGCAATTGGACCCGTCCTGAATCATGTTTACAAACTTGCGGGTATTCAACCGGGGCCGCAAACTCCCGACGGAGTGTATGCCAGAGTTGTCGATGGCCGAACGCTCTATGTGAACACGACTCAAGAAGAGAAGAGGATTCCCATCGCGGGTACCAGGAAGGAGATGATCACCAATCGCGAGTATGAAGGAGCTGTTATTCTCGGTCCGCAGCAAGCAGATCTAATTCAGTAATCCATGCCGATGAAATTCAGAAGATTCGAGAGAGGATAGTAGGACGTTTCCTTTACGCCGACGCCGCTCACGTGCGTGTCGCGCAGATCCGTGAAAAACTCTCGATATGTGCATTGTTGGGCAACGTCTAATGCTGAAAGAACATCCATATGACGAATGGGGCAAGCTCGGCGCATGATGCAATCCCTCCTCACGTGAAGCTGTCGGTCGTGATGCCCGTTTACAACGAGGGGGCGACGCTGCGGGCAGCAGTCGAACGCGTTCTTGCATCGCCGTTCGAAATCGAGCTGATCTGTATCGATGACGGATCGAACGATGGCTCGGCCGGCATCTTGAGAGAGCTCGAAGGCGAGTATCCGCAGATGCGCATTCTTCCGCAGCCGCGCAACATGGGCAAGGGCGCGGCGCTGCGCCGGGGCATCGCCACGGCGACCGGCGATTTCGTCATCATCCAAGACGCGGACTTGGAATACGATCCGGCAAACTACCAAAGGCTCCTTGAGCCTCTTCTTGCCGGCAAAGCCGATGTCGTCTACGGCTCTCGCTTCATCGGCGGCGCTCCCCACCGCGTACTCTACTTCTGGCACTCGGTTGGCAACTGGCTGCTGACTTTCGTCTCCAATTGCCTCACGAATATCAACCTCACGGATATGGAAACGTGCTACAAGGCGTTTCGCCGCGAGGTCATTCAGTCGATTCCGATAGAAGAGAACCGGTTCGGCTTCGAGCCGGAGATCACGGTCAAGGTCGCACGCCGCAAGCTGAGGATCTACGAGGTGGGAATCAGCTACTGGGGCCGCACCTACGAAGAAGGCAAAAAAATCGGCTGGAGAGATGGCTTTCGTGCGCTGTATTGCCTGATCAAATACTCACTGAAGGCGTCGTAAGCAAAGCCGGTTCGGTGGCAGCCGGCATCGACTACTGTGCCGGTCCAGTCCCTCATTTGCCCGCGTGGGCCTGGGCCGAATGCAGCGCCTTCAACCGTTCGTTCACAACGCTTGCCAGATCGGGCCGGCTCCTAAGCACCGCCTGGTACTCCGCGGCCGCTTCCTGAGCGTGCCCGGGGATCTGCGACAAAAGATTCCCCAGATTGAAGTGCGCCTCGGCATAATTCGGCCTGATTTTGAGCGCCGCCCTGTATTCCGCGATCGCCTCTGCCATCTGGCCCGGCATCTGCGATAGAGCGCTTCCCAGGTAATTGTGCGCCTCCACGAAATCCGGCCTCGCTTGGAGCGCCGCCCTGTACTCCGCGATCGCGTCCCGCATCCGCCCCGGGGTATGCGACAGCGCATTCCCCAGGTTCACGTGCGCCTCGGCATAATCCGGGCGGATGTTGAGCGCCGCCTGGTACTCCGCGATCGCGTCCCGCATCCGCCCAGGCGTTACGGCCAGCAGAATTCCAAGGTTATTGTGCGCTTCGGCATAATCCGGATTGGCCTTGATCGCGGCCTCGAACTCGCCGATGGCGTCCTGCGTCCGCCCAGGCGCTGCGGCCAGCAGAACTCCAAGATTGCTGTGCGCCTCGGCATAATCCGGTTTGGCCTTGATCGCGGCCTGGTACTCGGCAATCGCGTCCTGCGTCCGCCCAGGCGTGGCGGCGAGCAGAATTCCAAGGTTGTTGTGCGCCTCGGCATAATCCGGATTGGCCTTGATCGCCGCCTGGTACTCGGCAATGGCGTCCGGCGTCCGTCCGGGAATCCGCGACAAAACGGATCCCAGGTTGAAATGCGCCTCCGAGTAGTCCGGCCGGATCTCGATCGCTGCCCGGTAGTCCGCAATCGCATCCTGCTCCCGACCCGGAGCCTTCGACAACAGATTCCCAAGATTGTTGTACGCTTCGGCGTAACTCGGCTGGATCTCGAGCGCCAGTTGAAACTCCGCGAACGCATCATCGAGTCGCCCGGGAGTGCGCGAAAACGCAAACCCCAGGCCGTTGTGTGCCTCCGCAAGATCGGGGTGGATCTCGAGCGCCGCCTCGAACTCGCCGATCGCCTCGGGAAACCGTCCAGGTTTTTCGGTCAGCACGGTTCCCAGGTTGTAGTGCGCGATGTAGCTCGCCGGATTCAGCTCGATGGATGTGCGGTAAAGCGTCTCGATGTCGCGATACATCCGGCTCTCTTGCCAGGTCAGTCCGCCAAGAACCAAGATCAGCAGCGCGGAGCCAGCGGCGGCACCAGCGTTGCCCAAGCGAAGCCGCTCGCTTGCCTTTGCCAGCAAGACAACGCCGGGAACCAGAATTCCCAGGCACGCCAGATATTGAAAATGGTTTGCCACATAGGAATAGCGGAACGGAAAGACATTGAGAAAACCGAGCACGGGGAATAGCGCTCCCGTAAAGATGAGCAGGCTTGCCAACGGCCCGCGATTGCGGCGCGCAACCCACCACAACCCCGCAGCCAGCGCCAGAACTCCCACCGGAAACAGCCACTGCCACCAGACCGCCGCATCGACGTTCCAGTGCGGATAGAAAAACGCCAGTTTCGCCGGCCACAACAATTTGCCGGCGTAAAAAAGGATGACCCGGCCGGCAATCAGAACACGCTGCAACGGAGTCAGCACAAAGTCCGCGCCGCTGGCACCGATAAATTTCCTCTCCACCCACGAGGTGAAAAGCCCGGCGCACATCCCGATTGCAAACCACGGGACCAGCGGCCGCACATCGCGCTTCCAATCGAGCTTTCCGCGGCGCCACCAAAGGATCACGAGAATCACCGCGGGCAGGACTGCGGTTACGGTTTTGCTCATCAGCGCCAGCACGAACAGTCCCGTTGCCAACCAGTATTTTTGCTTCAGCCGGCTCCGGTTGAAGTGGAGATACACAAGCAGTGCTGCCAGGCAGAACACCCCAGAGAGCGTGCTCTTCTGCTCCGAGATCCATGCGACCGATTCCACCTGCACCGGGTGCAGCGCAAACACAAATCCCGCAAGCCACGCGCCCTTGAGCGACAGCTGCCTGGCGATGAGCACAACCAGGCACGCCGACAGAGCGTGGAGAACGACGTTGACCAGGTGATAACCCAGAACCGCATCGCCCCAGATGCGGTGTTCGAGCCAGAACGCGCTGTGCAGCAGCGGGTAGTACTGCTGGCTCGCTCCCACTTCGAACCAGATTCGCCATAAACCATGGAACGTCTGCAGATCGGGCCGGGTAAGGTGATTGTTATCGTCCCACACCGGGCTTCCATGCAGAGCAGGAAGATAGGCGAGCAAGGTGGAGCACAAGATCGCCGCCCACAAGGCAATGTCATCGCGCCGGGTCGCTGGGAATTTAGACTCCGGCTGCTTCGTGGGCCCTTTGAGAACGTCTTGGGATGCCGCCATCCAGCTCTTTCTTCTTGTCTTGTGAGCCCTCGTGGCCCGCCTCTCGGTCATGAAATATTCCTAATTCTGTGATTAAGAGTCTACTCCGGAGCGAACGGTCAATTTGTTCGTTATGATGACGAAAACGACAATTACGACTAGGAAAAGCGATTGTATGCCACGATACCATTTACGTGGAACGATTCTTCCCAGACATTGACATTTGGGCCGCGCAGTAGCGAGCTTCGGGGTATGCGCAAAGCCCGGACGTCTATGGTTGTTGATGTAAGGTCTGGCCATGGTGTTGAATGGATATGACGCTTCAACCGGACCAAATCGTGTCCAACAGCTATCTAGATTTCTGCTGCTTCGATCTTCAGCGTCCACGCATATTCACACGGCCTGTTTGAAGCCTGCTGCAGATCTTCCGGCAGCGTAATGGTCGTCCCGGTTGCAGAGTCGAACTTCCACGGCAATTCCCCAGTCGCGCCGAGAAGCGTCACGCGCGATCCACTCTTTGGCCGAACTGTCTTGAGCATCACATGTGCCCCTGGCCACTCGGTCAAAATGGCGTATACAAATCGTCGCTCTTTCGAGCGAGTGAAGCGCAGGCTGTCCCCTTCCGACCACAGTGTTCCTTCGCGAGCCCGAGTGGAGTAGATTGCTTCTCCATTCACTTTGAGCCATGCACCCGCGCCTTTCATCTGACGGATCGCCTCGGGATGAAACTCGCCATGGGCGCTGGGACCGACGCCGACCATCAATCCGCCTCCCTTGGCGACTGAATCGGCGAGGTTGCGCACAATCCACGCGGTGCCTTTGTACTTAGAACC
The DNA here is from genome assembly GCA_050010795.1 of Occallatibacter sp. Classification (GTDB taxonomy): domain Bacteria; phylum Acidobacteriota; class Terriglobia; order Terriglobales; family Acidobacteriaceae; genus Telmatobacter. Next base: position 6,054 of record JBEKKI010000050.1, read on the forward strand.
GTCCGGATCGTAGGAGAAATCCGTGCCCAGCGGATAGATACTGAACCAGGGCCTTTCGGAACTTTCTTTCGAGCCGGGAACGACGCGTTCGGGTGTGAAGTAGTCCCCGTAATTGCCGATGCCGCGATTGCGCAGCATCACATCCGGCTGCAGCTCGCGCATCATCAGCAGGGTCTTACGCAGCTCGGGCCAGACGCGAGGACCGAGCCACATGTCCAGGCAAATCATGTCGATCTTGCCGTAGTTGGTCAGCAATTCGAGCAGCTGCGCGCGATGCCGTTCCATCATGCGCTTCACTTCGGCATCCGTGGGATCCGGCACGACCACGGCATGATCGCCAAGCCTTTGCCGCGTGAATTCGACGTCCATTCGGCTCATCCATTGTGCAGATGACGGAATCTGCAGCGGGTGCGCGACATAGGGCCGAAAGTCCGCGTCATACCAGTCAGGATGCGAGAAATAGAGATCGATCTTGATGTCGCGCTTATGCGCTGCGTCCGAAAGCTCTTTGATAATGTCACGGCGAAACGGTGTTTCCATGATGGAGTATGCTAGGTCGCAAGCCTCGATACGCGGACCACCGGGGGCTGTCCAGTTGGCACGGCTTTTCACTCTCGTCCTAGTGTCGAACATGGAGAAGCCTTCGTGGTGCTTCGAAGTGAAGGCGAACATCTTCATCCCGCTCTCGCGAAAATCCTCCATCCAGACGTCAGCCTCGAAGCCTGCTGGATTCCAGGTCTTGTAGAGGTTGTTGTAGGTTTGTCGGTCTTCAAACGACATAGGGAGGAAGGGCCAGGATTCCGCGCCACGGTGCCAGATCGAATAGATTCCCCAGTGAATGCGAATGCCGAACTTCATGTCCCGAAATGCTTCATAGGCGCTGGCTGAAGCGTTATGATACTCCGCGATCGGAGTGGTTTCGATGTAGTCGACGTCGCGCAGCGTGGAGGTCGGAAACCCGTGAACCTGCTCCGGCGCTTGCGCTAGGAGGGGAAGCGCTGAAGTTGCAGCGACGGCGCTGGCCGACGCAATAAAATCTCTGCGATTCATAAGGTTTTTCTCCACGATACGGAGATCCTTGAATTGAAGGTGACAATTAAGAATAGGTCCGCCCGTTGCTTGCGAATCAGTTCGGCCTGCGCCTTCTGCACTTCAGCCAATTTCCCGTCCTTGGTTTTCACGACAACCTCAAGATTTGCAAGTTTCCGACCTCGTTTCGGAGTTCGTTAGAGACGAGTCGGCGCGCTGAACTTGTGGCTCGGTGTTGGTAAGTCGCCCGAGACTTTATGATCGGACTTCCGGAGTAAACGTCTCCCTCATCATCGCCCTCGATCTGCATCTTTGCCGCCACTGACGTGCCCCGTTTTTCTCAGCCAGCTGTAGCTGGAGTTTTCTCGATTCACGGCCTCGACCTGCTGTTGCAAGGAGGGGATAACCGGTGTCAAACTGCGCCGTAGTTCTCTCGACGATAGATCTCGATCTCTGCATGCTTGGGCCGAGCAAGGCTTGGCACAGACGCCGCCGGAGACTTCAATGTCCGAATCCCCCGCAGCTGCCATTGGACTTATTAGCCCGAGTGGGTCGCATCATGGAGCAACTCGGGCAGATCCAGTGGAAACATTCCGATCCGACCCGCCGCATCCGCAGGAACGTTGTCTCTGCGACATGCCACTAGGACTCAACAAATAGCCCTATCAAATGCTTCTCCAAGTAGGGATGGAGGAACGGCCCAGTATATTGCGATAACCTGTTTGCCAATCTGCCGGGATGGTCTCCACAACTCAATCCTACCCACGCTCTTTGGATTTTAGTTTGGGCATCATTTTCTGGATGATGCCCGCGCCTTCTTTGATGGTCAAGATTTGATTGGGATCAAGATTTGTGAATGTTTCGACCTTTTGTGTCGTGGGCCATTTCACTTCGAGCAAGTCGACCGTTTTGGTCTGCCCAACACCAAAGTGCAGCCTAAGATCGCTTTGCGACATGACGCTAGTCCCAGAATGAACCTCATCCATTTGCGAGTGTTTCCCTGTGACAACGCGCACGCGAGCGCCAATCGCAGTCCTGTTGCACTTGGTTCCGATCAGTTTCACTTTGATCCAATTGTTGTAATTCCCACCGTCATTGCGCAGCAGCGAGGGAACCTCATTCATATTGTTCACGACAACGTCGATGTCGCCATCATTGTCGTAGTCTCCGAAGGCGCAGCCACGGCTCGAATGCCGCGCCGTAATCCCCGGTCCCATTTCCTTCGAAACTTCCTGGAATTTTTCATTTCCGAGATTGCGATAGACGATGCGCGGTTCCATGAACGTCTGGCCGACAACGTGCTGATCAATGTTCGGATAAACATGGCCATCCACCTGGAGGATATCGGGCCAGCCGTCGTTGTCATAATCGATAAACCCGCAGCCCCACTTCACATCCTGAGTATCCTGTCCCACGCCTGCCTCGAACGTCACTTCCGTAAAGCTCCCGTCGCCATTGTTGTGATAGAGGTTCGATGTGTCGTCGGCGAAATTCGTCTTGAAGATGTCGAGCCAGCCGTCGCAATCGTAATCCGCCACGGCTACGCCCATCCCGGCTTGCTCGTTACCACCTTCGCTATAAGCGCAACCTGTCATCACGGCGATATCCGTAAACGTCCCATCGTGATTGTTGTGAAACAGGATGCTTGGCTCGGAATCAACCGCGACGTAAATGTCTGGCCATCCGTCGTTGTCGAAGTCGTACGAAACCGCGGTAATCGAATAGCGAGGGCCGGGCTTGAGAATCCCCGCCTTTTCGGAAACGTCGGTAAACGTGCCGTCACCGTTGTTGTGGTAAAGGATGTTCATTCCCCCGGGAAGCCCGCGCGGACCGCACATGACCGGCTCGCCCTTGTATTGGCAATTCATCGTTTCACCCGGCACAGGCACCTTGGAAGGATCAAACATAATGTAGTTCGCAACAAAAAGATCGAGGAAACCGTCGCGGTCGTAGTCGAGCCAGGTGCAGCCAGATCCCCAGCGGACCTGATCTTTCCAAAGTCCCGCCTGCTTTGTCACGTCGGTGAAGGTGCCATCGCCGTTATTGCGGAATAAGATGTTGTGCCCCCAAAAAGTGCAAAACAAATCATCCCAGCCATCGTTATCGAAATCGCCGACGCAGAGGCCAGTCTGCCAACCGGTGCGAGCGAGGCCGGACTTGGCCGTCACGTCGGTGAATGTTCCGTCGCGGTTGTTGTGATAGAGCTGGGTGGTCGGCGCTTGGCCTGGGGGCCAGGTGGTGTTCAGGCGGGTTCCATTGGTGAGGTAGATGTCAAGCCAGCCGTCCTGATCGTAATCGAAGAACGCGATGCCGCTTCCCTTGGCCTCAATGATGTAACTCTTGCTGTCAACGCCACCCCAAACATTAGGTGTCGTGAGTCCGGCCTCACGCGCCACATCCACAAACTGAACTTTTGGAGCCAGCCCTTCCGCGGGTGGGGCGGGAATCGTCGAGGATTGCAAAATCGGCAAGCTCGACCACCGCCACGTAGGCGTGCCAAGGAAATCGAGAATGCCGGGGCCCAGAAGCGTCGCGGAGAATTGAAGAATTTGGCGGCGGGAAACTTTCACTTCTGCTTGCGAAGCTCCTTCAGCTTGCGGGGCATGAAGCCTAACGCGTTTCGCCCAGCGTCCATTTATACCAGAGAATCACGATCCATGCACTACCGGAACCGAAGGCGGAGGCGCGGGGGAGTACAATTGGCGCGGCACTTCCGCGCCCGCTTCGGCTGCTTAATACTAGTGCTTTTGGTCGAAAACAGAACCGCCGCCTCGTGGAAGGGCGGCTCCAGGGGGGATTACGCGAAAGCTTTTTGGATTAATACTGTTCGCGTGCGTGGCCACCTGCGGGCTCTATGCGCAGCCAGTCAACGCCACGGTGTGCGCCGTGCTCAAGAACCCTGCCAGTTTCAATGGCAAGACGGTGCGTATCAAGGGCACGGTGGTCGCGGGTTTCGATCAGTTCGTAGTCAACGACGGCGACTGCGGCGAAGAAGTCAACGGAATCTGGCTGGCCTATCCGCCGGGCGCCAAGGCCAAGTCCGGCCCCATTGCGATGATTGAACTGGAGCCCGCTCATAATTTTGCCGGCAAAGTGGCGCCCGAGGCGCGCCCCGCCATCTCACTCACCCGCGACAAGGCATTCAAGCAGTTCGATTCGCTACTCGCACAGCGCCACGACCAGAGCGGCGGCGTGTGCCTGGGCTGCCCGCGTTACCAGGTGCAGGCTACGTTTGTGGGTCGTCTGGATGCGGTCGACACTGCCGGAGTGCAGCGCGATGCCAGCGGCAAAATCGTAGGCCTGGATGGTTTCGGCAATCTCAATGCCTATCCGGCGCGCCTGGTTCTGGAATCGGTCGCGGACGTGACGCCCAAGGAGATCGACTACTCGGCCTCCGACGCAGTCATTAAGAAGGCGCAGCCTAATAGCACGGGCGAAAGCGATATGTGGCGGGGCGTGGCCGCCGATAAGGGGATCTCTGAGGGATCGGACCAGGCACCGCTTTTCGTTGACCCGATCGTGACCTCGCAGGAACTGGTCGCCGCCCTGGTGCCGGGCCCCACCGCCGACCAGATCAAGGTTGACGTGGCGCTGCTGCCCAAAGGCAAGGAGCAGAACGGCGTCACCATCGGCTACGGAACCATAGATGAGGCCGCAGCCGTTGCGCAGGGAACAGCAGATTCACCCGATGGCGTGTTCTTTGTCTGCACCTTCAACCGCGACCGGCTCCCCGGCTTGGCGCTCACCCTCGCGCTTCTGCACGCCATGCAGCACGTTTCCGACATTCGCAGCCCGCACCCGGGGAGCGAGAACGCGCCTCCTTATTTTTTCGAGAAGAACGCCTGGACGGTGACGGCCGTCAGCGCCACGGCCGCGGGCACAAAATACTTGACGCTGCCTGGCGGGTACTTGATCTGGAATGCGGACTGGCCCGACGCCCTCAAAACCGTCAACATTGAGTCGGCGCTTAACGATTTTCTGGCCAAAGAAGACCTGTTGGCGAAGTAAGAATCTGTCGAAATGCTAAGTAGCCCGGCGCAGCAACAATTGAGCGAAGGCGATAAAGACTAATGATTTCCGCTGAGGCGTGCCGCAGTTCGTAATTTTTGCTGAGGCGGCGGGACCAGTTCAGCCAAGCACTATGGCTGTGTTTTCGCGCCATCGCTTTGGTAGCGCTCGAGGGCGTTCCGTAAGTTTTGCTCGCGTTGTTGGTCATGTTCCTGGACAGCCAGATCGACCGCCTGACTGGCGGATTGTATGGCCTCGGGGAATCGGCCAGCCTTGTCATAAGCGTCTGCCAGCGCCGCGAGGCACCGCACGTCCTTGCCGTCGCTAAGCTCCACAGACTTCTGAAAAGTTGCCACTGCGCCAGCCAAGTCTCCGCGTAATTCCAAGACAAATCCGAGATTGTAGCGATATTCCGCGGAGGAGGGGGAGATGGCAATTGCCTTTTGCACCTCGGCGACTGCCTCGTCCACTCGTCCCATCTTTGCCAGCGCTGTTGCAAGCTCGTTATGGCGATCGGCGAATCCGGGATCCATCTCGACCGCTTGCTGCAGGTGCTGGTATCCCTCCTCAGTTTCTCCGTCCCTGAACAGCGCCACCCCCAAGGCCGCCTCCGCCTTTGCATTGGACGGATCGAGCGAGAGCGATTTCCGATAGCAGGCAATATCCATTTTGACCACGGCCCCGTCTAGATCGCCGGTTTTCGAAAGCGACGCCGCGAGGTGGCCAAACCATTTCGACTCTTCGGGTTCAAGATCGCATGTCTTGCCAAACTCCTCCACGGCTTCTGGCTCCTGGTTGCTGGCCCATAGCGATACGGCAAGGTTGAAATGCCAGTCAGCATCATCGGGATCCATTTGCACGGCCTTCCGCCACTCCGGAACTGCGTCGGCCATCTGTCCCTTTCCCATTAAATCGAAGCCGCTGTCGGCCACGCGGTAGACCTCAGCCGCCTGCGGGTCGATCCGTTGCAGGTCGTCGGTTGGGATATTTACGAACTCCGGGATATTCACCGCGCGATTGGCGGCCGTGGTGTTCTCCACCAGAACCGCCGGCGTGTCATTGCCGTCAACATCGATGTGAGTCAGCATCAATTGCGTGTAGATAGAACGGCCCTTCGAAGAGAAAGCAAGCCAGTGACCGTTGGGCGAAAAGGAGTGCCAGGAATTCATCAGTGGCAGGTTGCAATTCATCAGCCGGGCTTTGCCACCCCAGAAAGGCACGATGTACAGCTTGCTGTCCGGGCGCATTAGTAACCCGTTGTGATTTTCCACGAACACGATCCAGCGGCCATCTGGAGACACCTTGGGGAAGTCATTGCTAATACCGTTCCCGGAAGCTCCGACGACCGGCTCTGCCTTGCCGCCTCTCCCCTCATTAAAGGGAATGCGGTAAAGGTCGTATTGAATCTGCGTTTCATTTGGGTCATTGGCGTATTGGGGCTTCTGAGAACCCGGCGGATAAGGATCGCGGGCCTCAGCCCGGCTAAAGACCAGATACTTTCCATCCGGCGACCAGAATGCGCTAGTCTGCACAAACCGCGGGTCGTCCGCGCCTGGAAGAGGCCTCAACTTCTTTTCCTTCCGGTCGTACCAGGCGAGAATGCCCCGGGTCGGGTAAAAAACCTGGTTGAAGCCTAGGTGGTTATAGTTCGCGTTGAAAAGGCGGTCGGAGAGCCCTGGCGCAAAGCCCGGGTGTTCGTTCTGGTGAGCGTTTCCCAGGTCGGGAGGTCCGATCGAGGTCACAACGTACCGTCCATCCGGCGAAATCTGCGACATGAATCCGAAGCGCTTCAGGGCGGGATCGGAGCTCTTCTGCCCAAGGTCCTCTTGAAAGGAGCTCCAACGGATGACGTTCTGATTGCTGATTGTCATTTCTTTGGCCACGGGAACGAGAGCGTACAAGCCCTTGTCGTTGCGGGGTCCGTCGACATCCAACCCCATCGTCTTGCCGTCAAACGAAAACGAGTGACAGTTGGCGCAAGTGTGAAGGTTCTCCATGACCACTCGGCTCTGGGGCTGGGCAATGTCGCGCACCCGCCATTTAATGAGAGGAAGGGCGGATGTCGGCAATGGCTGGATCGAGCCTTTCTCGGTATGAGGCACCGTCATCAATGGGACATCGCGGTAGAAAATTGGGGCGCCAACGGGATCCCGCGACGTGGAAATTGTCACCGTGCCGCGTGAGACCGGAACTGTTAAACTGTCATCCGAATAACCGCTGATCGTGATCGTTGCCGGAGAATTTACAGATCCCTGTTTGATCTTTGTCCATGTGGCTGCGTCCGGCTTCCACGTTCTCGTGGCCGTCTGTTCTGGCGTGAGTGGCACGGGCCCACTCACTTGTGGATCGATTTCGCCCGTTTGCAGGTGCTCGCCCGCCGCCTCTACACGAATTCCGCTGGAGCGGTCCGCAAAGGAAACCTCGACGATCCAGCGTTGAGCGGCCTCGCTAGAATCGCGCCACAGAAAAGTAGGTGAAGTGATTTCCGGCGGAAAGACAGAGCTGTTGAGTGGGTAGTCGATGGCGATCTCGGCCGGCGGGACGGGTATCGGGGCTTGTTGCTGGCCGGTTGATTGCAACAGGGTAGCTCCACCAATCAAGATGGCTGAACCAATGCCGAAAACTGCTGCCAGCATGGCTTTGATGGGGAAAGGAAGCAACCTCAGGCGCCTCATAGGGAATTACCTCGGGTGCCTCCACAGCTGGCACCAATTAGAACACCGATCGTAGCCGAGAAGATCTACGGCCGGTGTTTGCAAACAGCAAGCGAATTCGACGATTCAAAAGTGCGAGATTTCAATCTACCAAACGCGAAGTCGAACCATCGCGAAGTCGAACGGGCGACTTCGCCTCCGCGATCAAACGTACAATAGATCACGTTTACTTTATCCGTCAAGAATGCTTCAAAGTAATGCTGTCTTGGATCGAGATGGCAAACCTGACCTTCAAGTCCCAGCTGGCGACGAGATCCTTGGGCTCACATGACCTTCGCGCAAGCGCGAACCGGCGGCAGATTCCGTGATCGTTGGCTGCCTGGCGAGAGTTGCCTGGAGCCGTGGTTACCCCGAGTCAATCTCGCCAGGAATAGCTGGAAATGGGCAGAAGTAGCGGGGAAATGAGGATTCTCCCTGTGGAAAACTCTCGCCCACTGGCACTTCTGGAGGTTCGAAATCGGCAACTCACAGGTGGCACAAATCGATTTTCTATTTAGCTTGCATGTTGTCGACCATGCGCCATATTCGTCTCTTATTCGTCTCTCAGGTAAATCTCGGATTTTTGATTGACAAACATGAAGCGAATAGTTTAACTTCCCCGCATGTTTGCGTTAGCGCTTAAGTAAACGATGGGAATTGCGTGAGGCTTATGTAAACGTTTCACAGGAGACTTCAAATGAAAGGGAGGCAGACCGTGTCCAAAGCGAATCGGAGTTATCTGAGGCCGACGTTCCCGTTGCTCACCACGTTGGTCTTGCTGGCGATCGCCGCAGTTTTTGTCGTTTGGGTGCAGCCGAGCTACGCCCAGCAGGCCGGCTATGCGGCCATCAACGGAACCGTCACAGACCCAACTGGCGCCGTGGTCAGCGGCGCAACCGTCACGATCACTGACACCGATACTGGAACCAAGAGAGAACTCGTCACCAACGGCAGCGGCGTCTACTCAGCCCCCTATCTCACTGTAGGGAATTACTCGGTTTCGGTTTCCCATCCGGGTTTCAAGACGACAACCCAGTCTGGCATTATCCTGACCGCCGATCAGGTCGCCGGAGTGAACATTACGCTTGTCGTCGGTCAGGCGACAGAGTCCGTCACGGTAACCGCCGGCCAGCAAATGGTTGAAACCGAATCGACGGCCCTCAACGAAGTCGTGAACAGCACCTCCGTCGTGGAGCTTCCCCTGAATGGACGCGACCCCGGCTCTCTTACCTACGTTGTTCCTGGCGCTGTAAATGCGAATACGAGGACGAGCTTGTTCCTCACGGCCGGCAGCAACGGCATGCCCGGTGAGATCGGGGCCTCGATCGACGCCAGCAAGAACGGGGGCGTTTACTTCCAGTTGGACGGCATCTACAACATGGACAGTTACCTGGCTGTGTCGAACCCCTTTCCCAATTCCGATTCCACCCAGGAATTTAACGTCATGACCAGCAACTTCTCACCCCAGTACGGTGGCGGGTCTACCGGGGTAGTGAGCGTGGTCACGAAGTCGGGAACGAACACTTGGCATGGCGATACATTCCTGTTCGCCCGAAACCAGTACTTCAATGCAAAGGATTACTTTTCGGGAGCGAAGGACGGATACAGTCGCGAGCAATACGGCATGTCTGTTGGGGGGCCGATCCACAAAGACAGGCACTTCATCTTTGGCAACTTTCAAATCACCAAGGCAAGCCTGGCAGAAGCCGGCGCTCCAAATTACTCGCCGACCTCAGCCATGGTGAGCAGCGGCGATTTCACTGGTGTGATCAATTCCAGCCTGCCGCAACTGTACTACCCCGCGGCTTGGGCCACTCAGTATGCCACAACCAACCCATATTTGGCAGCGCTGGGCTGCAGCGCGACGAACCCCGACCCTGGTAACAATGGCTCCGGTCCCTGTGCTATGGGTGGCACAACGGGTAACAACCCAGTTGGAAGGCCCATCGCGGGCAACAATGTTTCAGCCGATCCAAATTTCCTGAAGGCAGGGGTGCCATGGAGCTATGTTGTCGATCCGGTCGCAAAGAACCTCATGACTCACCTTCCGACGGCAACGGCCACTGGCAACGGACTGATTTACGTCGCCGGAGCGCCACAGCTTCAGAACTCCAAGGAGGGTACCGTCAGGTACGATTGGACCCCAGGCACGAAGAATCACATCATGGGGCGGCTCTTTGTCGACAGTTATAACCAGCCCCCCGCAAACGACACCGCAAACTGGCTGGCTACCGGCGAGGGCTCGATTGCGAAAAACCAAAACTACGGTGGAACCTGGACTTTCACTCCCACCGCCTCGCTCGTGAATATCTTTAAGCTTGGCTACGACCAAACCAACGCCAGTTCCGTCACCGGCATTGACAAGGGGTGGAAGGACCTAGGCTCTCAGATGGTAACTCCCGACGACCAAGTCACTGTGCTTGAGGCCTGGGGGAGCAGCGGCCCTTATTGGGTCGAGCAAAATGTTCACGTCTTTCGTCACAACTTTGACCTCGGTGACGATTTAACCTTGACCAAGGGAAAGAACCTGGTGGTGGCAGGTGTCAGCTTGTTGACGCAGTACTACAACGAGTATGCATCCTGGGGAGCGGATCCGCCGATTGGCTTCAGCGGAGCAATCACGGGTGACGCGTTCTCTGACATCCTGTTTGGCGATTTGGCGTCTTTCAGTCAATATGCGCCGCAGAGTTACAATTTCACCGGGAACGCTTGGGCGGCGTACGGCCAGGACGAGATTAAGTTGAAGCCGAACCTGACCTTGACTCTCGGCGTTCGCTGGGAGCCCTTTACCTCTCCAACGAGCAACCCGTCACAGGATGTTGCCGAATTCATCCCGGGCGAACAGAGCACAGTCTTTCCGAATGCCCCTGCGGGCATGGTGTATCCGGGAGATCCTGGGGTTGCGCCCGGCGGGGTCCCGCAGCAATACGATCGTGTGAGCCCGCGCATCGGAATTGCCTGGCAGCCCAAATTCCTGCCCAACACTTCCATCCGCTTGGCTGGCGGTAGATTTACCCAACCGTTCTATTGGTTCGGCTATGGCAAACCGGCGCCTTTCCTGCCCCAATACAACTTTGGCAACACCAGTGCGGGAGTTACGAGCTTGGCAATACCTATTGATAATCCATGGTCCGTCTACGGTCCGACAGGAGGCCAGACTCCGTTTCCCACTCCTCAATCATTCTTCAGCATTTCGCCCAGCAAAAGTACAGCGTTCAGTTTGCCTCAAAGCCTCGACAACATCTTTACTCCTCAATATAAGAATGGCTGGTCACAAAACTGGAACCTCTCGATCGAGCACCAGTTTGGCAGAGATCTGCTTGTCCAGGCGGCATACGTAGGATACGAAGGGTACGACATCACCACCTCAGTCGATCTGAACCCCGGCATCTACACGACCGACGTGGCGACGTGCCAGAAGTATAACGGGAGCGGGGCCATCGCTCCCTGCGGAGTGCGCAGCAAGTATCCGAATTTCAGCAACATTACGGCCTATATGCCGATCGGTACCATGAGCTATAACGGTTTGCACCTGGAAGTGAAAAAGCGATTCTCTCATGGTTTGCAATTCAACTCTAACTTCGCCTGGTCGAAGGCGTTTGACCTGGTGGATGAAAGCGACGCGAACACCGGAGGCGTACTCGATCCGCTCAATCCCAGGCACACCCGTGGTATTTCGAGTTTCAACGTGCCTTTCGTTTGGAACAGCTTTGGCACCTGGCAGCTGCCCGCTTACAGGGGGCACGGCAACCTGGCGTATGGGGGGCTCGGAAACTGGGAAGTGTCCGGAATTCTCACGATGTCCTCAGGTTTGCCTTTCACCATCGGTTCACCCGACAATTCCTTTAGCAATAACGGTTGCTGGGCAGACCGGGTTCCGGGCGTGGCTCTGAACGTCCACCAGGGGGCGGAATCACATTGGCTCCATCAATACTTCAACCCGGCGGCATTCAAAACATGTGCTCCAGGAACCTTCGGGAACTCGGGCAGGAATCTCATCAGGGGGCCCGCAGAGGATAACCTGGATATGGCGGTTGTCAAGAACTTCCCATTCGATAACGAGCAGTATCGCTTCCAGTTCCGATGGGAGATGTTCAACGCGACGAATACTCCGTTCTTCAATATCCCGGATACTGGTGTCGCGGACTCGGCCTTCGGCCAGATTAACAGCACGAATGGCCTCGGTAATAACGGCACCTCCGGCAACAGCAGTGGTCAAGGAGTTGGAGACGGCGGAAGGGTCATGCAATTTGCCTTGAAGTTCTATTGGTAAGTTTGCTGGGCTCCGCCTGCGGGGTTACCATGGAGCAACAATGGGGCCCGGGACACCCGTCCCGGGCCTTCAATTTGCCAGCGCGGAGGGGATGCGATTGCTAAAGAGGACACGTGTGAGCACAGGAGTGGTGCTGTGGTTGTTCGCATTGTCTGTGCTGACCCAGTCGCCCGCTGCGCTCCTAAGCCAGGCGGAGCGGGAAATGACGACAGGCCAGTATTCCCGTGCCGAATCTGAGCTATTGCGCCAATTAAGGACCGATCCAAAAAATGGATCTCTTTGGTTCCTGCTGGGAGTTGCTCGCGCCCAACTCAAGGAAACGGACCCTGCAATCGAAGCCTTCCAAAAGGCGCTCCCTCTCTCCGCAGAACAGGCGCCCATCTACTTCAATCTGGGCCTTCTCTATATGGAAAAGAACGATCCGGCCAAGGCGGTGGAGGCGTACAACCGCGGACTTGCCCTCGATCCCTCCAACGTTCCGGCCAATCAGAACTTCGCGATCCTGCTGATGCAGCAGGGGAAATTCCGCGAGGCTATCCCGCCTCTGGAGCGGCTCAAGGAATCAAGCCCGGCCGATGTCTCTGCCCGAGCCAGTCTGATCGAGGTCTATCTGAAGGCGGGTTTGAACGGCAAGGGTGAGAACGAGATTGACGAGCTCCTGAGCTCTCATCTTGTTACACTGCCACAAGGGTTAGCGCTAGCCAAACTTCTCGCTGCTCACCAGGAGACGGATCCCGCCCAGCGAGTTTACGAATTCCTGATAAACACCTGGCCCGACTCGGCAGAGGCACACGGCGAGCTTGGATTGCTGCTTATCGAAAAGGAGCAATTCAAAGAGGCCGCCAGGGAACTCAAGAAAGCTGTGCAGCTCGACTCTGATTCCGAGAAGTACGGTCTAGGTTATGGGGAAGCCTTGTTGAGCTCCGAGCAGTACCCCATCGCTCTCCCGTTTCTTCTGGATGCCGAGAAAAAATTCCCGAACCAACTTAACTTCCAATATCAGTTGGCTGTGACAGACATCGGTCTGCAGCGGTTTCCTGAAGCGATCTCCGTGCTTGAAACTCTTACCAGCAAAAGGCCGGACTCAGGCAAGGTGCAGTTCTTGTTGGGCGGGGCTTACGAGCTTGAGGGCGACTTGCAAAAGGGAGAGGATCATTATCGAAGCGCCATCCGGCTAGCTCCGCAGGAGCCAAATTCCTACCGGGCGCTCGGGGCGTTATTGCAGAAACAAGGTCCCGAGCACCTCGCCGAATCTATACAGCTCCTGAGGAAAGCACTCGCCCTCGATCCGACCGACGTGGAAAGCAAAATAGTCCTGGCGCGTTGCTTAGAAAAACAGGGAGAACTTGACGAGGCCGCCGCCCTGCTTGAGCAAGCCGTCACAAGTGAGCCGACTTTGCGTCGCGCTCACACCGCGCTCGCAGAGCTCTATCGTCGTCAACAGAAGCTGCCCCAGGCCGAACAAGAGCAGGCTATTGCAGCCAAGTTAGAAGATGAGAAAATCACGAAGGACTGGTACATCTGGGGCCCTAAGTCGTCTGGCGGCCCTTGAGAATTTCCCGGTCGATTTATGAACCCACTTGCGATCGCGGACCTCTGAACAGAGAATGATCCTATAAGCAAAGAATCGAGAAGAGATGTGGCGTGCAGTGATTCTCGGAGGGTGTCCATTGTTGTTGGCCCTGGCACTTCTCGGCCAATCTTCTGGAGTGTTTGTCAGTCGAGCACAGGAAGATATCAAAGCCGGGCGATACCCCCAAGCGGAGGAGGATCTGTCCCGCGCTGTCGCGGCAGAACCTACGAACTGGAAACTTTGGAATAACCTGGGTGTGGTGCGGATCCAGCTCGGAGAGAGCGAATCGGCCATCAAGGCCTTTGAAAGAGCGCGCCAGTCAGCTCCCCAGGAGGCCCCGCCCTACTTCGGTCTTGGATTCGCATACATGAAGACGGGTGATTTTGAGAAGGCACTGGAAGCGTACCGTGGCGGACTTGCTCACGATCCGAACGATGTGGCTGCGAATCAGAATTACGCTTTCCTGCTGACCCAGAATGGCGATTTTCGAGATGCAGTCGAGCCTCTCAAGAGATTGAAGAGTCTGCGGTCCGAGGACGTTTCGACGCGGGCGACCCTCATCGAGGCGTATCTGAAAGCGGGGATGAAGAATGAAGGGGAAGATGAAATCAATCAGCTCCTGAGCGCTCATATCGCTACCATGAAAGAAGAGTTGTCGCTGGCCAAGCTGCTGCTTGCCGATGGAGAAGGCAAGGCGGCAGCAGAAATTCTCCGGCACGCTGCGACGACCTGGCCTGAAGCTGCTGAACCGCACGGCGATCTTGGTCTGCTTCTCATGAAGGGACAGCAGTATGAAGCCGCGGTCAGTGAGTTGGGGCGCGCCGCTCAACTCGATCCTAATTCGGCGGAATACGCGCTGGGTCTTGGGGAGGCTTTGCTGCGCTGGAGGCATGATCCCGTCGCCCTGCAATATTTGTTGGCGGTCCAAACGAAGTTCGCAAAGGTTCCACTCTATGAATTCGAGCTGGGGCTGGCATATTACTATTTGACTCAATACCCGCTGGCACTCAAGGAATTCGAGAACGTTGCCCAAGAGCAACCGAAATCCAGCCAAGTTCAATACCTTCTGGGCGGCACCTATCAGGCATTGGGAGAATTGGATAAAGCGGAGGACTGCTTTCGGAAGGCGATTGCACTCAAACCAGATGAGGCGTCGTACTATCTGGTCCTCGCTTCCCTTCTTAAGAAAGTCCATCCGGCGGATCTGGCGGAGCCTGTTGGCCTGAGTGAGAAGGGGTTAGCTTTAAGCCCTGATAATGTGGATCTCAAACTCCTCCTTGCCTCCTGTTATCAAACGCAGGGGAGGCTGGCAGAGGCCCAGGCATTGCTCGAGGCCGTGGTGACTAGCGACCCTGATTTTCGCGCTGCGCATGTGGCTTTGGCGCAAGTCTACTTTCGGCAAAAGAGGGTGAAGGACGCCGAACAGCAGGAGTCGATCGCCGCAAAGTTGGAGGAACGCAAGCAGAGTGAAATATCGCCTTGGGGGCCGGGGGCTTCGAGGGCCCCTGAGATTCCAGACGCCATAATCGAGAAAGGTTCACGCGGAGCCAGCAGACGAACGCACGAAAACAAATAAGACGAGGGATAATACTATGAGCCAGCCCAAGACCGACCTTGATGCCGTGACGGTGAAGGAGACCCACAAAAGGGTTTCGAGGAAGGCCATCCGTGCGCCTCAAGTACTGAATGAAGCGTACGCTTATGAGCGTCCATCTTCCTTTTCACGCGGCTTGCGCTTGGACATCAAGGGTGTGACAATCCTGCTGATTTCCGGGACGGCTAGTGTGGATGAGCACGGCCGCAGCATTCATCAAGGTGATTTCCGAGCTCAAACCTGGCGAACCTACCAGAACATCACCGCGCTGCTCGAGTCCGAGGGTGCATCCTGGAAGGATGTTGTTCGGACCACCTGCTACCTTCGCGACATCGAACGCGATTACACTGCCTTCAATGAGATTCGAACTGAATTCTTCAAGCAGCAAGGTCTCGAGCCCCTCCCGGCTTCGACGGGCATTCAGGCTATTTTGTGCAGACCCGACCTCCTAATCGAAATGGAGGCGATGGCTATCTTCGAATCGGATCATGAGAGCACGACTGGCGGTCTTTAGATTTGTATGTTGACTCGGTCATTTAAGATGTATTGTTTCCGTGCCTCATACTCTCGTCTTTTTAATCGCCGCAAGGATGGGTGGTCCGCAAGTCATCTTCCTTATTTATCGTGGAGGCGAAAGCTGGTTTCTCATGAATAACTCGGTCGGCCGCGTGCGGATGCATTACCTCAAAGCCGGCGTTTGCCTGCTGCTCGCCTCTCTACTCATCAGCTGCAAGTCGCCAGCATCAATAAAGGAGACCAAACCATCCGGCGGTCCCTCCCCGCAATCGAAAGCAGAATTCCATCCTCCATCAGCGCCCGCGGCGGCTCCTGAAGGGGAGAACAATATCGTCTACCGGAACCTCGCCGGAGGAGTCCGGTTTGTCGGCTCCGAAGCGTGTGCCCCGTGCCACCAGAAAATTTACAAGGACTACATGCGAACTCCCCATGGTCAGGCAGCCACTCTTTCCGGCCAACGTCCTGAGCTTCGAGATCTGCCTGCCGCGGGGACCACTATTTGCGAACAGGACCCCAACCATTGTTTCCGGGTCTTTCGAGAGAATGGCGAATACTATATGAGTGAGTTCGACCCTGGCCCGAACGGTACGGAACTCTCAAAAGAAACCGAAAGGATTGCTTTTGCTCTGGGAGAGCCGATGGTCGGTGTTGGATATGGTATACGAAGGGGGAATTACCTTTTTGAAGCGCCCCTCTCGTATTACGCCGGCAGCCAGGACACCCACGCTCAAGGCTGGGCGCTTTCGCCGGGGTACCAAAAGGACCCGCTCGGTTTTTCCCGCCCGCTCCTGGGTTCCTGCATGTATTGCCATGTAGGGCGCCCACTGGTAATCGATGACTCGAATAATCTCTACAAGAATCCTCCTTTTGGCGAGCTGACCATAGGTTGTGAGAACTGTCACGGACCTGGAGGGTTACATGTCGACGAGCAATTGAAACACGTTCCGATCTCAGGTAAGATCGACACCTCAATTGTCAATCCTGTTCATCTTTCCCCTCGGCTAGCGGATGACACATGCATGTACTGCCACGAGTTTGGCGAGGCGAGAGTACCTCAACCGGGAAAGAAATATGAGGACTTTCTTCCCGGGACCCCGCTTCTCAATACGATGGCAATCTTCAAATCCCGCCCGCTCATGGGCTGGAATATGATGGAATGGTCCGACGAACTGGCGCAGAGCAAATGTTATCGCGCTTCGGGCGGACGTCTGAATTGCAGCACCTGTCATGATGGCCACTATACCCCGACCGCACAAGAAGCTCCGGGATTTTATCGGAGCAAGTGTCTGACTTGTCATAAAGAAGAGAGTTGCCGCGAGTCACTTGATAAGCGCCATCGTACAACCCCATCCGATAACTGTGTCTCTTGCCACATGCCGAAACATGTAGCTCCCCGATTTGTCATGGTGGGTACGCAAGGTACATCGCACAGAATTGTGGCCTATGAAGGAGAGACTTTCCCCGCGGCACAACAGGCCGCACCCGACCCAGCGACAGGCTTGATCCTCGTGGACAAAATTCCAGGCACGCCCAAAACGATACTCTCTCCCTTGGTGCTTCTCCAGGCGTATCAGTCCGTACTTGTACGAAACCCAAACCAGTCTGATATCAGCGACCGATACAACCGCCTGCTCGATCAGCTCGCTAAATCCTATTCCAACAATGCTCTGGTGCTCAGCGCACTCGCAAAACGGGAATTGGCAAAACAATCCCCTGAAGGGAACTCGGCCGCACTGAGTTACCTATCAAAGGCGGTCGAAAGAGGTTCAAAATCTCCCCAGGACTATATGCTTCTGGGAGAATTACTTTATCGCTCGGGTCAGCACCTGCGAGCGATCACGATCTTGAAGCAGTCTGTTTCCCTTTTCCCTTACCTTCCTACCCCATATGAAAATCTCGCCATCTTTTACATGTTGAGTGGAGATGCGGCGAACGCTAAGGAGGCGGCGAAAGACGGCCTTAGCATTTTCCCCAGCGATCCAAATCTCCAAGCTATACAGCGCAAGCTGGAGGATCATCCGTGAGCCTTGTCCTTCGTGGACGGAACACTACTGCAACAGGCACCCCGACCTCGGACTGTCTAAACACCCCGACAATCTGCTCCAAGGAGAACCGTCTCTTCTTCTTCACCCAGATCGCCGCCCATAAAGGGCCGGTTCTGGCCGAAGACTGACATTCAAGATGGTTCAGAAATACTTGGGCCGATTATTCTGCCGTCATGGCACTTTTTAGCGAGGCACAGGCGCCAAGAAAACGATAACTGTATCGTTGACACTTCAAATGTTTGGTCGTTATGATTGG
Source organism: Occallatibacter sp. (assembly GCA_050010795.1). Lineage (GTDB taxonomy): Bacteria > Acidobacteriota > Terriglobia > Terriglobales > Acidobacteriaceae > Telmatobacter. Next base: position 24,041 of record JBEKKI010000050.1, read on the forward strand.
CACTCATTGGTGATGGCGAGGCAGCCGGAAAGCTCTGGGAAGGGAAACCTTGAATGAAGGCCCATGTTGCGGCCGGTAGGCAAACCAGGTGCGATTGAGGTTCGGGCTGATTCGCCCGGGCTTCGATATGCAACCATGCGGTTGGATGTGACCGGCTGACAAATGCGAAGGGTTTCAGTTTGATTTAACCAGGAACTTCAGCGTTTGGCGCCATTGGACTGTGAGGAAACCATGAAACGTTTCGGTATCCAATTAGGTTTTGCGGCAATGTTGTGCTGCAGCTGGAGTGGCTTGGCCCAGCAGAAACCAGCGTTTCTTGATCCAAGCTTGCCGCCAGAGCAACGCGCAGCGGACCTTGTGGGCCGCATGACACTTGAGGAGAAAGCGAGCCAACTCGTCAATCAAGCGCGTGCGATTCCGAGACTCGGTGTGCCCGCCTACGATTGGTGGAGCGAGGCGTTGCACGGCGTTATGCGCGACGGCACAACGGAGTTTCCCGAGCCCACCGGCCTGGCCGCCACATTCGATCCGGACGCCATTCACGAGATGGCCATTGTCATCGGTACCGAGGGACGCATCCTTCATGCGCAGGCTCTTAAAGCGAATGGTGGATCAAGCAATATCTTTCAGGGCCTTGATTTCTGGGCTCCAAACATCAACATTTTCCGCGATCCGCGTTGGGGCCGCGGACAGGAGACTTACGGGGAAGACCCTTACCTCACTGCACAAATGGGTGTCGCGTTCGTCAACGGCATGCAGGGCGATGACCCGAAGTACTATCGCGTGATCTCGACACCCAAGCACTTCGCGGTGCATAGCGGTCCCGAGCCGCTGCGTCACACCGCAGACGTGACGGTCAGCAAGCACGATGAGCTCGACACTTACCTTCCTGCTTTCCGGGCGACTGTCACTGAGGCTAAAGCAGGCTCCGTTATGTGCGCCTTCAACAGCATCAACGGCGAGCCAGCCTGCGCGAACCAGTTCCTGCTCCAGGATCAACTTCGCGGCAAGTGGGACTTCAAAGGATATGTCGTTTCAGACTGCGGCGCCGTAGTTGATATTTATCAGGGTCATCACTACGAACCCACGCAGGCTCAGGCATCGGCGGTCAGTCTTCAGCGCGGCGTTGACAACGTGTGCGCGGATATCAGCTTCAAGGCAGAAGGGATGAACGACTACAAGTCCTATCTCGACGCCGTTAAGAGAGGCTACCTGAAAGAGAACGAAATCGATACTGCGCTTATCCGCCTCTTCACTGCGCGCATGAAACTGGGTATGTTCGATCCGCCGGATATTGTGTCGTACGACAAGATTGATGATAGCCAGTTGAACAGCGCCGAGAATCGCGATCGCGCTCGCAAGATTGCCGACGAGTCGATGGTGCTGCTGAAGAACGACGGCACACTGCCACTTAAGACAAGTGGCATTAAGATTGCAGTGATCGGGCCCCTTGCGGAGCAGACCAAGGTCCTGCTCGGCAATTACAACGGCACTCCCACACACACCGTTTCCATTCTCGAAGGCCTACGCAAAGAGTTTGCAGGCGCGGACATTCAATATGTACCTGGGTCCCAGTTTCTGCGCCACGAAGCCGATCCTGTTCCCGCCTCCGCACTGACGATGAATGGAAAGGCGGGGATTAAGGTGAGTTACTCCCAGCTCGACGTGTCGGACGTCAATCATCTCAAGGTCATGAAGCCGGTTGCGCTGCGCGTCTATCCAACGGTGGATGCAGCAGCCGAGCCGTTACCTTCCGAAGCTGCTGACTTGCACCCGCTCTCCATGAGCTGGGATGGCTCACTGACAGCGCCTGAAAGCGGCGATTACAATCTCGGTCTCAAGGCAAATGGAATCTTCCGCGTGCGGCTCGAAGGCGTTGATGTTACTTCCTCCTATGGGGGCGACCCCAACGAAGCCAAGCTTGGCAGAGTGCACCTCGAAGCTGGCAAGCCGGCTACGCTCCACGTGGAATACACGCCACCTGAGAACGGTACGCCCAACGCCAGACTGGTCTGGTCGAAGTCTGATCTCAGGTTGCAGCCCGAGGCGATCGAAGCAGCAAAGATCGCCGACGTGGTGATAGCCGTGCTCGGCATCACCAGCGAGCTCGAAGGGGAGGAGATGCAAGTGAGCGAGTCTGGTTTCAAGGGCGGCGATCGCACCAGCCTCGATCTACCCAGACCCGAAGAGGATTTGCTCGAAGCGGTTGTGGCCACCGGCAAGCCTGTTGTTCTCGTGCTCACCAACGGCAGTGCGCTCGCGGTCAACTGGGCCAAGGACCATGTCAATGCCATTCTCGATGCGTGGTATCCCGGCGAAGAAGGCGGCACGGCCGTGGCGGAAACCCTCTCCGGAAGAAACAATCCCGCGGGTCGCCTGCCCGTCACCTTCTACACCGGCGTCGAGCAGCTTCCGTCCTTCGAGGACTACTCGATGAAGAATCGTACCTATCGGTACTTTAAGGGCACGCCCCTTTACCCCTTCGGCTATGGCCTTAGCTATACGACTTTCTCGTACAGTGACCTTGCGCTACCCGCCAGCGCGGTGACTGCTGGCCAGCCCATCACCGCCAAAGTCACCGTGACCAACACGGGGAAACTTGCCGGTGATGAGGTGGCGCAGCTCTATCTAAGCTTCCCGGATGTCGCGGGCGCGCCGATTCGCGCACTTCGCGGCTTCCAGCGTGTGCACCTCGATCCTGGCCAGTCGGAGAGAGTCCACTTCGACCTGAAACCGCGCGACTTGAGCATGGTAACCGAGGCGGGCCAGCCGATCATCCCGGAGGGTAAATACTCTGTATCGATCGGGGGCGGACAGCCGAATACGGGCGCTCCAACGGTCGAAGGGACGTTCCAGGTTGATGGCTCCTTCGTGTTGCCTGAATAGTTGTCCAGTATTGAGGCCCGGAATGCAGGAGCGCAGTTGGGGCCGGATCATCCCTCATCCGGAAGACATCCATGAGTAAGCGAATCACTCGCCGAGAGCTCCTTAAGATCGTCGTTCCCGATCCGGAGTGGCCCATCTCTTGCGAACGAACTCTCGATAGCAATTTACGTCAACAGGTCGCAGTGAGCGTAACAGGATCGAAATGCGTAACCCTCAGCTTAGTATTGTGCACGACATACTCCCATTCGTTGCCGCCCACGACTCAGATAGTTTCTCTCAAAGACTAGTTGAGTCTTATCGTAAGCCTCTGTCCCGAGTAGATTACATGCTTATCAGATTGCCGATCGGTCCCTGCCATATGAATCGTAAAGCTGCGGCTTTTCGCCATCCCGGCATATGACCCAACCTGCGCGCCAACGGTCAAGACCTTCAGTCGATTGTCCCAGTGAAAGGGAATGGTCGATTGCGCTCCCTTTTCGTATGCATAGCTGACGCCGTCGTCGCCATACAGAGTGAAATCACCATTAGCTCCGGGATAAACACGCAACTCGAGATTCCCGCTTCGGTCTTCTCCTGCATACTGTTCAATGAGACCGACTGGGACAATGCTGCCAGCCTTGACCAGCAGCGGAATCGTATCGAGCGGCGCGTCCATCGCCGTTGTGTTTCCGCCCCTCACCTTCTTTTCGGTCCACCAGTCAAACCATCCGCCCGGCGTCGCTGGTGCATAGACCGGCCACTCCTTGACTCCGGGCTGCAACACGGGAGCGACCAGAAGCGAGGGACCAAACATGAACTCGTATTTCTGGTTCAGCGCTTTCTCGTCATTTTGGAAGTCCATGACCAGAGGCCGCATCAGAGTCGATCCGTGGAAAGTGATCCCGGCCGCTTGGCTGTATAGGTAAGGCAGCAGCTGGTACCGCATGTCGAGATACTGACGTTCCTCGGCCTCGACCTGTTCGCCGAAATGCCATGGTTCCGTCTGCGTCTGGAAGCCATGAACACGCATCAGTGGCGTGAAGGTAGAGAACTGCAGCCAGCGCAAAAACAGTGCGTGGTAGGCGGGGTCGGTGTACTGCTTCTCCCCGGGCCGGAAGAAGCCGCCAGTATCGGTGGTCCAGTAGGGAAGTCCTGTGATCGTATAGTCCAGGCCGGCCGTGACCTGACGGCGGAGCGTCTCCCAATTACTGCCGATATCACCTGACCAGTTGCCGACAGCGTAGCGCTGCTCACCGAGGAAGGCGCTTCGTGCCAATATGAAGACACGCTTGTTTGGGGCGTCTTTCCGTTGACCTTGATAGACGGTCTGGGTGACCAGGAGAGGATAGATAAGACGGAAACGATCTCCGGGACCGGCGAAGGTCTTCACGTCGTGAAGGGCATCGTTTTCCGGTTCGGTGGCGTCCTGCCACCAGGCGTCGATTCCAAGAGACAACATGCGGCTGGAAAAGTTCTTCCAATACAATGCCCTGGCTGCTGGATTTAGAAAATCGATCCACTCCGTTCCGGGCAGGTACATGTTGTCGGCCGCGAATTCCTTCCCGACGGTCGATTTGGGATCGATCGAAGGCCAGACAGAAACCATCAGTTCTGCGTGGAGGGCGTGGAGCTGGCGCACCAAGGCTGCCGGATCGGGATAGTGGGTTTCATCCCATTGCATGGCATTCCACCCATACTTGCCCCAGTACTGCCAGTCCTGGACCATCAGGTCCATCGGCAGCTTCAGCTCGCGGAACTGCTTGGCGTTTTCGAGAATCTCATCGCTCGATGTATAGCGTTCCCGACATTGAATAAATCCATACGCCCAGATAGGAAGCAGCGGCGCCTGACCGGTGAGCTTGCGTTCGGTCGCGATGATCTCGTCCGCGGTGGGGCCAGCCAATACCACGTAGTCGATTCCATCGGAGACCGGTGAGCGCAGCACGGTTTCGGGGGCTGAGGGCCTCCAGTAGATCGAGGGCTGATCATTGACGTCCGCTTCCACACGCACGTGATGGGGTCCGGGCGTCAATTCAACGAACCAGCTTGTGGTCGGCGGCAGCCAGCGGTTGGAAAAATCGACAACTGTGTTGCCGTCGATTTGAACGTGATATTGCTGCGCCATCGCCCGACCTATATCGAGCATCATCGCGTAGCGTCCGTCTGTTGCGACCTCGATGTCCCCTGTGAACACTTGCGTGGTTCGATTCACCATGCGGGTTCCTTCCGAGGTGGTCACCGAGAAACTTGTCGTTTGGCCAGCACCTTCGCGTGCCAATGCCAGGTGTTTATCCGCGGGGTTCAAGTCGGTGAGCCCGTAATTGTGCCAGAGCAACCCGTACCCCTTGCTCGACAATAAAAATGGGATGGAAATCTGCGAGTTTACCTGCGTAAGCCGCCGCGGAAGGTCGCGCACGTCCAGAAACCCATCCTGAAACTGTCCTGAGCCAAACAGGTGCTCATCGACCGGAGAGCGAAAGCGATCCTCGGCAATCAGAGTGGGTTCGTCCTGAACCGTCGAGGCCTGCACATGACGCCCACCGGGAACTTCTTCCAGCAGCACGTGACCCGTTGCGTCGGAAAACCGTAGAACACCTGAGGTTTTTTCATAGGTCGCCCTCAGCTTTGAGGTAGCCAGGCTCACAGTACCAGCAGCGCGACGAATCTTGAACGGAACATTTGCCGCAGGATGAATCAGGACAATGCTGGACGCCTTTACATCTGCTGTCGGAGCGCAGCGGACGCGCAGTGCTCCTTCTGCAATCGGTGTTACAGACAGGACCCCACAATCTGCTCTGAGAGACAACCCGTCGCCCGCCGCCCCGCCTTGCGCCAAGACCGGAAATTCAGCTCTCCACAGAAGCCCCACAACCAGAGCGAGAATACAATTGCATCGTTTTGCCATGCTCAATGTGGCTGCAATTCCGCATGGTGTGCTGCCGTTGTTCCGACAATGCATCTTTATTCTCATTTCAAGGACTGTTTTCTTCGCGTAAATGTAAACACCCGATGTGCGGACGCTTACGCCCTGACCCGCCCCACCTACACGATCTTGAGTGTGATCGCGTGATCGCAAGGTTTCTGCTCCGGCATCACCACTGCGAGGCCCTGTTCGTCCTGTCTCCACTCCACCTTGCCCTGATAGCCCAGCAGCTCCACGTTTTGGATCTTTGGCGGCGAGAAGGTGCTAGTCGTAGCCAGAGGTCTGATGAAGGCCTGCTTGTCCGGCCAGCCCATCACAAATGCGTAGAGCGTGTCGCCCTTGGTTGTGAAGCGCACTTCTTCGGCCGTAAGATCCGTGCGGCCAGCTTCGTTGAACCGGGTGCCACTACTAGATGGCGGCGCCGTCGCCACCGGCCCATCGCCGAAGGTCTTCCACGGCCTCGTCGCGTAGATTCCCTCGCCGTTGATGGCCATCCACTTCGTGATCTCGCCCAGGATTACCAACTCCTCGTAATCGAGTTCTCCGCTATTCGGAAGCGGGAAGTTCAACAGAAGGTTCCCATTGCGGCTGACGATATCGACAAGCAAGTCGATCACGTACTTGGGTGTTTTGTACCTGTCGTCAATGTTGTAATGCCAATCCCCGACACTGCTGTCGGTCTGCCAGGGATTCTCCGCAATACCCGCGGCCACCCCGCGCTCCCAGTCCTGTACGCATGTACCGACTTGGCAATCGCTCGGGAGCTTGCTGAAATACACGGCTTCGCAGCGTCCGCCGTGGCGCTTGGCGTCGATATTGTACAAGTTTGCAACGAGGGCCAGACCATACTCCTCAAAAAAGATATCGCCGTCGGTGTAGAGCAGATCGGGTTGATAATTGTCGACCAGGTCCTTGATCCGCCTGAAGTAGTGCATCTTCCAGGCGTCCGGCGCCTGACGATCGTTGATCCGCTGGCGATAGGGATAGTCTTTCGGCAACTGGTGATAGAGATCGGCAAACGCGGGGTCCGAGCCGTCGTAGGGCACGCTGGCCAGCGGGCCGGTTCTATCGCTCATGTGGGATGTGGAGAACCAGTGATAGCTGGGGGCAAGGTGCTCGCTTACCGCAAACCTGAGCCCCTGCTTGTAGGCAGCCTTTCTGAAGTCGCCGACGATGTCCCTGTTTGGTCCCATGGCGACCGAGTTCCAGCGCGGCTGATACTTTGAGTTCCAGAGGTCGAAATTATCGTGATGCACGGCCATGCTGCAGAAATACTTCGCTCCGGCCTTCTTGTAGAGCCCCAACAGATGATCGGGATCAAACTTGTCGGCCTTCCATATCGGAATCACATCTTTGTATCCGACCCCTGGATGTACATGTTGCGGGCATACCAGTCGCCGTATTCGACAGCAGATTGCGGTCCCCAGTGGGCCCAAATGCCGAATTTGGCATCACGGAACCAGTCGGGAACCTGCCATTCCCGGAGTGACTCGCGTGTGCCCCTGAATGGGCCCTGAGCAATCTCGAGCACGGGACTGGAAGAGCCGTCTGTGGTGGAAGCTGACTGCCATTCTTCGCCTCCCCCGAGCAACTCGGTCAGAAGAGAGCCCTCTGCCATGGACTTGCGCGATAAAAGGAGTGCGGGTGCTCCCGCCATTACGGAGAGCGCTTTGCGCCGGCTGAGCATCATAGCTGCATCCTTTCAGGAATCTTTTCTGAGTCACAGATGGAAAACTTCATTGCCCGCTGGTGGAAGCGGAAGTAATGCCGGCAATACGGAATTGAGCGAAGCGGGCATAGCTCTGAGTGGTATCGGCCAGATTTGCTCGACCATCCGATTGGCTGGGCTATAAAGTTCGTCCAAACGTCGGCACGGCTCTTGATGCTGCGACAATACTCACTAACTTGCAGAGATCCGTTGCCGCACAACAGGCTCCTCTGATTTCTGAATCGGCAATTCGCCAAACCGCTTGTCCCAGCAAAGGGCAATGATAACAATCGCCTTTTTCAACTGTCAACGTTAGAGTTACCGTTATCCTTCGCATCCGACGCCGCCTGTGCGGCCGGAATAATGAGCCTGGGCCGGAGCTGACGTTGCATCTGCCATATATGACCCCAGTGGCGCGCTCAACTCCTCAAGTTGCCGAGGAGAATTCTGGTCCTTGTGATCCATACCCTTAATCTCCCTCGCCAGAATGGGGGATGAGCCCCCCTTGACAGACTTTGCCGCCCAGGCCTAATCTGATCGATCAAGTAAGTTACCGTTAACTGTTACGATTCCAAATTTCTTTGTGGGTGCAGGCCGCATGCGCAGGGTCTCCCGCCAGCTCGGTAGAAATGCTTTGAATCCGCTCTGGCCGGGCTGACACTGCGGCGCGTGGTGGTGGTGCAGCTGAAAGGAAACCCATGGGCGATTGAGGTCCACGGCAAAACCGGCTCCAATGCTGTCGACATCCCATTTATCTTCATAGTCTCCTCCATGGAGCAGGCGATAACGGAATAAAACGCAGCGTGGCGCTGTGGAGCGGAGTTGGGAAAGAGGGGCATCTCGGGCTTGAAGCTAGATGCAGGAGAAAGCAATCATGAAGCGCAGATCATTCCTGTTAGGTGGAGCAGCCATTTTCGCATGGGCTCGAGTCGCTAAGCCCGGATATTCGGAGGTATTTCGCGGGCGCGTCCCCGATGGGCCCTTTGAACCCGACTGGGAATCGCTCAAGTCATACCGCTGCCCGGATTGGTATCGCGATGCAAAACTCGGTATCTGGGCGCACTGGAGCCCGCAATGCGTCCCGGAGCAGGGCGATTGGTACGCGCGAGGTATGTA
>JBEKKI010000051.1:0-30630 GCA_050010795.1 Occallatibacter sp.
ACCAGCGTGGCGATTTTGTCGAAACTGATCTCCATCGCATCGGCCATGGCTCGCAGCCGGTTGATGTCCTGGGGCACGCTGCCTCCCTCGATGGCCAGCCACTCGCTGACGTCCATACCGGACAAGCGGGCTGCTTCCTCGATGGACAGGCCGGCCTGCTTGCGGGCCTCCTGGATGCCGAAGCCGAACAGCCGGCCCATGCTCTGGCGGAAAAGTTCGTCGGAAGACGGAAGGGATGCGAACATCTTATATGTCGTGCTCATATACTTATGATCCTCTCGGCCCTTGATGTCAAGGACCACACACATGGATTTAACAACAGGATGAGTATGTAAGGATCACGACTTCTTCCAAAGCTCCATCTGGATCAACTTCGATCGTCACTCTCTGTTGAACCTCATTCAGAAGTGCGCCGGCACCTTCGTGGCCGACATCGACGAGATCCGGCCCCAGTACACCGACGTCTCCGACGGCGGCGCCGTGTTCTCCTCTTCGGTTGTGCGCTCCGCGGGCATTCCCGTCGGCGCCACCATCGACCAGCTGGACACCTCGCTGACCTCCGCGGGCCAGAACTCCCAGTTGGCGACACCCTGGTATTCCGACCAGGTGCTGCCCTTCGACGTCACGCTCTCCGGCGCCAACGAGTACGGCGCCATGTGCGCGGCCAAGATCTACGGCCTGGAAATCCTGAACGAAGGGTTCGGCATCTCCATCGACGACGCTGTCAGCTAAATGCAGGCAAAACCAGGTCCCTCCGTAGTGATCCCCTTTTCGCCGCCTTCAGAGACCGCTCCGATAAATGACCCCATGATGCCAGCTAAACCATTCTGCATACGCTACTTACCATGTATTCCAGCCTGGCTCGTCTCATGTCCATTCCCGCCGCCCGCTCAAGCTCTGCTCCCCGTTCCAAAAACTGCGCCACCTGGAAAAGACGCTGTTTTTGCGATCGGGAAACTGCGCCTCCTCGATCCCGTTCCTCCATAAACTGCGCTACCTAGAATTGCTTCTGGGATTGTTTTTGGATACCTCAATCGCCTATTCCTTGTTCTCTCTCTCTACTCTCTGTGTTTCTTAAAGACAGATGCTGCCGGGTAAGGGGAATGTGTATGGAGATTGTGATGGAGAGATGGATTGCTGCATTGTTGTGCGGGGAGCAACGATTTGAAGTCTCGTCTATCACACGTTCTTTTCGCGCGGCGGACGGCGCCGGCCCGCGCCTCGCTAGCGAGCGCCAAGCCGGGCCACCGGCAGAGAAGCAGCATCCTCACGCTCTGATGCAACTCGCTCACCAGATATCTGGTTTCTGCGAATGTCAATCTCGCCCTGGTAAAGCAACAGCTCGGGCACAAGTCGATCGGCTCCACGATGCGCTATGTGACGACCAGCGACCAGCAAGCCTCCAAGGCTACGGCCGGCGCACTGATGTCGAGCTTTTGAGCCAGGATTTCATTCTCAGGGTCCGCCTCCCCGAACTAGAGCCCGAACGAAGGATCGAACTGCGAGCGATGAGAGTACGTCTTGGGAGGCCAAAGCGAGAAGTCATTGCACTCAATTGCAATCCCGTGTGAAGACGGGGTCGCTTTTCGATTCGGCTCTGAGGCATCATCCAACAACGCGTCGACAAGCGACGAGGCTAGGATGAAGACGGCGGATCTATGCAGGGAGAATGGGATCGCGAAGCCACGTTCTACAACTGGAAGTCGAAATGTGCGGGCCCGGCTATGGCCAAAGACTAACATTTGCCGTGGTTCAAAATACCCGGGGCCGATCACGGAGTCTGCTACCCGAAAGGCGGTAACGTAGTACCAAGAGCACGAAAAGCCCGCCTCAACCTCCAACTATATGCGGGACACGCTCCTCCCTCCTCTCTGATTCCTGCTTCACAGCCTGCCGACCCGGCGTCCCGAGAGCAAGGTCTGCTCGTCGGCGGACTCCAACCGCACCAAGCGGTCCACAGTGTAGGACGCGGGACGCTGGCTGTTGTAGTAGTGTCGAACCTGCAGCTCGCCAAGCAGGCCGAGAGCGAGCAACTGGATGCCGGAGACGATGAGTACCGAGGCGATCACGAACATGGGGCCGTGCTGATTCATCACGTCCATGCGCGGATGGAAGAGCTTGATCGCTAGCAGGGTTGCGGCCATCGTGCTGCCGGCGAACATGCTCAGGATGGCGCAGCCGCCAAAGAACTGAAGGGGCCGGCTCATGTACCTGAACAGGAAGCGAATGGTCATCAGGTCGAAGAAAACCTGGAAGGTGCGGCCAAGGCCGTAATGGCTCTTGCCGCGCTCGCGGTTCAGATTGCGGATGGGTATCTCGCAGATGGATGCCCCATGCAAGCTGGCGAGCGCGGGAATGAAGCGATGCATCTCACCGTAGAGGGGAATGTTCTGGATGACCTCGCGGCGATAGGCTTTGAAGGTGGTGCCGAAGTCGTGGATGGGAACACCGGAGAGGCGCGCCATGATCCAGTTGGCGCAGGCGGAGGGAACGCGGCGCAGGATGAAGTTGTCGATGCGCACCTTGCGCCAGCCGGAGACGACGTCGTAACCTTCGTCGAGCTTTTCGAGAAAAGCGGGAATGTCATTGGGGTCATGCTGCAGATCGCCATCCATGGCCAGAATGAACTCGCCTGAGGCGTGGTCAAAGCCGGCCGCCAGGGCCGAGGTCTGGCCGAAGTTGCGGCGAAGCTTGACGACCAGGACGCGGCTGTCAACGGCGGCAATCTCTTCTAGAAGCTCGTATGTGCGGTCGCTGGAGCCGTCATCGACGAAAACCAACTCAAAGGAGTCATCCACTTGCTCCATAGCCTGCTTGAGTCGCGCGTAAAGAATCGTTACGTTCTCGTCCTCGTTGTGAAAGGGAACAACGATCGAATACTTGGCCATGTTAGTTCCTTTGACACGAGTTCGATTCGCTTGTGTGGGCCCCGGCCGCTGCTTCACCCCAGTGAACAGGTTTAGCGTATCTTCACGAGACAGCGCGGGGTCTGCCCATATGCGGCTTCTCCAGACCTGCACACATCTTCAACGCGTGTCAATCAGGAAGCCGAAACCTGTTCGGCTTCGGCCGGCTGATTCGTGCTGAGCGAATTCGATATGCGCAGGCCAGCACTAGATGAAGCGGATGCTCTGGCTGGTGTCATTTCGCGATCCCCCTGGGGTTTCGACGCAGCAATGAAGTTCTCCAGGGCGTCGGTGTTCCACCGGCGAAGGACGGTGCTGAAGAGAAGCCGAATGTCAGACAGAAACGTAGCGCGTGCCATGTAATCCGCGTCAAGTTTCCGTTTGGCGGGCAGCACCACGCCGTGGTAGAAGGCATCCAACTGATCCTTGGGCAGGTACCTTAGGACGGTTTCTTCAGAGGCGAAAACGATCGTCGCCATGCCAGTAATTCCCGGGCGGCAGGGAAGATCGAAGGTCACATGTTCCGGCAGTTTGGGCCGGGGGCCAACCAGGCTCATCTGTCCAAGCAATACATGCGCAAGCTGGGGCAGCTCGTCCAATTTCCAGCGGCGAAGGAGAGGGCCGACCGGAGTAAAGCGTTGGTTTTCCGATGTGGTGATAGGATGATGCGCCTTGTCGGCAACGTGCACCATGGAGCGGAACTTGAATATGGTGAAGGCCCGACCGTGACGGCCCATGCGCTTCTGCGTGAACAGAACTGGGCCTCTCGACGTCAGGCGCACCGCTGCTGCGATCACCAGCAACATTGGGACCAGGAAGGGCAGTGCCAAGAGTACGCAGGCGCAGTCGAAGAATCGCTTGGCTGCTGAGCGCGACCACGGGCTGACCTCTTGCCAGCCTGGGCAGAACGTGAAATGACTCGAAATCCGGAGATCCTCTGGACCCCAGAGAGCGTCCTCTTTGTCTCCGGGAGACGCGGCTAAAGGAGTCTCTGTCGGGGATTGCACCCGGGCCTGATCCTTGATCCAATCTGCCCCTTTGAAAGCAGCGTGCGGCAAAAATGAATTCGAATCCCCAGAATCGAGAACTTGATCGAACAACGACTCTGTACTCAATCTCGTCCCCCTAAAATGTGATCAATGTCAAGCTCGAAGAGGCGCCGAAGATTGGAACACACTTACGTCCCAGAGGAGTTACGGTGGCTCATGCGAATACACCGTCTCTTCATCAGCTATAGCTTGCGATGATCTACAAGGTTGATTTCCACTTCGACGATCGTTCAGTTCAGACGATTCGTTCGGGCAGAATGAGACAACCGCAGACAAGGGAGTACTTTCACCACTTTAGCAAAACTCTGTTGATTGCGTATGACAGATTTCATGTTCTCACGATTCCACCCGTGTTCCAGATCACAAACGTGAGAGCAAACGTCGTTCTTGACATTCAGATCAAAACTAATCTTCTCACGGTTCATCGTGTGTTCAATATCTCAATCAGACATGGAACCACGAAGGTAACGGAATCTGAGAAACGGGAACGGTCATGATGCAGCATGGTCCTTGTTCAAAGATACGAGACAAAAACCGCGCCAAAAGGCATTCATCGATTAACTGTTGAGATATCAAGTTCTTACGATTTACCCCACATGACAATCTCGGGGCAACCCGGTGTTCCAAGACTTCCATTCCTGGACGATTCAAGGCTACATTTAGAACCTCGATCCGCTGGCTGAATCGACAGAAAAAGTGCCCAGAGCGGAAAATCCAACTCATCCTTCGCTGCCTGTTGCAGACTGAAGGCCCGATCCCTGCAGCTCCATCCGACTTCAGATGCAAACTTTCGTAATTGTCAGCCTTTCTCTCACTGGTGCGTCGAGGATGTCCTCCTGAGCGGCGCCGCATCGGGAGGCCGTCTGCTTCAAGCGGGTTCGCCGCGCGTTTCATAACTCGCACTGCGACATTTTCGGAAATTGTGCGCAGTTTCTTGAGGTCATGCAGGGCCATTATTCGTTGCGCACTACCCACAACAACCTGAACGAACCCTTGCGGGTAAAGATTGCTTGCATACGGGCCTGGATCGTTCGCGAGGACAGACGTCACTGTTCGTCACGTTAAGGTTACTGCCAGGGCACTCCATGACAGTGTTTCCGAGAATGTTATAAACTCCAGACATATGCATTCGCCACTGCGCGGAAGGAGTTACGGCGGCCGAATTTCTATCGTTCGGCAGCTCAGTTTCCTCGTCCTGTCTTGCTCGCTTGCGAGCGCGCAATCCGCGCAAGCTCCGGGCGAAATAGACTGTTCAGACCCTCTGCTTGCAAGCACATTGGAATGTTCGAGCCAGTCGCAGCAAAGGACCGCGCTGCAAGGACCGCTCGGAACACCGGGTGGAAACAGCAATCCGTTGGGGAGTTATGCGACCGGCCCTCTCGCGAATCCATCTTCCAATTACTCGGATACTGAGCAATATTCCCGCCGGGCAGCCGCGCAGCCGGTGCCGCTTCCGCCCGAGCCCCTGACTGAATTCCAGAAGTTCGTGGCCTCAACCACAGGCCTGGTGCTGCCCGTCTATGGAGCTAACCTGTTCCGCAGCATCCCCTCGACCTTTGCGCCGGTGGACATGGCGCCGGTGCCGCCGGATTACGTGGTTGGGCCGGGCGACGAGTTGCGTATCCGCATCTGGGGGCAGGTGAGTCTGTCGGCTAATGTTCGGGTGGACCGCTCAGGTGAGATCTACCTGCCCCAAGTGGGACAGGTGCACGTAACGGGCCTGAAATTTTCAGAGCTGGACGCGCATCTGCGCGAAGCTGTGGGCCGCGTCTACCATAACTTCGATCTCACCGTGGACGTGGGCCAGATACGCGCCATCCAGGTATACGTGTCCGGAGAGGCGCGCCAGCCGGGCGTTTACACGGTCAGCTCGTTGAGCACGCTGGTTGACGCGCTCTTCGCGAGTGGCGGGCCATCGGTTGAAGGCTCGATGCGTTCGATCGAGCTGCGCCGTGGAGGCGCGGTGGTGACCGGCTTCGACCTCTATGATCTGCTCATCCGGGGCGACAAGACGAAGGATACCAACCTGTTGTCTGGAGACGTCATCTTTATTCCCCCGGTGGGCCCTCAAGCCGCAGTCTTCGGTAGTGTGCGTAATCCAGCCATCTATGAGTTGCGACCTGGAGAATCGCTGGCCGTCGTTCTGGCCGACGCCGGAGGTGTTTCCGCCGTGGCCGCTGAGGCTCGAGTCTCGATCGACCGCATTGACGAACATCGCGACCGGCAAGCGATGGAAGTGGCCTACGCCGCGTCAGGCCTGGCGACACCGTTGGCCGACGGCGACACGATCCGCGTGTACTCGATCATTCCCAAGTACGAGAAGACAGTCATCCTCAGGGGAAACACGGCCAATCCAGGTCGCTTTGCCTGGCATGAAGGCATGCGCGTCAGCGACCTGATCCCGGATAAGGAATCGCTGCTGACGCGGAACTACTGGTGGCGGCGGGCGCAGATGGGGCTACCCGCGCCGGAATTTGAATCAATATCGAGCTTGGGCGATCAACGGCAGCCTGCAGAAAACCAACCCGTGGCTCTCCCGCAAACTGCGCAGCCTGGGGTTAGTACGGCAGGCGGCGTCACCAGCCTGAGCCCAGTCCTGAGCGCACAACAGGGCACGGGCAACGCGCCGCTCGCGGCCCAGGCAATCTCCAGCCCCAACCAGAGCATGCTTCCGGGGCAGCGAACCGACGTACAACTGCCCGCTCCTGAGATCGATTGGGATTACGCGGTGATCGAGCGGCTCAATCAAGAAACCTTGAAGACCGAATTAATTCCTTTCGACCTGGGCAAACTGGTTCTGCAGCACGACGCTTCACAGGATGTGGCGCTGCAACCCGGAGACGTGATCTATATCTTCTCGCAAGGAGATATCAGCGTGCCTGTGGCTGAGCAGACAAAGTTGGTTCGGCTCGATGGCGAATTCGTGCACGCCGGTGTGTATTCTGCCCAGCCTGGTGAAACGCTGCAACATCTTGTGGAACGCGCCGGAGGTCTGACACCGAACGCCTACCTTTACGGCTCGGAGTTCACGCGCGTATCGACGCGCGCCGTGCAGCAAGCCAGGATCGACGAATATGTGCGAAGCCTAAGCCTGGGGATTCAACGGAACGCGGTGATGCTCGCGTCGTCACCGGCAGCGGCCTCATCGCAGGGCTTGGCCAGCGGCGCTGCAGCGCAGGGTAGCGAGCAAAACCTTATTTCCAGCCTGCGCCAGATTCGCGCTACGGGACGGATCGTGCTTCCGATGCAGCCCGACAGCAGCGTCGTCGACAGTCTGCCGAATATCACCCTAGAGGATGGCGATCGCTTTGTCGTTCCTCACCGTCCGGCGACTGTCAATGTTATCGGTGCAGTCTACGATCAAAATTCCTTCCTGTTTGCGGGTCGCCCGCGAGCTGGAACGTATTTGCGGCGGGCTGGAGGCCCTAACAAGGACGCCGACCGCCGCCGCGAATTCATCATCCGCGCCGACGGAGAGGTAGTAAGCCACGACATGAGCAAGGGACCCTGGGGGAATGAGTTCAACGACCTGCGCATCTACCCGGGTGATACGATCTTGGTTCCGGAGAAGCTCCCGAAGCAGTCCGCGCTTTACGGCGTAATGAATTGGTCGCAGATGTTCTCCCAGTTCGCCTTGGGCGCGGCGGCGGTGAACGTCATTAAGTAGCTAGCGCGAGGGTGAGTCTCCTGTAAAATGCAAACAGGCTCGTGCTCCACTTTCATCACTTAACAGAAGACGATGTCCACTGAAACTCCAGTTGATCTTAAAGCGCACGCTGAGGCTCTTCCTGGCTCTTCAACCGAAGCATATGTCGCAGAGGCGGACGAAGGAACCTCTTTGCTCGATTTGCTCATTTTGCTTAGTGCAAGGAAGCGCATCATTTTCTGGTTCACGACATGCTTTGCGGTCGTGGCGCTCATCGTTGCTTTTCTCATGCCCAATCGCTACACAGCAAAGGTGACCCTGCTGCCGCCACAACAGAGTTCCTCCTTGAGCGCCGAACTGGCCTCGCAACTAGGTTCGTTGGCTCCAGTCGCCGCGCTGGCCACAGGCGGGAGCGGTCTGCTCAAGAACCCCAACGACATGTATGTGGCAATGCTGAAGAGCCGGACCGTCGAGAACGCGATGGTGGAGCATTTCGGCCTGATGCAGGAGTACCGCATGCGGTATCTCTCGGATGCGCGCAAGGAGTTTGAGCACTATGCGACTGTGGACGGCAGCGGCAAGGACGGGCTGATCCATATTTCAGTCGAAGACCGCGATCCGCGCCGCGCCGCCGATCTTGCCAACGGGTACGTTGATCAATTTCGCGATCTGTCTCAACATCTGGCCATCACCGAGGCTGGGCAGCGCAGGTTGTTCTTTGAGCGGCAACTCAAGCAAGCAAATGAAAACTTGGCTGACGCTGAAGAAGCTTTGAAGGAGACGGAACAAAAGACCGGCCTGATCCAGCTTGACAGCCAGGCGCGCGCGCTGATCGAATCTGCCGCCGCGCTGCGCGCTCAGATCACGGCCAAGGAAGTGCAGATTCAGGGTATGCAGACCTACGCCACGGGTGAGAACGCGCAACTTTTCGAGGCCCAGCAGGAATTGGATGGCTTGCGCTCTGAGTTGGCCAAACTGGGCGGAAGTGGCGACAGTTCCGGCAGCCTAATGGTCCCGAAAGGACAAATGACGGAATCCGGACTGGAATACGTCCGCAGGCTGCGCGATGTGAAATACGATGAAACCATCTTTGAAATCCTCGCCCGCCAGTTCGAGGCAGCCAAGCTCGACGAGGCCAAGGAAGGTGCTGAGATTCAGGTTATCGATGCCGCGGTCGCGCCTGATAAGAAATCGTCCCCCTATCGAGGCATCATCGTCTTGACCGCTGCATTCGTTGGATTGTTCCTTGGCATCTTAACTGCCTTGGTGCAAGACGGCCTTGCTCATCTAAAGGATGACCCCGACGCAGTTTCCAAGCTTAACCTTCTGCGCAAGGCGGTGACCGGTCATAGTGACGCGGCGCCCGCGAAGAAAGAACCTCGGATGCGCGCAACTGGTTCCGATTGAATTACGTTGGAAGGACCAAAGATCAGCTTGAGTTTAGTTGGTGCTATCGTTGATTCAAAATGATGCTCTGTATCCGCTGGAGATTCGTTGAGCGGCGGACGGATCCTGAGAAGCGGTGCATGGTCGCGGGATGTCGATCTCAACCGTGGGACCGAGAGGGGCGAAGCCTGCGTTGAAGCGGTTATCGAAAGAGGATCCGAGCCTCTCGTTGCTTATAGAGGATTGCACTCCAGCTCGTGACGAACCTTGACATCCGAGACTCCCGTGGCTGTTCTAGTTCCACGTATACGGACGATTGGTATCCGGCTCTCTTAATGAGAGTACTCAGCACTTGAGAGATTATGTGTCGAGAGTGGGGCGCGCAGTATCTCAGATCCTGCGCGCACCGCAATATGCAGTTTAGTGAATCATGCGAATCAGGAGAGCACCCTAGCCTCCGCTGTGAGCGCGCATTCAGCGCAAGTGAAACTCCTGGAAGAGCGACTGGAACAACTTACTGCAGAGATAGCACTGCTCAAGACCGGCAAGAAGCCTGACGAGCTTACAGCAAAGTCTAATGAAGACAGCGACGGGATTGGTTAAACACGCCTGGTACTCCGGAGTTCTTCTTGTGCAAGGACATCCGAATGGCGCTGATTCTGAGCCGTCTTGGGCAGGCTCCCGTTAATACGGTTGCTGGCGGGATAGTAAGGTAAGGTGGTTCAGTCCGAATTCGGAATCGATCTTAGCTGTGGCGGGAGAAGCGGGGGCTGTAAAGAGGGACCGCATAATGGAGCCGTTCTAATCGTGTCAATGCGAATCGCCATATCGCCCGGGGCGCCAGCAGGAAAACTGCTTCCCGATATCACCAGGAAGTGAGAAATGTATTCAGCGGCGCCGTTTTCAAACTCAAAAAGGAAATTCTTGATTAGCTATGTTCGAGATAGGCACTGAGGATCATACAAGGAGATGAAAGAAGAACAGAATCTATCAACGCGAAGATGCCCAGGCTGCGACGGTAGCGTTGTTAAAGAGGTCGCACATCAGAGAAGGTGTCGGATATGGCGATGTAAAGAATGCACCCTATTCTTCGTCTCGCCGGTTCCTGACCCTGCTGAACTTCTATCGCAATATCAGAAATCAAGCGGATACTTCATTACTGCGACGACTGACTTATCCAGAACCTCTGACCGTGGTGCACGCATTCTGGACAAGATGTTGCTGAAGCATTTAGCAAAGCGAGGACGGTTTCTCGACGTCGGTTGTGCATCAGGGCAGCTAATCTTTCATCTACAACAACTCGGATGGGAGGTTGGAGGAGTCGAAGTGAACGAAGGTGTTTCAGCAATAGCGAGATTCAATAATCTCCCTGTGCATGTAGGAACATTAGATACCTACAATGATCGTAACAAGTGGGATGCTATCTATCTTGGCGATGTCGTCGAGCATTTGCCCAATCCTTATGAGACGTTAATCCTGGCTCGCAAATTATTGAAGGAGAGAGGCCTTCTTGTACTGCGCACGCCCAACTCCCAAAGCGGATATGCGCGCGTCACGTTCCTGCTTTCACGTCTCTTCAGGTTACCTTGGATTTATTCAGAGGCTCCTTACCACCTATGCGACTGGTCCGTGATGAGCCTAACTGCCTTAACGCACCGCATGGGGTTCACAGTGCAAGAATTCATCTTGGCACCTGCGCGGCTCCCATTTTTCTATTCTATCGGGGCCTCCGGCCTCTGTGACGACCTCAAAGCCAAACTGAAGCGCAAAGGACGATATGCCCTGTCTTGGGGGGCCTTGAGATATATCCACGATTTTCTCGCCGCTGCGGTGCTCGTATCGTTTTCGTGGACAATCGGTACCATATTTGACGTTGCCACCAGGACTTCCCCCTACATTACGGTTATTGCAGCGCCGCGAGAGCCTTCACAGTGCACCTGAACTTGAAGCGTTTGCTAAGGCAGTTTCGGCCCTAGACGAGCGACTCATTCGCGAGGCAGGATGGCTGTTGAGCTTCTCCCATGAAGAAGTGGCTTTGGTCGTTCAAACTCTAGATCAGTCAATCAGGAATCAACGGGCGTTGTTGATCCTCGTCATAGTATCAATGATTGGAATGATGGCACCCGGCGGGAGATATGTCCGATGAAAGAGCTGTCAGTGGGGATTATTGGATGTGGGGAGATTACCGAACAGTTTCATCTCCCAATTCTTCGCAAGTTGAAGGGCCTGCGAATTTCATGGTTGTGCGACATAAATATCCAAAGGGCAATTCAGATTGCGCAGCGCTTCGAAGTCTCCTCGTCTTACTGTTCACTTGAAGAGTGCTCCGAAGTGGATGCAGTGCTCGTTGCAACACCAGTCGGAACCCGAAGAAAGATATTGACTACGATCAATGGCCGAGGTTGGCATTCATTCTGCGAAAAGCCCTTCGCAGACAGAACAGAAGCTCATGAATTCATGCTTAATGGCGCAGAGCGCAGCAGCTTGGTCGTTGCATGCGGCTACATGCGCCGCTATTACTGGGCCACGAGAGTGGCGTCAGAATTCATCAAGTCCTGGGCGGAAGGCGAAACGCTGCGTGCTGTTGCGAGCGATTGCCAACGGTTAAAGCGTTCCCCTCACGGTGGGAACTGGTACCTGTCCAACGCTGCACTTTCAGGTGGCGGCTTTCTGATGGAAACTGGTTCACACCTTATCGATCAATTGTTCTCTATCGTTGGCGCCATTGATGTCAAGATCGAGCGCTTTTCTCAAAAACGTGTAAACACCGTCGACTTTGAAACAGTTGCCATCGGATCAATGCGAGATGTGAGCGGCAGGACCATTCCGTTCGAATTCGCGCTGTCTCGATTTCGCGATTTTTGGAGCGGAATTACTGTTAAGGCAGGAACTCGAAGCGTCGAACTGAACCTTCGTCCCGACTCACCAATTGTGCTCAACAATTCGGCAGGACCGACGTGCTGCACTTTCCCGGCGCCCAGGATCGCGATGACTGCCTTGGTTGAAGCCTACACGGCGCAGTTTCTTGAGTTCCTTAAACGCATAGAACACAACGACGTGGCATCGAATGAGACCGCGACGGGACTGCTGACCACCCGTTTTCTTTCAGAGTGCTATCAACAAAACGGCGGCAGCGGAGAAATTTGCAGCCTAGAAAGGGCGTTCTGATGCCAACGATTGTATTACTGGGCGGTGCGGGACAAATTGCGTGGCGGCTTGCAGATTGGCTGCAGTCGCATGATTCCTGCCGCGTCGAGGCATTGTGCCGTCATCACCTTTTGATGGGCCCCCATGTTGCATTTGGGCGAACCGTGCGGGTTTTCGATGAGAATGACGAGCGCTCGATCAGAGAGAACGTGGGAGATGCGGACATCGTAATCGATTGCTCGTTCTCTCAGCTTCGGCGGAGCACAGATGAGGTGCGCTTGCGCCGCCTCTATAATGAGATTCTCTCGGCGCCCAGTGTCAGGTATTTTGTGCACTTGAGTTCGATCGCCGTATATGGCGAAACCTCCCGAAAAGGGCAGCTCTCATTTGAGAAGCCGGCGCCGGATACTGTCTATGGCACGCAAAAGCTTCGGACGGAAAAGCTGATTCGATCCATTGCCTCAACGTATCAGAAGCCTGTTCTTATCGTTCGCCTGGGGCACGTATACGGTTCATGGATGTCTTGGTCAATGACCTGGGTGGAAATGCTGATGAAGGGCGACATCGACAGCCAATGCAGGAGCATGCCATCAAATGCTGTGCATATCCGTCAGGCGTGTGCTGCGATTGCAGGAGCCATCAAGAACCGAACCGTTGGCACTTGGAATCTCATCGGCTCGCCAAATGCAATTTGGGACGAGGTTCTAGAATGGCATCGGCGGGCATTGCAGTTGGTTAGTCCCGAGAAGATCCTACCCTCTGGAGTCCGTTTGGCGGCCGAGCCCAGGCGGTACTCGACGAACATCGTTCGCACGTTGATGAATGCGCTCCGAATGAGCCGCAGTAAGATCATCGCTGCCGTTTTGGAGAATCCGCCGATCGCCAATGGAATCCAGCTCGCACTGTATCGCTTTCCATTTATGCCATCTGTGTCATCACTGAAAGACCGATTTGGGTCTCCGGGAGTTGAAGCATATTTTGGATCTGTCACCCCCGATTCGTCATACCTTGTCTTCGACAGTATTGAGATTCCCGGACCAACACTCGGCGAACCATCTCCAACAACGGAGACTGATTTCGATGAGTTTGCGCAGATGTTGCGGATGATGCTTTGTCCGGAAAGTGTTCAACATTTTGTACACGAGCAGTTGAACCAGAAAGACCACGGTTCCTGCATCGACAATTAGGCTAAAGACCCGTGCCGCCCGTGCCAGTATGATGCTTCTGGCCCCCAATGCGGAGTGGAGATTTCTGTGCGCGGAGTTACTGGGGCGATTCCCGAAATGGCTCGATTCGAGAGCCGGATTCCATAGAGCAAGGTGAGTGGTCAGCCTCGGCGATTGCTAAATGTCACCCGTCCATAACGGATAGTCGGATTCCGGCTATCGACCCCTTCGAACCCCGTCTGCAGAAAACTGCGGGCATCTACTTTGAGGATCACTGTAAGGAGCACATTTGGGCCGGATCTTTTCTGACATATGGAGCGGAGCGCGCCGGGCGTGGGATCCTAGGGGCAACGACGAATCGAACCAGTTGAACAGAACGAAGCGCGTTCAGGCCACCGCGCTCGCCGCTATCGGCACCAAAGTCGTTGCTCTATTAACCGCGATCGTCTCCATCCGATTGACTCTCCCATACCTAGGCGCCGAACGCTACGGAATGTGGATGACAGTTGTCTCCGCGGCGGCCATGCTCTCGTTCAGCGACCTCGGGATGAGCAGCACCGTCACCACGTTTATTGCCTCAGCTTCAGGGGGCGAACGCGATCGAATGGCGCAAACTTATGTCTCGAGCGCATTCGTCCTGCTGCTCTCCACGGCGATCGTTCTGATTGCGTGCTTCTTTCTTGCCTATCCATTTGTTCCCTGGGCGTCGCTATTTAACGTGCACTCTTCGAAGGCGGTCGCAGAGGCAGGCCCAACAACCGCGATTTTCTTCCTTGGCACGATCCTTTGCGTGCCGTTTTCGATTGTTGGACGCGTGCAACTCGGTCTGCAGGAGGGTTATAAACTCCACATCTGGACGGCCGTGGGTAGCCTGACCACACTTATCGGAGTCGCCTTCTGCGCCCGCTTTGCAACGGCTCTTGGGCCGTTCGTCATGGTCAGCGTGTTTTGTCCGCTCCTTGCCATGGTGTGCAACGGGCTCTCCTATTTCACGAAGGTCGAGCCTCAACTCCGCCCGCGCTTCAGTCTCTTTCGTCTCGACGTTGCACGGCAAATTGCAGCGAGCGGAGGAATCTTTCTTCTGCAGCAGGTACTTTCCGCATTCATTTATGGAGTGGACGGTTTGATCATCGTGCGTGTGCTTGGTCCAGCAGCGGTGGCCGAATATTCTGTTGCGCAAAGACTTTTCGCCATGGCCCTGCTTTCGCAGTTCCTCTCTCTTCCCCTCTGGCCGGCGTTTGGCGATGCGTTTGCACGCGGAGACAAAGCGTGGTTACTGAGCAGCATTCCTCGTTCAATCGCCCTGAATGTTGGAATGAATTTCGCCGTTGGCATTGTCTTATCCGTTTCCGGGAAAGACATACTCCGCTTTTGGACCGCAGGAGCGATCGTTCCTGGCATCGCGCTTTTGATCGCGTTCGCATTTCGAGCCGGGCAGCAAGGTTTCGATGAAACCCTCAGCGCGATGCTCAACCACGAACCCACCATGGCGAGGCATATGGTCTATTACGGAGCTGCAGCGGTTGCCTCTCTCTTTCTCAAAATCGTCATGTGCTATCAGTGGGGTTCTCCGGGCGTCGTGTGGGCGGGAACGCTGGCATTTGCGCTCTTTCATGCTCTTCCGTCAACGAACCTGGTGCGCAAGCGACTGAGGACTTGCTCGTCACTTTGAATCGAGCGGTCGTTGTTCGCGTAGTTGGCGATTCAAGATAAGGCCCGGGGGCGATTCATTCGAACCAACCATGACACCACTTGTGAGTATCGTCCTCTCGGCCCGCAATGCCGAGGTCACATTGGAAGACGCCCTCCGCTCGATCCTGCACCAGACCAGCTCGGACTACGAGGTGATTTTTGCTAATGACGGCTCGACTGACCGCACGTTGGAGATCGCGAAGTCGTACGCCAACGATCGATGGCGCATTTTGAACGACGGTACTTCGCTCGGTTTGCCGAGACGCCTGAATCAATGCATCGAGCTTGCCAAGGGTCGGTTCATCGCCAGAATGGACGCGGACGATATCATGCATCCTGAACGCCTGAGCCGTCAGGTTGAGGTGATGCTGTCTGATACCTCAATTGACGTGATGGGTACGGATGCCTGGATTATCGACAGCAATTCGCGGATATTGTGGCGAATGCAAAGTCAGGAACCGTCCACGGATCCGAGAATTGTCCTGGAACGCGGTGTCTTTATTCACCCTACAGTTTTTGGCCGAACGGAATGGTTTCGGACTAACAGCTATTCGGAAAGGTATCCTCGAGCGGAGGATCACGAATTGTGGGTAAGGACATGCGCGCATTCCCGGTTCATAGTCCTTCACGAGCCACTTCTATACCATCGGTTTCGAGATGTAACAGAAGTGACTGAAACTTTAGCATCGGGTGCAACTACCGACCGAATGATCCTTGAATACGGAGCCCGCACTGGACGGAAGTTAGAAGCTTACTCTTCTGTGCTTCGGCGCTCCTGTCGCAGACTTCTCTTCTTGCTGGGTGCTACACTCGGGCCGCGAAAGCTGAAGTGGTGGTTCAAAGGTCTTTTGGCGCGGAACGTGAATTTCGAGAAAGCGCAACAGGATCTAGCGTTCGCAATTAAGCCGCATTCCCACCCTACCATTGAAGTCCTGCCGGATGGAGACCAGTGAATGCGAAGCGTGACGAAGCGTAGCCACCGTCAAGTTGGTTTGGCCAAACGGAGCCCGCGGTTGGCGGAACCCCAAGGAGATGAGGATAGTGAAGAGGCATCGGGAGTTCGCCGCCGGAAAAACAGCCGTCCGATCTTCTCTGCAATGGAAGAGTACAAGTACGATCCCCGCGACTAGCGGACAGTTCTGTTCCATCCCGCACCATCCGCCAACCATAGAGGCGTAAGGACAGCGCTGAAGCGAGCATAATGAATTCATCCCCGATGACGATCCCCGGCAATTACGAACTCGAGAGACGTCAGCACCGCTCCGCGTGGCTGGCGCGCTTGATCGTGTGGATGTCGGTGAGGAACCGTCCTCGTGCTTCGAGGCTGGCGCGGCTGATTGTTTGGTTATTCGTAATCGACTTTATCGTCGCTTACGGAATTAATCCGGCCTTCGGAATCATTAACATCGGGGAACTGGCTTTACCGCAAATCGTGCGCGGAGGCACCTTGCTCCTCCTGACTCTCGTGATTCTGAAAGAACGGAGCAAGATAAGACAAGCCTGCAAGTTCTCTTGGAGGGCGTACCGCTATGGCCTGTTTGCTCTTTCACTTGTGACAGCGGCCGAGTTTATACGTACAGGAAGCTTACCCCTCATTAGCTTGAATGCATATCTGCAGGTGGTTTACTGGCTCACGTTCTGGGTTGTCGTCGATCTAGCCTCTAAGGACAGAATCAGCGCTCAGTATATGGCGATTTGTTGGGTTGTCGTGATATCGATTGCCGCATTTTCCGTGTACTACGGAGTCCAGAACGGCGATTTCGCCAACGCGTATGAGGACCAGGGAGTAACGGCCTCTGCGGGAATTGCAGGGAACCCCAAGGGACTACCGGGACAGTTGATGGTGGCCTGCTTTCTCACCCTGTTCCTGTCGAGAGAGAAACACAGGGTGTTCGGTAGCCTGACAGCGCTCATGTTTCTCGGCAGCTCATTCTTGACTTATGCACGTGCGGGGATGACAGGCGCGGCGCTGGCGCTAGTTTGGTTGATTGTGTGGAACCTGTTCTTTCGCGCTCGTCAGCAATCACTGATATGGACATGGCGCTTCGTCGCTCTTACTGCCTGTCTTGCCGCTCTGTATTTCGGCAAGGTCGGCGTCGGAGGGTTGGAGGCCCGGTGGGCGGATGTCTCGGACCCCGTCACGGGCGGATCGGGCCGCGCGCTGTTGTGGGCGGTAGCCGTCGACCAGTATGTCCATGAAAACAGGGGCCTTCAGATTTCTGGCATCGGATATGAGGGTATGCTGACCATGATGGAAAGGCGGGTTGGCATGGCAGTCGCTACCCACGATGACTTGCTGGATGCGATCACAATCGGTGGGATTGTCGGGCTCTCGCTCGCGATTGTTGTTGGCGCCTGCTTCGTAGGTGCATGGCGGGCTTGCCCCTTGAGTTCCGATGCTGCCGCCATGGTCGGTGCGATCTTTTGCGTGCTGTTGTGTCAAAGCCTTCTGACTGGGCAAGTCTTCGCTCCAGACACCATGGTGGGGTACGTCTTGGGGATATCCTGCGTTCTTGGGATGTCTCCGGTTGGCTCGCCGAATCATGTCCGTTTGAAAAGGCGTCTGCGCACGAACCGAAGGCTCTTGCTTCTCTTCCGTTGAAGGATCGCGCTAAATGAACTTAACCCTGAATCCATCCCTTCGCAAATCCCGGCAGGAGAACCTCCTGGGCGTGCGCGTGGATTTTGTCGATTACGACGAAGTCATCCGCCAAATCCTCGCATGGCGGAAAAACTCGCAGCGCAAATACATCGTTTTGTGCAATCCGCATACGGTCTGCGAGGCGCATCGTTCCCGTGCATTGTTGAATACACTCAGGGAATCGGCACTCAACCTTCCTGACGGTGTGGGAACTACTATTGCGGCGCACATTCTCAAGATTCCTCATTTTGGCCGGGTGAGCGGTCCGACACTTATGCTGCGAGTGTGCGGGGCGGTCAGCGATCCGCCCTTGCGACATTTCTTTGTGGGCGGCAGACCGGGAGTCGGAGAGGCCCTGGCGCAAAACCTTACAATGAGGAATCCGCAGTTGCAAGTGGGCGGTATCGATTCACCCGCCTTCAACGATTCCAGTGATCGGGAGGCCAGCCGAGTGCTGAAAAAGATCAATGCCTCGCGGGCCGACATCGTTTGGGTCGGGCTTGGCTCTCCGAAACAAGAGCTCTGGATGAGTAGGCACCGCGAGCATTTGGCCGCAACGGCACTCATTGGCATCGGAGCTGCATTCGATTTCCACGCCGGAACCGTTCCTTGGGCTCCGCGCTGGGTAAGGAAGGCAGGCTTGGAGTGGGCATTCCGGTTGCTGATCGAACCACGCCGCTTGTGGCGCCGCAACGTCGACAGCCCGGCTTTTCTGGCACGAGTGATCAGTCAACGGCTGTTCGGAAGCGCGGGGGCGGAGTGAGACCTGTCTGCGTAGTAGTGACAATGCTTGGTGGCCCAAGCTCCGAGCTGAAGACCATGAAGTGTCACTTGGCGTCCCGCAAAGTGGCCGGAGTAATTTTTTCCGGGGAATTGCCATTTTCTGCCTCGTCCTGAGGGACGACAGGCGTTCGTCTTGGAACGGTCCCAAATGCCTCATTCGATTCCCAGCCCTGACATATTGGTGGTGGAGTTTTTCATGGATGACGCGCCGCTCATCGGCGGCGGGAAGACATTCCTGCAACAATTCATCCAGGTGTTTGGATCCCGGGTGGCCGTTCTTGGGTTGACAAATCAAAAAGAACGCCTCGGGCAGTGGATCGTGCAGGAAGTCGAGGGCCATCCGATTCATTTATTGGTTGTGGACCGGCCAATGGACTTCCGATCCCGCCCTCTCTTGCCGGGGCGGCTCCGCTGCTATTTGCAACTGCGCAAAAACCGGGACAAAATTCTCTCCTCGGGATTCTCGACCGCATTGGTCACTTCCCCGGAGTATCTGATTGCGGTCCACGATTGGGGTTGGTCCGATCTCTGCTTTCTTTTTCAGGGAGTCGAGAATCCCTTGAGGCGTTCCCGTTACCCCGGTGGCCGTTTCCTGGCATCGTACTTCGACCGTCGCCTTTTCCGCGCGTTACGCTCCTGTAATACGATCCTGGCGCACGCGGATGAGAAAGCCATCGAGGGTCTCTGCCGAAGAAGCCGAGGCAGCCTTTCGCCCGATCGGGTTCATTCCATCCCCACATTTGCCGACACCAGCATCTTTCGTCCCATGGACCTCGCGGAAGCAAGAAATATGTTGGGCGCTCTACCGGACATTCCGCTGTTTGTATCTGTCGGTCGGCTGAATCGCGTCAAAGGATGGAGGCTGATTCTGGATGCTTTCTCCCGCGTGCTCGCACAAATTCCGGAAGCGCAGCTTCTCTTTGTCGGCGATGGCGAAGACCGGAGCGCCATGGAAAGGGCAATTGCGGAAGCCGGACTGGGTGCAGCGGTCGCCATAACCGGTGCAGTCGATGCCAAGACAGTGGCCCTGTACTTGAATGCTTCAAACGTATTCATATGCGGATCTTGGTATGAAGGGTGGTCGTACGCGTTTGTCGAGGCGCTTTCCTGCGGAATCCCGATTATCTCCACCGATGTCAGCGGAGCATCCAGCATGATCGTGAACGGCCGGAACGGATTCATCGTCCAACGTCGTGACCCTTCAGCGTTTGCCAATGCCATGCTGGACGCCCTCGCGCTGGAGAACGCCAAGACCGTCTCGTTGCAGATCGCTGAACAGTATTCCCTTAACCATATGAAGGAGCGCTTGCGTCAACTATGGAAACCGCTGCAGATCGATCCAGAGTTGAGTACACTTTCAGGGCAGAAATGACAGCGACTTCCCGACTGCCTCGCGTGCTCGTTTCAGCCTTTGCTTGCGCCCCAACCTGGGGTTCGGAAGTGGGCATGGGCTGGAATTGGGTCACCCATTTGGCGAAACACTGTACTCTCGATGTGATCACAGAAAAAGGCTTCAGTGAGGATATCGACCGTGGCGTCTCTAAGCTTTCGGCCGAGCAGCAAGATAATCTGAGCTTTCATTATGTCGACATCGGGCCGCGCGCCAGAGCTCAATTGTGGCATCAGGGCGACTGGCGGTTTTATCGTCATTACCGGCAATGGCAACAAGACGCCTATCGACTAGCCATTCGGCTGCTTGCGGAGCAGTCTTTCGATCTTTGCCATCAACTCAATATGATCGGCTACCGGGAACCGGGTTTTCTCTGGAAACTTCCCCTCCCATTCATCTGGGGGCCGGTTGGAGGCTACACCCAAATGCCATGGGCGTTCCTGCCCGCGATGGGGTGGCGTGGCGCCGCCTATCATATTTGCCGGAATTCGCTGAATGGCCTCCAGGCAAAGTACTACCGAAGACCGAAGCTGGCGGCTCGGCGGGCGAGCGCGGTCTTTGCCGCAACGCCGGTGGACCGCGAAGCAATCGAACGATTCTATGGGGTACCATGCAAGGTGATTGGAGAACTGGGCTGTTCGCCCTACCCGCGTGCCACTGATGAGGGATTTCGTCGATTCGAAGCTACTCTAAGGGTTGCATGGGTTGGAAGAGCCGTTCCGGGTAAGTGTCTCCCTCTTGCTCTTACTGCAGTGCAGCAGGCGAGCAAACTCGTGAAGCTGGAGCTGCATGTAGTAGGCGATGGGGCTGGATTTGTCCAAGCACGCCAGCTGGCAGATAAGATCGGCATCACGACGATCTGCAACTGGCATGGCGCATTACCGCACGATGAGGCATTGAAGGTGATTGACGGCTGCGATTGCATGCTATTTTCAAGTGTCCAAGACGCAACCTCGACCGTTGTCATGGAGGCTCTCATGACAGGTTTGCCTGTCATCTGTCATGACGCCTGCGGTTTCGGCGCGGTTATAGACGAGACCTGCGGAATCAAGGTACCCCTGGTCAGTCCATCCTTCAGCAAGCAGGCTCTGGCTGGAGCGCTTATTCAGCTTGGAACCGATAGTAGCCGGCTCACTCGGCTCCGTCAGGGAGCGATCGCCCGCGCCAACGAGCTCGCTTGGGACAAGAAGGCGCAGATGGTCGTCGGGGTGTATTCCGATGTTCTGACGCGGATGCACGGCGGCTCCGCCTCGCAGGTCGCTTGATCTCTCCGGCTACGGACGCGCTCCCTCATGAAAGTGGACTGGCGTAAGATTTCTGGCCGGGGCTTTGTAAGAGTTCATCAACCTCCATGCCAAACGATCACGCGCAGAGGAACGTCTGGCCGGGCAAGCGCGATAAGATAGTGAGCTCGTGATGGCAACAATCGGCGAACGCTGGCGCTCGTATGTAGCGGAATTACGTTTAAACTCGCGCGAAAACCGATCGCTCTTCGCACTAGCGGCGCGGAGACTCGGAAACTCAGCGCGAACAATCATCTATCTCGCGCTGAAGTGCCGGTATGCGCGCAGAAGAGGCTTGCTGAGAATTCCGTGGAATGTAACCATTTGGGCGCCGAACCGGATCATCGAGTTCGGCCACAGGGTGCAATTCGGCCCCGGATGCGTGATCCAGTGCGATATTCGCTTCGGCAACCACATCTTGGTCGCGAACAACGTTGCCTTCGTCGGACGTCACGATCATCGCATCGATATCGTCGGGAAAACGATCTGGGATTCGCCTCGTGGACCCGATTTGATGACGATCGTAGAAGACGATGTCTGGATAGGGCATGGATCAATCATCCTCGCTGGGGTACGAATCGGCAGGGGAGCGGTGGTGGCAGCGGGTTCCGTGGTGTTGAAGGACGTTGAGCCGTACTCTGTCGTCGCCGGCGTCCCTGCTGCCCGCGTGAAAGAGAGATTCACTCCAGACGACGTGATTCGTCATGAGACAGCCCTATCCCGAGGCGGCGGCGGACAAGCGGAACAAGAAAGATAGACGGACTTATTGATCGTTACCGCGCGCTGGTCATCGTGAGCCCACGAATGTCCTCGGGAAGGAAAACCGGGAAAGGCCTGTGACCTTCCGGAAGAATCCGAGTTCGTTCAACTATTGGATAAAGAGGTGCAGGTGAGTTTCCGTTGTTTCTTTTGGTAGCAGTCTTTTCCGCAACGGGCGTGTGGCGCGGCGCCGAAGGGCAAAACGTCAATTCCATGCTCCTTCTACTTAATTCTCATCTGAATGCATCGATGGCTCAAATGGACGGGCAAGGCTCCGTTTATTTGCCGCTCGACAATTGGGTCTATTCCGCCCTCGACCGGCTGCATGCGCTCGGCTACGTCGACACGGCGTTTCTCGCGTGCGGCCCTGGACCCGGATACCAGCACTTATGATCGGCGGTTCATGGCGTTTCGATCCCTTGACGATCGCCATGTGGCTTATCAAGAAGGAACCTCAACTCGCAGTGGCCGCCCGGAGGCAACTCAAGGCCGCCTAAGCGCATAGACGACCAGGCCGGGAGAAATCCCGGCCTGTTTTGTATCCCACTCCGAAAGCTACGCGAACGCCGTGAGGAGTGACTTTTCGACTTTGTCGCGAAGATCGCCGAGACGGAGTGACTTGAGGTACTTCTCCGTGGTCGAGAGGTTCTTGTGGCCGAGTAGCAGCTGTAGGCTGCGAATATCGAGACCCGATTGGAGCATCTGCGTAGCGAACGAATGACGCCATCGGTGAAGATTCCAGTTGTGGCAGCGCGGCTCCGTCTTGCAGTTGTATTTTCGCGTTTCCTTTTTCGTTTTGCTCTTCTTGATGGTGTATTTCCCGGTGCACCGGCCGCAATTTAATCCAGCTCGAAACGCAATCTCCTTGCAAAGTTCAAGCATGTGACCGTCAGGGTCGTTCCCCCCTATAGCGAGGGCGTGTGGGGTGCGGCGGGGTAGGGAAGATCAGTAGCGACGTACTCTTTTTCTGACGGGCCGCAAGGGATGCAATCATTGAGCGGGGCACTGGAACGCTTCGCTCCTCGTACGACTTTGGCATAAACTTCAGATCGCCCTTTGGAGTAACCGAGACTGTTCCGTCTCTAAAGTTAATGTCTGGCCAGGTAAGCGTCCTGATCTCCATGGCCCTGAACCCGGTGAACAAGAACATCTGGAACAGTAACCGTTCGTCGGCATTGCAAGCCGCAAGGAACTTCTTGAGTTCTTCTGGCTGGTAGATCTCAATCTTCTTTTCGATGGTTTTCGGCCAATCACTCTTGCGCAGTTCAATGCTCGCACCGGCTCCCCGCATGGCACTGAGCATGACGATGACACGTCTGTTGATGGTCTTTTGGTTTAAGTCCTCTTCGCGGCCTGCGGCAAACAGAGCCATCGCATCATCGCGGAAGAGACGCGAGACGTAGCGCTTGGAGCAGTGCTTGCGAAACCACCGCAAGTCGCGCTTGTAGGCTTTGAGAGTTGCCGCTCCCTTGGTTGCCTTCACCTCTACGAGGAATCGATCGATGGCGTCATCGATGGTGCGATTATCGGGCTGAGGTTGAGACAGCTCATCCTGCTCGATCTCCCCGGCGAGGATTTTGCTCTTCCTGAACCAGGCGTCTTTGGCTTCACGAGGACCGACTCCAGCAATTTCGCGGACACGCTTGCCGCTCACCGGATCGAGCCAGTCAAGATAGAACTTGGCGCCGGAGCTCTGCCAATTCACCGGCTGTCCTTTGATGACAATATTCTCTGGGTTCGGCTTGCCATCCAGATTGCGGGCTACGGCATAGAATTGCCAGCGTCCGGCGTTCTTGCGATACTGTGTCAGGCGAGCTCTTCTGGTTGCCTTGCTGTCAACGTTACTGTCAACCTGTTGCACGTTCTTTTTTCCTCAGGCTGCTGCTCGATAGTTTTTCGAGCGTTGATTCTCGCCGGAAGTGTGCGGAAGGCTTGAGCAAACTGTAACTCGGATGACAGTAGAATTTGACAGTAACCGCAAGTCAGTCTGCTAAATGATTGATTCTAAAGGGCGGGAGTAGTTCAGTGGCAGAACGTCAGCTTCCCAAGCTGAATGTCGCCGGTTCGATCCCGGTCTCCCGCTCCAAATCCTCATCAATTCCGCACAGACAGTCTGCCCTGTTCGCGCCTAGACGACTTCCTGCACCTTCATCACCAGGCAGGTGATTGTATCTTCCGCCTTCACCAGCATCTGGTGCGGAGTCCCCGCCGGAACATGCGCCAGGTCGCCCGCCCGCAAAGTTTGCCGTGTACCGCCATCGATAAGCCTTCCGCGCGTCTCTCCAGACGCCACCGTCCGCGCCCCGTTCACCACTCCGCCCGTCACTAGCGTCGCTTTCCCTGCGAGCACGCAAAATAAATCTGCGAACTTCTCGTGCACCTCCGCCTCGCCGTCGCGGCTGCGAAACGAAAGCATGGCGCAATGCTGCGGATACTCTTTTAGCGTCTCCGAGGCCGAACCATCTCCGTGTTTCGCTAGCTTCCGTAAATACGCCGCGCGCTCCAGTAGAACCGCCGGCGACCAGTGATCTACCGGATTCTTTGGCTGCTGCGGCTTCAGTCCAATATCATCCAGCGCCACGTCCTTCAAAATCGCCTTCTCCAGCCGATCCATCATTTCTCCTTATGCCTTCGCATCGGGGGCCCCACCTTTGCCGCGTCTTTGTCTTTGCGGCTAAGGTGGGGTAGCTCCCTCACAGCTCTGCCAGCTTCCACGCCCTCTTGAAAACTTTAAGAAGCATCGCCCGCGTCAGCTTGCCTGTGTTCGTATTTTGCAACGATGGATGATAGCTGGCGATCGCGATCAGCCCGCTCGGCAGTTTGTACTCCGCTCCGTGCGCAAAAACAAGTCCCACGCGTGTCTTCATTCCGGCCGTCCGTGCCTCGTGCGCCAGCAGCCCGTCGAATGCGATCCGCCCCAGACAAACCACTACGCGCAGTTCCTTCAGCAGATTCATCTCCTGGTCGAGCCACGGCGCGCAGTTTCGCAACTCCTCGGGCGTCGGCTTGTTGCCGGGCGGCGCGCACCGGGCGACAGACGTGATCCACAACCCCGTCAGCTTCATCCCATCATCGCGGCTCGTCGCTTTCGGCTGCGACGCAAACCCCGCCTCGTGCAACACGGGATACAGAAAGTCGCCCGATCCATCGCCGGTGAATGGCCGCCCGGTGCGATTCGATCCGTGTGCTCCCGGCGCCAGGCCCAGCGCCAGCACACGCGCCTTCGGGTCGCCGAACGACGGTACGGGCCGCCTCCAATATTCCCAGTCGACGTACGCGCGCCGCTTCTTCCGCGCCACCTCAGTGCAATGCGCGCGCAGCCTCTCACAAAGTTCGCACTCCACAATGCGCGCGTTCAATGCCGCAAGAGTTGTGGCTCCGGCCATGAAGAAATTCTAGCTTCGTGCGCGCCGCCGTTCGTGCCGCCGTCTCGAAATTCCTCTCTCACTCGCTGGGCTCCGTCTTCAATACACGCCGGGGATCAGCCGCTTTGTCGAGCGCATGTACTCCACGTACTCCTCGCCAAACGCGCCCACCAGCGCCGCTTCCTCCACGTGAATGCGATAGAGCACCGCAGCCGTCGGAAGGACAAAGATCACCGCCAGCGAGGCCCAATTATGCATATGCACTCCCGCGGCCAGAAAGATGATCTCCATGCCGAGATACGACGGATGGCGCACAACCCGGTAGAGCCCTTTGCGCATAACCGTTTGCGTGGAACGGATAGCCACGTTGGCGCTGAACGATCTGCCCAGGGTCACAATGGCGGCGATGCGCACCACCAGACCGACCACGATGAGGACAAGCCCAGCCAGCCTGAGAACTTGATGACTGAACTGCATATCCGCGCCCGGCATTGCGGCCCAGCCCGCGGCAAAAAAAGAAAACACGATCACACCCCAGATCATCAGTAGCGTTCCGCGATCGTGCAGGGTTCCCTGGCTCCGCCGCGTCCGGGTAGCAACCGCGATCACAGCTTCCATGCCAACCCAGCCGTAAATCAGCCATGGCCATAACAGCAGTACATTCACCCCTCAAGCCCCCCGCTATTTTTCATGGAGTATAGCGCGCCGCGAGCCTTCAGTTCCCGGCTGCGATCCCCCTTTCACCGCGCTATCCGCCTCCTGTGGCAAACTTGGTGCGGAGGAATTTGCGTCATGAAATCCCAAAAGCTTCTGCTTCTCGCCGGCGATTTTGTTGAGGACTACGAGATCATGGTCCCATTCCAGGCTCTGCAGATGGTCGGCCACACGGTCCACGCCGTCTGTCCCGGCAAGAAGAAAGGCGATCAGATCCGCACTTCCATCCACGACTTCGAAGGCGATCAAACCTATTCTGAAAAACGTGGCCACAACTTCACGCTCAACGCAACCTTCGACGAGATTGACCCCGCCCAGTACGACGGCCTGATCATTCCCGGCGGCCGCGCGCCAGAGTATCTCCGCCTCAATGCCAGAGTTCTCGACATCGTCCGTCACTTCGACAGGGCCAACAAGCCCATTGCCGCGCTCTGCCATGGCCCGCAGATCCTCGCCGCCGCGGGCGTGCTCAAGGGCCGCAAGCTAAACGCCTATCCCGCCTGCGCTCCCGAAGTTGAGCTCGCCGGAGGAACCTTCGTGTCGGTTGACATGACAGATGCCGTGGTCGACGGCAATCTTGTCACCGGCCCGGCCTGGCCCGCGCACCCGGCATGGCTCGCCCGTTTCCTCGAGGTGCTCGCAGCCCGTTGAAGAAGAGTGACGCGGAACGGGTCGCTCGCCATACGCCTGTCTGCGGTGGCGAGCGCCCAATCCATTTGCGTTGCTTACCCTGTGCCATACTGAATCTGTCTTCGCCATTCCTCAGGAACTGGAAGCTTTCCACATGCCAGGCCAACCCAATCCGGAGTTTCTGCGGCGCGCCATTGCGCTGGCCACGCAGAACGTCGCTGACGCTCGTGGTGGCCCGTTCGCCGCGGTCGTCGTGCGCGACGGCAGAATCGTCGGCGAAGGCGCGAACACCGTCACTGCCGCTAACGATCCAACGGCCCATGCTGAGATCAACGCCATTCGTGCCGCCGCCACGGCGCTCGGGACATTCACCCTCGCCGGTTGCCAGCTTTACACCAGTTGCGAGCCGTGTCCCATGTGTCTCGCTGCGGCTTACTGGGCGCGCCTCGACGCCGTTTATTTCGGAGCCAGCGCCGCCGATGCGGCACGTGCCGGCTTCGACGACGCCTTTCTCTACGCCGAGCTCCGCAAAGACTCAAGCCAGCGCAAACTACCCTCAGCGCAATTGCTCGGCGACGAAGCCTGGTCCAGCTTCGCCGCCTGGATTGCATCACCGAACAAGATCGAATACTGAGCGCGTCGTCACCCGGCGCTCATTTGCCTCATCCTTGACCCCGTCCCGCTGCCTTGCGTATGCTGCGAGCGTTTACGCGGGTGCGAGAATATCTAAACGCGCCCCGCGAGGGAGAGCCCGCATGAGTACGTCCGCCACGGCCGCAACTCCCGCCCCCGCGATCGGTGCAAAGCCGTTCCTGGTTCGCCGCGCCGCCGTTCTTGGCGCCGGAACCATGGGCTCACGCATCGCCGCGCACCTTGCCAACGCCGGAATCCCCGTTCTTCTGCTCGATCTTCCTCCAAAACCGGGAAGCACGGATCGCCCGCTGGCCCACGTCGGGCTTGATTCACTCTCCAAATCCAAGCCCGCCGCACTCTTTGAGCCCTCCCGTGCCGCGCTCATCACTCCCGGCACCTTCGACGATGACCTGCCCAAAATCTCAACCTGCGACTGGATCATCGAAGCCGTCGCTGAAAACTTCGACATCAAAACCGCGCTCCTCACCCGCGCGCTTCCTCATCTTGCTCCGCACGCCCTCCTCACCACCAACACTTCCGGCCTGCCCATCGGTCGCATCGCCGCCGCGATTCCCGCCGTAAGCAGCCGCTTCTTCGGCACGCATTTCTTCAACCCGCCGCGCTATATGCGCCTGCTCGAAGTCATCCCCACAGCCGAATCCGATCCCGCCGTTGTCTCCGCTTTCGCTGCTTTCGCCGACCGCCTACTCGGCAAGCAGGTCGTCTTCGCGCACGACACGCCCAACTTCATCGCCAACCGCATCGGCATCGCGGTCATGTTCAACGCGGCCAACCTCATGCTCGAGCAGGGACTTTCCATCGAAGAGGTCGACGCGCTTACCGGCCCCGCCATCGGCTGGCCCCGCACCGGCACCTTCCGCCTCGCCGATCTCGTCGGCATCGACATCCTCGCCCACGTCGCCGCCAACTTCCCCCAGGGCGTCAGCGGCGGCAAATTCTCCGCCGTCCTCGAAGAACTCCTCAAGCGCGGCTGGCTCGGCGATAAATCCGGTCAAGGTTTCTACAAAAGAGCTCGTGGCGCCGATGGCAAAGACGAGCGCCTCGTTCTCGATCTCGCCACGTTCGAGTACCGTGCATCCGCGAAGCCTGCTCTGCCTTCGCTCGAGATGGCGAAAAATGCCGCCACAATTCCCGAGCGCCTGCGCCTGCTGCTCGCGAACGACCCTGCCAAAGACAAAGCCGCGGCTTTCCTGTGGCCTTTCCTCTCTTCGCTTTGGAACTTCGCTGCCGATCGCGTCGGGGAAGTCGCCGAGGCCGCTCCCGCCATTGACGCCGCCATGCGCGCCGGCTTCAATTGGGAGCTCGGCCCCTTTGAAATGTGGGATGCGGCCGGCGTCATCGACACCGTCAACCGGATGAAGGCGATGCGCCTGCCGGTCGGCGGACCCGTTCTCGGCCTCATCGCAGCCACGCGCTCCCACTGGTATTCGCAGGATCGCAGCGAGTGCTATCAACCCGTCACCGGCCAGACCATCCCGGTTCCCGCCATTCCCGGCCACGCCCGCATCGCCGATTTCCGCCACGCCGGCCCGCCTATTCGCACCAATCCCGGCGCTTCGCTTGTCGATCTCGGCGACGGCATCGCCTGCATCGAGCTGCACTCGCTCAAAAACGCGATCGGCGGCGATGTCCTCTCGCTCATCTCTGCCGTCCTTAACCCCACGTCCGACGCCGTACGCGACTTCGCCGCCTTCGTTATCTCCGGCGACCGCGACAACTTCTCCGTCGGCGCCAATCTCATGCAGCTCCTGCTCGCCGCGCAGGAAGGTGAGTGGGACGAGCTCGCCCGCGTCATTCGCAGCTTCCAGCAGATGACCGCAGCCATCAAATTCTGTCCGCGCCCAGTTGTCGCCGCGCCCTTCGGCCTCACCCTCGGCGGAGGCGCGGAGATCTGCCTGCACGCCATGCGCCGCCAGCCTCACGCTGAAACCTACATGGGCCTTGTGGAATCCGGCGTCGGCCTTATCCCCGCAGGCGGCGGCACCAAGGAAATGTTGCTTCGCGCTTTTGACTCAGCCATCGCGCTCGCACCGCCCGACCCAAAAGATCCGCCTTCGCGCTTCGCCCAATCCGCCGAGTTCGCCACCGCTCTTAGGCGCGCGCTCGAAACCATCGCCATGGCCAAAGTTTCCAACTCCGCCGCCGAAGCCCGCTCGCTCGGCCTGCTTTCGCCCTCCGACCGCATCACCATGAACCGCGAGCGCCTGCTCCTCGACGCCAAGGCGCAGGCCGCCCTTCTTGCCGAGTCCGGCTACACGCCGCCGCAACCGCGCACGCAGATCCCCGCTCCCGGCATCGCAGCTCTTGCCACCGTCGAAACCGGCATCTATTTAATGGGCGAAGCCGGCTATGCCTCGGAGCACGATCAAAAAATTGCGCGTTGGGCCGCGTATATTCTCGCCGGCGGCCGCATCACTCCTGGCACGCTCGTCAGTGAGCAGTACTTCCTCGATCTCGAACTCGAAGCCTTCCTCTCCCTCTGCGGCGAGCGCAAAACGCAGGAGCGCATCGCCTACACCCTCAAAACCGGCAAACCGTTGCGCAACTAATCCCGCGTTGCCTTCCGCCGGTTGCGGTTCTTCTGCGCTCGGCATACATTGCTCGTGAGAGTTTTTTTATGGTGCGCGCTCGATACCAAACCCATCTCACGCTCGTCTTGCTCCTCTTCTTTTGTTGCCTCCCGCGTATCCACCCGCAGGATTCAGGCGCAAATCCACTCAACACCTCCGGACAAGTTGTCGTCGACGGCCACTCCACGCCCTACCTCATCCGTCATCTTCCGCTGAACGCCTTTCCGCAGCTTCCGCCCGCCGTCCAGGATGTGCTCGCTCGCCGCGGTTGCCTCGTTCCACAAACCTACGAGGCGCGCCAGCCAGAAAACGTCGTCCACGCCAGCCTCGAGCGGGCCGGCTCCTCCGATTGGGCTGTCCTCTGTTCCGCCCAGGGCTCCGTCTCGCTACTCGTCTTTTTCCCGAGCGACTATGCCAACCCCGTGGTGCTCGCCTCGGCGCCCGAAACCGAGCGCCTCCAGTCCCACGGCGCAAGCCCGGTCCTCGGTTTCAACTGGGCAATCGATGCCGCGTCCCCTCACGACGTTCACGAAGCGCAAATCGGCATGCGCCATCCACCACCGCGCCTCGATCACGACGCCCTCGCCGACTCCGTCATCGACCAGCGCACCGTCTACCACTTCTATTCGAAGGACTCCTGGACGCTGATCGACACCCAGGATTGATCCCATCAACCGCTTCCAATCAGTTTTGTCATCCTCAGCGACCGAAGTCCGCTGCAGGCGGACGAAGGGAGTCGAAGGATCTGCCCTGAAAATTCAGGCTGTCGCGGGTGTGATGGCAACTTCAAGTCCGAGATGTTGAAGCCTGCGCACATGGAATCGAATCAAGTGGGTGGTTCGCAGCTGA
>JBEKKI010000052.1:0-30451 GCA_050010795.1 Occallatibacter sp.
CAGGCCGAAGACGATGATTTTTCTTCCCGCGCCACGGCCTCTGCGGCCGCGCACGCGGCGCGGACCGAAGTAGGACTCATCGGCTTCCAGCTCGCCGGCGAAGGGAGAATGCAGACGGCATTGGTGGACCAGCCTTTCGCGCAGCCGAAGAAAGATGGGATTAACGCTGCGCACGGAAATGCCCGTCATCCGGGCTGCCTGTGAGGCCGTCAGATCCAGCGCAAAACAGCGCAGCAGGGAGCGGAACCGGGCCTCGGAAATCTTCGCAAAACGAAAATACCGATTGACTCTCGCCATTTCAGTAGCTTAATCAGCTCTCTGACGGCTCTTTCTTCCTAAGCCCTTTCTTTATTAACCGGGCCGGAAAGGGCCTGAGCGCAACGCGCAAAGCAAAGCTGCAAAAAGCCAAAGAATTGCTTTCGGAACGAGTGAAGGCAGAGCGGACGCGGAATAAGAAGAAAGCAGCCTAGTCGACTGCCGCTGCGACCATCGGAAGACTTCGCCCGTTTCTCTCAGGCAAACGGAAAATGTTGCGGGCGAGGTCGATTCCAGCCTCGCGAGCGGGAATCTGCTCATGGGGCAATGGCATCGGAGTGAGAAATGCTGGATACGAGCGGAGGATTTATGCCGGACAAGCAAACTGTTGAGAGAGCAAAGCGCGATCTGAAAAGAGGAAAAGCGCCGAGCACAGCGGCGGGCGAATTCGTGCGGGAAGAGATCGATCACGTTCGGCAGGGCAAGCACGGGGCGCGGTCACCGCAACAGGCGATTGCAATCGGGCTGAGCGAAGCTCGGCGAGCCGGGATTCCGTTAAAGCCGCCGGCTGCCGGGAAAACGAGCAAAGGCACAAAGGAAAAGGCCAAGCGCGATTACGAGCAAGGCCAAACTTCTCCCCGCTTACATAAAGAGGGTTCAACGCCAAGAGGGCGAGCCCGCATGAAGGCGATGAAAAAGGAGCCGAAGAATTCGGCGAGTCATTCAGCGCTTTCGCGCCAAGCGAGAAGCGCGGCGAAAAAACGGCAGGCGTCCGCGGGGCGTTAGCGGTCCCGACATTGCTCGGCGAAGCTGGGCGGGTGCTGGAAGAACTTCCCGGCTGCGCTGGCCATGACCGCGCCAAAGAAAAGAAAGACGAAGGGGTATGCGATGAGATGCTGCAAGGGAAAGGTCCAGATCAACGCCATGACGACGAAGAAGACCGCAATGGCGAGCGGCTTGACGCCATATTCCATTGCCCAGTTGTCGAGGCGGTGCAGGTCGAGTGCTGTCATGTTGGCATGCTAAACGGGGCTTTGGTCGAGCGACCGCTCCCCGATTGATTTGCCGCGCAAAGCC
Organism: Occallatibacter sp.; assembly: GCA_050010795.1. Taxonomy (GTDB): domain Bacteria; phylum Acidobacteriota; class Terriglobia; order Terriglobales; family Acidobacteriaceae; genus Telmatobacter. The sequence goes on from JBEKKI010000052.1 coordinate 1,333, forward strand.
CAGGGGAGTAAGAACCTCGGTAACATACGCCGTTAGCCGTAGATTTTTTTCGAGCCCGATACCTGGGCGCGCGGAATGAGCCCGCATGGAACGATTAAGGCAATCCGAACTGCAATCTTTCTCTGCCTTCTTGCGGGAGTGCTATGCTTTCGGCGATCCCGCGCCGTTTGAGGATTTCCTCTCGCAGCTTGTCTCCGCGCTCTCGCGGCTGATTCCGGCCACGCACATCACTTACAACGAGATGTATCCGGAGAAGGCTGAGTCACTTAATTTCACGCACAGCAAGGAACTCGGCTCTGCCGAGGCAGGCGTTCGTTGGCAAGAGCACATGCATGAACATCCCGTGCTGCTTCATGGAATGCAGACCACTGATCGTCATGCGGCAAAAATCTCCGACTTCTGGAGCGAGCTGAAGATGCGCGACAGCGGCCTGCATAGCGACTTCTACAAGCGCTATGACATAAGCGACGCGCTCTGTATCACTGTCCCTTGTCCTCTTCCGAGAGTGATCGGAATCGGCTGGCACGACAGCCGCCGCTTTACCGAGAGCGAGCGTCTGCTTGCCGACCTGGTTCGTCCGCACATCAGCCAGGCCTGGCACAACGCGAAAGTCATTAGCCGCATTCACCGTCAAATGCAGGTGCTCCGCGAAGGGATCGAAAACTTGGGCGGAGGCGTGATTCAGTGCAGCACGAATGGCCGCGTGCAATTCATCAACGCGGAGGCGAGACGGCAAATGGCGGAGTATTTCGGCCAGACACGCCAGGTGGATCGCAGCCTGCCCGGGAACCTTCTGCTCTGGCTGCGGAAGCAGAACTCGGAGTTGAGCAAAAGCGACGACGCGCCGGAAGTGCGAGAGCCGCTGGTTTGCGAGAAGGACGGCGGGCGGCTGGTGGTGCGATCGCTGTCGCAGCCCGGAGCGAACCTGATCCTGATGGAGGAACAGCGGGCGGCAAAGACAGGCGCCGCGATGGATTCGCATGGACTGACCGCGCGAGAAGACGAAGTGCTGCATTGGATCGCCGAGGGCAAGACCAACAACGACATCGCCGCGATCCTGGGCATGCAGCCCGGAACCGTGAAGAAGCACGTGGAACATATCTTTGAAAAACTCGGGGTTGAGACGCGCACCGCCGCGGCGACGGTGGCGATGGCAGGCAAGTAGCCGGAGGGAGGCTGCCGGCGCAGGAAGCGGCCCCCTGCTGAAAGTAATACGTCGAAAAGCGTATTGCGATTCGAATCGTTCCGCGCAAAGAATAAGATTCACTGAGCCGAAACCAGATGGGAGATGAGCGTCTGGGGGAAGGAAACTGCGCGCCGCTGCAGGGAAGCAACGGAGGGCGTGGATTCGGCCGGAACGGAGGCACGCTTACGAACCAGGCCGCCGCCATCTACGCATTCAAGAGAATTGGCCTGACGCGCCGCGAGGCGGATGTTCTGCTGTGGATTGCGCGCGGGCAATCGAATGCCGAAATCGGGACGAGCCTCCGCATCAGCCCCCGCACAGTGAAAAAACACCTGGAGCACATTTTCAAGAAGCTCAGCGTGAAGACGCGGCTGGCGGCGGCGGTGAGGGCGAGCGAAGTTTATCTGAGCGGTAGTGCGGGTTCGCGGCGGAGGATTGCGCGCCCGCCGCGCCGAGCCCAAGCACCGGCTGCCGCGTGTGATGCAGCGCACGCCGGCATTGCGCGCGCGGCGGGAGCGGAAGCCTGCTGACACCGGGACCTAAGTAATACGCCGGAAGACGTATTGCACGCAGCGCAATTTGAGCCAAGAATCATTGCGCCAATCGAAATATGGCGAATAGCGGGCCGCGCCTCGAATGAGGCGAACCTGTAGTCGTGTGACTGAGCTCACTCCTGCTCGCACACCAGCGCCGTTGGCACGGGAAACTTCCGAGGGAAGACGGGACCTTGGGCTCAGACTTCAGAACATCACGGCCGGTATTCGGCGAATCGAGCTCGCCGCGGCGAATGCGCCGCATCCAGGCCATCTCAGGTTTCAATTCCAAAACGAACAACAAAGAGAGTCGCCGCATCGGGAAGATGCACGAGGGAGGAACCATGTTTCAGCGCAAGTTCTGGTGGTTTGTCGTCCTTGGTTTGTTCGCTTCAGTTCTGGCGGCCACCTTTACCGGTTGCGGCGGCAACTCGCCCGCAGTGGGTGTTTCCGTTACGGCTTCTGCAAGCACGGTGGATGGTACCGATGCAGCCACGTTGAGCGCGACCGTATCCAACGACAAGAACGCCGCGGGCGTGACCTGGACCGTGAGCGGCGGGGGAACCTTGTCGAATACGACCACTTCTTCGGCGACCTACACGGCGCCGGCGGCCACCAGCGGCTCGCAGTCGATCACGATCACCGCGACCTCGATTGCCGACACCACCAAGAGCGGCACGGCGACGATAACGGTGGCGGCCACACCCGCGGTTACCAGCCTCACGACGGCACAGCAGGCGGTTGCAGTGGGCACTGCGTATTCGGTTCAATTGGCGGGCAGCGGCGGTGTCACGCCTTATAAGAACTGGGCGCTGGCCAGCGGCAGCGGCAGCTTGCCGTCTTGTCTGAGCATCAGTGCGGCCGGCGTGCTCTCCTCGCCCTCAGCCCCTACGGCGACATGCGTAGGCGTCTACAGCGGCATCAAGTTCACCATGACCGATTCGGGCACGCCCAATGCGTTCTCGGCTACCTCATCGGCCCAGACCATTACCGTGACAGGGCCGGTGATCGCTTTTGCTCCAACACTTCCGCAAGGGGCGGTCGGCGCAGCTTATGCGGGCAGCGTAGCGGCCACAGGCGCTTTGGGCGCAACAACCTACAGCCTGGCCAGCGGCGTATTGCCAGCAGACCTGAGCCTGAACACGAGCACGGGAGCGATTACCGGAACGCCGAAAGCGGCCGACGTAGGAACGGCCACATTTACGGTTTCAGTGGTGGATGCCTTTGGAGACGCTGCGACCTCCGTCTCGATGAGCATCACCGTAGCCGCCGCCCCGGCGATCACCTTCGGTAGCGCGCCCACGGCCACCGCAACATTCAACGTTGCTTATGCGAGCGCAGTCACCGCTACAGGCGGCGCGGGCTCGCTGACATACACCCTGGCCAGCGGAGTTCTGCCTCCCGACCTGACTCTGAGCGCCGCGGGCGCGATTGCAGGAACGCCCAAGGCCGCCGACATCGGGACATTCACGTTTGCTGTGAAGGCGGCTGACGCCTTCGGAGACTCGGCGACCTCAGGAAACTTGAGCATCGTGGTCAGCTATCCGGCGGTGACCATCACGCCCGGTACGGGCAGCTTGCCTCTGGCCGTCGTCGGCCAGTCGTATTCGCAAACGCTGACGGCGGCGGGCGGCAGCGGAGCAGGCTTTACCTGGACAGTTACGGGCTTGCCGGCAAGCGGAATCAGCTATTCCGCCAGCGGCGCCACTCTGACCATCAATGGGCCGGCCACGACGGCCGGGACAGTCAACTTCAGCGCGTCGGTGACCGACGGCGCAAATAACACCAACACGGGCGGCGCGCTCGCCTACAGTATCCAGGTCTACAGCCCGGTAACCATCCCAGCCACCATTCCGGCCACGCTTCCGGCCGTTGCGACCGTGAACGTAGCCTACACCGGAACCGTTGTGGCCACCGGCGGCAGCGGCAATTATTCGTGGACCGTAACGGGGTTGTCAGACGGCTTGACCTCTTCAACGAGCAGCGGGACTCTGACAATCTCCGGCACGCCCACATCGGCGACGACGGTTACGGCCAACGTGTCAGTGAAAGACACCACGACCAACGTGACGGCGGGACCGTACGCCTACGCCATTACGGTGTACGCCACGGTGACGCTGCCCACAACGAATCCGTCGACGCTGGGTCCGGCACTAGTGAGTACGCCGTATAGCGGGACGATCGTCGCGGCCGGCGGCAGCGGGAATTATTCCTGGACGGTCACCGGCCTGCCTTCAGACAACCTGAACTACTCAGCCAGCGGCGGAACGCTGACCATCAGCGGAACACCGGGCAGCACGCCCACGACCGTTTCGTTTACTGCGAAGGTGACGGACACCACTACTAACCTCAGCTCCGGGCCGTACACATACACGATCGGGGTTTACAACGCCGTGACCCTCAATGCCTCGGCGTTGCCCACCATCGCGACCGTGAATACGGCGTACACCGGGAGCATTTCGGCTTCAGGCGGCAGCGGGACTGGCTTTACGTGGACGGTGACCGGGCTTCCTGCCGATGGCTTGAACTATTCCGCAAACGGCGGAACGCTGACCATCACCGGCACGCCAACTTCCGCGCAGGTTGTCCAATTCACGGCAAAGGCAACGGACAGCGTGGGGAACAGCGCGGGCCCAAGCAACTATACGATTACGGCATATAACGCACTGACGTTGCCGGCGACAAATCCATCAACTCTGGGACCGGCGACGATCAATCAGCCTTATACGGGAACGGTTGTGGCAACGGGCGGCAGCGGCAATTACTCGTGGGCCGTGACCGGGCTGCCTTCTGACAGCCTGAACTACTCGACCAACGGCGGTACGCTGACCATCAGCGGCACGCCGGGAACGGCGACCACGGTCTCGTTCACCGCGAAGGTGACGGACACGACCACGAACGTGAGCGTGGGGCCCTTCAACTACAGCGTCACGGTCTACAACACTCTGACGCTGCCCACACCCAATCCAGCTTCGTTGCCAAGCTATGGGACGGTCAGCACTGCCTACAGCGGGACCATTTCAGCCGCGGGCGGCAGCGGGAACTATTCGTTTACCGTGACGGGACTTTCAGACAATCTGAATTACTCGGCGAGCGGCGGCACACTGACCATCAGCGGCACGCCCTCGTCTACAGCCACGGTGTCGTTCAACGTGACAGTGAAGGACACATCAACAAATATCACCGCGGGGCCGTACACCTACACCATCACGGTTTACGGTGCGCTATCGTTGCCCTCGTCGAATCCCTCCACATTGGGACCGGCGACGATCAATCTGTCTTATACGGGAACGGTTGTGGCGTCAGGCGGCAGCGGAAACTACTCGTGGACGGTCACTGGCTTGCCCTCCGACAGCCTGAATTTCTCGACCAACGGCGCGACTCTGACGATCAGCGGTACGCCGGGAACGGCGACCACGGTCTCGTTCACCGCCAAGGTGACGGATACCACGACGAACATCAGCGTGGGGCCCTTCAACTACAGCGTCACGGTTTATAGCGGCGTGACATTGCCATCTCCCAACCCGGCCACATTGGGCCCGGCAGATGCAAGTTCCGCCTATAGCGGGACGATCGTGGCGGCCGGCGGCAGCGGGAACTATTCCTGGACTGTGACCGGCATGCCCGCCGACGGCCTAAACTACACCGCCAGCGGGGCGACACTCACCATCAGCGGCACGCCCACGTCGGCGCAGACGGTGCAATTCACCGCCAAGGTGACCGACACAACGAGCAACCAGAGCGCAGGGCCGTTCACGTACTCGATCGTGGTCAATGGCCCCTTGTCGCTGCCCACGCCCGATCCCAGCTCGCTGCCGGCTAACGGCTACACCAACGTCTCCTACACCGGATACATTAATGCCTCCGGCGGCAGCGGCCAGTATTCCTGGACGGTTACAGGCCTGCCATCCGACGGCTTGAATGTAAGTGGTGGGACCAATGGCAGCACGCTGACCTTCAGCGGTACGCCGACGTCGGCCACAACCGTGACCTTCAACGCGACGCTGAAGGATACTGTGACCAACGCCACGGTCACGCAGAACGGCTACGACATCACGATCACCAATCCGACACCGGTGTCGCTGCCCGCACCCAGTCCGAACCCGCTGCCGTCAGCTACGGTCAACCAGAGCTACACCGCAGGCATCAACGCGTCTGGCGGCGTGAGCCCGTTCACTTGGTCGATCAACGGAGCCCCCGTTGGATCGTCGTGCTATAGCCTGGGGAATGGCACCCTGTGCGCCACGAGCTCGGGCGGCAACACACTTATGCTCAGCGGAACGCCCAGCACCACGGGCACGGTGACGCTGACCAACGTCAAGGTGACCGACAGCGTGAACTCAAGCGCCACGCAAACCTACACCATCACGGTGAGCCCAGTCTCCACAATGCAAATCACGGTGGAGAAGGTGCCGCAGGGCATGGTGAACATGCCGTACACGTTCGGGGATCTCAACATCAGCGGCGGGAATGGTCCGTACACTTGCGCCTATTCGAATGCACCGGCAGGACTGTCGCTCCAGAGCGGAACGTGCAATCTTGTCGGCATTCCGACCTCTTCGGGTTCCACGACGGTCACGTTGAAGGTGACCGACAGCTCCACGCCTGTGGCGCAACAGCAGACAACGACATTCACTCTGCCGGTCGTTCCAGAAACGGTAGCGGCCAAGAACAGCGAACTGAGTGGACAGTACGCCTGCTACTGGGAGAAATACTGGGACGGGGGCGTAACGGGAGGCAGCGGCAGCACGCTATATCGCGGCGGCATGGTATTCGCCTTCAGCGCGAACGGAAGCGGCAGCATCACGGGAGGCGAAGGGGACTCGAACTCGCCCTACAGCGGTTATCACAGTGCATCGTCGAACGGCGTGTTAGGCGGGACGTACGCGGTGGGCTCTGACAATCGTGGCTATCTGTCCGTCGCTCCCGTCGGCGTTACACCGCCGACCATCTTTGCAATCGCCGGGGGCGACCTCGACAGCAGCAGCCACTTCAGCGATTTCGCGATCGTGGAGATGGACGATGCGGGCGCGCCGCCCACTTATCCCAGCGGCCAGCATGGCAGCGGCCACTGCTACAAACAGAACACGACTGGGTTGTCCGGTGCTCAGCCCAGCGGCGGCTATGTCTGGGGCTTGCGGGGTGAGGATTCGCACGGCAACCTCGAGGCTCAAGTAGGGAGCGGTCAGTGGACCAGCGGCTCTGTTTCCGGAGTCATAGACATGGTCGATGCCGGGACTTATCAGGGGCCCATGAACATTTCCGGCACCAGCAACACAGTGGCGGATGCGTACGGTCGCCTGACGCAAACGATCGGCCCCAGTGGCCAGCCTTCAGAGGCCAACCCCTCGGTGTTCTATATGACAAACAACTCGGCTGGGGAGGCCCTGGTCATGAGCGCGAACCCGCACAATGCGGCGAACAGCGCCGACTTTCTAATCGGTGAGGCGCGGGCGCAGAATGCGGCGCATGTGGCGGCCAGCAACCCGCTTAGCGGACCCATGGTGATGTACACATCAGGACTGGATACCAGCTTGACCAATTACAAAGCCCAGGTGGGAAGGATGTCGGCTACGGGGGGCATCATGATTGAGAACCAAAGCGGGACAATCAGGACTGAGAGCATCGGGGTCGGAACAATCACAGTGAGCCCTACCACCGGCCGCGCCGCTATACCGGGACAGACGGGAGATGTTTTCTACGTCTATGACACCAACTCGGCCGTCGTGATGCTGGCAGATGTTGGCAACGGCGGCGGATCGACCACCCAGGACGAGCTCGGCTGGACCGAGCCGCAGACGGCCCCCACTTCGGGCACCTGGGCCGCCAGTTACCTTGCCGCCAACTACTTTATGAGCGCAATGTCGAACGGCGATTACACCCAAAGTGAAAGTTCCGGGATCTTCACCCTCAATAGCAGCGGCGCTTTCACAACCTTTGCACTGGACAAGGGCGGGCAGGGTAATGCTGACTGGGACGAACCGCTCTCCGGGAGCACATCACAAACGGCCACAGCCTCTGCCGTGCCCGACACGACCCTCGACCCGAACGGCACGCTGGGCATCTTCGACGTGAACGCCACGGAAGGCGGTACGACGGACACGCAGGTCTACTGCGTCGCGGTCAGCGTGGACAAGGCGACCAACTCCAGCACCCAGGGACGTCTCATCTGCATTGACGCCACGGGCCAATCGCCGCAGATCACTATCATTGCGGAGTCAGATTAGCCCCGCTAGGCGTTTCGCACTCTAATATGCCAGGCCCCGCCTTCGGGCGGGGCCTGTTTTTTGGCATCAGCGCGGAGGCTGGGTGTGTGCGCCTTTCGGGCCGCAGCGAAGATCGGAGCGAGTGATCGGACTCGACGCCAACGTGAGGTCCAGGATCTATTCGATTGCGCCGGCGAGCCAGCCTTTGCGCAAACCATATCCCTGGATGAGAACGCACCCCGCATCGAACCCGGCAATGGCCAGCCAGCCGAGGGGAAGCGTGCCGGCCAGAACTTGGTCGAAGACAAAGATAGCCACGCTTGCGCGGGTAAAGGCCGTGAGCAGCCAGATCATCTCCAGTTCTTTCCTGGCGCCGCCGCGATATGCCACTAGCGCCCCATAGAGACATGAGAGGCCAACTGACAACACAAACGACCCAACCAATGAGGGGAAGATAAGCTCAGCGGCGGACACGTGAAGATGAAGGATCTCAAGCGTGACAGCGGGCGTGATGATGAGCAGCGTGCCCGTAACCGTGTCGGACGCACCGGTGAGCAGTTGATAGCCAAGCAGAATGGTGCGGTTCATGCGGTCTTCTCCCGGAAGCTTGCGGTGGAAATGGCGACTGGCCTGCCAAACAACGTTCGAGCATCGGTGAGCCGGTCGAGGGAAGCACAGACCAAAACAATTCCAGTAAGAAGACGGAGAAGACCCATGATTCGAGAGCGCACGAACGCGCTTGTTGCGATGAAGTTTCGTTCATCTGTTCCAAGCTGCAAACCATCACGTGCCGCCATCGAGAACACGCCGAACCTTCGATTCTCGAGCAGAGATACGGCCGCGCGCGAACCATGCTACAGCGATGAGATGACAAAGAGCCGACGCGGAAATGACGATTTGTTCATTTGAAATGCAGCGCGCCTGGAGAAGCCGAGCCTGGAGAAATTGACGGGACAGGCGTTTCGGCAGCTATAAAAATGCCTTGCCGATCGTCTAAGATCGCGTAATGCGCCTCCTGCTCGTTGAGGACGAAGTCGACATTCAGCGTTTTCTGCGCCGCTCACTTGAAGAATCGGGATACGAAGTGGAAGTTGCCGGCGACGGCAGAACAGCGCAACGACTGGCTGGTGAAGGCGAATTCGACATACTGATCGTTGATCTGGGCTTACCCGATCAGGATGGAATCAGTCTGATCCTCCGCCTGCGGCAACTGGGCGTGAAGGCGCCGGTGCTGATCCTGTCGGCGCGCAGGTCAGTCGACGACCGGGTGCGGGGGCTCGAACAAGGCGGCGACGACTACCTGACCAAGCCCTTTGCGCTGGCGGAATTGCTGGCGCGGCTGCGCAATCTGCTCAAACGCAACAACCCACCGGCCGGCGAAGCGACGCGGCTACGCGTGCAGGATCTTGAATTGGATCTGCTGCGGCGAGAGGCGACGCGCGGCGGACAGGTGCTGCAGTTGACCCAGCAGGAATTCGTGTTGCTCGAATACCTGTGCCGGAATGCAGGGCGAGTGGTGACGCGGTCGATGATTCTGGATCAGGTTTGGGGCATGCGCATCCAGCCGGACACGAATGTGGTTGACGTACATATTTACCGGCTGCGCGGAAAAGTCGACGGCGCAGGCCAACAACCTCTGATCCGAACCATGCGAGGTGTGGGCTATGTCCTCAAAGACCGCTAAGCCCCGCATGCGCAGCGCGGCCTGGCGCATTTCGTGCTGGGCAACGGTGGCCTTTGCGTGCGGTACACTCGCCGTGTTCGTATTCCTGCATCAATTTGTCGCCAGCGATATCCAGCGGCGGAGTGACGCTTGGCTCTCGGGAGAAGTGGAGGTTCTGGGCGACGTGGCCGAGCGGACGCCGAAGGATGCGCTCTATGACCGCGTGGTGGGAGAAGTGGCCGAGCTGGCTTCGAAAGAAGTGCCAAACAGATTGCCTTCAGAAGGCAGCTCGAGCAATACCGTATTCTTTTTGCAAAGTGGCGCCGATGGCTCTTTGCAATTATGGGTGGGCGACGGGAATGGAGCGGAATATCTTAACGCGCTGCAGAAGACCAAAATCCTCCCTGACCGCGCGACGGACGTGCGCGTGGCGGGAGTTCAGATTCCGTTTCGCGTGGCGTCAATCGATATTGACGACGGCAGCCACATCTTTCTGGGTCTATCGGAACGGGACGAGCTGCGCGTGCTGAACAAGCTGCGCCTGCGGTTCTTTCTGCTGTGGCTTCTGCTTGTGATGTTGGGATTCGGTATCGTCTTTTTCACCACGCGGCGCATGCTGGGCCATGTCCGCGAGATCACCGAAGCCGCTTCAGGAATCGGCCACTCCGATCTGAACGCCCGGGTGCCGACAACGAGACGCAACGACGAAGTGAGCCAGCTGGCCCTGACCCTGAATCGCATGCTCGATCGCATTGAGAATTCGATGCACCAGTTGCACACCATCACGGACTCGCTGGCGCACGATTTGCGCAGCCCGCTGACGGCGATTCGGGGCAAGCTCGAGATGTCGTTGCCGGCGGTGACGGACGAAGAACACGCGGAATCGATCGTCTCGGCGATCGAAGAGCTGGACCGGCTGACCGATTTCCTGAACAAGTCACTGGACGTGGCGGAGGCACGGGCAGATGCGCTGCGGATCACGCGGAGCGAAATCGATTTGAGCGACGTGCTGAGGACGATGATCGACCTCTACGAACCGTCGATGTCGGAAAGGGGTCTTGACGTGCGCCTGGAGGCCGGCGACGAGGTAAAAGTTCTGGCCGATGAGGCGCTGCTTCACCGGATGATCGCGAACCTGCTCGACAACGAGCTGAAGCATTTGCCGCGCGGATGCTGCGTAACCATCAAATTGCAGGCTGAAGAAGACGCCGCGGCGTTGACGCTTGAAGACAATGGGCCGGGTTTCGATCCGGAGGTGCTCGAACAGGTCTTTGCGCGGCGCGTGAAGGGAAGAGACTCCGATGGGCACGGACTTGGCCTGGCGTTCGTTGACGCGGTAGTGCGCGCACACGGCGGAACGGTTACGGCAAGAAACCATGAAGGCGGCGGGGCGCAGATCGCGGTTACGCTGCCGCTGGCTTCGCCGCACCAGGTTCAACAAGCCCGGACTCCAACTGAACGGCAAAGCAGCGCGGCCTGAGGATTCAGCGAAACCGATCGACTACGCAATATGACCGGAAATCGCGAGCAGCGGCCCGTCCGCCGCCGCTACAAATGGATAAGCCCACGCTGCAGCGCCGTCACAACCGCCTGGGTGCGATCGTTCACGTTGAGGCGCATCAGAATCACACTGACGTGGCATTTGACGGTGGATTCGGTGATGCCCAGGTCGGACGCAATCTCCTTGTTGCTTTTGCCCCTGACAATGAGATCGAGCACGTCGCGCTCACGGGCGCTGAGGTCGGAGTTGGGGATGCGCGAGTTGAGGGCGCGCGAGACAGGCTGGGGCAAAAAGCGGCCGCCGGCATGGACGCGGCGTAGCGCACTGATCAGGGCCTCGTGCGGCATTCCCTTGATGATGTAGCTGCGCGCTCCCGCCTCGAGCGCCTGATGAATGTCTTCATCGCCCTCGTAGGTGGTGAGCACGACGAATTTGGCATTGCGATGACGGGCTATCACGGCGCGAATGGCGTCGACGCCGCTCATTCCGGGCAAGCGCAAGTCCATCAGTGTGATGTCGGGAAGATGTTTCTCGAAGAGTTCAACGGCCTCCTCGCCGCTGCCCGCCTGGGCGACAACGGTCATATCGGGCGTGGCTTCAATAATGGCCGCGATGCCCACGCGCATGATGGGGTGGTCGTCGACAATGAGCACCTTGATTTTTGCCGGTTCCTTCATGCTTTCCCGTTCGTCCATCATTCCCCCTTCAAGCTTGCGCGATTTCAGCGGTGAATGCAAAGGCCAGATCAAGGCGATGCCGACGAGTCGAAGGCGGTGATCACCGGGAGCACGTTGCCGTCGTCATCAAAGAAGCCGCGGCCGCGCAAGCCGCCTTCCGCCGCGGGTTCCCACCAGAAGACGCCGCGGCCCAGGCCGTTGGGTATGGCGCGGACTGCCGCATCCACGGTGCGCAGAAACGCGAGCTGGCCTTCGGGGCTTTCAGGGAAGTCAGTCTTCTTGCCTGCCATCCCCCCCGGGGTCCAGTTATATGCGGTTTCGACAATGATGATGGGGAGGCGATAGCGCAGGGCGAAATCGTGGAGATTCCCGCGCAGCTGCGCGATACGCCCGTGCCAGAAGGGATAGTAGGAGAGGCCGATGACATCGAAAGGTACGTGATGGGCAATCAAGTTGTCGAAGAACCAGACGGCCGCGTCGTAGTCGCCGCTGCGCTCGATGTGGATCATGATGCGGGGACGAGGATCCGGAGCGCTGCCGACAGCGACGCCGCGAATACCTGCATTGAGCAGGTCAGCTAAGTTATCCCAGTTGTCGGGGAGCTTGCCGTCGGGCCACAACATGCCGTTGGTGATCTCGTTGCCGACCTGCACCATATCGGGCAACACGCCCTGCTGTCGAAGTGCGGCGATCGCATCGCGCGTGTAGGCATAGACCTCATGGACAAGCTGCTCATGTTTGAGTTTGCTCCACGCGGCGGGGGTGAATTGCTTGCCGGGATCAGCCCATGTATCGGAGTAGTGCAGGTCAAGCAGCAGATGAAAACCCATCGCCTTGCTGCGCTTGGCCAGGGCAAGCGTGTAGGGAAGATCGTTGGGCAGCTTGTCGGCGCTCGCGGCGGGATCGTGGAAGAGCCGCAGGCGAACCCAGTTATAGTGGTGCTCGCGGAGAAGGGCGAGAACACCTACGGCCTTACCGTTCTCCTTGAAGACCACGCCGTCTTGCTCGCATTTGGCAAGGAAGGAGACGTCGGCTCCGATGGCATAGCCTTGCGCAGCGGCCCTGGGGAGCAGGGAAAGTCCGAGAAGAATGATGCAAAAGGGGAAGGGAAGTTGGCGCAGTGCGATCGACAGCATTTTTGTGCGGCGCAGGAGAGCGGCGGCGCAGACAACTGTCCTTTCCATCCGCATCGACGGAATGACGAAAAGGATAGAGGCCGAATATTGCATCGCATGCGTCCCGAGGATCAGAAGTAATACTTAGCGGCCAGTTGGATTTCGCGATTGCCGATTTTGTTATCAATGGTTCCGGTAAGTGGCGTGTCGTTCGCGCCTCCCGCCGCCGGGTAGTTGCTCCCGGTGCCACTGACGGTTGTGTCGCAAATGTACATCCGCGGATCAGAAGCTATGAACTCGTTTCACGGATGGTTGAAGAGGTTGAAAGCCTCGCCGCGAGTCTCTAGGCTGCGCCGGTGTTGTGATCTCGAGCTGGTACTCGGGGGCAAGGCGGATGCTTTCGAGTTTGCCGATCTGTCCGTTCGGAGCGAAATGCGGAGGATCCGCAAGCTCGAAGTAGATTGGCGCATCCTTGCGCAAGGGCAGAATGCTCAAATCAAATGTGCTGGGCTGGTTGGGCGTGAGATAGCGCCTGAGGCCAACCATCCACGGGGAGCCGTTCGAGAAGTTGTCGTCGAGGAGCTGCCCGTTCGCGGAGAGCCGCGCCACATCGCCCTGGTATTTGACCTCGAGAAACAATTCGCTCAGGCCATTGACTGTTCCGGCGGGGATCGTGATCTGCCAGCGGGCTGCCTGCGGAAGGTTGCCGGCTTCAGGCGCCTGGGCAACGCCTTGGGGACGGTAGGGCAGTGCGGGGCCGAACTTGATCGGCGGCGCAATTCCCGCGGGCTGAGTTTGGCGGCAATCGACAGGATCGTCCCATGACGGCGCCTCAGCGGTAAAGGCGGCGGTGAGGTTGGTTGTTGAGACGCGTGTGAGCGGCAGGTCGGCCTTGATCGGCGCGGCCGGCATCGGAGTGACGGTAAAGGCGAATTGCGGCGTGGACCGAGTGCGCAACAGGATGCGCGCAGGCCGTGCATCGGGATCGGCGACAAAATCCTGATCGGTAATAAGGAGATGATCGCCTGCGCCGATGCGAACCTTCCAGGCGTTTTCGGCCTCGCGCGCGGAAAGCACGACGATGCGAAGCGGCGTGCCCTGTGCGGAAACGAGGTCGATCGTCGCGTCGGGGCCGGGCTGGATGCCGCTGACGTAGATCGTGCCGGATTCTCTCGCGGTCTCTCCGCTGGATGCTTTCATAGAGCGCACGCCGGCCGCGTTGAAGGCGAACTCGGGCGGAATCCCCGGCAACGCTTCAAAGTAGAGCGTCGTGGCGCCGGAGTCCTGGAGACGCGCAAAGATTTGAGCAGTGCTGTAGCGAAGCGTAATGCCGCTCATGCGCAGGTTGAACGGCCAGATGAAATAGGAGCCGGACGGGAGATCGATGGGACGACGCGGCACAGCCAGCGTTCCGTGGGGCACGCGAATCAAAAACTGCGTTGCCGCGCGCGCGGGCATGGAGTAGCCGCGGACATAATTATTGAAGAAGATGAATCCTGCATCGCCGCTCGAACGCACGGAAGCACGCGGAACGGAAAGATCGGCGGAGCTGCGCAGACGCTTCTCGGGAGCATAAACGGTCATGGGCGCCAACTGGGCGCCGAAATCGTTGAGGAAGTATTGAAAGACTTTCAGTTTGCGAAGAGATGCGCGCTCCTGGCCAAACTCGCCGAGCGGCGCCTGAAAGTCGTAAGACTTGATGGGTAGGTCGTTGGGGTAGCCGGTCTCCTGCGATTCCTCGAGCGTTGTGAGTTTTCCGTCGGGGTTCTCACCGCCATGGAACATGTAAGTTCCGTAGAGATTCACGCCGGAGCCGAGCATCACGGGGAACATGGCGGCGATATCGTCGGGCGCGATGACGGGGCGGCGGTGGTAGGTGTCTTCGATGCCGCCGCCGATCTCGGCCGTCAGGTAGGGCATTTGGTCGGAAGCGTTACGCCTTGCGGCGGGGTCAGCGAGGGCGCGATCGGTGTTCACGTTGGCGGCGACGCGGCTCTCGAATCGGAATGCGTAAACTTCGGGCGGAGGCAGCTTGGTGATCGAGCTATCCCACGGCGCGGCCGAATAGCCGCCGTAGACCGGGATGACAGCGCGCGGCGGCACGACGGCATTGTCCCAGCCGGTGATGAGATAGAGCGGCACATCGAGTCCGCTCGAAAGAGCGATTCGTTTCAGCTCAAGAATGTGCGCCTCGCCGGCGCCTGGACCTCGCAACGAGTATTCGTTCTCAAGTTGAATGCCGATGACCGGGCCTCCGTCCTTCCAGAGCAGGCCTTTGAGCTGGTCGCCAATCTGGCCGTAGAACTCGCGAACGCCAGCGAGATAAATAGGATCGTTGACCCGCGTAGGGCCCTGCTTGAGGACCCAATCGGGCAGGCCGCCGTTGCGCACTTCGCCGTGATCCCAGGGACCGATGCGCGCCAGCACATACATTCCGTGTTTCGCGCAAAGCTCGGTGAAGGCGCGCAGGTCGCGCTGGCCGCTCCAATCGAATTGGCCCTTGACCTCCTCGTGATGAATCCAGATCACGTAGGTGGAGACGATGTTGACCCCGGACGCCTTCATCTTGAGGATTTCGTCTTCCCATTGCTCGCGGGGATAACGGGAAAAGTGAAACTCACCCATCACGGGGAGCCATGGCTTTCCATTGAGTGTGAGATAACGGCTGTTCAAGCCGAGAGTAACGCCGGCGGGAGTGGTTCGAGCGCCTTCGTTGTAGGCTGCGGGCGCAGGTGCGCGCGAGGGTTCGCTCGCGTCGATGCGGATGGGAGTGCCGATGACTTGCGCGGGCAACGGCGCAGTGGCGAAAAAGGCGAAAAGCGAGACAGCGCCCGCCAAAAAGAGCTGGTGAACCGCGAAGTGCCGGGGCGCAACGTGCGGGGGCGCCAGATACCGGGAGGCTTTCGGGATGATTCGAATATAGGAGGACATGATGAACGGCTCCGTGCCTGCCGGTCCATTCAGGCGTAGCTCAACGCCATCGCCTTTAGGAAAGACCACTCTATTCCGCGCCATCGATTTTTGAATCCGCCGAAAGTCGGATCAAAAGCCGATTTTTCAAGGCGATTTGGATCGTCCGGCGAAGGTTGCTTCGCGGTATACTGAGCGCCGCTATGCAGAAAGCTCGCGTATTTGCCGCCTGGCTGCTCTTGGGCGCGGCTGGTTGGGCTTTGGCGCAATCCGGCGCGCTGGCCGGAACCACGCGGCGGGTGTGGCAGGCGTCGGACGGGCTGCCGGAACAGACGGTGCAGGCGTTCGCGCAAACTCCGGACGGTTTTCTGTGGATCGGCACCACTGGGGGGCTGGTTCGGTTTGACGGCGCGCACTTTCTGGTCTTTGACCGGCAAAACACGCCCGCGCTCAGAGAAAACAGCGTCTTTTGCCTGATGGTGGCGCGTAACGGCGCTCTCTGGATAGGAACGGAAGGCGGCGGGCTGGCGCGCTATGCGCACGGAAAGTTCCGCTCGTGGGGAACAGGCGAAGGACTTAGCAACGATTTTGTGCGCGCGTTGGCCCAGGATGCCCAGGGAAACATCTGGGCGGGCACCGACAACGGGCTGTTGCGGCTTGAGGGCGACCATTTTGTCCGTGTCGACGGAATCGGGCTCGTGCCCCCGCTCGCCGTGCACGCCATCTATATAGATCACTTCGGCGCGCTCTGGGTCGGCGGCTCGCGGCTGCTGCGGATCCTGGGAGACAACATCACCGAGTACACGATGCGCGGCGAGGCCAGCCAGAATCGCGTGAAATCGATCGTGCAAACGCGAGACGGAACACTCTGGGTGGGAACCGTATCGGGGCTGAATCGGATGGCTCCAGGAACGAAAGGATTCGAGCGCGTCAACGGAATCGCGGGGACGGTGCGTGTGCTGCGCCAGACTGCGGACGGCGTGCTGTGGATTGGAACCATCGGGCAGGGAGCGTACCAATATCGCGGCGAAAGCCTCATGCAAATCACCGCGCCAGCTTTGCTGCCCAGCAACACGGTGCTGAATTTTTTTGAGGACAGCGAGAGAAACTTCTGGATCGGCACCCAGTCCGGCATGTTGCGGCTCACCCAATCGGAAGTGCGGATTGTGCCGCTGCCAAAGGCCAATGACTCCGACTTTGGAACCATCTATCAAGACCGCGACGGCAGTTTTTGGATCGGCTCGACACTTTTGTTCCACATGAAGGACGGCGAAGTAACGCCGGAGGTGCTGCCGGGAATGGCCGGCGTGCACGTGCGCAACGTGTATCGCGACCGTTCCGGAGCGCTGTGGGTGGGAACCGATGGCGACGGCGTCTACCGGATCGCGGAGGGCCGCACCACGCATTTGACGACAAAGGATGGGTTGTCGAACAACTTTGTCCGCGCGATGACGCAGGACCGCGACGGAAGCATGTGGATGACGGCCGACGAGGGCTTGAATCATATCTACTGGCAGCGCGATGGCGCCCGCATCGTGAGCTACCAGATGCGCGACGGCCTGGCATACTTCAGCACGCGCGCTTTGCTCGAGGATCGCAACGGCGACCTGTGGATCGGCACGGACCGCGGCGTAAGCCACATGCGCAAGGGAGTGTTCGTTAGCGATGCAGCAACGGCCGCCCTGACGCAGATGAAGGTCTGGGCCATTCATGAGGACGCGGACGGCGGGCTATGGTTTGGCACGCGAAACAATGGATTATTCCGCTATCGCGACGGCCAGTTCGCGCAATTCACCACCGCGGACGGCCTGCCGGGCAACGCAATTTACCAGATACTCGAAGACAGCGCGGGCCACATGTGGCTCAGCGGGCCTAACGGCGTTGCGCTGGTAAATCGCCATGAGCTGGACGCGCAGGCCGGGTTGCTCAAGCGGCACCTGGCGCTGACGTTCTATTCCACCGCCGACTTTGCGGCCAACAGCGAGATTTATGGCGGAACGCAATCGTCAGGCTGCATCACGTCGGCGGGTGACGTGTGGTTCCCGAGCGATCTCGGGCCCATTCACATCCTGGCCGAGCGCCGCACGCCGCTGCCGCCGCCTGCGCTGCAGATTGAGGCGGTGCTTGCCGACGGGCGGCCGGTGGCCATGGATGCGCCGGTTGCGCTGCGGCCGAGCAACGGGCGTCTGGAGTTCGACTTCACGCCGATCCAGCTCAGCTCGCAGGATGGACTGCGCTTCCGCTACATGCTGGAGGGATTCGAAAAGAACTGGAGCGCAGCGACGGCGGCGCACACGGCCGATTACACCAACCTGCCCGCAGGCAGGTATCGCTTTCGCGTTGAGGCGTTCGAGGTGAGCAATCCGGCGGCCGTGAGCGAGGCATCGATCGCCATCGTGCAGAAGCCGTTCTTTTATCGGACGTGGTGGTTCATGGCGGCCTGCGTGGCGTTGATCGCGCTGCTGGTTTACGCGGTGTATCAATACCGGGTGCGACATGTGCGCGCGAAATTTGAGGCGGTGCTGGAGGAGCGGAGCAGGTTGGCGCGCGAAATGCACGACACAGTGATCCAGGGCTGCACCGGAGTCTCGGCGCTGCTCGAGGCGCTGTCAATGAATGACGTGGGCGAAAACGCGGAGACCGGATTGATGGATGTTGCGCGGCTGCAATTGCGCTCGACCATCGACGAGGCGCGAGAGGCGATCTGGAATCTGCGCAAGGAAGGCGATGCCGCCAGCCTGGGCGAAAAACTCGAGAGTATGACACAGCAGGTGGGCAACGAGTTCCAGGTTCCGGTGGCATGGCAGATGAGCGGCACGCCCTTTACGGTAACGGAACCGGTGGCGCACGATCTGCTGATGGTGGCTCGCGAAGCTGTGTACAACTCGATGCTGCACGGGCACCCGGCGCACGTAAATGTTTCGCTGACTTACCGCAACGGCGAGCTGGTGCTGGACCTGGACGATGATGGCTGCGGGTTCGATCCGCAGCAGGTTGAAAGCGGAAACGGGCACCACTTCGGGCTAAAAGGGATGCGCGAAAGGATCCAGCGCTCGGGCGGAAAGTTCCGCCTGACGACTGCGCAAGGTAAGGGCGTACATATTGAGGTCGAGGTACCGCGCAACCGCTGAGTCCGCCAACCCGCCATCGCATCGGCGCACAAAAAAGCAGTCCGGACCGAGCGGTCCGGACTGCGAAGAATAACGATTGCGATGCTCAGAAGGTGAGCTTGACGGCGCCCTGCATCACGCGCGGCGGGATGTTGCCCAAACCGCTGATCACGCCGGTGTGGGAACCTCCCCACTGTGTGCCGTCGGGATTGCCGAAGTTGGGGTGGTTGGTGGCGTTGAAGGCTTCCCAGCGGAACTGCAGCTTCATGCTCTCGGCCAGGTCCCAGGTCTTCATGATGCCCGAATCGATGCCAAAGACGCGCGGACCCCAGTAGGCGTTTCTGCCGGTGTTGCCGAAGGAAGCGCCATTGGTGTACGCGGCTTTGCTGAAGTAGCCGGCGCCGTAGGCCCAATCCTGGCGCGTGCCCTTGCCCATATTGGAAGCCACGCCGGGAACCGTATCGGCGCGATCGAGCCACAGGTTGGACTGGGAGTTGTTTGCCCCTGACATGACGGAGAAGGGGTTGCCGGTCTGCGCAGTCATGATGCCGCTCAGTTGCCAGCCGCCGAGGGTCTCCTGCAGCAGCTTGTTCTGGTTCTTGAGCAGAGGAGCCTGGTAGATGAGATTGGTGACCCAGTTCCACGGCATGTCCATGTTGGAGTTGCCGCGGTTCCACTTCAGACTGAAGGGATCGCCCAGCTCGGGGTTGCCGAAGGAGACGTTGGCGGAGCTGGCCAGATCGATGGAATGCGAGTAAGTGAAATTGGACTGCAACTGGAGGCCATGCGCCATCTTGCGATCGAAGCCCAGTTCCAGCGCGTTGTAGCTTGCTGTCGCCAGGCTGTTGTCCTCCAGAATATTGCCGAAGCTGGAGTATGGCGCGACTCCGGCGACCTCGGTATTGCGGTTGATTTCCGCCGACTGGTGATAGGATTCGCTGCCGACATAGGCGGCGCGAACCACCATCACCGGGTTGATTTGTTGCTCGATGGAAACGTTCCAGCTTTGCGTCATGCCCAGCTTGAAGTTGCGCGCGAATGCCTGGCTGATTGTTGTTCCGCCGCCGAAGGCAAAGCCGGCCGGCGGTTTGTACGAGGTGGAGGCCCAGGGGTAGGTCGCCGGGAAGGGACTGGAGGCCAGGGGCGAGCCCGCGCTGCTCCAGGGGTCATCAAAATGGATGACCGAATTGTTCGCAAACGAAGTGTCGGCATTGCAGGGATAGCACCATCCGTAGAAGTCATAGGTGGGACTGAAGGGAGCAATGTCGGCTGCGTGGTTGTACATCGAATACTCGAGCGGACCGGTGAACAGCCCGACGCCGGCATGGAAGACGGTCTTGGGCAGAGCCTTGGGCTGCCAGGCCAGGCCCACGCGGGGCTCCCAGTAGCCATAGGAGCTGTTCATCAGCGAGGCTGTCATCCCCGCGTCGCCCGGGAAGATGAGGCCCTTGGGCGCGTTGGGGTACGTCGTGCTCTGTTGTCCGGCGACGAATGCCGCGCCGCGGCCGCCAGCCGAAGTAGGCGCGAAGTTCGGATCCCAGCGGATGCCGAGATTGACGGTCAGGTTGGGACGAATCTTCCAGTCGTCCTGGACGAAGGGTGCAAACTGATATCCGGCCACGTCGGCAATTTCGCCGGCGCCCTGCATGTATTCCTGGGCATATCCGAGCAGGTAATCGGCCAGAGCGTTGCCGGTGATGCTGCCGTTGAAAACAACCGTCGGCTGGGTCGGATACTGTGTGGACTCGACCGCCCGCTGGCGCATCAGGTCGACGCCGGCGGTGAGCGAGTGCTTGCCCACCAGCTTGTTCACTGTATCGACCAGGCCGAGGGTGTTGCGGACTTCCTGCGAGGGCTCATCCCAGCCGGTTTCGATGCTATAACCCGCATATACCCGCATGGCTTCCATGTAGCATTGGCCGGGTAGCTCGTTGACTTTGATATACCTCGATAAGCACATCGGCTTGCCTGCGGAGTCCAGTTCCTGTGCTCCGTTGTGCGCGCTCATCTGATTCCAGAAAACCGAAATCGTGTTGACCGTGGTCGGAGTGATCGTCCAGGTGTGCGTGAGGGCGTCGTTGAAGTAGAACATCTCCTCCCAGAAGTTCGCCGTCCAGGATTGGTGGTTGTACGCCGTCTCCATGTTGCCCGGAACGTCGGTCGACGGGGCGGTTATGTAGTTGGTGAAGGAGCGCAGGGAGAGCGTCTGCGTGGGCGAGATGATGTAATCCAGCTTCGCGGTGCCTTCCTGCAACGTGTTATGGACGGCGGGTATGGTGTAGAACATGTCGCCGTCATACTTCTGAGAGCCCGGAGCAAGCGTGCCGGAGTTGGCCATCATGGTGCTCAGCTTGGGCAGTCCGGTGGTGGTGATGGTAACCGCAGCCGGATCGAGGCTGGCGATGCTGGTATCGAGTTGGTTGGGCTTGCCGCTGATGGTTTTGAAGGGGCCGACCAGGTTGGTCGTGACGCCATCGGGAGACAGGCCCCTGAAGTCGCCTGTAAGCATGGCCGCGGTGGGTGTGGTGGTGAGCGCGCCGCTCGAGGCCCACGCCATCTTGGTGTCCTGGTAGTTGGCAAAGAAGAAGAGATTGTCCTTCTTGATGGGGCCGCCGACGAAGCCGCCGAACTGGTTGCGCTTGAGCATATCGACCGAGTGGCTGAACCAGTTGCCGGCGTTCAGGTCGTTGTTGCGCACGAACCAGAACGCGCCGCCGTGGAAGGTGTTGCTGCCGCCCTTCGTGGCGATCGAGACCACTGCACCAGGCGAGAAGCCGTATTGCGCGCTGAAGTTGTTGGTGATGACCTTGAACTCCTGAGTCGCGTCGGCATTCGGAAAGGGCGCGGTCAGGTCGTTGTAGTTGTCCATATTGGTGACGCCGTCGAGCATGTAGAATGTGCTGCCCTGGCGGCCGCCGTTAGCCGAGGCGCCGGTCTCGTTGGGGAAGGAAAAGCCGGTCTGAATGCCTTCGCCGCCGTGCTGCAAGACGTTGTCGGTGCCGGGCGCCAGCAGTACAAGGCTGGAAGGATCGCGTCCGTTCAGCGGCAGCTCGGAGATGGCGGCTTCATTCACCGTCGATCCCAGCTCCGCCGAAGTGGTGTTGATCAACTCTGCGTCGGCGGTAACGGTGACGACCTCATTGTTGGCCGAGGCGAGTTTGAGGTGGACATCCAGCGTCGCATATTGGTTGACCGTAATGACAATGCCACGCTGCACATACACAGCAAAGCCTTTTGCGGTAATGGTCAACGAATATTTACCCGGCATAACCGGTTTCAGCAGGTAACTTCCCGTGTTGTCCGAAGTTTCCGCCTGAACAAGATTGGTATCCACGTTTGTGAGCGTGACCTTCGCGCCCACGACGGCCGCGCCCATGGGATCGGAAATCTGGCCGGACAAGCTGCCGCTCGTGCCTTGTGCAAAGGCAAGCACGCCAGAGCCGACTAGGACAACTGCCACCATGAGCACCAGAGCTCGCAGGCTCTTTGCGCTGATCGATTGCATAACTACCTCCTGAAGTGAGTACGAGGGAGAATCGCGGAGTTCGCGCCTACCGCAAGCCGGTCGCGCCGGCGAGCGATGAAACCGCTTTCATTTCGAAGTCCGCAACACCCCTGGTGCCAGGCACCTTTGCTGCACGGTACTCAGGACGCCTTTTCCCAAGCAGCAGAAGCGGCGTTCCGGAGCCGTGTCGAACTGTACGCCCTGGCAATTAGCCCATGTATCCGCCAAAAGTAGGATCGGTACAAGATTTGTACTGGCTAAGATTGTGGCAGAACCGGGTGTTGGATGCAGTGAGGCAGCACACGCATCATGAGGAGCCTGGGGTGCGCGGACGTTGCGGGGACGAGTGGCGTGAACACTTTAGCGTGATTTGTGCGCGCGCACGATCTCAAGAAACAACTGTTGCACGCGGGTGTCGCTGGTCATCTCCGGATGGAAGGTGGCGGCGAGCAAGTGGCCCTGGCGAACGAGGACAGGGAAGCCGTCGCGGCGCGCGACGACTTCAACGCCAGCGCCCACTCGGGTGATGCGAGGCGAGCGGATGAACACCATCTCCAGCGGGCCGCCGGGCAGTTCAGTGGGAAGCGTAAGGATGGTCGAGTCGATCTGGCGGCCGTAGGCATTGCGCTCCACCGTGGCGTCAAGCACGCCCAGGCTGCGCTGTGCCGGGTTTACGACTTCGCGCGCCAGCAGGATGCAGCCGGCGCAGGTGGCGAAGCACGGCGTGGTCGAGACGTATTTCGCAAGCAGGTCAAAGAATCCGCCCTTCTCAAGGAACTTGAGCATGGTGGTGGATTCGCCGCCAGGCAGGACGAGACCGTCGAGGGCGGGCAGCTCTTCAGGCTTGCGCACCAGCACGGTGCGAACGCCGCGAGACTCAAAGGCGCGCGCATGCGCCGCGTAGTCGCCCTGCAAGGCGAGCACGCCGATCGTGATGGATTTGCCGTTCGCCGCGCTCTCGCGCGACGCCTGGGCTGCTTTGGTTGCCATCGCTTGCCTGGGTTCTATGATACCGAGCTTCGCGCGGGTTTTAATGGAATCCAAACGACTCGCAAATCTGGCGCCGGTCCCCTGACCGGCTGTCGTGCGGGTCTCCAGACCCGCGCTGAGCGAACTCCCCGCTAGGCGTCCTGGTCGTGCCGTACGCAAGCCATTTATCCTCACTCCATGAGCGAGGCTGATTCCCCAATCGCAAGCAATCAACTGGAACACGCAGCGTCGTCTTACCTGCGTTCGGCGCGGCACCAGCCGGTGCGCTGGCACGCGTGGGGCGAGGCGGCGTTTGCGCGCGCGCAGGCCGAGGACAAGCCCATCCTGCTCGACATCGGCGCGGTGTGGTGCCACTGGTGCCACGTGATGGATCGCGAGTCGTACGAGGATCCTGAAATTGCCGCGGTGATCAACGAATATTTTGTGGCCGTGAAGGTGGATCGCGACGAGCGGCCCGACGTGGATGCGCGCTACCAGGCTGCGGTGTCGGCGATCAGCGGGCAGGGCGGATGGCCGCTGACTGCATTTCTTACTCCCGACGGGCGGCCGTATTTTGGCGGAACCTATCTCCCGCGCGACGACCGCTACGGAAGGCCGGGAATCGGGCGCGTGCTGCTGGCCATGGCGCAGGTGTGGCGCGAGCGCCGCGACGAGGCGCTGGAGACGGCCACGAGCGTGATGGCGGCCATCGAGCACAATGAGAGTTTCTCCGGCGGCGCTTCTTCGCTGAGCACGGAGTTGGTGGACAAGATCGCCGCGTCGATCGTCGCGCAATTCGACGAGCGCAACGGTGGATTCGGTTCGCAGCCCAAATTCCCGCATCCCGCGGCGTTCGATCTGCTGCTCGAAGTGGCCGTGAACCGCGGCAATGAGCGGGCGCGCGTGGCGTTCACTACAACGCTCGAAAAGATGGCGCGGGGCGGCGTCTACGACCAGCTCGCCGGCGGCTTCCACCGCTACAGCGTGGATGAGCGCTGGGTGGTTCCGCACTTCGAAAAGATGATCTACGACAACACGGAGCTGCTGCGCAACTACGTGCATGGTTACCAGAGTTTTGTGCGGGAGGATTTTCTCGTCGTCGCGCGCGAGATCGTGGCATGGCTCGATGCGACGCTGACGGATCGCGAGCGCGGTGGCTTTTACGCTTCGCAGGACGCCGATGTGGGCCTGGACGATGACGGCGACTACTTTACATGGACGCTCGATGAGGCGCGCGCGGTGTTGAGCGGACCGGAGCTCGAGTTCGCCGCGAAGTATTGGGACATCGGCGAGCTGGGCGACATGCACCATATCCCGGCGAAGAACGTGCTGCACGTTCGTCAGTCGCTCTCCGAGATGGCGGTGCAGTTGGGCGTCAGCGAGGAGTCGTTGCGCGCGCTGCGCGATCAGGCGCGCGCCAAGCTGCTCGCCGCGAGAGCCCTCCGGCCAACGCCGTTCGTGGATCGCACGCTCTACACGGGCTGGAATGCGATGGGCGTGACGGCGTATCTAGAGGCTGCGAGCGTGCTGCGCAGTGCGGATGCGCGCGAATTCGCACTGCGCACGCTCGACCGGCTGCTCGATGAGGCGTGGGGCGGCAGAAGCTCGCTCCATCACGTCATCGCGTATCCCGATGGCATCGCGCCGCGGGAAAAAGTTGCCGGCACTCTCGACGATTACGCATTTACCGTGAATGCCTGCATCGATGCGTGGCTGGCGAGCGGCGAAATGAAGTACTACCGCGCGGCGGTGAAGCTCGCCGACAGCATGATCGAGCAGTTCCACGACGCCTCGGCCGGCGGATTCTTTGACATTTCCGCGCCGCTCAACGATGAGCCGGCGGAGATTCCGCTGGGCGCGCTTGTGGCGCGGCGCAAACCGCAGCAGGACTCGCCGACTCCGGCCGGGAACCCGACCGCGGCGACCGCGCTGCTGCGCCTCGAGGCGCTGAGCGGGCGCGCGGATTACCGGAAGATCGCGGAGGCAACTCTCGAGAGCTTTGCCGGAATCGTGGAACACTTCGGGCCTTACGCAGGCAGCTACGGCCTGGCGGCGGAGCGGCTGCTGCTCGATCCGGTGCAGGTGGTCGTCGTGGGCACAGGACCTGAAGCGGACGAGCTTGAAGCCACGGCCGTTGCGCGCTTCGCGGTGGCGAAGACGGTGATGCGCATCGAGCCTTCGCGGCTCAAGCCGGGCGGCGTTCCCGAAGCACTGGAAGAAACTCTGCTGCAGGTTCCGGCTCCGGCTGGAGCAATGGCCTGGGCGCTGGTCTGCCGGGGTCGGACGTGCCTGCCTCCTGTGACTGGCGCGGACGCCCTGTTGCAGGCGTTGGCGCCGGTGCCGTAGCGGCTACCCCACCCAGGCGCGCCGGGGACCGGTCACGAAGCCGGCTGTTTACCTTTCAGCACCTATCCCTGCCCCCTCCCTATTCCGGCATCGCGAGTTCGCCGCCCGTTGTGCCCGATGGTTTCGGGCCATGAGACGTTGTCAACATGAAGCCATTCGCTCTCCTGGCAAACGTCGCTCCCCTCATTCCGTCTATCCTGAGAGGCGAATAATGGCAAGCACCACCGTGTTCACGCCCACTTCCGGGCGCTCCAGATGCAAAACCGTTCTCTGGACCTTCCTCGGTCTCACGGCGCTCTTTGTCTTCATCACTTCAGAAGTGCTTCTCGTCACCGACTATTCCATGTATCACGCCTACCGTCTGCAGGTCGTCGCCGACCGCCATCTCCTGATCCCCCATTCACTCTGCGGCGTCATCGCTCTGCTGGCCGGCCCGATGCAGTTCTCGTCGCGCCTTCGCCAGCGTTACCTCAGATTCCATCGCGCCCTCGGCCGCATCTACGTCATCTCCGTCTTTATCGGCGCCTTCACCGGGATCGCTCTCGCCGCCGGCCGCCCCGGCATGCCCGGAACCACCATGCAGGCCGCCGCGTGGATCGTCTGCACCACCGCCGCCTTCCTCACCGCGCGCAACCTGCAAATCATCCAGCATCGCCAGTGGATGGCCCGCTCGTACGCCGTCACGTTTACCTTCGTCTCCAGCCGGGTGCTCAACCTCTGGCCCCGCTACTGGAGCCACCTTGGCGACTCCTTCTCCGCCATCGGAGTCATCGCCTTCACGCTCGTTTCGCTGCTCGTCGTCGACCTTGGCCTCAACTGGCGCGAACTCACCACGCGCCGCGCCTGATCGCAGGTGCACCGGCCTTCGCTGAGCGCGCCAAAGGTCCTCACTTTTGAGAAGTGAGCTCGGAGAAGATCCGGACGCATGCGATGCTTCGCCTGAACGCGGCGACGCTCCGTGCAGGAATGATCTGGTTGGACAATTTGGCAAGATGACAAAGCGTTCATAGATCGGGGCAATGGCTCACCATCCTCTCCTATGCCCCGTCAAACTCCCGCGTCTGTACTTTTGATCTCTAATTTCACCGCTACCCAAATGAAGCATTCGTCATGCAATACGCATCAGGAGCGGCACAATTCAGCGTATCGGATCCCAAAAAGGAGATTCCAGTTAGCCCGTCAATTCTGAATCGGATTCCTGTTCAAGATGAAGTTCTCGTCATCGGTGGTGGTGTGGCAGGCTGTGCCGCTTCCATCGCGCTTTCTCGTAATGGAAGAAGCGTCACATTGATCGAACGCGAGCCCACACCGCGCCATAAGGTCTGCGGAGAGTTCCTGAGCGGTGAGGCCCTTGAGGACCTGCATGCACTTGGCATCGGCGTGGCCTCGCTTGGCGCCGTGCCCATCGACTACGTTCGTCTCGCAGCTGCCAGGCGCGCCGCAGAGGCTCCCTTGCCTTTTCCCGCGGCCTCGCTCACGCGCAAGGCGCTTGATACAGCGCTCATCGCCGAAGCCATCGCCGTGGGAGTTCGCATAGAGCGCGGTCGCAGTGTGCAGGCGCTCGGTCGCACCACCAGCAACGTCTGGCGGGCAACGCTCGACGACGGCGCCACTTACGAAGCTCCAACTGTCTTTCTCGCGACGGGCAAGCACGATCTCCGCGGCCACCCGCGTCCTGAGGACCCGGAGCGATGGGTCGCATTCAAAACGTATTTTCGCCTGGCGCCCGCGCAGGCCGCTCAGCTCGCGCGCGCTTCTGAGCTGATGCTCTATCCCGGGGGCTACGGTGGCATTCAGCCGGTTGAAGACGGCATTGCCAACCTCTGCTGCGTGGTGCAACAGCGGTATTTCGCGCGTGCCGGAAATCGCTGGGAAAATTTCCTCGCCAGGATGCAGCAGGACTGTCCACACCTCGCGATGAGGCTTGCCGGTGCGGAGCCGTTGCTCACCAAGCCGATCGCCATCACCCACATCCCTTACGGCTACATCCGCCGCACAACGGATGATGGGCTCTACTGCGTCGGCGATCAGGCGGCCGTCATCCCCTCGTTCACCGGCGATGGCATATCCATCGCGCTGCATACTGCACGTTGTGCCGTCGCGGCCTATCTTGCAGCGGAGCCGGCGCCGATCTTCCAGCCTAAGCTGCGGTCCGCACTCCTGGCCCAGATGCGCCTTGCCGAGTTCGCCGCCGGTGGCTTGAACAACGCACTCGCGCGCGCTGTTTTGCCGTTTTGCCTCAAGGTCTGGCCCGGCGTGATGCGCGTGACGGCAAAGCTCACACGCGTCGCACAGCCCGCATCCGTTGCTCAACATGCGGTCGCCAGCTAAAACCCGGCCATGCCAAAAGCTACAGCTCGACGCCCGGCTCGACGCATGCATTACAAAGGCCGCGCCTTTTGCGCAGTCGATCCTCGCGCATATCCGTGAACCTGTGCTCAAGACGCTGCCGAACACAGGGGGGAGCGATCATGTGAATGAATATCTTCCGGATAACGAAATTGTCTCCATTGCTTCTCTGATGAGCCAGACAACTCTCGATCGTCAACACCCCCAAGGAGAGATGCAATGAAATCCTTCGCCGCCTTCGCCCTCGCCGTCACGCTCGCTCCAGCCGCGCTCGGCCAGCACCAGACATTCGTCGTCAATCCCGATGCCAGCGAAGTCAAGATAACGCTCAATACTACCCACGAAGTGGTCAACGGCACCTTTCACGTCCAATCCGGATCGATTGAGTTCGACCGCAGCACTCCTAAGATGTCGGGCTCGGTGGTCGTCCTCGCCGGCAGCGGCAAGACCGGCAATGACAGTCGCGACAGGAAGATGTACAAGGACATCCTGGAGGTCGAACGGTACGCAACAGTTTCATTTGCGCCGAAGACCTATACCGGCGCCATCGCTGCTTTAGGCGACTCGGCCATCCAGGTAACCGGGATCTTCACACTACTGGGGACGCCTCACGAAATCACCGTTCCGATCCTGGTACATCTTGAGGGCGCCAGCGCAAATGCCAAGGCTCATTTTGTGGTGCCTTACGTCCAATGGGGACTAAAGAATCCAAGCTTTTTGATTTGGAAAGCGGAGAATGATGTCGCAATCGACCTCAGTCTTGCTGGCACCATTTCAAAGTAGCCTGCGGTGATTGTCGCGGATAGTCTGATGGCCTCCAGCCAGCCAATCCTGCCCTAACTCCCCGCTTTCTCGTTCCCTTGTTCCCTGCCGGGGTCCCCAGCGGCTCTGCCGGTGGGGTGGCTTGGTCCCTGCCTTTCATGTCAAGCCCCTGGACTGACCCCCAAAAGTGAGACAGGTTGTAAATTGACAGTTTGCAGGGAAAGGGGAGCTGCAAATGGGTCAGAGGTCGAAGTACCGGAAGTTTACCGAAGCCTACCGGGAGCTGG
>JBEKKI010000053.1:0-31337 GCA_050010795.1 Occallatibacter sp.
CACTTTCCTCTCTTTCTCAAGGAATGCGAATGGCGTTTCAACAACCCAAACCCGGAAGATCAACTACTACAGTTGAATCAATGGGTTAAGCAACACCTTCGTTAGTTATCTAGGACAGCCCCTTCCGGAATTTCCCGGCTGTCTGGGAATTCCGGCCAGCCGTTGTTATATGAAGCGATGCTGAGGTCCGGCTGTTGAATTCGTCGAGGCGCGCGCTCGAATCCGAAGATACTTCGAACTTTATAACTCGATGTGTCCATCGCGGCGGCGATGCGGAATCGCCCAATACTCTGGTCTCTCTGATGCGTGAACCCAGGTTCAACCGAAGACCAACCCATCCGAGAGATTCTACCCCCTTTCGAGCAATGACTCAGACTTACTTTCGGCAACCAGCGGAACCTGTTAACGCTTTAAAATTGCCAGATTTAAGAACTCACAACCCAAAGGTCGCTGGTTCAAATCCAGCCCCCGCAACCATTTAAGTCGCGCACCGAACAGGCTCGGGAGTTTTTGGCTCCCGAGCCTTTCTTCTTGCATGAAGGATTTGGCGATGGCGAGCGCGAAGGACACCAAGATCGCCTTTGGTGCTGCGAAACAGGTGACGAAGAGCTTGTTTCACGAGGAAATCCCCGGCATGCGGAGACAGCGAGGAGAGCCAAGCGATTCAGTCAGCTTTGTGGATTGATTTGGCGGTGGAAGGAGTCTCAAGCGAACGGTTCTCTGGGCCGCATTCCCTGCTAACAGGGAAAAATACAGGGAAATTCGCTAATCTCTTCCAAAAGGTCTGCCGGCGAAGCTCTCTATGCGACTGAATACACGCAAGTTCCTACCACACGATCCCGGTTTCTGAGCCACAGCGAACAGGGAATTATCACCTCAGTATCAGGGAATTGCAATTCCCTGATACCGGCTTTCCGGATCACCTCCACTGATCTCTCTGATCTCCCATATCAGTTTGTCTCACATCTGCTGGTACAGAATTTCCCGGGCACTCCAACTCCTGATGTCATCAATTCCAGAAAATCTTCTCTGGGGCCACTGCGGAGAAGTCTTCTTTTACCGGCGATGCAATCACTCGCAGAGTGTCGAAATCGAAGTCACGCAAGAGATCAAGACATGTCATCTCCGGTGCTTCGCCGTATGTAGATGGATGGTCGACAACATCCATTAGAGTCGAAATTGACCCACGCATTTCAAGACTGGAAAACAGTCTAGGCTCAAGAGCGGCAGCAATCGTCGCCAAGGTTTCAGAGCGCGGCCCAGCGAACGATGGCCGTCAACTGCGCTACTTCGAGTCCCAGCGGCCTCTCACCCATGGTGTTTAGCAGCTCTGCGTATTGCAGGGGAGAATGATTCGGGACACTTTCTCCGAAAAACAAGGGATCCAGCACAAGCACTTGCTGGCCACGATCTACATCATTCCCGACGTCGTCGATTGTGGTCGACATACCACCGTCCGATAGTAAAACCGTAGTGGGTGGGTGTTCCGTTGCGGCCAAAGAACGAAACAAAATGCCAGTAGCGTCTAAACCATTGCTGAATTGGAAACGATAGGAATGGCTCTCTAATCCTTGCTCATGCGTAGCATTGACTACCCATGCATGCGATACCGTGACTGGCGTGTATCGCACAACGTTGCGCAAGAGATCTCTTTGCGAACCCACCCAGGCGGGCTCCGGTCTTGCGGGCACTTCGTGATGGATTGATTTGGCGAAAGACTGCGCAAGACCCAGGATTGTCAAATTGTCTTGCGGAAGACCAACCACAAGGTCAAAATAGGGCCGCACTTCCATATCGGTATCGGCATCTTCTCGCGCAGAGTAGTTGATATGAAACACTCTATCGAAAAACTCGTAGGACTTCTCCCTGCTATCGATCTGATAGTTATGTGTGCCTGGATCCTGGTTTTCGTACCAAAGTAGATTGCCAGAGCTTCCGAAAAGGTTAAAGAACGGCTTGATATCTGTGTAGACGCCTTGTTTAACTACACCAGCCCGATAGCAACAGTCGTCCATGTCGTTATAAATCAGAAGCGTGGGTCGAGGTGCTCGCATTGCTACAAGTAGGGAGTAGTCAGCTGCTATCCGGAAGTCGCTGGCATTCTGTTCAGCGTCCCCTGCATACTCAGGATGTTCAATTGCCGTCGTCAATGAGCTAAAACCAGCTACGGGTACAGCAGGTCCCACTCGAGTATCTAATGAACTAAGAAGAATCGTCTGCCACCCACCTCCCGATAAACCCGTCACTCCGATGCGCGTATTATCGACTTCCGGATCGTCATATAAGTAGTCCAAACCGCGGCGCATTTCGAGGTAGAACAGTCCCAACCCGTTCACGCCAGCCAGGTCGAGCAGCCTGAGAAATTGGTGGTCATTTCCTGCCGAGCTCAGTTCACCATAGTCAAACCACTCGAGGCTCAGCGCAATGATGCCCCTCCGGGCTTGACTAATACAGCGTTTCTGCTTATGTTCTACAGCTTTGCCTCCCTCCCCATGTCCGTTTACGTCCAGAATCGCTGGCGCTCTTCCAGACAGGTGCTCTGGTTCATACAGTAACGCCGTAGAAAAGAAACCCGGTACTACCCTGAAACGCAATTTGACGATGCGATAGCCAGGCCGCTCGATTACGCCTACTTTTTCGAAGTCGGGAGCCTCGTCGATCCATTGTTTCGGCCACCCGTGGTATATGACTGAGAAGGCATTTTCCCGGATTTGATCGCTTTCAACACCCCATTGCTGAGAATCAGATGGAATGACAAGCGGTGGCACCCGCTGCAGGAGAAAGTGCTGGAGTTCGTCAGCCACCACTGACCCATCTTGTAAATGCTGGCCCAGGATCGCCTTCACTGCTCGGCCCGTCGCCTGCCCATGCAGCATGGCAATAGGCGCACTAAAAGAAAAAAGCAGAATAAGCAATTGCCGAATCTGTTTCATGCGAATAGAGACACCTCGCTCATAACGTACCATGCGCGCAGATCAGATTTACCGAGTCTTCAGCAGTCACGACGTTACTTTGAAAGCAACGGTTAAGGAGTTCCGGCACTCATCTGTCGGCCAGTTCAAATCCGCAACAATCTGCGCGGATTTCCACTGCGCATCGCTTTCCATGCGGACATTCCAACTGTCGTTAGTTGGAAAGCGTTCGATTCTTGCCCCTGGATATTGCACCTTGAGTAATGCGGCCAGGCCTGCTGACCCTCCTTTGCCACTTGGACTCACCGGAAAGGCGTAGCCAGAAAGCTTTGCCGACGTCACCGTGACTTCAAGCTCGTTTTTCCCGGCAACCAGTTCTGTTGTAACATCTGCACGATCAAATTCCTGCCAGTGCTTCTTCGTAGCCACAACTTGGCCATTGACCTTTGCAACGAGTGTGCCGCGGGCCGCCACATAAAGCGCAGCGTTTACCGGCTTTCCGGTTATATCCACGTTCAGGTGAAAGACTGCCGTCAAATTTGGAGACTCATCGAATGCATTGCGCCCAGCGGCCCAGATCCATCGAATCCCTGCCAAGTCGGCCGCATCCTCAGGATTCTTCCAAGCAATCCAGTCACCGATCCAGTCCTCCTTTCTCAGCAGTCCCATCTCCCACCAGGCTGGCGCTGCGTATCTCGACACTCTGCCTTGCGCATCCCATACACGCACACTCCAGTAATAGCGCTTCTCGGATTTCAACTTCGGACCGCTGTAGGGTACATCGACTGACTCCGCAGAGAACTGCCTTCCACTATCCCTGATATCGGGCCTGCCATTGATCACACTTTGTTGCGTGCTACCGACAAGAATCTCGTATGCAGACTGTCGCCAGTCGCGCTCTTTGCTGTCACTTTGCCAGGAGAGGCGCGGTACAGCCGCGTCGATACCAAGAGGATTCTCCAGATTTTCGCACCGCAGATGAACTGGCTCGCTATGGCTTTCTGAATTCATAATCGCCATAGGCTGAACGTATTGAGCTGCGAAGGCATCGGCTTCGTGGTTCAGCTCTTCGGTCGTTGCGGCGTGAGTGTAGATGACGACACTGTAGCGAAAGGTGGTGGACTGGCCTTTCTCAAGCGTGTAGTTAAGGGGGGACTGTTTGGGATCGAACATGTGTTGCCCCAGGGGATTTGCGGCGAAGAGGCCGTAGCCACGCGCGTGCCAGTAGGTCGGATAGTTCACATTGCCGGGGTGGTCGAAGATGGCGATGGTGACGGTGTGGCCGGCGTCATCGTGACCTGTGAGCGAGCACCATCGGCCACGTGTTGACCATGCGGCTTCACCCTTGACGCCCTCGCTGGTGAGATATTCGCCGGTAGGCGATGCGACTCCAGGGATGTCAGCCGCGGCAGCGACTTTGGTTGCGACGCCATTTGCATCGGTGAACGTGCCGCCTTTTTCTTCAGGAGATTCGAGCCAGCGGGCGACGCGAAGACCGAGGAGGCCGTCTTTGTCGTCGTTGAAGACGACACGATCGAGCGCTTTAAGGGTGACGATCAGATCGATGCTGCGCGTTGAACCGTCGTGGACGAAGACATAGCGCGTAGTGTCGGCCAGGATAGGGTGATTGTTGCCGTCGATCCAAGTGGAATCAGTGACAAGCTCACCTTTGGTTGCGCCACTTTTGGCAGAGACAATTTTGTCAAAGAGAATGGTGCCCATTTGGGGGGCGCGCTGCGGCGGGATCGCTTCGGAGTTGTTCCAGAAATCGAAGCCGTTGACGTTCGAGTAGTTGAACCAGAGGCCGTCGTGGTGTGGATGATCGGTACGCTCGCCGGGGCGTGGTGCAAGCGGCCAGCCGCGCGTGATGGTGGTGCCTTCGGCATCGATGATAGGGAAGAGGACGGGTTTCTTGAGCCGAGTGGGCCAGATGTAGGAAGTGAAGGGCTGGCCGTCAATCGTGATGTTGACGCGACGATTGGCCTGATCGGGAACGACCTGCACGCCTTTGGGCGCGGCGAGCGCGGCCGTTGTCAGGAATGAAGCAGCGGACGCGATTAGTAAGAATGTTCTTTTGCGAGACATAAAGAGTGTCCTCCAGGGCAGAAGCCCGCAGTCTTCAATGGCGGCAAGTCGTCGTTTGAGCGATCCCACCTTTTCGATCGCTACGACGATCGAAAGGATGGGGCAACCAACACGCGAAAAAGTGACTATGCGAAGACCTGACCGCCAGCCAGCACTTGCTGGGTCTTGTCGTCGAAGGTGACTTTGAGGCCCGTTTGAATGGCAGCGACATTCATGCACAGGGCGACGGAGTGGCTATAGCCGGCTTCGATGGGCGCATTGGGAGTTTTGCGCGAGCGGACGCACTCCATCCAATTGCGCATGTTGGCAGAGGTCTGCGGATCTCCGTGCGTGTTAGCATCCGTGTTGACTGCTTCGGCTTTTTCGATCAGCGAGAGACTCGGCAGCAGGCTAGGCTTCATATTCATCTCGGCGGCATACTGGGCGGTCAGTCCACCGGTGGGAGTGACCTTCTGTGTGGACATGTCGAGCATGCCGCCGTTAGAGTAGTAGAGTTCCTTCACGTCGCCGGCGGAATTGGTGAAACGCGACGTGTACTGCACCTGAAAGCCCTTGGTGGGATCATCAAGCGGGCCGTAATCAAACACCGCGGTCATGGTGTCCCAGTTGGTGCGGCCGTCCTTCCACAGGTAGATACCTCCATTGGCTACGCAGGAGCGCGGATGCGGCAGGCCGGTGAACCAATGCACGGTGTCAATCTGGTGGACGAGCCATTGATCCGGAATGCCGGAGGAGAAGGGCCAGAAAAACCGGAACTCAAGATACTTGCGCGCGTCGAAAGGACCCATGTTCCTGCCGAGTGAATAGCGCTTCCAGTCGGTGTCTTCTTCCTTGAGGAGCGGAACGACATCGGGGCGGCGCCAGCGGCCGGGCTGGTTCACATTCCAGCTCATCTCGACCATTACAATGTCGCCGAATTGGCCGGATTTGATGTATTCAGCGGCCTTTTGATACGCGAACGTGGAGCGGCGCTGCGTGCCCACCTGAACGATCTTGCCGCTCTTGTTTACCGCGTCAAGGATCATCCGCGCGTCTGCCATGGTATGCGCAATGGGCTTTTCCAAGTACGCATCACGACCGGCGTTTACGGCTTCTGTGCCGTGATAGGCATGCTGGAAATCCGCCGTGGCGATGATGACCGCATCGACGTCCTTACGCGCATACAGCTCGTCATTGTTACGGACCGGATCAGGCCGGTTTCCGCAGAGCTTCTCAATGTAAGCGGCGCCTTCTTCACGGCGGCGATTCCAGATGTCGGAGACAGCAACGATCTGGAAGTTCAGTTCCTTGGCACTTTGCTGGAACGCTGGTAGGTTGCCGCCTTTCATGCGGTCGCCGCAGCCGACGATGCCTACGCGCACGCGATCATTTGAGCCCATGACCTGCGCGTAGCTTTTCGCGTTCCACGAGACTGCGGTTGCGGCCAGAGCCGCGCCGCCGGCTTTCAAAAACTTCCTGCGATCGTTTCTGGTGATGGATAACATGAACCCCTCCATGGGTCTCATTGCACTGGTAAGTAACTAGTTGACTGTCGCAGAGTAAACATTACTGGTAAGGTACTCACGATCGAAAGTGGTTTTCCTCCTTGCTGCAGGTGCCGGTGGTTTGTATCCCAGCGAGGAGTGTGGCCTCACCTTGTTGTAATGGATTCGCCACCGTTCCGTACCTCGACCTACCTCTGCACCTTCCATTCGATTTCGCTCACTGCGACTGAAGCATCACGCCTTTTGTCGCTTGCCGAATCTCAGCTCCCAATACTTCGTATTGGTCAGACGCCAGATAATCCACGCCAGCGGCGATGGCGGCGCGCCAGCGTACTCTCGCCACATCCACCGAACCAAAGTTGTAATCGTGAAACCATCCGTGGCAGCTCAGTTCCGGCTCGCTGGCGCCGTCCAGCGTGTAAAAGCGAATCCAAAGCCCGTTGGCATGGGCGTGCTCAACCAGAGCTCGCAGCCTGGCCATCTTTGCCGGAGTCCACTCGCCAGCGTGCGGCTGCCCACCCGCCTCGACCACATTCCAAGGATTGTTCCACCAGCGCCGGTAATTGGTCGCCTTTTCTGAATCGAGCACCTCCGGTGCGGATACGGGATCTTTGTCTTCGCTGTGAACCGCGCCAAAAAGCAGGACGCGGTCCCCACTCTTCACCTGATCGTAAAAAACTGCCTGTTGCTCGTCGGCTTCGCCCGTCAGCACGAGGATCGGCTTCACATCTAGCAACCCCACATCGGCTGGGTTAGCGGTCTTCACCGTGGTCGTCAGCCAGGACCGGTACTTTTGCAACAGCGCCAGCACCGCGGCCAGATGGTCGGCTTTGTTGTCTTTGAAATCGAGGTTCAGCGTGATCAGCGGCCAGTCGCCGTGGTTCCCTTCCCGCAGCGCTTTTTCGACGATAGGGCGCACCTTCTCAAAAAAATACTGCTCGATCGTCGGCTCCTGGCCTGTGGTGGGCTCACCATGCGTGACGACAGGCCAACCGCGCCCGCTCTTTGCGTCCGTGTACCAACCGAGATCCTGTTCAATAGCAAGCGGAGTGCCCGCGGAAAGAGCGCGCTCAATGCGATCGGCCCACCACTCGAAGTAGGGATAGCAGTTATGTGCGTCCATTACCGTGCGGGAGCCGGGGGTGATCTGTTGCGCGGCCAGCGGCCCACAGGCAAAGATAGCCAGAAAAACAATTGTCAATCTGGAAATGGCGATAACCGACGCACCGAGCGCGACGTCCAGGCAAAAACAGCTTTTCATCCTCATCTTGAATCCTCCACTTGAATTTCCTCTTACGACATACATCGCGATGCGTATCAATATAGAAGCCGATCAATCCATTTCGGCCGGCGGCCGGCCGGCGGGTACCAGATCAAGGCTTCTGCCCTTCACGTACCCATAAAGATTCCTGACTTCGTCCTCGCTGAGAAATCCCGACCAGCTCGGCATGCTGTGGTACGCAATAATTCCGTCCTGACAGCGTAAATAGCTGGAAAATATGCCTCCTCGATCAGTTCGATCTTCTTGCCAATTTCGGGCAGATTCTGCGGTCATATCAGTGTCCAATTTGTAACGAAGGAATGGCCACTTCAGACACGAAGACCGAGGAGTCCGCCGACGAAGCGAGCAAGAGTTTTCGAATTGGCATCGTAGGCCAGCCCGTACTAGGCGCTGGGAAGATCCATGCGGCCCGAGACCTTGCGCTGTTGTTCGTCGTAGATTTGGAGATAGGCGTTATGCCATCCGGAGTTCGTGCTGACAACCCACCCCCCTCCACTTCCAGCAGATTGAGAGGTATATCGCCCCCGGCGATGCGATTGGAGGAGGTCGTCGCTTGCGCATTTTGGTCCCCGGATTTCGCAAACGCGAACGAGATGTGAAACATCCAAAGCGCAAAGACAAGCAAAATCAGGGTCGTCTTCTTAGGTCTCGGCATGCACGTCATTAAATCGGCGTCAGACCGGAATCTCCATCTTTCGAAATCGCGGTGATTGTCCGCCGGCTTTGTCTGCTCGTGACGTTTTGAAACGACTTTCATCTGGAGCGCTTCCCCTCCTTTTACGATCCGCATCAAGGCAGCGGAAATTGCCCGATGTGCTGTGTCGCCGGTATCTGCCCGAGTCGCACTGCGAAGCAACGACATTGAGTGCGTTTATCCGGCGTGGAATTCGCAACGCGCATCAGTTCTCCTCTGCTAACGTGCCGAGGCGGTGGGCTGAACTTCGGCTTTCTTGAAACCGACGGTCGCGTTGGTTATGAGTGGCTTGGACCAGAAACCAACACTTAGAACGAACGCGAAGGTGACATAGAGGAATGACAGCCCCGCTCGCAGATCGAAATGATCACCGATGCGTCCAATGATGACAGGCACCACCGCCCCGCCCATAATTCCGGTACTTAAGATCCCGGCGAAGGAGCCATGGTGCTCTGAAACTGAATTGAGTGCGAGCGAAATCAGGATAGGCCACATCACGGATGCGAAAAGCCCAATCCCGGGAAAAGCAATGAGCGAAACATTAGCTGGGCCGAACAGGGCGGTAGTCAAACACAGAATTGCTCCCAGACAAGTGCCGATCAGGACGTACCGGCTGTCGAACATTTTCAGTAGCAACATACCGATCAAGCAACCCGCTGTGAGCAAACCCCAGAACCATGCCACTGCGGTTGCGCCGGTGGTGTGTGGGTCATAGCCGTGGTATTGGGAGAGAAATTTGGAGATCCAATCAGCCGTCCCCTGCTCAGAGCCCACATAGGCAAACACGCAAAGAAAGAAGGCCCAGACCATCGGCTTGCGAAAGAGACCACCGTATGTCCCCAAGGAGCCCGCCTGTTCGTCGACGCTAAGCTCCACGCGAGGAAAGCGGCTGAAGAAAAGGACTGCAATCATCGCCAGGGTGAACAAAGAGAAGATCCAGTACATGGACGCCCATGGAAGGTCCGGAGGAGTGAGCTTAGCCAGAGTTCCGAGCAGCCGATTTCCACTGGCGTGCCTGTTCCCCAAGTTCAGGACCAAATACGAGTACATATATGGATTCAGAAAAGATGCGCTGCCGAAAACCAGCTGAGCGAAAGCCGAATTATAGGCAAAATGCTCTTCGCCCCCGGCCACCCGCAATAGCGGATTGATCGCGGTTTGCAGCGTAGCCATTCCCGATCCCATCACGAAGAACGAGAAGACCGCCACTCGATAGCTCGGGTGCAAGGCGAAGCTCAGCGAGCCCGCCGTACTCGCCACGAACGCCGTGATCATGACTGGCTTCTCGCCGAAGCGTTCAACCAGAAAACCCGCCGGAATCGACATCACTCCATAAGCAATAAAGAAGGAGAATGGCAAGAAAGCGGCGGCAGCCAGGCTCACTTTGAAGCTGCTGATGATGTCGGGCACGATCGGGCCGAGAATGTTGGTTAGCAGTGACATTACAAAAAACGTCAGGAAAACGATGGCGACCATGTACCGGTATCTTGTCATGGAGTGGGATGTCATCTGCTATTCCTTCGTGGTGATTTTTGAAGCTAGTTCAAAACGGCCGGGTTCACGCCCTACCTGCACCGCTAGAGCCAAGGTGACCATCTGCATGGGTAGGATCTCGAGTATGGGATGTATGGACTGCGGCGCGGCGGGCAGGGCGTAGGGCGGTGACTCCGCTCCTTCGCCCAGCAACTCTGCGCGGCCCTGTACTGCTCGAACATCCTCGAAGAGGCGCTGGTTGAGGTGGCGAGTTTTATGGTCGCCGGCAAAGACGATGACGAAAGTCCCGTCGCAGAGCATTTCAAACGGTCCATGGCGAAATGCCCCACTACTCATCCCTTCCGCTTGGAAATGGTCGGACTCTTTGATGATCAGAGCGCCGGTTCCAACCGCGGCAAGCGAGGACCCTCGGCCAACGAGGAGCAGATGTCGAGTGCCTTTGAACATCGGCGCCAGTTCCTGTACATGTTCTCTCCAGTGTGCCAAGTAATCTCGAACCGCCGAACTCGCGGCCTTCAATTCCTGCCGTGTACTCTGCGAGTCACGCTGGCACACGAGATCACCAAGCCACTGCAAAGCCATCAGAGCTGTCACGTAGGTCTTACAAGAAACTGAGAACTCTTGACCCGCTTGGCTCAAGATGGTAGCGTCGGCTCGTTCCGCCAAGGGGCTGCCAGGTGTGTTGGTAATCGCAATGATGGATGACTTGCCATGATTGATCTCCAGCAGGCGAACAACCTCGGCGCTCTGGCCAGATTGAGAAACCGCAACAATCAGTGTCTTCGGATCGAAGAGCCGGTTCCTGTAGTGTAAAAGTTCCGAAGTCTCCACCATCATGGCGGTCAAACCATGATTGATCAGCTTGATGTGGAGAGGATGGAGCGCGTGGAAAGAAGAGCCCATGCCGGTGAGGACAACTGTCTTGAACTTCCCTGATTGGAAACGGGCTACGAGTTGACGCAGAGTCTTTGAGACCTCCAGGCTGGCTAGCGTTTCGTCGAGCGCACGGGGTTGATCGAGGATATCGCGGAGATATGCGCCTTCGGCTATGGACAAATCAGATTGCACTGGTCATCACCCCCGGGCCGAAGCGGTAATACCAGACTCTGCCAGCTCCAATCAGGTTTGAGTCCTCGCCCAGCGAAGCCAAGGCCAATTCTGTTCTTTCGTGGGGGACCAAGCGGCAGCCGGCGATGATGACTTTGCGAATGTTTTCCAAGAAGAGGAAAGCACTTTTCATCACGCTGCCGCCGAGCACGATGATTTCCGGAACAAACATGGTAACCAGATTGGCGAGGCCGAGGCCGAGGTAGCGGCTTTCGCGCTCGATGGCACGCATGGCCCAACTGTCGCCTTGCTCAGCCAGCTCGCAAATTTTCTTGGCTGTCAGGTCAGCAACGTGGCAGTAGTCCGGTGGCGCATTTCTTTCGATCCAGGTGACCATGGCCGGACCAGCTGCCAAAGATTCCCAACAGCCTCGAACACCACACAGGCAAAGCGGCCCAGAGGGATCAATGACATGATGGCCGATCTCCGGATGAGACTGATCGACGCCACGGTAGACCTGTCCATCGAGAACAATCCCTACTCCGATTCCTGTTCCGACCGTCACGTAAATCAGTTTGCTCTTACTGTGGCCAGCGCCCCAGCTTGCTTCTCCAAGAGCCGCAGCGTCGGCATCGTTCTCCAATGCCACCCTCACTTTGAAGCTCTGGCTCAGATCTCTGACCGGATTCTCTCCTTTCCAATGCGGAAAGAAGTTGACATCGCCAATCTCGCCCGTCAGCGGATACACTGGTCCGGTAGATCCGATCCCAATGCCGGAGATTTGCGTGTTCGCGGTCTGCGCTGTGGCTCGGAGCATCTCAATGATGCGCCGCAACGCGTCCGGATAACCGCGATCAGCGTCTATCGGGCATTCCCGGCGTGCCAAGACTTTGCCATCGCTGTCAATCATCCCAACTGCAATCTTGGTCCCACCAATGTCCACCGCTCCAATCAATGGTTTCTCCTATTCTCGTGTCTGGTGCTTGCATATCCGGCGCAAATCGTACCTCCCACGGTTGTGATCTCATAAGGCTTGGTGTGCACGGTGATGCTTCTCTTTCTCCTGCTTCCCTCGGCCGCCCTATCAGGCGCGAAGGAGAAAACGGAAATGCATATCCTCACCGAACCACATGACATAGTTAGTTCCCCAGGCATTGTTGAAGAGGTTGCAATGAACGCCGGCGGAAAGATCGGGCTGGCGGTTCGAAAAGTACAAGGGCGACTTTATACCCAATGCGACGACCGGCGCGTCTAGAGTCTCTATAAGAAAGGCCCCGCTCTCATCCTTGTAGCCGAACCCCTTCGAGACTGCGTGCATATGACGATTGCCGGATCGGACCACGTCCAAGGGAGATACCGGCTCGCCTGATTTCTCCAGCATCCA
This sequence comes from Occallatibacter sp., assembly GCA_050010795.1. Taxonomy (GTDB): domain Bacteria; phylum Acidobacteriota; class Terriglobia; order Terriglobales; family Acidobacteriaceae; genus Telmatobacter. Next base: position 12,383 of record JBEKKI010000053.1, read on the forward strand.
GCCAGTGGGATCGGATGCAATCGGATGGAAGCTTAGCCAGAGAGCCTCGGGAAGGCGTGTTGCCGGCTTTTGGAACCAGGAAAAATTCAAGCGGATCACGGGCTCTGCTTTGGGCAATAGCATTTCCAGATACATCTTCTGCGGGAACGAGGCACGCCCGCTGCGCAGACTTTCCGGATCGTCAATCTCAAGACGCGCCAGCAGGCGATAGCCTTGTTGGTCTTCCTCCACCTGCAGATCCGCGACGGAAGGCAGCCACACCCGGCTCTCCGCTCCAAAGCGCTCAATGTTGGGCTTTCCGAAGTCCTTCTTGGCCCAATCGGCGCCGCTGATAACGTAACTATCAAAGAAGCGTGAATAGTCTTGTTGCGACAGTGTCTGATATGAAAAGAGGGCCAGCGGGCGTTCGCTGGACGCCCACTCCCGCCTCGACTTCTTATTACGCAGCCGGTGAACGGCTCCGCTCTTTGGATCGATCCCCACGATGAAATGCGTTGTCTCGATCTCACTCCCAACCGGGTGAGGGCTGGCGTGCGTCAGCCGCGGCGGGATCGCCTCAAGATTACGCACTGCTGTTTGCGCCTGCTCGCGCAACGGAGAGGGGAGCGTGGCGATCCCAGCAAAGAGGTCTTGGCGCTTCTCCTGCCAGCTAAGCTGGACCACCTTATAGTTCCAGGTGTCGAGCATCGCGGCCAGATCGCTCGGAGTGTAGTGATCGAAATCGAGCCAGGTCTTGGTATCCGTGCCCCAGGTGTGCTCAACCTCCAACAGCAGATGACGGAGCAAAGCGACATCTGTTGCATCCCCAACGGCAAAGTTCCCCTTAGCCAGCCATCCCTGACGCAGCCGGGCAACCTCGCGATACCTGGCGAGCTTCAGGGGGTCGCTGGCTACACCGTGGATCCAGGTGTCACCAATTTCGCTGGTGAGCACAGTCAGCGAGCCACTATAAGGCTCGATTGCATTCGCAATCTCGGTCAGGCTCGTAGGGGTGATCTGGGCGTTGGGGAACTGGCCACTCAGGGTGGAGTAGGTCTCATGAATCTCTTCCAGGGTGTGCGGGCCACTGTCGTCGTCGCGTACAACCATGGCGATGGCCAGATCGGAGTCCGGCACACGCACCACGCCACCGTAGCCGTGGTGAAACATGACCACGAGCGTCGATCCTCGCTGAGCCTTCCAGAGAAACAAGGGGGGAACTTCCGGCGGCGTGCTCGCATCGTTTACGCCAATATCCAGAAACTTCACGCCCTGCGCGGCAAGTGGGGCGATTAAGCCGCGGGTGTGGCCGGGCACATCGGTCATCTTGGCGCCAGTTGTGGTCCGGCCAAAACGCCGGTCCAGCGTCTGCGACAAGCCAATGCTTCCGGAGATCATCGACCCGTCCATCAACTCAGTCTGCCAGCTGAACGGAAGGGCATGCCACGCGATGTCGCCTGCGGAAATGGCCTTCTCCATGCGCGTGCGCTGCTCGGGCGTTGCCTGCTCCAGGTACTCGTAAAGCAGCCATGATCCCGTGGTCCAGACATAGCGCTGGCTGCCGGACTGTCGCAGTTGGCTGGCCAGATCCATGGCCTGTGGAAAGTATTCCGTGAAATAGCGGTGAACAATGACTGCCTGCGTGTCGCCAAAGCCGGCGTCGAAATGACACTTGAACATCACTAGGACGCGCTTCACTCCTGGATCAGGCGCCGGCGGGGTGGAAGGGGCTTGCAGCGCGAGCAATGCGGGCGCCTTCCACAACAAAGCGCTGCTTAAGAGGGACCGCATGAATTCGCGACGCTGCATACCACGCCTTCATAGTAGAAATGGAAACGCTGTCATCCCGGCGAAACCGAACTGTTGCCGGTGAATGTAATGGCTCCCGCCAGTATGCCTCGTGGTGCCGGTCTCAGCCCTGTCCGTTCTGCAGATAGGGCTTGCTGTAGTGTGTTGACCACTCCACCAAGCTGGGGTTCATGAACCGCGAGTTCTGCGTGCTCAGTGCACCCTGGATCGACTTGTTCCGGAGAACCTGCTGGCCGAATCGCAGGCGGCCAGCAGGTTCTTTCTTCTCAGAACGCAAACTTTAAGCCGAACTGAAGGATGCGTGGATCAGCAGCCGACGAGATTTGACCAAAGGTCGAGTCCGTCACGGTGCTATCCGGAGCCCCGAAATTCACGGTGTTGAAAACATTGAAGAATTCCGCGCGGAACTGAACATTGACGTGTTCGCCAATCCGAGTGTTCTTCATTAACGCCATATCTGTGTTCAATAGCCTTGGACCGTAGGGGAAGCTCTTGGGCGCATTGCCGAAAGTTCCAACAGGATTCACCGTGAATACATTAGTCTCAAACCACTGATTCACCTGAGCCGCGTGGGATCTATTCGAAGGAAGAACCGCTTCGCTCTTGTTGACCCCTAGGTAGTCGGGGCGGTCACTGCCATTGCCCGAGAACGAATTGTCGACGCCACTATAGGTCATGATAGGAAAACCTGATTGCCTGAGCAGATTGAAGCTGATCTCCCAACCCTTTAGAAGAATTCCGCCACCGTTGAAATCGCCACCTGGAATATGCCAGACTCCAGAAAGATGAAAGACACTTGGCAAGTCTTCAAAGGCGACACCATGATCAAAGTTAGTATTGAACGGGTCTGATCCGCCGAAGTTGTCGATCTTCTTCGACCAGGTATAGTTAGCCAATAGATAGATGCCTTGACCAAAGCGCTTTTCTCCGGTCACCTCTAACGCATTATAGTTAGCATTGTATTCGGAATCAATTGTCCCGATATTGGAAAAGTCTGAATAAAACCGGCGTTGCTGTGTGTTGGCCTCGGTCGATTGTCCTGGGACGTAGATTGCCGCGTTCCCTTCACCGCCTCCTTTGAAATGGTTGAACAGGTGGGTGTCTTTGTTCCCGACATATGCGATGCGCAGCATAAGATCTTTGGCCAGCTGCTGCTCCACAAGTAGGTTCCACGTCGCTTCTTGTCCCATATTGAAGTTTCTTGTTGGAAAGATGCCGGGAATGGCTACCGGCAGCGTGAAGGAAACATTGGAAGACGGTAAAGCAGGTCCGTACTGTGCTGGAAATGGATTTACAATTCCAGCACTTCCGTATGGGTCCACAAAGTCTACGTCGCTGAGCTGAAAAGACGGCGAGAAAGGCGCAACATCGGGTAGATTATTGAAATATGTTGATGCTGGAGGGATGTAGTAGAAGCCTGCGCCACCTCGGATACTTGTTTTGTTGCCGCGGTTAGGTCGATAGGCAAATCCAAGCCGTGGACCGAAGTTCTTGTACTGCGGGTTGGATCCTGCCTTGGGGCAACCTGGATCGCCTCCATAAACAAGTCCTGCAGGCGCGTTCGGATAGCGGACCGACAGATCCCCTGGGATGAAGCAGGGGACGCGCCCTTTGGTCTCCAGATACGGGAGATAGGGATCCCAGCGGAAGCCCGCATTCAACACCAAGTTCTTTCTTGCCTGCCAATTATCTTGGACATATAAGCCTAATCGTGTTCCGACCATATTCTTGAACTGACCGCCGGCTTGCTTAAACACTGATATCCGACCTAGAAAGAAGTCAGCTAGATTGTTTCCGGAAAGATTGTTAGAGAAGGCAATCTGGCTTGACTGCTGAAAGGTGTTTACCAAATCATTGTTGAGCCGGACGAGATCTACACCTATGCTAAGTTGATTGCTACCCTTCGATCGACTGTAGTTCTCCCGAACTGTCCAGTCGCCACGATCAAAAATGCCCTCATGATTGGTTTGGATCTGAAAATATCCGTTTACTACCAAAACCAATTCAGGCGGGGTCGCGGCTGCAATGTTGACGCCTGCCGTGGGGAAGCCAAATGGTGCGCTGGACAGCGAACCTCCCGTCTGACTGTTCCAACTGAACCAGCTAGTCAGCAGAGAGGATGGAGAAATTGTATAGGTGTAGCTCGCGCCAAGATCCTGAACCCGCACGTGATTACCCTGGGTGTCCGAAGCGAGCAGATTCTGTTTGGCAAGCGCTGGAGGCTCACTAAAATTAGTGAAAAAATAATGCCCGCTCATCTGGCTCCGTCCACGGCTATAGTCAAGCTTGACTGTTGCCTGATCGTCGTTTTGCACGAGGCTCGGTCCAGCATAGGTTAATTGGGTTCCCGGTCCATTTGGCAGGGGTATGTATTTAAGGAAGTATTCTGCAGGAGCGCTGAATCTGCTTTGCGGTATCTGGTTGTTGTGGAAGGGAATGCCCGAAACTGGATCGACCAGTTGCGTGCTGATGCTTGAGAAGTCTCCGTTGCGTTCCGCCTGCGTAGGTACTTGTGAGATTTCACTTTCAGACGTGCTGCGCGTTCTGGTTCCCTGATAGCTTCCGAAGAAAAATAGTTTGTCTCTTAGTATGGGACCGCCAATCGTTCCGCCGAACTGATTTCTCTTGAGGGAGTCGTGGATGGGTGCAAAATAGTTCTTAGCATTGAGATCACCATTGCGAATGAACTCGAAAACGCCGCCATGGAAAACATTCGTACCCGATTTCATGACGACATTAACGACTCCGCTCGGAGAATTGCCATATTCGGCGGATAGATTGTTTGCTTCGAGGCTGAACTCCTGAATCGCATCTGGATTCGGAAACGGCAGATTGATACCCACGTAGGTGTCGTTGTGATCGCCACCATCAAGCAGATAGCTAACAGATCCGGGATCAGATCCATTCACCGACGCCTGCTGGGAGTTCGGGTATACGCCTCCTTGATGACCAAAAGCTGGATACATCTCGGTAAGATCCGCCGCACCCGGTGCGAGAAATACCAGTGTCTGAGCCTGACGGCCATTGAGGGGCAAATCAAGTATTTCTCGCTGGTTGATCAACTGACCTACCGTCGCAGTATTTGAGGTGATTAGATCTGCATCAGCACTCACCGAGATGGTTTCGACCGGCCTCCCCACCTTTAATGTAACGTCGACGCTGGCTGAGCGATTTACGCTCAGCACAATCCCATCTTGCTTGTAGGTAAGAAAGCCAGGGCATTCCACTATCAGCGAATACATTCCCACCGCGAGTCTTGGGAATTGGAATGTCCCCTCGCTGGTTTGGGTTATTTCACGGTCATTCGTGCCGACATTTACGACGGTGACTTTGGCGTCATTCACAAGAAGCCCTGACGTGTCCACGACCTGCCCACTCAGACTTGCTGTGGTGTATTGCGCGAGAAGTGTTGGGCTGCAAAGGAGCAGGCAGAGCATGATTAGGGGAATGGTGCCAAAGCAGCGAGAATGGTAAACCTTTGTGATCGAAATCATCGAAATCCTCCTCAATTCCTTGCAGGGATGCAATAAGAGCAGTTATGTTTATATGATGTCAAGTAAATTTTTCGAGAGCACCAAGAACGCGAGGTTTTGAGGGGTTTGTTTGTTGGATCACTATATTGATTATAAACTAGTTATATAAACTACCTCTCCGCCGAGCGTTGCCCTGAACTGAAAGCTAAATCATAAGCACATATACATTATATACATCGATGATATGTTGAATTTCGGCGAACTCGGCGCTTCCCCATGCGCAACATGCGCAACCGCTGCGAAAACGTGGGAACGCCAGCGTAGAAATAGGCCACAGTGCGCCGCTGGAGCGGGGTGCTGTGGCGGCCCAAGAGTAGATCGCCGGATATTATTCTGTGCTCTGTTGCTTAGGCAGCGGGGTCAATCGTGGTCACCGACGTTGACATGCTATTACGTGCCTTCAGCCTGAACCCAAAACTGGCCCATGAGGCCGATTGCGGTTATGAGGACAGGCGCGTGCGGATATCCATAGTGGCCAGGAGCCTAGCTCCACAAAAAGGCCGGATACATTTTCGCAGACTACTCCTCCAACGGCTTTGCTCTTGCAGCAATGCGGCGGATCATACATTTTGGGTCACCAAAGGGCTGAGAGACAGGGTGTTGCGCAGAGGCTTGGAACGTGCGTGAGGTGAAGGCCGCTCCTGTAGCCATGGCTAAACTGGCGCGAAATGATCTTCGGTGTTGCATTGTTTTCTTGATATGCCCCATCGGTTCCTCTGTCGGATTTGTATGCTGTAATGCCCCCGTGTATGACGGTTGCAGTGGGATGCGGATCAGTCTTTGCGAACCGAAATCACAGACGCTGTATAGCGATCGGCACGTAGGAGGGAGACACTGTACTCAATGGCTACGTTTTGAATGTCATAGGTCGTTTCTCGTATGAGAAGAAGAGGGCTGCCACACGCTGTTTCGAGTATTTTGCCTTCTTCCTCGCCCGCGATGACGGCTCCAATCACTTCCTCAGCACACCGTAGTTTCCGTTTATAGGTGTGCTCGATAATGTGATAAAGAGACTGTTTTTCGAGATCCTGCTTGTCGATTCCCGCGAAGATTCGCGCCGGAAGATAGCTGGTGACCACCGCGACCGGCTCTCCGTTGACGAAGCGCAGACGCTTGGCGCAATAGACTCGCTCCCTGAGAGTTAGTTGCAGCGCTTGAGCCACTTCAGGCTCAGGTTCTTCAACGGTGATACCCAGCAAACGGGCCGAAGGCACCAGCCCTCGTCGACGCATCTCTTCGCTGAAGCCTCTCAACTGTTGAAAGTTCCAAGTTACACTGGCCGAGCCGATCACCGGCCGCTTGCCTCTGGCAATGACCAGCAAGCCTTGCGAGCGGAGCTTCTGAAATGCCTGACGGACCGGCATTTTGCTGATTCCCAAAGTCCGAGCAATGGCGCCTTCCGAGTAGAAGGTTTGTCCTTGCTTCAACTTGTCTTGGTTGATGAGAGTTCTCACCCGGTCAACAATCTGCTCATAGTAGGGCACAAAGCTGTTCCCATCGAGAACCAGTTCCAAATCCTCGACGCCGATTGGACCTTCGGTGCGGTTGCGCATGAGGAGGGGCTCCGAGTTTGCCGAGATTCAATAATCATCAAAGTATACAATGTGTTTATGATACTGATCTAGTTTTTCGGACAGAGCCATAATCTGGGACGGCGAAAGGGTTCATATAGGATGTTTATAATCAATTGCTTACGTCTATATTGGAACCCCTCTTGAATGTCCGTCTTGAATGCTTTAAATAGATTTTACTTAATACCATATAGACATAACAGCATGGACTGCCCGATGATCAGGACGAGCTCGTCGACGAAGTCGCAGCCGTCAATCCCAACACTATCGTTGTTCTCAATACCAGCCAGCCTGTCGTACTGCCTTGGGCCGATAAAGTCAATGATCGGCCCCGGTATTTCTGAACCACTGCAAATGTCAGTCGTCGACCGCCTGATCAGCCCGCCTTCTGCTGTACCATAACCCTTACACTTTGAAACAGCGGCTTGGACGGATTCCGTCGTTGTTTTCATTGAGGTTAGTGGAGGCTTTTGAACGACCCTTTTGTCACATGCCCAAGCCGGTGGGATCTGGCGCCGTTCTTGCATACGAGTGACATCCAGCCTGGCACAAGAAGTATTGGGCCGATCAGTTCAACGAGCCGCTCCGCGAGGTCTCGTGAATCGGGCCGCATATTGCGATTCAGGGGTCGCGGCGCTGGAGATGCTCCTGGCGTATTCAAGGAGACCGTAGCAGTGGCGGCCTCTTCCTCGAACCCAATCGAGCGTCTGCGACGTAGAGTCGACCTGATCATCAAATTTTCCATTGGGGAATGTAGCCATTTCATGGAGGTACTCTGCGAGCCAGTGCGCTTCTTCAGGCAGGTAGACGAAGCCATTTTCGATAGTATTGGTGACCGTGTGGAGGCGCATGACTTTGTCCATGGAGGGAGAGTATCTGGTCACGCTGTAGAATCCGTCGCTTTTTAGATCCTGAATGAGCTGGGTTCCTGATGCCTTGTCTTCAATCAGCACAGTGTTTGCTTGGAAGTCTTCGGCGTGGCTCCGAACAAGACGTTTTAACTCTGGGTACTCAAGCCGTTTGCGCAAGACGTGGAGCAGGTAGAGGCGCTTCTGGCAGAGCCCCCAGGTCGTGCAGACGCTGTAGTCGCTTAACTCAGTGGGCTTGTTGGCCGTGTCCCAGCTGTCGATGATCAATTCAAATTTGTCGGGCAAGTCAGTGGGAGCGTAGGTCCTGAACCAGCTCAGTTTCACCATTCCACCACCCGACGGAGCGGGCGCCTGTTGATATTGAGCAGCGAAGTTGTATTCGCCGATGGTCTTCCGTAGCTCGGCGAGTGTTTCTAGCGGCTCTCGGTCTGGATGGAGAGCTTCTCCCGCGCGCCTGGTCACCGTTGTGACTCCGCCAACCAATCTCCTAATTTCATGACATTCGTCCTCCTCCGCGATGGCCGGGAATCGAAGAATCTTCCAGTCCCCGTTCTGCAGCACATGACCCACGAGATCATCTTCATGGAGACGCTGCATGATCAGGATGAAGCAGCCAGTCCGTTTGTCATTGAGGCGGCTGTAGACTGTGTGATCATACCAGTCATTCGATGATTTGCGTTGCGTTACGGAAAGAGCCTCATCTGGCTTCAGAGGATCATCAATAATGATGAAATCAGCTCCCCTGCCTGTCAGGACGCCGCCAACGGAAGTGGCAAGACGGAAACCACCTTCCGTTGTCATGAAGTCACCGACCGCAAACTTTTCTGCCGAGATCTCGGTCGCAAAGGTCGCCCGATAAAGGGGGCTGGTCATCAAGGATCGTGTATCGTAAGCGTGTTTGTCGGCCAGGCTCTGCGCGTAGCTGGCACAGAGGATCTGCGCATTTGGGTTGTGGCCAAGAAGCCACGCGACGAAGGCAACAGAGGCGCAATGGGACTTTAGACTGCGCGGGGGAACGTTGATGATCAGTCGCCTGATCTTGCCCAGCATGCAGTCTTCAAGAGCTTGAGCGATCTCTTCGATATGCCAGTTCGGATAGAACCGCACATGTGGGTTGAGCTCCCGGAAGCTCCGTTCAATGAAGGTCGCGAGGTCTCTGCGAAGAACGGCGCGGTATTCATTCGGTTTCAGATCCATGAGATTTTCCTCCTTTTGATGAAGTATCCAGGCGCTTAAGAATGCCCTGGATGACTTCCTTATCTGTCTCCCCGAGTGCGGCTGAGCTTGGTGGCCGTTGCAAGGCCTGCTCTTCGGCGGAGCGAACGAACGCCCCCAGAAGTTTCACAGCATTCAAATCGCCTGACGCAGCTTTGTTGGCTAGCTGCTTGATCGCCGCTTCGAGCTTTGTGATGGTTCTGCGCTTGCCGTTCTCGTTGATGACGACCTTTTCTAAAAGCGTACGTTCCAGCATTTTTCCAACATTCAGGGATCCCTTGGGCCGACCCTTCGGGTTTCCGGAGGCTCCGGGCTTGAACTTGTGATTTGCCGGAGGCCTTCCAAAGCCGACTCCGTAATTCCCGGCATCGTTCAACCGATCACGCGGCATTGCTGGTTTCCTCCAATTCTCGGAAACTCTTGCCCGAATCAGAATGCACTGCGGATGTCCCGGAAAAGGCCTGCCAACGCCGAACGATGGTGTCGACATAGAGTGGATCGACCTCGAGGCCGTAGCAGACTCTTCCGACTCGATCAGCCGCGATGACCGAAGTTCCACTGCCGAGGAACGGATCGAGAATGATATCTCCGCGGGCCGAGCAATCGAGGATCGCGTCGGCAACCAGTGCCACCGGTTTGATCGTCGGATGAAGCCGGGTCAGATCACCCTCGGAGGTCGATTTTCCGAACGAACCGATGGCCGGGTATTGCCACAGATTCGTCCGAAATCTTCCCAGTGCTCCCAGCTGGACATTGTTCCTGTGCTTCGCGCCGCCTTTCTTGAAGACAAAAATGAGTTCGTGCTGGCTGCGATAGAGCGATCCCATGCCAGCACGGTCCTTTGCCCAGACACAGAGATTCTTCAGCTCGTCGTAGATTTCATTTCCGGCCGTCAGCAACTCGCCCATGTGCCTCCAGTCCATGAAGACGAAATGCAGGGCGCCGGCAACACTGTGTTTCGCCGCGCAGCCCAATGCGTCTTCAAGGAATTCTCGGAACTCGCGGCTGTCCATTTCGCCCGAAGCCATCGCGAACTCCCGGTATTGAATTCTGCCGTTGCCGGTGGCGTGGCCATCGATCCGCACGTTGTATGGAGGATCGGTAAACACCATCGCGGCTTTCCTGCCACACATCAGCTGGCGATAGAGGCTTCCCTCACGAGCATCTCCGCAGAGAACGCGATGCTTTCCAAGCAGCCAGCAATAGCCGGGATGTGTGACGGCAGGGAGTCCTTCCTCAGATGGCAATACGTCCGCTTCATCCGACTTACTGTCAGCGGTTTGAGATAGGCCTTCGATGAAGAGATCGATTTCAGCAACTTCGAATCCAGTCGTTTCGACGCTGAAGTTGATGTCGGCTTCCGAGAGAAACTTCAACTGCTCGCCGAGGAGGCGACTGTCCCAGGTCGCCACTTCTGATAACCGGTTATCGGCGATTTCAAATGCACGCTTCTGTTCCTCGGTCAGGTGCGCCAATCGAATGGCGGGGACGGTTGCAAGCTTCAATTGCTTGGCGGCGTCCGCGCGCGCGTGGCCGGCAATGATGTTGAGTTTGGAGTCGACCAGGATGGGCACGTTGAACCCAAACGTGCGAATGCTCTGCGCGATCTGGTGGATTTGCTTTTGGGTATGAGTCCGCGGATTCGAAGGGTTCGCCCTGAGCGTTTCGAGCCTCAGGTACTCGATCGCAAGCGGAGACTTTTCCGTATGAACAGCCTTCTTCATGACGGCTCGATTAGGCGCTTGTGGGGTAAACCGCACAAGCCGAGCACGCTGCCACATCCGGCAGGTGTCAGCCATTCGGGGCGGGGTGGAATCCGGAGAGTAAACAGGTATTCTGACCGGATCTCCGTCTAGAGTTCGCTTGACTCTTTGCCCGGAAAGAGCGGAAATGGACTGCCGGAGAAAGCGGCCCGTTTTGAGCCCGAGAGTCGCCACACAACTAACGCTGAATCAGCAACTTGCAGCGTTGCCCAACATGGAGCGCAAGGCCCTTCAGGCGCTATGGCAGCGGCTCTTCGGCAAACCGCCAAATCCCTCTCTGCGGCGCGAGGTTCTGATCCCGATCCTCGCTTACCGGCTGCAGGAAGTGGCCTGTGGCGGAATTAATTCGTCGGTAGAGAAACAGCTTCGCAAATTTGCCATAAGCGGCCCAGCCAGCCGGCAAAACAACCCCCTTCTCCGCCCCAAGCCTGGAACGCACTTCGTTCGCGAGTGGCAGGGAAAGCTGCACGAAGTCTCCGTTCTGCCCGATGGCTATGAATACAGCGGCCACACGTATGGCAGCCTTTCGGAGATCGCGCGCGCCATCACCGGGACGCGCTGGTCGGGCCCAGCCTTTTTCGGGCTTCATCGCAGAGCGAAGGAGCGCGCGGCATGACCCCTCGCGTTCACTGCGCCATCTACACGCGCAAGTCTTCTGAAGAAGGCCTCGAGCAGTCCTTCAACTCGCTCGACGCGCAGCGCGAAGCCGCCCTCGCCTTCATCCAGAGCCAGCGTCACGAAGGCTGGCACGCCCTCAACACCCACTACGACGACGGCGGCTTCTCGGGCGGGAACATGGACCGGCCCGCACTGAAGCGCCTGATGGCCGATATCCGCGACGGCAAGATCAACACCGTTGTCGTCTATAAGGTCGACCGACTGACCCGATCGCTGGCCGACTTCGCCAAGATCATCGAGCAGTTCGATACCATGCACGTCAGCTTCGTTTCCGTCACCCAGCAGTTCAACACCACATCGTTCATGGGCCGTCTGACCCTCAATGTCCTCCTCTCCTTTGCCCAGTTCGAGCGGGAAGTGACAGGAGAAAGGATCCGGGACAAGATTGCCGCTTCGAAAAAGAAGGGCATGTGGATGGGCGGGTTCGTCCCACTCGGCTACGATCTGCGTGACCGCAGGATCTACGTAAACCCGAAGGAAGCCCAGACCATTCGCACCATCTATTCGAACTACCTCCGCCTTGGCTGCGTGATGGCGCTCAAGGACTATCTTGATCGAAACAAAATATTCAGCAAATCAAGGACAAATGGGAATGGGGCGACGACCGGGGGAACAAGCTTCTCCCGTGGCGCACTCTACAAGATCCTGCGTAACCACATTTATGTGGGCGAGATCGCGCACAAGGGCGGAGTCTATCGTGGACAGCATGAGGCGATCATCGCCCGCGAACAATGGAATCAGGTCCAGAAACTTCTCATTCAGAACCACCAGGGCAAGTGGCGCAAGGCACGCGCTACAAAGGTGAGCCTGTTCACCGGCATTCTCTTCGATGCCACGGGTAACCGCTACACACCGACCCACACCAACAAATCCGGACGCCGCTACCGGTACTACACATCTCAGACTGTCATCCAGAAGGCCGCTCAAACCGAGGAGCCTGCGCGGATCCCCGCCCACGATCTCGAAGCTGCAGTCACCGAGCGCATCCTCGAATTCCTGAAATCGCCTCCAGCGTTGCTCAAAACACTGGGACACCAAGGCGGCAAGAACGGCAAGTATTCTGAACTGCTCAAACAGGGTTCGGAAAGGGCCGCGAGCTGGACTGGGATCTCAGCTCAGCAACGGGAGCGCTTCCTCAAAGCCATACTCGACCGCGTCGTCATTCATCCGGACTCGGTCGAGGTGAAGATGCGCAAAGAGCCGCTCGTCCATTACCTGGCGGGAAAGACGAGTCCCCAATCGAACGAGTATCGTGAATTCATCTTCCTGCATTGTCCGTTTCGCGTTGCAAATCGCGGCAAGGCATTGCGTTTGATTGTCGGTAATGATCAGGCCCCTCCTCAAATCAACACCCTCGCCATCCTCAAAGCCATTGCGCGAGCACGCGCGTGGCGGGAACAGCTCATCTCGGGTGAGGCCCATGGGGTTCGACACCTCGCCAGCCTGAATCAGCTTCGAGCCACGTATGTCAGAAGAATCCTCCCCTTCGCGCGTCTGGGCCCGGCCTCCATCGAGGCAATTCTGAATGGACGAGTCGCTCCGGAACTCAGCCTTGAATCGTTGGTCGGCAGAATCCCGATGGCATGGAAGGAGCAGGCGGCGATAATTGGCTCAGTATAGGAAACGAACCTATGCCAACTGAATAAGTGCATTATTGCCGATGCACTCAGGAAAAGAACCCCGTTTGTGGTACCAACAGTCGGCCACTTCGCTCCTGAAAATTTCATGTTGTCGGAAGTTAGAAGCTCGCAAATTCCGTATTTTCGATCATGAACTACTTCAGGAAAGGCTTCCGTACGATCGGCACGGCACTGAACCCCCGTCAATCTCCCCTTCACTAATTCGCCAATAAATCAAACCCTAAACATCGGCAGGATGTGCCGCCGGTGTGCCGCTTTTCTGTGTTAGGACGTGAAATTGGTCCGCAAGCTGGCCCAGAAAGCCTGGCGTGGTTTCACGGTTGCGAACGTAAAAGCTATTGCGAGTTGTGGGTCGCCCATTCGAAATACCGTCTTAAGCCGTTTGCATATCGGAGACAAGATGTCGCCTTCCAGGGTGCCTGCAATTCTTTTCGCAGAATTTCCCCGAGGACTGCATTCGTAATTTCGGGGAATCTGTGAAGAGCGGTTCCCACAATCAGAATCGTATCCTGATGAAGGACCTGTCGCCGAATGAACGCCTCGAACTCAGATCTTGCGCGGACTGTTCTTCCGAGCGAGATCTTCCCACCATCCGACTTGCTCACCAGGTTCAATGCCCGCGCATCATAGACGCTGTTCCGCATCCCGAGTCTAATCAATTCACTTTCTTTAACGCCAGCTTTTCCGCGTGCATTTAGGAAACTCAGAAGCGACATCAGCGCCTCCGGAGTTGCGCTGCCCAAGAATCTCGCCCTGCGCCTCCCATGAACTGTCAGGACGCCCATCTGGGCTCCTTTGCCAGAGGGACGATAAAGGGACGAACCTCGCAGCTCCAGATGTCCAGAAAACAAAAGCCACCCAACAAGACGCCGAGCGTAAACGTGCACCACCTTTGGTGTCAGAGCGATTGCAGGGCGAATATTCTCAACGATCTTGTCTAATGTTTCATCGCTGACGATCGAATCACGATCTATTGAAGCGAGCTCGCGGCAAACAACATGCCGTGCCAGTTGCGCATGAACATGTTCAGCGAGATCTGATGGAGTGGTGGATTTGATGTGCGGGGCTAAACGATATTTGTCGTCAGCAACTCTATCGATTATTTGTAGAGCGATCAGATCGCTTATCACATTTGCCCAACCACCCTCGGATCCGCCTAATGTCTCGGCAACTCTCTTTACTGATACGGTGTTCCGATGCCCAACTGCTTGGGCAGCTTGCACCGCAGAAGCCGGGTCTCGTTGGAAGACTCGAGTCCAAGGGATTTGGGGGGCTTTGCCCCCAACTAGGTAGTCTCGGAAAATATCCCAGTAGACTACGTAGTTCAATCCGCTTCGCACAAGCAGGCGCTTGGAGAGCAAATAGTTCGTCACGTCAGAACTAAAATGCTCCTCGACTTCACTGACAAATGCGGGAGCTCTTTCCGCAACATATCGAAGGCATCGCATTTGATCCTTCGTCAAACCCGCAACATCTTCTTTGAAAAGCGACTCAACATCCAACTCGCGCTCAAGAAGGGCGAATTGCGAATGGGTTTCCTTCAGACGATTTGCTACATGGACCAGGAGCTTCTTGAGCAACCATGGATATCCTTGGCACTGCTCAAGCAGCCTCATTCGAAGTGCGGGAACCAGCTGAATGTTAATCTGGCGCTGCGCATGAGTGATCACTTTGGAAATGTCCCCGCTTCCAAACTGCCTCACACGAAAGTCGCGTCTTCGGTCGCTAAGCGAATGCCAAAGGTGATATGCCGGGTGCTGCTGCGGCAATGCGACATCTGTCTTCCAAGCGAATCCAAGAATCACTGGAATCTGACGACTGTCGAGGTCAATGCTGAGCTCTCGCACGGCGTTAAAGGTTTCGAACAGTGCTTCTTTAGTGAACAACTCTTCGAATTGATCGAAGACGAGAACTATCACGCCGTCGTTTGTGGCCAATTCAATCGCACCTTGTTGCAAATCAGGGGAATCCAAAGGATGCGTGAGGCTTGCAATTTCGTAGCTACAGTTTGATGAAATCAGTCCTGTGTCCGCGGCATCGGTAAAGGCAAGTCGAAGGGCTCCGCTTACGAACGCAGCACTGGTTGCCGAGCGGCTGTCAACTGCAGTGAATGAACAATTCGCAATTCGTCTCCCGGCTGATATGACGCTAGCTAGTTTTATAACAAGGGAGCTCTTTCCCCACCCGCTTGGCCCCTGAATTGCGAACGATCGCGTGGAGGTTTGTCCCTCACGAACTTGAGACGCGAATTCGATAATGTCGCGAATTACGTCGTCGCGCCCAACGAAGTCTATTGGTCGTGCAGGCCTCAAGTCATCCCAGGTGTCGCCAGGCACTACCCGAGCAATAGGAGAGCGCGGTGTAGATTTTGGGAGCCCAAGTGCGGTCGCCGCCAACTCGCGGTACTCGAGAGCCGAGAATCGGTCCGAAGCAGACGCGACTCCCGCTGCGTCTGTTTGCGATAATGGCTCTCCCGTTTTCGCATCTAGCACAGTGTAAAGTGCCGGCAAACCATCTTGGAGAATTTCAATTAGCCAGGAGCGTCGCCCAGGAGACCACACGAGCGTGACATCGCCAAATTCAGCAGTGGGCAGAGCTTGTTGGTTCAATGAAGGGTCAGGATCAACGACTGAGCCCTGATCGACTAATATGTCAATGATCTTATCGGGCGGAAACCAAGTAAACTTCGAAGCTAGATTTTGATTCTTCTGAATCTCTTCCCATTGCCCCTTGCCATCTTTACTCAAGTCACTTGCCGAGAACAGCCACCCTGCCGCAGCTCCGCGAATGACAACATTCCCAAGCAGTTTCGAAATCACATCCGCTGGCAGGGGATCTCTTTGCGCCTTGCACTCGACGAGAATTGTCTCGGGTCGATCGAGATGTTTAGCTAACAGGTCGATCTCCATTCCAGTTACACGCAGGCGCTCGACGACAGCAAATCGCATCGGTCGCAGCAGGTCCGCCACGAACTCTTCGAAAAACTGCCCTCTCCCATCGTTTGACCAGTCTGATGGGCAAGTCAGAATAAAGTGACGCTTCCTCATTGGAATCTGTCGCTATTCCGATGTTAGCCCAGTTCCCTCTGATCGCGCACTGTTTCCGGTTTCCTATCTCTCCCCAGATCACTCCACGGACTTCGGCTAAGGCCCTGCAGATTCTCCTCTACAGTCGATCAATTTGGGATAGAAATCATCTGCGACTGGCGTTTCTGTGGATGAGGTATTTCACTGATTCTGCAGTGGCCGCCCGCGCGGCCATATTCCGGCGGTGGGTTGACTGGCCATCAGCAGATCGAGTCTGGCTACAGCGCGTGGGTGTTGTGGCGGCCGGTTCCGGTGTGCGAGAGGTGTGCCGGAGCTAGGAAGTCGCGCTGCTGGACAGTTCATTGTCGATGTGATCGCCGGCCCTGGTTGACTGATAGGCATTGGCATGACTAGACACTGGCCGACTTCCCGTTACCTAACAGCAAAATAGGCACATCACTCATCTATAAACGGCGCCGAGCAGATCCGCGCGTGGGCTGCGTTGGCCGTTCTTGCCAAAAACGCCCCGGTCGTCGATCCAGACGGTGGCCGAGGCCGTTATGATGCGATTGAGTGTGTCAGAAGCTGATGCGGCCGACCAGTTAGAGATGGGCCTGGAAGAATCGCATGAGGATGAATCGCCGGGAATTTGTAGCTGCTTTATCGATGCTGGCAACGAGTTTGGCCCACGCCGAAGGCAACAAGCCTGCAAACCGAAAAATCAAGTGGGCGTTGTCTGAAGCGCTGTGGAGATATTATCCTCCTGCTCCCTTTACCGACATGCTGGAGGTAATGCAGGAAACGGGCTTTATCGGCGTCCGCCTTGCGGGCTTTCCGCACATCCTCAGTGACTATAACTTGACGCCCGCGCAGATGCTCAGTGAGGTCTCCAAGCGCAACCTCAATGTGGTAACGATCTCGTGGAACGGCGCACTGCACGACCCCGCGCAGCGTCAGGCTGTGCTCTCGAGCGCTCGCGATGCCATGAAGTTTCTCGCCGACTTTGGCGCCAATCACCTCGTGGTGTTTTCGCCCAACCGCAATCTGCCGGCAACGCAAACACCCGCTGCATTTCGCGAGTTGTGTGAGCGCTGCAATCAAATCGGAGAACTGGCCGGCGAGATAGGATTCACGGCGGGGCTGCACAACCACATGGGCCAGATGGTTCAGAATCAGGACGAGGTCGATCGTTTTATGGCCATGACCGATCCCGGGCTGTTCGGTCTCTCGCCCGATACGTGCCATCTGAACCTTGCAGGTTGCGATGTTGTCGGTACCTTCAACCGTTACAAGGATCGCATCCGGTTTCTGGATTACAAGGATTCGAAATGGACGACCCCGAGCAAAGACTGGGTGCAGCCGAACGGCAAGGTATTTCTCAAAGACTCGGCGGAGGCGCGCTTCTTCAACAGCAGCTACGACCTGGGAGACGGGCAAGTGAATTTCCCTGAATGTCATCGAATTTTGAAGGGCGTTCACTATCGCGGGTGGATCTGCGTCGATCTCGACACGGCCCGGCTCGGTCCGCCGGTCGACTTTCGGCGGTGCGGCGCCTACATCGTGAACAAACTGGAACCGATTTACTTATGACGATCACTCGCCGGGAATTTGCATTCGCAGGCCTCGCTATGGCAGTTTCAGCACCCGTGGCAAAATACCGCATCGTCGACGCCCAGATTCACGTATGGATCAATGACCCGCATTACCCGTGGGCGACAGGCACCAAAAATCCGCCCGAGGAGAACCGCACTCCGGCGATGGCTCTGGAATTGATGAAAGCCGATGGCGTCGAGCGGACGGTGATTGCGCAGTACATTGGCTACAAATGGGATAATCGCTACTGCCTCGATTCGATAAAGAAATACGCTCCCTGGTTTCGCGGTGTGTGCCGCGTCGATCCTATTGATCCAGCTGCGCCGGACCAACTCTCCCGTCTGACAAAGCAGGGCTTTCAGGGCGTGCGCATCAGCCCCACTGCCGATGCGAGCGGAGACTGGATCAACGGTCCTCTCATGCCGCCGCTGTGGAAGCGTGCCCAATCGCTCAAGATTCCCATGCAGGTTTACGCGCCCATCACGCGCATGCCCGATCTTGCGCCTCTGATCGAGCAATGTCCCGACTTGACCGTCGTGATCGACCACATGGCCGATTGCCCCATTGATCGCCCGCGGGAGTTCGACAAGCTGATTGCGTTGTCGCGTTATCCGCGGATCTTCGTCAAGATCTCCCACACATGGTCGATTTCCCGCCAGCCGTATCCCTGGCTCGACGCACAGGAGTACGTAAAGCGGCTACACGCGGCCTATGGCCCTCAGCGCCTCATGTGGGCCTCAGATTGGCCTGTGGATCTGGGTTGGACCACCTACGACAAGACGCTGAGCGTCGTCCGCGACGATATGAAGTTTCTCAACGCAGACGACAAGGCCTGGATTCTCGGCAAGACGGCACAGACGGTTTGGCTGTTTGCTTAGGAATGGCGCCCTAGGACCGAGCCGATGCACATGCAACTTGCCTCGCACTCGAATGCATTCCCGCCACATCCTTCTCGCGCATTCGCGAAAGGGTGGGGATCGCGAACCGCACTCGCCTCGGCTACCCGCCCCGGCTTTGCCGGGTACGGGCTACAGCCCGTACGCCATCCGCCCCCATTTTTCGAAAAGCAACCTACGCAGCGTAGGGGTGTTCAAACCCCGCCCTCAAAAGCTCTCGGCCACAACCCCGTCCATCACGGCAAAGATCCCTTCCCAAAAGCCGACTTGAACGAAGCCGCCGCGGCGGCGGACGCATCCGCGTGCGGCTGAACCAGCATTTGTGGCTGCCGGGGTAGTTTGGTTCGCAGAGAAGGAGGATTCTCTGTGAACCAACTACGTCA
>JBEKKI010000054.1:0-29562 GCA_050010795.1 Occallatibacter sp.
GTGAGAAATCACCACAGGATGAACGGGAGCCGTCCGCCCGCGGGGGAACCGATGACTCGGTTCCCCCACTACGACATCTTCATGCCGGCAAATGCCGATCTACTAGAGATACAAGGATGACAAGCTCAAGCCTGGCCGGTTTACTTCTTCAGCGGCTTCCTCGCGAAGTAATACAGCGAATACGCAAGCAGCACGAAGGCCACGACCGACACCCACGGGTTAAAGAGGAATGTGTGCGGCCAGCCGATCGGGTTTTGCTTGCCGAACGTGGTCTCGTATCCCTGCAACGCCACGCCGATGAGGCCCACGATGCCGCCGGCGGCGATGAGGCCGGAGGCGTAGAGCGATCCCGGCGAAACGTCGGCATCGGAATCGGTCGAGTTGCCGGCCCGCTTGCCTGCCGCATCCACCAGCGCGCGCACCACGCCGCCGGCAAAGATCGCGAGAGTTGTCCCGATGGACAAATAGGCGCCCACGGCCAGCGAGAGCGAGCGGATGCCGAGCAGTTCGATGGCGATGACGAGAAAGACGCCGATCATGACCAGTCCCCAGGGCAGCTTGCGGGTTAGGATTCCGTTGATCACCGTGGCCATCAGTTGCGCTTGCGGCGCGGCGGCATTTTCGCTGCCGATGCCGGGAATCCAGTGCACCTCGATGCGGCCCGCCGCGGGCGAGTAAAGGTACTTACCGTTGGCCAGCTCCGACGAGCCAATCGCGTTCAGCACGACGTACTCGGTCTTGTGGTGGACGACCGTGGGGCCGCTGGGGCTGGTGACAGGGAATTGGTCGATGAGGCCGTGTACGTCACGCTGAATCTCCACGCCGGGGTGGGAGGCGTTGATGTCCCACGCCTGCGGAGCCGCGCGAAAGGTCTGCAGGCTCTGGTTCATGAGCTGCAATGTGAATCCGATCGCGACCGTCGAGACGGCGATGCCAATAAGGAAAGCGAAGCGCTGCATTCTGGGCGTGGCGCCGACGATGAAGCCGGTCTTCAGGTCCTGCGAAGTGTCGCCCGCCTCGGCGCTGGCGATGCACACCACGCCGCCGATGGTGATGGCCAGCGCTCCGAAAGCCGGAGCGGTCCAACCGCTCACGAGGAAAATGGCGGAAGTGGCCATCAAGGTGGCGATGGTCATGCCGGAGATGGGATTGGCCGAGCTGCCAATCAGTCCTACAATGCGCGAGCTGACGGTGACGAAGAGAAATCCGAAGGCGACCACGAGGATAGACGCCGCGATGTTGGCGAACATCCCAACCTGCGCGCCCGGCACGGGCTTGAATTCGAGGAAAAAGAACATGAGGACGACGAGCACAGCGGAGCCGATCACAGCAGTGCTCATGGAGAGGTCGTGCTCGGTGCGGATGGGCGCAGCGACGGTAGCCGAGCGATGGCGAATCTGCGCAAAGCCGGAACGCAGGGCGCCAATAATCGTGGGCAAAGTTTTGAAGAGGGTGATGAGCCCGGCCGCGGCCACGGCGCCCGCGCCCATGGGACGAATGTAAGTGATCCACAAATCGCTGGGTCCCATCTGCGAAATGGGCACGGTGCCGGGGTAGATGGGATGCGGAAGATCCTTGCCGAAGAAGTAGATCAGCGGCATGAGCACGAGCCAGGAAAAGACGCCGCCGGCAAACATGGTGCCCGCGGTGCGAGCTCCGATGATGTAGCCCACGCCGAGATACTCGGGCGTGGCATCGGCCTTGATGGATGCGCCTTTCAGCACATGATCGGGGCCGAGGTCGGGCTGATACTCGGGCGTACTCGGCCAGGCGCCGAAGAGATATTTGTTCTGGAAGAAGGTATAGAGCGCACCCAGGCCGAGGCCGAAGAATACGCGGCTGGCAAACGCGCCGCCCTTGGCGCCGGCCATCAGCACGTCAGCGCAGGCCGTGCCTTCAGGGAACTTGAGATTGCCGTGCTCTTCCACGATGAGCGGACGCCGCAGCGGCACCATAAACAGTACACCGAGATAGCCGCCGATGAGCGCCAGCATGAAGATGCGCGAATACTCGAGATCGAAGCCAAGAAAGATGAGCGCGGGCAGCGTGAATATGACGCCGGCTGCGATCGACTGGCCGGCATTTCCCGCGGTCTGGACGATGATGCATTCCAGAATGGAGACCTTGCCTTTGTCACGCAGAAAACTAATGGAGATGACCGCGATGGGGATGGAGGCGGCGACGGTGAGCCCGGCGCGAAGGCCCACATATACGGTGACAGCCCCGAAGATGATGCCGAAGATTGCGCCCAGCAAAACGGCGCGGATCGTGAACTCGGGTGGCTTCTGATCGGCAGGGACAAAGGGTTGAAAATCGGGCACGGAATAGCCTCCGGATACTGGCCAGCAGTGTTCTCTAGAAATCCCTGAAGGGCGAGTGTAGCAGCGCAGGGGGCCGGGACGACAGGGGGAAGGAGAAGATGATTGGGGTACGAGGGAACGATTCCGGTCAAAAGAGATTTTGGTTTTCCGGCGTGCCGGGGTTGTGGCATGCTCGTGGCAAATGAAGTGGAGGAGGCGATGATGATTACGGGCGCACATGTCGTGGTGTTTAGCAAGAATGCCGAAGCCGACCGACGGTTTTTCCGCGATGTGCTGGGCTTTGCCCATGTCGATGCCGGAAACGGCTGGTTAATTTTTGCGTTGCCGTCGGCCGAAGTGGCAATGCACCCCGCGGAACACAACAGCCGGGCCGAACTTTACCTGATGTGCGACGACCTGAAGGCGCAGATCGCAGAGCTGGTGAATAAGGAAGTGGTGTTTGAGAAGCCGCACATTGAGCGGTGGGGTGTGGTGACGAAGATTCGCCTTCCGGGTGGAGGGAAGCTGGGTCTTTACCAGCCGTCGCATCCGGTTGCGGCGCGGCCGCGGGGCTGAAGGGTTGGGTGGTCGTTCCTGGGGCGCCGCAACTCGTTGCATCCAGGCAGCTTGCCATTATCAGCGCGCCGGACGTGCGGCGCGAAAAGCGGTCGAGGATCGATGCCATGAAAGTAACAACAAGTTTACCCGGCTGGCTGCAGAATTCACTGGACAGAGATGATTCAGTTACTGGAGAATTCAATGCATACCTCGGGGTCCCGTGTCCGCCCGGACGCATGTGTTTTTTAGTCGATTAAAAGGAGAAATCCATGATGCGAATCGTGGGGAAATTCGTATTCCCAATCGCTGCGTTTATTTCGATTGCCGTTGCTGCAGGCCAGGCGCAGTCACTCAAGACACACCATGTCCGCCCGGCTACGCAGGATGGAAGCGCGCGGCTCATGGGCCAACTTCCCGCAAGCCAGAACTTGAAGCTCGCGATTACGCTGCCGCTGCGGAACGAAGACCAGTTAGACCAGCTCCTGACGGATCTTTACGATCCCAGCAGCCCCAACTACCGGCATTTCCTCACCGTGGAGCAGTTCACCGAGCAATTTGGGCCGACGCAGGCAGAGTATGATGCCGTGCTCAACTTCGCCAAAGAGAACGGGCTCGCCGTGACTGGCACCTCGCGAAATCGCCTCATCGTGCAGGTATCAGGCAGCGCCGCAAACGTTGAGAGCGCGTTCCATGTGAAGATGAACGTTTATCAGCATCCCACTGAAAACAGGACTTTCTTCGCGCCCGATCGCGAACCTAGCACCGACCTTACGTTTTCTCTGTGGCACGTCTCCGGACTCGACAACTTCTCGCTCCCGCATCCTGCGGGGCTCGACAAGCGGCCGGCCGGCTCCGCAACAAAGTCTGACGCCACCACCGGCTCCGGCCCGTCTGCTTCGTTCCTGGGCAGCGACATGCGCGCGGCCTATTACGGCGGATCGCTGACAGGGAGCGGGCAGTCGGTTGGCTTGCTGGAGTATTACGGGACGGATCTGGCCGACGTGAACACCTATTACACGAATGCACACCAGACCAACTCCGTTCCCATCACACTTCTTTCTACGGACGGGACGAGCACGAGCTGCGTGTATTCCGCCTGCGACGACACTGAGCAGACTCTCGACATCACGCAGGCGCTGGGCATGGCGCCGGGGTTGTCGAGCCTCGTCGTCTACGTGGGTTCGACTGACGCTGCCATCTTCAATGCCATGGCGACGGCCAGCCCGCTGAACGCGCAGTTGAGCTCGTCGTGGACCTGGTACCCGGCGGATCCGGGCACTGACGACCCCTACTTCAAGGAGTTTGCAGCGCAGGGCCAGAATCTCTTCCAAGCCGCAGGCGACAGCAAGAAATGGACGACGACAGGGACGGCGTCTGAAATCTATCCGGCGGACGATGTATATGTGATATCGGTTGGCGGAACGGATTTGTCGACTGCCGCTGCCGGCGGCGCATGGTCCTCAGAGACTGCCTGGGTCTACAGCGGTGGAGGCATCTCGCCGAACAGGTTTGCGATCCCGTCGTGGCAAAAGGCTGCGGCTGCCGGCTGCGCAAGCTGCTCGCAGAGTTACCGCAACGGCCCCGACGTTTCAGCCAATGCCAACTTCACTTTTTACGTGTGCGCCGACCAGACCACCTGCACGGCCAATTCGTACGGCGGCACCAGCTTTGCCGCGCCCATGTGGGCCGGGTACCTGGCGCTGGTTAATCAGCAGTCGCTTGCCAACGGTAACGGACTGCTCGGTTTCATCAACCCCAGCCTTTACTCAATTGGCGCGGGATCGAGCTACACCACAGACTTCCACGACGTGACCAGCGGCAGCAACGGCTACTCGGCCACTACCGGCTACGATCTGGTGACCGGCTGGGGCAGCCCCAAAGGCAGCGGGTTGCTGAACGCGCTGGCCGGAACGGTGGCAGGACCCGGCTTCGGCCTTTCCGCTTCACCTGGCTCCGTTTCCGTTGTTCAGGGCAATGCAGGGACCTCGACGATTACCAGCACGGTATTCGGCGGATTTAACTCGAGCGTCTCGTTGTCGGCATCGGGATATCCCTCGGGCGTGACCGTCGGCTTCAACCCATCGTCGTTTACGATGGGAGCGGGAAGCTCGACTGCGACCTTTACCGTGGGTTCCGCCGTGACTCCCGGCACATACCCAATCACCATCACGGGAACGTCGGGCGCTACGATCGAAACCACAACGGTTTCGCTCACGGTCACCACGCCGGTGACGGCGAACTTCACCATCGCCGTTTCGCCTACATCGGGGGCCCTGAGGCGCGGCCGCAGCGGATACGTCACTGTGAGCACATCTGTTTCCGGCGGGTTTAAATCCGCAATTTCGCTTTCTGCCTCCGGCATGCCGAGCGGCGTCACCGCGAGCTTCAGCCCCAACCCGATTGCCTCACCGGGCTCCGGCTCATCGAGGCTTACGTTCACGGCGGCAAGGACGGCGAGGACCGGCACATATTCCATCACGATTACCGGCTCTGGCGGAGGCACTGCGCACACAACGGCCTTCACTCTCCAGGTGCAGTAAAGAAACGCACCGCACTTAGAAGAAAAGCTCAGGCGGCTCACGAACCAAGGCCCGGACCGAAAAAGTCCGGGCCTTTCATTTTGGAGCCGCGTTTCAATCCGCGCGGGCTGAGGGCTGCGGCTACCGCTCGCCTTATCGGGAGGGCAGTGTTTCGTTGCAACTTGGCGCAAGAGGGCTTCTTCGCGTAGCGTAGGTGCATTCAAGTTTGAAGGAGTTCTTTGGTGCCATGACCGATTCGGCGCCCGTTTCCGCACCAAATCTCGCTCGAGGGCGGCTGCTTTCGCTCGACGTCCTCCGCGGCCTCACCATCGCCTTCATGATCATGGTGAACAACACCGGCGGCCCGGGCGCATGGACGCAAATGCGCCACGCCGATTGGAACGGCTTTACGGCAACGGATCTCGTATTTCCCACGTTTCTCTTTGTTGTTGGCGTATCGATTGTCTTCTCCACTGAAGCGCGGCTCAAGCGCGGCGACTCGCGCGCCAGGCTCGCGGGGCACACCCTGCTCCGGGCGGCCATCCTGTTTCTTCTCGGCATCGTGGTCAACGACTTCCCATATTTTCATCTCAACCACCTGCGCTTCTACGGCGTCTTGCAGCGCATTGCCATTTGCTATCTGGTCGTAGGGCTGCTCTACCTGTGGGACCGCCGTACCTGGACCAAAGTTACGCTCCTCGTCTGCGTGCTCATCGGCTACTGGATCCTGGTGCGCTGGGTTCCCGTGCCGGGCTCGGGCATTCCGGGCCGCGATGTTCCTTTCCTAGACAAGGATCAAAACATCGTTGCTTGGGTCGACAGGCAGCTCATGCCCGGCCATCTCTACGAATACTTTCCCGTGTACAACACACGCGACCCTGAAGGCCTGCTCAGCGACATTCCGGCTATCGGAACCACACTTCTTGGGGTGCTTGCCGCCCTCTGGCTCACTGGCGAACGCACAAACAAAAAGAAATCGTTCGGCCTGGCCGTGGGCGGCGCATTCTGCCTGGCAATGGGTTATCTCTGGTCCATTTGGTTTCCACTCAACAAAAAGATGTGGACCAGCTCTTATGTTCTGGTCGCTGCTGGGTGGTCGCTGCTGCTGTTTGCGCTGATCTATTGGGCGATCGAGCAGCGCGGTTGGGGCAAAGCGCGCGCGGGCCAGGCGCTCAAATGGCCATGGCTTGTTTTCGGATCGAATGCCATCGTCGCGTATATGATCAGCGAGCTGCTGAGCACCGTCGTTGAGCTCATCCCCGTCACATCCGGGCCATACCGAACCAACGCGCTTCATTTTATCTACGCGCACCTCTTCGTGCAGATTCACGACCTGGGCTGGAGAGCCTTCGCTTACTCGCTCGCTTACACGGCGGTCTGCTTTGTGCCCGTGTGGATGCTCTACCGCAAAAAAATCTTCGTAAAGGTATAATTTGCCCGCGTGAGTTCATTCACGCCGCGGCGCACGGGTTGCGCAAGGCTGTTTCGCAAAGCCAGCCGCTGCGCCCAACAGGGGTCACACATGAGAATCGTTCATTTGGTATGGGCATTGGCGCTGTGCGGCAGCGCGGCCGCCGCGCAGACCACGGTCTGCAATCTGCAGGATTGGAAAGGCATCGCCGGCGTCACTGTCACCGCCAACCGCGACTCCGTTGAAGTGGTGTGGCCAGGAGAACAGGGCCAGCAGAACCGCGCGCGTTTCGCGCTGCGTAGCGGCCAGCCAGTCGTCGCTGAATTGGCCGCGCGCAAACCCGGCGGCGCTTGGATCGTGCTCGGCAAAGACCTGACACCAGACTTTCAAGTCACGACCGGACGCCGCCGCATCTCCACCACCGAACTCGACATCCTGAAGCGTCTGCATAACGACACGCCCGAAGCCGAGAACGAGTACAAGTGGAATGTCTTCTGGGATGCGCCGCTCGAGATTCCCGGCCACGACTCGCATCTGGTCGGTCCCGGCCGCTCGCCCGACGAAGGCAAGCGCGCAACCGTCAACTACAACTCCGGCGCTTGCCGCGTGAAGAGCGACGGCGAACGGGTCAGCATCGTCTTCGACGGCCTCACGCTCGGCATTTTTTCAGGCGATCTGGAGTTCACGGCATACAAAGGCTCCAATTTGCTGCGCCAGGAAGCACTCGCCAAAACCGAAGCGCCCGATGTGGCCTACATCTATAAAGCTGGTTTGAAGGGCTTCTCGATCGGGCCCGGCACGAAGCTCGAGTGGCGCGACGATGCACAGGTGTGGCAGGAGTACGAGTTTGGCGGCGAGGTCAACGAGCAGCCTGTCGATCTCCAAGCGCGAAACCGTTTAGAAATTCTCGACGCAGGCGCGGGATCGCTGGCTGTCTTCCCACCGCCGCACAAGTTCTTCTTCGCACGTGAGAACGAAGTCAACCTCGGATATGTGTATTACCGCAAAGACAACGACAGCTCGCTTTCGCTTGGCGTGATGCAGCCCGAGCGCGGCCAGGGCTATGCGCCCTGGGGCATCAGTGACGAAGTGTGGAACCGACGCGTGCGCGTGGCGCGGTCGCAGATTTACAACTACGCGCTCTACAACGCGCCTCCCGGCACCGTGCAGCGCATGGCCGTCTACTATTACCTGAGCGCCGCGGGCTCCCACGCCACCGAGCAGCAGGTAATGGCTTACACGCACGACGACAGCTACAAGCCCATCCCCGGCTTCAAAACTGTCACCGGCCACTTCCATTTCGACTTCAACGAGATGATTCGCGACCGCGGCACCAGCGACTTTATGCCCACATGGGTTCCTGTCTTTCGCGGACTCGGCATCAACATCGTCTACCTCGGCGACTTCCACGAC
The DNA here is from genome assembly GCA_050010795.1 of Occallatibacter sp. GTDB lineage: Bacteria > Acidobacteriota > Terriglobia > Terriglobales > Acidobacteriaceae > Telmatobacter. Next base: position 8,202 of record JBEKKI010000054.1, read on the forward strand.
GACTCCGACCTCGCCGATCCCGGCCCCAAGCGCTTCTACGAGCAGAAGCTCTACTTTGAGGGCGCGCGCAAGATGAGCGACAAGAACTTCCTCGTCATTCCAGCCGAAGAGGTGAACACATATCTCGGCGGCCATTGGTACCTGATGCTGCCCAGGCCGGTCTATTTCTCGCACGCCGTGCCGCGTCCTGCCGATCAGACCTTCGAGGAGAACGATCCCACGTACGGACCCGTCTACCATCTCGGTTCGGTCGAGGATGTCGAAAACTTCCTCAACCGCGAGCAGGGCATCATCTGGGCCGCACACCCGCGCACCAAAAGCTCCGCCATGTATCCCGACGAGTACAAGGACAAGGACTTCTTCCTGAGCGATCGCTTCATCGGCGCGTCGTGGGAGTCGCTGCCTGTCGATCTCTCCCAGGAGCGCCTGTGCGAGGTGCGCTGCTTCGGCCTAAACGACGACATGAGCAATTGGGCGCCCAAGCCCAAATTCATGCTCGCCGAGGGTGACACTTACATGAAGGTTCCCAGCGACGAGACCTACCCGCTGCTGGCAATCAACTATCTCAAGCTCGACAGAGTGCCCGCTTATAACGAGAGCTGGGCGCCGGTGGTCGAAGGCATCCGCGCCGGAAACTTCTTCGGCACCACGGGCGAGATTCTCTTCCACAACTGGGGCATCGAGGGCTCCGGCGCGAAGAGCGTGTACACCGCCAGCATCGAGTACACCTTCCCGCTCGAATTCGCCGAACTGGTTTGGAGCGACGGCGCGAAGGTCGAACGGCAGATCATCCGGCTCACCGATACCGGGCCATTCGGCACAAAGACCTTTCGCATCCCGTTCGACGCGCGCGGCAAAAGGTGGGTGCGCTTCGATGTGTGGGACTCGGCGGGGGACGGCGCATGGCTGCAGCCGGTGGAAGTGAAATAAGCCTGTAGCCAGTAGCTCGTCGCCGGTAGCTCTGTCGGCGCCGAATCGTAAGGAGCCGCGCGGTAAGGGGTGCGAGGCCAGTGAGCTTCAACTTAAGAGCTACGAGCTACTGGCTACCAGCTACGGGCAGCTTTTCAGTACTTCGACTTGATCGCGTACGTCAACCCCATCGTGAACTGGAAGGAATTGCCTTTGGTGGGCGGCAATGTCGCCGGCGGATCGTTCAGATAGCTGTCTAGCGTTCCCAATGAGAAGCTCAGCCCCTTGAATGCGGGGAACGCAAAAGTATTGGTCTCATTGGCAGAATACGCCGCGGTGTTGTTGTACGCGGGGATGAACGAGAGTTCCTGCGCAAAGGTGAGCAGTTTCTTGTGCAGTTCATAGGCCGCCGAGAATGTCGAGCCGACGAGGTTCTGGTTCGTGCCCGAGGCGCCGCTGATGAACTGTTGCTTCTCATACTGCATGGTCGCCTTCACATCCAGCGCCTGCTTCGGCGTCTTGATGGCCGTCCATCCAATGCCGCCGCCGTATATCTGTTGCAAACCGAGGTCCTGGCTGAAGTTGTGATCGAAAGCCACCTGTCCCAGCGCAAAGAATCGCCGGGAGAAATACTCGTCGCGCTCCGCGGCTGCGTGGTAAATGGCGGTCTTGCTTGTCACGGCTGCAACCGTCGCGGGCGGCGGGCCGGGAATGACGTAAGCCGGCTGCGTGATCTTGCCGAACGATCCGCTGAAGCCCAGCGAGGTGCGGTCGCGCGGGTTCAGCCAGCTTACCGTGGGCACCGCGCGCACCAGGCCGATCGCGCCCGACACCGTGTATTGGTTCTGCGTCGCAGTCACCAGCGTCGCGCCCACGGTCGCTGGTCCACTCCATCCGGCAAAGAAACTGGGCTGGTGATAGACCTGCTTGCTTAAAGCGGCCTCGTCCATGATGTACTGCGCATCCTTTACCGGAATTGGCTCGCTTGCCGCCGCGTTCCCGGGATGCACCGTCACAGCCTGGTTCGACACATCGAATGTGCCCACCGGAATCTGCCCCTCGTTGTGCCGCCCCTTGGGTATTACCTGTGAGTCCAACACTCCGAATCGCTCCGCCACATGCAGTTCCTTGATCTTGTCCCAGGAAATCGAAAGGTCGCCCAGCGGATCGCTATGGAACGTCACTTTGCCTGAAACTTCGCCGACAAACTTACCGTGAAGCGTGTCGCCGTTGGTCAGCACCAGCACATCGGGCACGGGGTTTGGCGCGGACGGTTTGGACTGCGCAAATAGCGGGATCGCGCCCAAGGCCGCAATCGCGAGCAGCATGCGAGTTCCTCGGGCAATCAGGGAAGAGTAAAGGCGAGCGGAGAAGATGCCCATGGCAATGACTCCCTCTCTGAATGTTGTGGCGAAGGAAGAACCTGCGCCTGCGCGGCGCGCAATCATGGAGCGGTTCAGTGCGGCTCCGGCCTCAACTTCGCCGCAGCCGCTCGGCGCGCTTGCGTGGCGTCGCCCATTCAAAATTATCATCTCCGGCCGGGCTTGTGCTCCATTTCCTCGGATCGGGCGTAGACTGTTTCACAGAATTACATACATCTGAAGGAAGTTGCAATGTCCAAGACTGTTTCGTACGCCCAATGGTCTCTGGAACCGTATTGCATCGGCCTCAAGCTGCGTTCTCTGCGCACGGGCAAGCGGCTGACGCTTTCCCGCCTGGCCGCTGAAACCGGGCTCTCCACCGCATTGCTCTCCAAGCTCGAAACCGACCGCATGATTCCGACGCTGCCCACGCTCTCGACCATCGCCCGTGTCTACGGCGTCAGTATGAGCTACTTTTTCGCAGAGCCCGCGCGCCACACGCTTTCCATCACGCGGAAGGCGCACCTGCAGGGCGACGGGCGCGGCGTGGACTCACTGAAGGTGACGCCGTTGAATGCCGAAGGCGTGGGATTTCGGCTCATCGCGCAGGTGGTCGAGTTCCCGCCCGACGGCGCCAACGTCGCGATCAACGCTTTTCAGGAGACAGGCGCCTTTGTCTATGTGCTTGAAGGGCGGCTGCGGCTCGATTTCGGCGGCATGCACGATGTACTCGAGACCGGCGACTGCGCCTGCATGGAAAGCGAGATGCCCCTGGCATGGAGCGCCGCCGACAAGCATCGTTGCTGCGTTCTGGCCGTCCTGCCGGTCGCCAGGCCCTAGTGCGCGACCAGGACCTCCTTCTCCAACGCGATGGCGCGCGGAAAGAGAAGATTGTTTTCGAGATGCACATGCCGGTGCAGGTCGCGCTCGAACGCGTCGAGGCCGTAGTAAAGGCCAACCGTGGTTGGACAAGCCTCAAGCCAGGGAACAAAGCCATGCGTGACGGCACGCATCTCGGCCAGCAATGTGGCGGCGTCTTCGTGCTCGTGGACCATCGCCCGGATGGGGCTCTCTACCGCGCCAAAGCACGCGCTGGGCGGCGCGGCGTTCTGCGTACGGCTTCGCTCCAACCCTTCGATGTAAGGGAAGAGAATGCGTTCTTCCTTATCCATGTGGAAGATCAGCTCATCGGCCAGCCGCGCCAGATTCCGCTGGACCAGGTTCGCTTCAGGGTGCACGTGACCATGCTTGGCCGCGACCCGCTCCGCCATGGACTGCAGGTGAGGCAGCTCGCTGCGAACGTAGGAGTGGTGGACCTGCACGATATGCCCGATGAGCTCGGCCGCCGTGGCCTGGCTGAAGTCCTCCTCGGCCGGCGCCGTGATTGCGACGTCGGCGAGCGCGGCCAGCACCTCTTCTGTCGCAACGCCTTTCTGGGCGCAAGCCTCGCCGAGTGGCCGTTTGCCTCCACAGCAATAATCCAGGTGGAAGCGCTCAAAGACGCGAATCGTGGCGGGCTGCTCCAGAGCGATCGAGCGCAGCGTGTCTGCTGAATGAATCATGGTGAATAACCTCCTGTCGATTCGAGACTAGGCCGCCCTGTTCGGCATGGCAGGGACTTTTGTCACTCGCCAGGACCAGAATTCCGCATTTTGCCGTCCCCGCCGTCCCTCTGTAGCATGGTTTGGAGCTCAAAGGACGAAAGACGATGCAACTGAACTCCAGGTTGTTCCGAGCCACGCTCTCAGGGGCTTTGGGAGGCCTGCTTTTCGGCTTTGACACGGTGGTGATCTCCGGCGCCATCGATGCGCTGGTTCGCCTGTATGGCTTGAGCCCCCAGTACAAGGGATTCACAGTAGCCATTGGCTTGGTGGGCACGGTGATCGGCGCACTCGGCGCGGGCCATGTGGGACAACGGCTTGGCAGCCGCGAGACGTTGCGCATCACCGCGCTGCTTTATGTGGCCTCGGCGCTGGGGTGCGGGCTGGCGTGGAACTGGACGTCGTTCCTGATCTTTCGATTCGTGGGCGGGCTGGGCATTGGCGCTTCGTCGGTTCTTGGGCCGGTCTACATTGCGGAGCTTGCGCCGGCGAAATGGCGCGGCCGGTTGGTGGCCACGTTCCAGTTCAACGTAGTGTTCGGCATCATGCTGGCCTACATTTCAAATTACGCGATTCGCACCATGCACCTGGGCGCAATGGAGTGGCGCTGGCAGGTGGGAATTGCAACGCTCCCGGCGTTGGTTTTTCTGTCGCTACTTTTCGGAATTCCGCGCAGCCCGCGGTGGCTGGCCTCGCGCAATCAGATGGATGAAGCACTGGCTGTTCTCCGGATGGTGGGCGATCCCGCCCCGGAGGCAGAGCTCGCTGACATCCAGGCCTCGCTGGCGCAGGAGCATGCCACGGCGCACGAGCGTGTCTTTCAGTGGAAGTATCGCTATCCGCTGTTCCTTGCCATCTCGATCGGCGCATTCAATCAGCTGGCGGGCATCAACGCGATTCTCTATTACCTGAATAACATCTTTGCCGCGGCCGGCTTCAACCAGATTTCGAGCGACCAGCAGGCGATCGCGATCGGCGCCACCAATTTTCTGTTCACCATCGTGGGCATGTCGCTGATCGACAAGCTGGGGCGCAAGACGCTGCTCCTGATCGGCGCGGCGGGCTGTGCCAGTTGCCTGGCCGGCGTGGCCTGGGTGTTCGCGACGCATTCGCATCCGGGCGCGCTGCTGTGGCTGCTTGTCACGTTTATCTCGTTCTTCAGCGTGTCGCAGGGAGCGGTGATCTGGGTGTACATCGGCGAAGTCTTTCCCACGTCGGTGCGCGCCAAAGGACAGGGAGTGGGCAGCGCCAGCCACTGGTTCATGAACGCGCTCATCGCGCAGATGTTCCCCGTAGTGGTGACCATGATGAGCACAGCAACGCCGTTTGTGTTTTTTGCGGCGATGACCGCAGTGCAGTTCCTCGTGGTCCTGTTCGTGTATCCAGAGACCAAGGGCCAGACCCTGGAACAGTTGCAGCGCAAGCTGATGCGCGCGTAGGCCGGAGCAGTTGCCGGCAAAAAACGCGCCGGGGCGCGGGCCTAATGCGTCCCGGCGCAAGCATTGCAAGTCGATGTGGGAAACTCAAACCGACTCGATCGCATGAATGCTCTCCGCAACCTCGCTTCTGAGCGTTTCCGCGTCAGCGTGGAACAGTCCACGTTCCCGCGCCGGCAGTTCGTTGAGCAGCTCGCCGTAGCTCGCGGTCTCGCAACCCGAAAACGCGGCAAAGCCCAGGGCCGAAGCCCTGGCGCAGCTCACCTTCACCAGTTCGGCCACGTCCCACGCGCCGTCTTTGCGCCGGTCCGAATGATGATCGGCGACCACGCCTTCAAAGTTCTCCGGCAGCCTCCAGTCGCCAATCAGTTGCCGGCCGATCTCGCAGTGATGCCAGCCGAACAGCTCGCGTTCGGCCTCCAGCATTGAAGCCGGCGCTCCGTGATGGTTCTCCAGCAGCGCCGCGTACCCCTTGGGCTGAACTACAGCGAGCGCCATGCGGCCGATGTCGTGCAGGATGCCCGAGGTGTATGCCGTGTCCTTGTCGATGAGCCCCGGCACCGCAAGCCGCTGCGCGATGATGGCGCACGCCAGGTTGTGCCGCCACAGGTTGCGCATGGCCGGGTAGCTCATGGCCTTGCCCAGATACGCGCGCACACCCACCGTGACGCACATTCCCTTCAGTGTGTTGGCCCCGAGGATAGCCACCGCCTGCAGAATCGTGGTGGACGGATAGCGCGGCGCGTAGAGCAGGGAATTGGAGACGGTGAGAACCTCGCTGGCGAACGCCGGGTCTGAAGAGATCAGATCGCAAAGTTGGTGCAGCTGAACATTCTCGTTGTTGGCGAGCTGGAGAACCCTGACGGCGACCTGCGGAAAGGGCGGAAGGCGCAGATAGGCCCAGGGCATCGTGGCCGTTCCTCCGCTCTGCCGTTCCATCCCCGCCATCGCCACGGGTGTAACTCTCTTTCGCAGGCATCTTTCTGCAAGGCGCAGTGCTCCAGCTCCGTGCAGACACACGGCCCAATCGGGCGCGCCGTTGCGGCCGCGCATGTTCCCGTGACTCCTTTTTCGGCAGCGAATGAATTTTCAACAGGAGGAATTGACCGCCGGGAGACAGGGCACGAACCGGCGAACTATTTTGCGGTCCACGTGATCCCGTCGGTGCTGCGCCACACCTGACTTTGGTCATTAAGAAGTTCAAAAACGGCGCCGGGCTCGGACGCAGCGCCAGAGCCGCAGGCGCCTCCCGCAGGCTCGGCCTGGGCGCCAGGCGGTTCGGGCGCCGTGTTGCTTTCCGCTTGTTCCTTGCGCACCACCATTGCGTGCCCGGTCCACTGTTTCGTCACCGGTTCCCACGTTGCCCCGGAATCCTGGCTCCGAAAGAGCGAGCCCGACCTATCGATCGCCAGCATTGTTTGTCCCGTGGACGCAATCGATGAGGCCGGCAATTTGCTTGGCAGGTGGATCACGGTCCCGACGCGCCCGGCAGCGAGCGCGCCGGGGCTCAAATTTGCGAATCCTGCGGCGCTAGAGGCGGGAGCTGCATTTCTATGCAGTTGCTGATCGCCTATCGCAAACTGTTTGCTGTCTGTCGCCGCGCCGCTTTCCGGAACGTGCTTGTCCGCTTCTGCCGTTGGGCTCGCGGCAGGCGCCTCCGCCTTGGCGGCAAACAGGCGTCGCTCGCTTACTTCTGCCTGTTTCTCTTGTTCCTCCTGATACACCGCAGTTTCCGTTGGCGTCTTGTAAACCGCCGCAGTTCCCGCGGGAGCGCGCGATTCACCCATCGATCCGTAGGCCTCGCCGCTCGCCGTTCCCCCTGCCTCCCCGCTCGCAGCCGCCAGGCCGTTCATGGCTCCGCCAGCGCGACCCTCCCCAGTCGCAACCGGTCCGCCTTCATCTGCGCGCGGCGCAGTCCCCGGCCGTGCCTTCTTTTCGTTCTTCGCGGCCAGGTTGTTCGCCGGCGGAAAAGACGCGGGCGGGGCAGCCTCCGCCTGCTTCAGCGGCGAGGGAATTGAAGCTTGGCCCGTCCCAACAGGAGCCGCCTGCTCTGCCATGCGGATCGCCGTGTCACGCTGACCCGTCTGATGGATCCAGACTGAGATCGACGCCACGGCGAAGGCGGCTGCCACTGCGGTTGGAACCCAAACAAGCCGCCATCTCTTCCACCATGCGTCGGGTTGAATCGCCACGCGTCGCGGCGCAAGCGGGGTGGCTTCCGCAGCCGCCGCTTGCTGCGCCAGCGCCACTACCTGCCTGCAATGAGTGCACACGGCCAGGTGCGCGAGCACATCGTCGCGCTCCCTTTGCGTGAGCGCCTGCTCGGCAAACGCATTCAGCCGCTCCGCGTCGGGATGAAACTCGTGTTGGCTCGTCGCGCTCATGGTTCGGCCTGCTGTTCTGCCTGTCCTTTGAACGCCTCGGTTTGCGAATTTTGCAGCAGTTTTTTCAGACTCAGGTCCAGATCGCGCACATCGGTCCCGAGCGCCTCCTCGGCTGCACGCCGGCTCAGGCCGCCTCGTTGCAGATTCCTGAGCACTTGCTTCCGCGTGCCCTCGGTGGCGCGCCGCAGCTTGCGGCTAACCGTGGCCTCGTGCACTCCCAGCACGCGCGCAATCTGGAGCAAGGTCTGCCCGTCAAGATAATAAGCCGCCAGCAGGAATCGCTCCTCCGCGTCGCGCTGTCTTACTGCTTCCTCAATCGCCCGCTCCAGTTGCGACAGCTCGGCCGCCGGAGTTTCCGGCGCGGGATCGGACGCAGTCGAATCCATCTCCTCGAGTGGCTCCTCACGCCGGTTGCAACGATGATGATCCACGTGCCGTTGGGCCAGCGTCGTTCGCAGCCAGCCCATCAGCGATCCCCGCCCGCGATACGACAGAAGCGGGCAGCACCGCTCGCCTTCGCGCGTGTTCAATCCAAAGAGCTCGGCGTAGAGCTGGTCGGCCAGCTCGTGGCCCAACGTTTCACTGCCGGTGATGGCGATGGCGGCGCGAATGAGCGGCTGCCTGTGGACGGCAATGAAGTGCTCCCATGCGCGCTCGTTCCCGGCCGCGCAGGCGCGCGCAAGAACCAGGTCGTTCAGCCGCAGCGCGCGAAAGAACTCGACCTGCTGCCGCGGAGTTGTCTGCGTGCCCGCCTCGACGCCGTAATTCCATGCACAGCCTGCCTCAAGCAGGATCGCATCGAACTCCTCCCGGCTTAAGCCCCAGCTCGCCGCCTCGCACTCGCGCCAAAGCTCCTCGAGCAGACCGCGGCCGATCGCTGCCCCTGCTGCAGGAAGCTCCGCCTCGGCTGCGCCGGCCACCGTTTCCGTTGGAGCCATCCCCACGCCCTCACGATACGCCTGAATCTGGGACCCCATCTATTCGACGAACCCGGCGCCGGACCGGAAGTTCCTCGTCGAGCCTTTCCGGCTCAAAAAATCTATGCAAGAACTCGCCTGCCCGGCGTTCTCTGATCGAAGGCCGGTGCAGCAAACGGCTAACCGGCGGAGGAGACTCATGAAATATTTGGGCAGATTTGGGCTGGCGGCAGCGCTTCTTTTCGCAATGGCCGCATGGATCCTTGGGACTGGAGTGAAAGCGGCAGGAGGGCCTGCGCAAGGCGAAGATGGCCCTTACCGCGTGCTTGCTCCCATCGAGAGCGGCAATCTTCTTTTGTTCCCCGTCGTGCGAGCCGACGGAAAAACCAGTGCAGAGACGCCATTCATCACCCTCGACGAAGGCCTGAAGGGCGGAGAGGTCGAAGTGACTGAAGCGGGCCGCGCGCAGGGCCTGGTGCGGCCTCGAGGCCACAGCTCCGGCCCTGCCTATCGCGGCGACGAAGTGAACACGCTCGTTCTCGTCAATCACTCCAAGCGGCCGTTGATGCTGCTTGCAGGCGAGATTGTAGCCGGCGGCAAGCAGGATCGTATCGTCGCCAAGGACCGCATCGTTCCCGCCGACGCCGACCCCATTGACCTGTCTGTCTTCTGCATCGAGCCGGGCCGCTGGACCGGCAGTTCGGCGAGTTTTGGCGCCGCGGGCAAATCGACGGCGAAGAGCTTCATGGTCCAGCCTGATGTCCGCGAGCGAGCCATGGTCGACCAGGACCAGCAGAAGGTGTGGAATTCGGTCAACGGAGCCATCACGGAGATGGAGATGGCGGCTTCGCCGCCGGCCTCCAGCGCGTCTGGAAGAGGCACAGGGCACGCGGCCGGAGCGTTTCGCACGCTCGACACATCGAGCTATGCCAAGGCCATGCAGGACGCGGCGGTCAGCGATAAAGTCGACGAAGCGGCCGCGCCCGTCATGCAGGCTCGCGAGCAGGTTCTTGCCAAGCTGCGCGACGAGCATGCCGTGGGCGTAGTGGTGGCCGTCCGCGGCAAGATCATCTGGGCCGACCTGTTCGCCTCGACCGATCTGCTTTCGCGCTACTGGACCAAGCTAGTGCGCTCCTATGCGGCCGAAAGCCTGACGGAGGGCGAAGACCACCCCAAGCCGAGCCTGGCCGACGCTCAACATTTTCTCGACGCGCCGTCCGGCGCCAGGGAAACGAGCGAAGGGGATACGGGCGTTTACCGCTATCGCGAAATGAGAGGCGCAAGCACGGAGACGTTCGTGCTGGAATCGCTGCTGCCCGGCACAGGCTACGACGTGCACATCTGTAAGATGAAGCTGCGCGGCGAGGAGAGCCAGACCGTCAAGCCGCAACCGATCTACGAGCCACCAATGTACCGGCCCGATGTCTACCAGCCGGAGATTGTCCGCTGAGCCGCACCGGTCACACGACCGCCGCGTTCGCCACATCAATCCTTGGCGGGCGCGGAACAACATTTCGGTGCGACGCCGCTATTGGCCATTCGCCTTTGGGCGCGTCCGGGCCATGCGCGGCGCCGCAATCAGGGTCATCGCAACGAGAAAGATGGAGGCCGCAATGTAGACGAGGTGACCGTGCCGCAGATCCTCAGCGACGAGCTTGATCGCCACCAGGACCAGCGCGGCGTAGCCGAGCCGTGTCAACTCCACGCGCCGCCAATGCGAACCGCCATACACCATCGCCAGCGCCGCTGTACACAGTGTGAGCGTACGGATAAACGCCACGTGATGCGCGGCGGGCTCTACCCGGAGCGCAATCAACCCCGTCAGCCCCACGATCAACAGCGACGCCACGACGCCGGCCGCCAGCGCTGCAAAGCCAAGATGGAATGTTTGCGACAGCCAGGACTCGCCTTCGCGCGGCTTCGCGGCCGCATAGCAGACGATTGCGGAACACGCGATCAGCCAAACGCCTGCTCCTGGCGAGCCCTGCGGTGTCCCAGTCAGTGCGCTCACAAGAAAGCTCAGCAATCCCGATTCCGCGCCGCCCGCCAGTAGAAACAGCGTCGCGTAAAATTCGAAGACGCGCCGGTCATTCCGGCCTCCCAGGATCGCCGCAGCAATCGCCGTGGCGGCGAGCACTGCGATTGCGGCCGTCAGCGGCAGGCACAGCAAGCTCCCGGCGAGCAGTAGCGCCGCTCCCCACGCTGCAAAGACCGCCGCATTGCGCGGTTCCCTGGCGCGCTCAAAGATCGTGAAGACCGCCGCATAGACCGCCGCGGCCAACGCCAGGCAGACTACGCCGATCATCACACCGCTTCCCTGCGGCCCGAAATCCGCCACGCTCACGGCGGCCAGCAGAAACGCGATCGTTGTTTGCACCGCTGCAAATGCGCTGATCTTGCGTCCCCTTGCGACGGTTTGCCAGCTGACGCTGCCCGCAAAGAGTGCGAAGCCGACTAGCCCAGGCGCAATCAGTGTCGCTTTCCCCAACGATGGATACCCTTCGCTCGCAGATTGCGGAGCGAAGTAGACATAAATCATGATCCAGATGGCCGCGTCAGCGGCAAGCGCCACCAGCGCACGTACCTCGGGAACGCGCGCCATCGCCGGCATAAACTCGCAGATCGCCGCCAATACGAGCAGCATCACGATGAACGGCATCATGGCGTGCGAGGCAACGGCCAGGGCCAGCGAGAGGCCGGCCGCCGCGATGAATCCAGCTCGCGAAACCCATTTGACGTCGCGTGTCCACGACAAGCCAACCGACGCAATTGCGAACGCGCAGACGACGCTCGCCGCAATCGGCGGCGAGAATACTTTGAATCGCAACGTAAGCTCCCAGACCATGGGAGCGAGGATCAGCACTGAAGTTGCGGAATAGATCGCGCCGGCAAAGCGCGGCCCTCCCCGTGTTCGTGCAGCCCACACCAGCCACGCGAATGCGTATGCAATTCCGGCTGCAGCCACCGCCAGCCTCGGCAGGGGGCCGGCCTCCTCCACGGCGCGCAGCACATACGCGCCCGCCACTCCCAGCAGCGCGATGCCCAGAACGGAGAATATGCTGCCGGCGGGCCCTGAGGACAAAGCCGCAGCGGTCTGCGATTCAGCTGTTTTCGCTGGCTCGGGTGCGGAGTGCGGCCAACGGGCCGCAAGCGGATGCTCCAGCGCCTGCACGTGCTGTTCAAGCGCTTCAACGCGCTTCTCAAGCCGCTCGATTGCGTCGGGAAGATCGTTCATGGTTTCCCCGATCTCCCTCAGACGATGCCATCGTCAATCGCCAGCCGCGGCTTCATGCAGGCTCTTTTCCGGCCACGGGGGCAGCAGCTTGACCAACGCCCAAAGGAAGAGCAGCGGCAGAATGGTCAAGCCCGCCGCCACCAGCAGGCCTTCGCGCGTCACCAGTTCCATTTTGTAGGTCGTGTATCCAAGAAAACTCTTCGAGAAGAGCTGGCCGCCGATCACTACATTCCAGCGCATGGCGAAAACGCTGATCAAAATCAGGCAGCCGGAAAGCACGAAGATCCGCTTGCGCGCAATCTCCGGCAGCTTCACCACCTGCGTGATGAAGAGCAGAATCAACGGCACCAGCGTGCCGACGAAGATCTGCAGCACGATCTGCGAAAAGTAGAGCTTGGTGTGCACCATGAAATTGAGGCTGCGGAACGATTCGTCGGCCTCGTAGACGCGATGCACCAGGTCAAGCATCTCCAGGCTGAAGTCGATGATGAAGATGTAGAACATGTACATTGCGATCGTGTCCACGCAGCGCATGTCGATCTTATGCCCGCGCAGTTTGGTCACGGCCATATAGAGCAGCATCACCGCTGCAACACCCGAAACCATCGCGGAAAAGATGAACACTACTGGCATCAGCGGCGACGACCACCACGGATTCGACTTAAGCGACCCGAATATGAATCCCACATACCCGTGCAGCAGGAACGCCGAGGGAATGCCGACCAGCGTCACAATCCAGCCGACCTTCTCGTCGATTCGCAGTGAGCGCTCGCTGATGTTACTCGAGCCCAGCGTCATGATTTTGTAGATCACCCGCATCATGCCATTGGATTGTTGCGACATCAGCACAATTTCGCGCCGGTAGTCGAGCCAGATTTCGAACACCAGCACCGCCATCAAATACCACATGTACACATATCCGAACATCGCCATGGCCGAGGTGCTGTGCGGGGTGAAGTACATCTCCGGCGAGCGAAACGGGTGGCCCAGGTGAAAAACCAGCGGCAGCGGCGCAACCAGCAGAAATGCCAGTGCCGTCAGCAGCGCCAGGCGGTAGGTCGGCTTCACCGCCTCGACCAGAAAAACCCGCTCCAACGACGCCAGAATGAACGCGCCCGCCACCAGCCCCGTGATGTACGGGTAAAGAACGATCAGCACGCTCCAATACAGCGTCACCTCGTTCGGATACATGTAACCTTCAACGCCGCTCATAATGCCTCGCCCATCCTCGACCTGTCCTGTTCCCTACTCCCTGTTCTCTACTCCCTGCTCCCTACTCCCTACTCCCTACTCCCTACTCCCTACTCCCTACTCCCTACTCCCTACTCCCTACTCCCTACTCCCTACTCCCTACTCCCTACTCCCTACTCCCTACTCCCTGTCTTTCTCACCGCACCGACCCATCCAGGCCGTTGTAGAAAGCCTTGGCCCCCGTGGCCATCTGCGGCTTGAGCACTTGTACGGTATGGGTCTTCAAAAACTCATGGATCGGGTCATTGGGATTCTTCAGATCGATCAGTTGCCGCGCTCCCGTCGGGCACGCTTCGCAGCAGGCCGTTGTCAGTCCCTTGGTAATCCGGTGGTAGCACAGCGTGCATTTGTCCGCGACTTTCTTGTCGGGATGAATATAGCGGCATCCATACGGGCAAGCCTGTACGCAATACGCGCATCCCAGGCAATACTTCTGGTCGATCAGCACCACTCCGTCCGGGATGACAAACGTCGCGCCTACAGGGCACACCTGCGTGCAGGGCGAATCCGAGCAGTGGTTGCACATCTTGGGAACGAAGAAGAACTTGCCCTCTTCGCCCGCAGCCACCGCGGGGAATCCCTCTTTGCCGCCGTCTGGCGAGATCACTTCAGGGCTCTCAAGATGGAAATCCGACCGGTGATAGCGCTCCACCCAGGTGCGGAAGAACCCGTCGGGCACATCGTTCTCCGTTTGGCATGCGCGGACGCAATTGCCGCAGCCGATGCACTTGGGAATATCGATCAGCATGCCCCACCAGTGCTCGCTCATCTGGTAGTTCGGCGAAGCTTCGGGCGTTCCGGCCAGCACGTGTTTCCATGCCACGGCTGCCGCCGGCAAAAGGATCATCAGATGGCGCCGGGTGATATTCATTTCGTGCCTCCCTTCGCCGGGCCCGCGCTCGTGTCGGATCCGACGACCGGGCTGTGGGGATTGTGGCAGGTCTCGCACGCAACTCCGCCCGAGTGATCCGCGGGATCCACCTGGGGGAAGTTCGCCGGCTTGGCCGCGCTCGCCGTGTGGCACCGCGCGCACAGCACCGCCGTGTCGGGCTTCACCGGAGTCACGGTCGCGGGGTCATCCGCATGTGCCGCCAGCGCTCCATGGCAGGCTTCGCAGTTCACGTGCGCATGCGCGCCCTTCGTCTTGGTGTCCGCGATATCCGTGTGGCAGGTTTCGCAGGTCTGGTGCCCGGCAAACTTCAGCGGGTGTGCAGCGATTTCCCCGATCGCCGCTCCGCGATAATGCCCATATTCTCCAAAGCTCTTTGGAACCACGTACCCGCGCACCACCAGAAACACCAGAAATGCGAGAACGAATAGCCCCGCAAACCGGAAAAGATGTCCTGCATCCTTAAGACCGCTCATGAAGCGTTCACTCCGTTGGGCTGTCGCCGGAAACGGCCGTTCAAATCGCCGGATCATTGTGATCAGTCATGTGATCCAGCACACTTCCGACACCTCTGACCTTAGATTTCAAGCACCTGACTGTATGTGAGCCTGCTCACAATCGGGTGTGACGCGGAGTACGCAGCGGGTTGGATTGCGGGCAGCCGCCTGACCCCGCCCCAGCTCATGCAGAGGCTCTTTGCGGGCGGGCGCCGCCGGCCCGAACCGAAGCGATACCATGAACTTTGGAGCCCGAAATGCCCAAAATTCTCGATGGCGCAGCTATTGCCGCAGCCATCAAGCAGGAAGTTGCTGAAGAAGCCCTCGCCCTCTCCGCGCTCGGCGTCAAACCGGGTCTCGCAGCGGTGCTCGTCGGCCACGTTCCCGCCTCGGAGATTTACGTCCGCAGCAAGGTGCAAGCCTGCGCCGACCTCGGACTTTATAGCGACCTCATCACTCCGCCCGACACGGTCACCACTGAAGAAATGCTCTCGCTCGTCGCCCAGCTCAATGCGCGCGACGATATCGACGGGATCCTCATTCAATTGCCGCTTCCCAAGCAGGTTGACGCAAAGGCCCTCCTCGACGCCGTCGATCCCGCGAAAGATGTCGACGGCTTTCATCCTGTGAATGCGGGTCGCCTGCTCGCCGGCCGTCCGGCTCTCGCTCCCTGCACACCCGCCGGCGTCATCGAGATTCTCAAGCGCAGCGAAATCCCCATTGCCGGTCAGCACGCCGTCGTGGTCGGCCGCAGCGACATTGTGGGCAAACCCGTCGCCATGCTCCTGCTGCATCAGAACGCCACGGTGACGATTTGTCATTCGAAGACCCGAAACCTCGGAGAGATCACGCGCCAGGCAGATATTCTTGTCGCGGCCATCGGCCGCCCCGGCTTCATTACGCCGGAGATGGTCTCGCCCGGCGCCACGCTCATCGATGTTGGAATTAACCGCCTGACCACGCGCGAGGAGTTCGACCGTTTCTTCAAAGGCGACGCAAAGCGCGAAGCCGCCTTCGCCAAACGCGGCTCTGTCATCGTCGGTGATATTGATCCAAAGGCCTTCGAGCTTTCCTCGGCCTACACGCCCGTGCCCGGCGGCGTTGGCCTGCTCACCATTGCGATGTTGATGTCCAACACCGTGCGTGCCGCCAAGATGCGGCGGGGGCTGTAGACCGTGCTGCGCGTCGGCCTCACCGGCGGCCTGGGCAGCGGCAAATCCACCGTTGCCGCCATGCTGCGCACGCTCGGCGCACACGTCATTGAAGCCGACGCCCTCGGCCGCGAGATGATGGAGCCCGGCCACGAGGTCTACGACAGGATCGTTGCGCAATTCGGACCCGGCGTCGTCAACCCCGACGGCCATCTCAACCGCGCGCGCCTCGCCGATCTCGCATTTCGCCACGGCCGTTTGCAGGAGCTGAACGCCATCGTGCATCCGCCCGTCATCGATGCCCAGCGCCGCTGGATGGAAAAAGTCTTCGCGCGCGATCCCTCTTCCATTGCCGTCCTCGAGTCCGCGCTGATCTTCGAAGTCGTCCGCGACGCCCGCGCCCGCGGCGAAAAAGAAAGTGTGATGGTCGACTGGCGCCGCCGCATCGATCGCGTCATCGTCGTCATCGCGCCCGACGACCTGAAGATCGCCCGCTACGCCGCCCGCGTTGAACCCAACGCAATAAATCGCCCCGCCATCGAAGCCGACGCACGCACGCGCCTCTCATACCAGGTTCCCGATGCCGAAAAAGCCGCGCTCTCCGATTATGTCCTTGATAACTCGGGCGATGTCGCTGCCCTCCGCGCCCAAGTCCAGGCCCTTTGGCCGCGCCTTCGGGCAGAGAGCGACAAATCCGGCCGCTGCTTGTCTCTACAATAAAGAAGGCGGCGTTGCCTTTTTGCGGGGAACTTTACCACGCATCTGCCGTAACAAAATGAGGACCTGTTTTCAGGCCTCAAGGAAGGTGTATCAATTCGACGAACTATGAGACTGACCCGGATTCTCATCATCGTCTTGCTGTTATTGTGCGGATTCTGGTTCATTACCACGCATTTTGAGCCAGCCCTGTTTGGGTCCCACCCCACGCTCGTTGGGTCCGATGGCTCCGGTCCGCCGCTCGAGCTCACTGAGGCGCACGCCGCTCCCGCCTACGACGCTGAAGAGCAGAACAACATCGCCGTCTACAAGAAGGTCCTGCCTTCGGTGGTCAACATCACGTCCACCACCTTGGTCTTCGACTTCTTCTATGGAACCGTGCCGCAGCAGGGCCAGGGCTCGGGATTCATCCTCGATAAAGCCGGGCACATCCTCACCAACTATCACGTGGTCGAAGGCGCCAATCGCGGCGTCGAGGTCATGCTCTCGAACAAGCGCCGCTACCCGGCCAGAGTCGTTGGCGTCGATAAGGCGCACGACCTTGCGTTGCTGCAGATCGACGCGCCCGAACTCCAGCCCGTTACGCTGGCGGATTCTTCACAGCTCAACGTAGGCCAGAAGGTGTACGCCATCGGCAATCCCTTCGGCCTCAGCGGCACCATGACGCGCGGCATCATCAGCGCCATCCGCCCCATTGGGAGCGAGAACGGCGGGCGCATTGAAGATGCCATCCAGACTGACGCAGCCATCAACCCCGGCAACTCGGGCGGCCCGCTGCTCAACTCGTCGGGCGAGGTCATCGGCATTAACACCATGATCGCCTCGAATGGCGCCGATCAAAGCTCCGGCATCGGCTTCGCCATCCCCATCAACACCGCCAAAGCCGTGCTGGCCGATCTGCTTCGCTTCGGGCGCGTCAAGCGGCCGTCGCTTGGCATTCTCGACTACCCCATTGGACCCGATCTCGCATCGCAAATGGGCCTCGCCGCCGATTCCGGCGTGCTCATCCAGAAAGTGCTTCCCGGCGGAGCGGCCGAGCGCGCGGGGCTGCACGGCGGCAATCAGCAGGCCTACGTGGGCAACACGTCCATCATGCTCGGCGGCGATCTCATCATCGCCATCGACGGCCAGCAGGTCGCCGATTCGCAGGACATCAACGAGATCATGGACAAGCACCAGGCCGGCGATACCGTGAGCGTGACGATCCTTCGCGGCCAGCGCCGGATGACGCTCAAATTGACCCTGGGCGAGGCGCGGGAGACCAACAGCTAGGGCAGGGAAGTGCGGGAATCAGATCAGGCCGTAGGTCTGCGGACGACGAGTTTTCTTGAGTTTTGCTGGATATCGCGGGCCGCTCCCATCAAGGAGCGGCCCGGCTTATCAGCGGTTCTCAGATCCCCGCAGGGTGCCTCACCGGGTGCCCCAGGTCCCGATTTTGGGACCTGGGATCGCACGACTCTCACGAGCCCGGCTGACTGACCACTGACCACTGAAAACTGTTCCTCAGAACCCGGCGCTCATCTCCGCCTGCTCCGCCTGCGCCACCTGCGCGCGCGCCGTTTCCACCGGCTCGCCATAGTGCGCAGCCACAATCGCCGTGGCCCGCGAGTCGTCGAGATACGGCCGCACCATGGCCAGCTTCACGCCCGCTTGCGACGCCATTTGCGCCACCTGCGCCTTGCTTGAGATCGATTGCACCAGCGCAAGAATCGCAACCACAATCGTGCCCACTCCCTGAATAGCCGCCATCGCATGTTGCTGGCTCTTTGCATCCACAATCCTCACGGCCTGCAGCAGCGCCGTGTTCACCTGCTGCTGGAACGACACGATCTGGTTCTGCAGTTTCGCCAGCACGCTGGCCGATGGGTTGGCCAGGTAGGCTTTGGCCTGCGCCACCAGCAGATTGCTAGCCGCGTCAAAGCCCACGGTTGCCGCGGCAAAGATCGGCGCATCGGCCGGCGCCAGCAGTGCCGCGGTCGAATCCACCGTGGCCACCGCGCTCTGCAACGACGGCGTCCAGTTCACAATGTTTTCGGCCACGGTCGCAGCCGTGCATCCCTGCATCCACGGGAGCGGGATCAGCAGGGCGATCAGCATCCACGCTGCAAGTTTCTGCGTCGATCCTGATCCCTGATCCCTGATCCCTGACCCCTGTTCTGGATCCTTCGCCAACAGTCCCAGCAGCGCCGTCGCCAGGGCGCTGGCCAGCGACACGACGGTGCCCGTTCCAACTTTGCCCAGCGATACGCCCTGCTGCGACAACACTCCGGCAACGCTCGCGACCGCAATCAGCAGTCCCGCCGCCGACGTCTTCGGATGCTTCCAGATATTCGTGATGAAGTTCATTTTGACAACACTCCTTCGTGCCGCTGCATTCAACGGCGGCGTGCGGGATTGAGTTGAATCTCTGATCTTGCGCCGAACGCCTTCCTCTGCGGCGCCGGCGCGGCGCAACTCTGCGAAGGAGAACCGGGCGTGCTCCCGCTCTGGCGCTCCCCGGCCCGCGCAAAGCGGAGCCGTAGCCATCAAGTGGCGTTCGCCGCGGCGAACGCCACAGGGCACGGCGGCATCTTCTCCTCCGTTTGAGGAGAATCGCCGGAAAGCAGCTCGCAACGCCCCGATCGTCTCCGTGGTTCCGGCCCGGCGTCGAGTCGAAAGCTGCTCCGTGCAGACAACAACGGTCCTTCGTCTCCGGCGCCTTCCGCTCTCGAGCGTCTTCGGCGGCATTTCTTGCCGCGACCCCGGCTCTAACCCACAGCAGAGACACGGGCCCTCGAAGATCGCATCGGGAAGGCGTATTCATTCGCCGAGCGCTGTACGTCCGTTGATTGTCAGGCTAATTACAATGTTAGGAGAATTGAGTCAAATTCCCTGCAAACTTGCCCCGCCCGGGACTCATTGAAAAATAATCTACTTACAAGAAATCTTCACGCCGCCCCTCTTGACAAGTTTTTCGGCGGCCTCAAATCCTGTCCCGTTCGCACTCTACGGTTCTTGCTTTCTGATCCCTGTTCCCTAATCTCTAATCCCTCTTCCATGCCCCTGCTTTTTCACGTACCGCCGCCCTTTCACCTCGTACTCCCCGCTCACCACGCGCGCAACCGCCTCGGTGTACGCCTGGTGCTCCTCCTTGAGGATCCGCTCGGCGAGCGAGTGCGCATCGTCGGTATCGAGCACCGGAACCGCGTGCTGCACCACGATCGCGCCGTGATCCAGTTCTTCGTCGACAAAATGCACCGTGCAGCCCGTCACCTTCACGCCGTAATTGAACGCCTGCTCCTGAGCATCCAACCCCGGGAATGCCGGCAGCAGCGACGGATGAATATTGAGAATGCGGTGAGGAAATGCCGCCACGAACTGCGGCGAGAGCAGCCGCATGTATCCAGCCAGGCAAACCAACTCCGCGCCGTGCGCCTTCAGGCACGCGATCACGTCGGCGTCGTGCTCTTCGCGCTTGCGTCCCTTCGAAATAAAGACCGCCGTCTCGAGCCCCAGTTTGCGCGCTTTTGCGAGTCCGGCAGCCCCGGCCACGTTCGAGATCACGACCGCGATCTCCGCACCCTTCAGCCGTTTTGCGCGAATCGACTCGGCGATTGCCAGAAAATTTGATCCCCGTCCGGAAAGCAGAATGCCGAGACGCATCTTCTTCAGCCCGGTCGGCGCGGCTTCGCTCATGTGTACTGTACCCGGCGCTCGCCCTTCACCACGCGGCCAACCACGTAGAACTTCTCTTCCGAGCGGTCCAGCAGGTTTTTGGCGCGCGTAAACTTCGCCGCCGGAATGGCCGCAATCAGCCCGATACCCATGTTGAACGTGCGCATCATCTCCTCCTGCGGCACGTTCCCCAGCTCGCGCAAATGCTCAAAGATGGGCAGCACCGGCCAGGAGCCGATCTCCACCTGCGCCGTGACCCCCTTGGGCAGAATGCGAGGCAGATTCTCAGTGATGCCGCCGCCGGTGATGTGCGCCATGCCCGTGGTCATCCCCGCCGCCACCAGCTTTTGGATCACGTGCAGATAGCTGCGATGCGTGCGCAGCAGCGCCGCGCCGGCCTTCTCCTTGATCGCGGTAACGTATTGCGTCGGCTTGTATCCGCCCACCTCGAACAGCAGCTTGCGCGCCAGCGAGTAGCCGTTGGTGTGCAGCCCCGTCGAGGGCAGCCCGATCAGCACGTCGCCCGGCTTGATGCCCACGCCCGTCACCATCTTGTCGCGGTCCACCGCACCCACAATAAATCCCGCCAGATCGTACTCGCCATTCGAGTAGAACCCCGGCATTTGCGCCGTTTCGCCGCCGATCAGCACGCACCCGTTCGCCTTGCAAGCGTCGGCCAGCCCACTCACCACGCTCTCCACTACGTTCTCGTCCAGTTTGCCTGTCGCCAGATAGTCGAGGAAGAAGAGCGGCGTTGCCCCCTGCACGGCGATGTCGTTTACGCAGTGGTTTACCAGGTCTGCGCCCACCGTCTGGTGAAGCCCAAGTTCGAAGGCTACCTTCAGCTTGGTTCCCACCCCGTCGGCCGAGCTCACCAGGATCGGGTTCTTCCACCGTTGCATGTCCAACCGGTAGAGCGCGCCAAAGCTGCCAATCCCGCCCAGCACGTTGCGGTTAAATGTCTTTTGCGCCAGGTACTTGATGTGCTCCTTGGCGCGGCCGCCGCTGCGCAGGTCCACCCCTGCGTCGGCGTAGGTCACGGATTTAGGCGTGTTGTCTTGAGGCACGGTCCGGGCTTTCTTTTCAGGAGATTGCTTTGGAGCGGAGGTCCGGAAAAGGAGAATTCTAGCAGCAATCATGCGGTCTATTTCCCACAGATCATCGGCCACGCCAAACCGGCGCTTGATCGGCTTCACCCGGCCTTCTCCGACCTTTCTAAAAGAAAGATGGAAAGTCGGCTGGAGATTGTATAGTTGACAAACCCACCATATAAATGACTGCATAATAATGGGTTAGTGTAGCATTTTAGATAGATTTGGTGTATTCAGATACGCCAGTGGGCATGAGGAAACCTTCGGG
>JBEKKI010000055.1:0-28957 GCA_050010795.1 Occallatibacter sp.
GGGCTTCACGCTCGGATCTTTCGGGCAAGCAGGCCCAACATTTTTGGCCGATATTGCCGGAGCAAATTCGAGGAATGTGGCCCTCGCGGCGTCGGAAGCAGGCCGGTTCGCCTGCTATGGGCGGGCATGATCGTTATCATTGCAGCTGCTAACCTAGTAGGCCTTGGAATGGCCTCCTAATCTTCGGCTCGCTTAAGATGAGTTTCCGTTACCGCCTTGTTTGCATGAAACATCAAACGCTCGGAAGAGTGGTGCCCCGTCTAGCCCAAGGTCATTTATATGCAGGACGCCCGGGTCATCCACTCCGCCGGCAGCGTGAAAACCTCAAGCAGCCGCGCGTCGATCTCCGCCGAGGTGTTGGCTACGGCGCATGCGAGTACGCCTGCACGCTCCAGGAGGACCCAGCCGTCTATGTCACCGGCATTGGCGAAAGGCGCTTATGCGCCGCCAGATCTTGCTTAATCGCAAGTAAAGGGGTCCGTTCCGTGAACCTCAATTCAAGTCAATGGATGTTGGCGGCCGCGACGGTTGCGTTTTTGGCCGCATTCGCCCCATCGCATTTGCCCTATTGGGATACAAGGAGCACAAAATCGACGCGTTTCCGGCATCGGGCGCTATCTCCGGCTGGGAAAAGACCGGCAATACGCGCACCTTTGCGGCCAAGGATCTGTAACAATACATCGACAGCGATGCCGAACAGTACATCTCCGCCGCTGTCGTCTCCACTTCGACGTTCGACTACAAATGTCAAGGCCAGTTGGAGGCGGTTGTGGATGTGCGTACCATGGGTGGCCCAGATGGCGCTCGCAAGATTTTCGAGACCGGACAGAGCAAGGATGCCAAGAGCGTCCAACTGAGCGATGCGGGCATCGCATAATCTCAGAGCGTCATCTTCCGCAAAGATCCCTACCTAGTGCGCATCGTTGCCTACGAGTCCACGCCCTAAACGCAGCAGGCCCTGCTTGTGCTGGCGCACGCCGTGGAAGCGAAACTCTAAATCGCTCGGCCGGAGCGCTCGCTGCACAACAAACGTGAGGATTGCGATGAAGAACCGCCGTGAATTTTTGAAGGGCGCAGCCACTGGAGCTGTGCTCCTGCGTACACATAGCAAGTTGGGGCTGGCCAGTATGCTCGAATCGCATGACCAGCGCGCCCAATCGGCTAAGTCCAAAGTGGTCGTCGCCACGGATGCGGCGCTTCACGGCCGTGGTGGGCAATTGGACGAGAAGCGTGTGCTCGCTCTGCTCGACCGCGCCATCGCCGCCTACACTGGACGCGACAATCCGGTCGAGGCCTGGAAACGCATCGTGCCCAGGGACAAGGTCATCGGCCTCAAAACGAACGGACTGGGCGGCAAGGGAATCTGCACCCACCAAGCGCTGGTCATGGCCGTCGCTCAGCGGCTGCAACAGGCCGGCATCAAGCCCGGCAACATTCTGGTATGGGACCGCGATGCCCGCGATCTTGAGGCCTGCGGCCTCACCATCTCGACCGACCCGAACCGAATCCGCTGCTACGGATCCGATGTATCCGGCTTCGAAGACCAGGTCGAGACGTGGGGCTCTGCGCATGCACGCCTCTCGAAAATTCTCACCCGTGAATGTGCCATTGTGATCGGCCTGCCTATTCTCAAGGACCACAACTTAGCTGGCGTCACCTTTGCCATGAAGAACATGTACGGCGTGCTTGAGCGCCCCCAGGATCTGCATTCCGGCGGTTGTAACCCAAGTGTGGCCGACCTGAATTGCATTCCGATCATCCGCGAGAAAGTGCGCTTCACCATTGGCGACGCAATGTCTTCAGTATGCGATGGCGGGCCCGGCTTCCACCCCGAGTACCTCTGGCAGCCCAATACGCTTATTGTGGGTGAGGACCGCGTGGCAATCGATCACACCGCATGGCAGATGATAGAACGTAGGCGCGCCGAAACGGGTCTGCCAACCCTCGAAGCCGCCGGCCGCCCACCGCGCTACATCGCCACCGCTGCTGACGCCGATCACAAGTTGGGCACTAACGATCCCAAGCGCATTCAACTAATGGAAATCTAACTGGGAGGATGACCATGGCAATCCGGAACGGCCCAGGCCGTGACAAGCCCGATCCTAAAGACATTATCGAGGTCCGCATCGGCTTCCTCGGCCCCATCCAGCAGCAGGACCTCGACCACGTCTTCGGTCAGCGCATGTTGCACGGCGCCGAACTGGCCGTCGAAGAAGCCGATGCCCGCGGCGGCTACGGCGGCAAACCGTTCGGCCTGATGTTCCACGACGACTACAACAACTAGCAGGCAATGGAAACCAGCGGCCCACCGATCCCGCCATCTGGGGCTCGGCTTCAGATGAAACCGTCAAGATCATCTACGGCGACAAGGACTGGGCCATCTTCGGTTCCATCAGCTCCGAGTCGACCCATATTGCTGTGCGGGTGGCTTTGAAAGCCGAGATCCCCATCGTCAATTCGGCCTCCACCGATCCCACAATTCCCGAGACCTCCATTCCCTGGTACTTCAACGATCTGGGTAGTGTCTGAAATGTGCGTTGATGGAAAAGAGGATCAAGATGCACGGATTAAACGCAAAATCTCTTGAATTTGCTGAGTTGCTTGCAAATCGAAGGGCGCGGCGTCTTTCGCAAGCATTTCAGCCGTTGAAGCATGAAGCGCCTGGAACTCTGGCGAACGGTCGCCAAGGACGTTCAAAGCAGCCTGTAAAGAGGCGTGTAGGCGGCCAATCTCGCGGTCGTGGTCCAGCAAAAGTTCCAGTGAGCGAGTTAGCGCGAGTTTAGTGAGAGCTTCTGGAACAGGCATGGGTCTTCTCCTTTGGGGGAGCACCCATCATAGCTCACAGATGGCTAATGCTTCCGCTTCGTCTCATTCAGCTCAGCAATGACAGCGACGCATCGGCATCCGATGTGTGCCGGCGGCGCTGGATCGCCCGATGGGAATAGATGGCCGATGGGAACCGCTCCGGCTTCTGCATTCAAATCGCATGCATCGCGCTCAGTATGCAGCATGCTCGTCGACCAGCGAATCGACCTGACCACGCCCATTCGCTGCCACGCCTCAAGGTTGCCCCGGGATTGTGCAAAGCTTACTTCGGTGTCGGCGATTACTTCCGCGCGTTCCTTTGGGAATCCAGTGGCATCCTGAACACGTTGTACTAAGTCGCTCATCCGGGTCTCTCGGCCGAAAGCTTCTGTCATAATCTTTCGGATCGCCATCCGCGTTGATTCCGAGACGGGCCATTTTTCGCTCGGGTCCGGGCTTTTTTCACCGTCGTACCACTTCGTGCCCAGCAGTTCTCCTGCATGTTCCTTGGCCCAATCCATCGCGAGCTGATTGACATCGCTGATCACCGAACTTGTGAACCTGCGTTCGTCTGTCATAGACGTTCTTCGCTTTCTTGGAATCTTGAGGAGGATTATACTCAGGGAAATTCGACCAAACGCAAAAGCGCCCGGCGGGAACCGGGCAGCCTTGCGAAACCATCTAGGAGCGCAATCCAATGGTAACACTGGAGTCTGCCTAATGGAATCCTATCCAGGCAATTCGGATAAGAAAAGCGTTTCCCTCTCAGATTCACGCTCTCGTTTGGGAAGACCGATCAATACGCAAGATGCGCTGAGCGCTTCCTCCGGGACAGAGCTTAATAGCGATTCTGGAAGCGCCCTTGGTTCGGTGTACTCAAAGTCCACTCCCTTACAACTGAGATCGATCACCACTGATGCCTGTTCGTCCAAGGAGACGAATGTAATCTCTCGTTCGGAAACCTCAGAAACTCTTCCTATGGATTTAATTGACCAGCCACGAAGCGAACCAAGTAGCGCCACTTTTGAGCGGTTGAGTTGCAGTCGCTTCAGCAATAACACCGTTTCTTCCTTGGAGATCATGCCAATCCTGCCATCTTGGATTCTTACGATACGCGGATATTTGCAGGATAAACTCCGAAGCCGCTCTGTGGCATCAACCGATTAGGCGATCAATTCCGCGATTGTCCAGATGTGATCGGCAATCCCTGCTTCGATTGCCGGGGTTACGCGAAGGCTTGAATGGACCCGGCACCAGTTGTAATAGGCGAACCACAGCGCATAGGCCGCTTCCAAGTTCCCCCACTTCTTAGAAAAAGCATTGGTCAACCGCGTCATGCGCCGCATCCCCATCCTGATGCTGAGATTCTGGCGCTCGATATGCGAAGTGCAAATCCGTTCTCTCTTCGGTAGGCCCATGACGGGGACTGGGACCGCCTCCACAACGTCGCCAGCACTATAACGCTGTTCGCCTTCGCGGGGGGAAGAGTAAATCTTCACGAGTTGCGCGAAGTCCACCATGCCCTTGAGGTACATTTTGACGGCGCTGATATAGGGCTTGAATCCGTCCGTTGTGAACTGGTAGCGGCTGCCATCCGTCGCATAGCGCAGCTTGCCGATGAATGCATCCGTCGCCTTTTGATCCCGTTTGCCAAGGTGCCAAGCGAGAATCAGCTTGCTGTGGCGCTCGATTCCAACGAAGCAATACGCGTCTCCGATCTCCGTAGCATCCTTTTCGTGGTCCCACTTATGGCCCTCTTTTTTCTGGACGAAGCCCCAAATCTCATCGGCCTCAACATCCCAAACGGGAAGGCTCACGATCCGCTCAGTCATGAGTGAATGGCAGCGGTCCCCGGCCTTGACCAGAAGGCTCATGAGCGTATTCCGGTCTAATTCGGTGATCCGCTCCGTGCTGCGAATCGAGTTGCCTTCAAGCAAAAGCCTCAGGGCCAGGACGGCCTTCTCTTGGGGAATGTACATCGTGTCCATGACCCGCCGGTGGGCCTCCGTATAGGTCTTTTTGCAGTTCGGGCAGCGAAACCGGCGGAGCCCGTTGCGGTGTTTCCCAAAGCGTTGACAATCGGAGTTGCATGTCTGGCAAGTCATTGTATTTGCCGCCTTTGTATCGCTAATCATGGTTAAATAATACTACTAGCGATAGCTGTTTGTCAAGGAGATAATGATGAATTTTCACGAGATTATGCACCATTTCTGGTGCATTCCTGGCACCCCGTGAGCCCCTTTCGGGGATGTTTATTTGGTGGTCCTCTGATCCTGCAAATCATGCTTTTCCTCGCTGCTCCTGAAAGGTAGCAGTGGACTGATTCGCGTGATTGTGTACCTCGGGCGTCTGCGCGTTTTTCGCGCGTCATAAACACGGGGGACTGTTCTCGACGGTACATTTCGGGCGCATCGGGAACATTTGGGGAGCGTGGAATGGAATACGTGCGGGAGCGTAATCGGCGCGTCTGCGCGTTTTTCGCGCGTTTCCCTACGGATCAAGTCGGTAGTGCTGACGCCCTGTATGGAGAATGATCTTCTTGACGGCCCTGTTCTTCCTAAACCAATCGCTCATCTTGCCAGACTTTATGCCTAAAGCTGCTTGAATCTCTTTAATTCCGACATCGCTACGTCGCTGCCTTCGGGCCTTATCTAGCAAGCGAATAATCGCGCTTTCGTATGGCGTCAGGTTGTATTGCTTCCCGTCGAACTCTATGACCTGATAGTTCTCATCTAATGGTCGAAATCTCCCGAACGGTCCCGACTCCGCAGGCTTGGCAGATGGAATCCCCGGCACAATAACGGGCATCCCGTCTGGCCCCCGGAAGTGAATGGAAGCCATTTCTAGGGCATCTTGTAGGCCCTCAGCGATAATCCAACCGGACTCATACCATCTGGTTATTGTTGCTATGAGTTCATCAGCGGTTCCGGTCCACACGAGCGCATGGGATTACGCACGGATTTCGGCTTTTTGGCGCTCAAGGTCAAGCTCTTCCTGCCTCTCGCGGCTCCGGCGGAAGGCGTTCAAAAGATATTGCTTTGGATTGAGAGGATCGCCCATGCGCACCCTTGCACCGGCACGGTGAAGGGCTTACGATGTGGGTAACCAGCCGCACGTTCGGAAGCCCCGGCCTCGCGCCGGGCTTTCGTTTTTGAGTTGAACCATTTTAGCGGCTGGAGGGGATCTTCTATTCGGATTCTTTGCGGGGTCTGCCGCCGCCGTGGGTCTTGCGCTTGGCAGCCATCTGGCGGTAATGCTCGGGGCCGTGTCTTCGGGCGGTCGTAGAGCCTCCCTTGCGTCCAAGCGCAGCCGCAGCGGGCATCTTGGCTTGCTTGAGTAGATCATCGGCCAGAGCGATAGCAGCGGCTAGGGATTCACGGGCAGCGGCTGTGCGGTTCTCTGGAAGTTCGGGAGTTGTAGCGAGAATTCTGTCAGCCTGGGAGATCAGATTCTTGAGTGCGGCAATTTCAGAGCGGTTTGATGGCATGCCTTGACGATAGGAGCGTCAGAATCGAAAAGCAACCGTTAGCTGTTTCCGATCAACGCAGATTTCAGACACTACCACGATCTGCAGGACGACCGCGTCCAGTGCTACACTCTCGCGCACCGCATTTATCCCGAGCTCGGCCTCAGGCGCGTCCCGATTCTGCGCATCAACGACCGCTACGGCCGCATGGGTGTGCCCAAATTCCGTGATGCTTCCCAGCGCCTCGGCCACCCCGTGATCATCGAATAGAAATTCATGGCCGGCGACACGGAATTCACCCGGCAAACGCGTCATCCAGGAATCGCGCACGGACGCCATCGTCCTCTGGACCGACGAAATTCCCGCCGCCCCCAAACCTCAAGCAGATGCGCGCCCTGGGAATGAAACAGCGCGTCTTCGGCTCCTACCGCACGCTCGGCCCCGATCTCCTTGCCGAGCCGGACCGGCCGCCGCGGGCTTCGAAGCCGTCTTCCCCTACGATCCCACCCGCAGCGATCCGCGCTGGCTCGATTTCAATCGCCGCTTCGAGGCCCGCTTCGACGAGCAGCCGGAGCCGTTGGCCTCGCTTGCCTGCGACGCCGTGAACATCCTGCTCGACTCCATCTGCAAGGCGGGCCTCAACCGCATTGGCATTCAGCACGCGCTCGACGACACGACAGAATATGGCGGAGTGACGGGGCATATGGTCTTCGATCCCAATGAGAAATGTGTCGCTTATGTACATCGGCACGGTCCACGACGGTTCGATCACCTACCGC
Source organism: Occallatibacter sp. (assembly GCA_050010795.1). Taxonomy (GTDB): domain Bacteria; phylum Acidobacteriota; class Terriglobia; order Terriglobales; family Acidobacteriaceae; genus Telmatobacter. Next base: position 7,051 of record JBEKKI010000055.1, read on the forward strand.
CTCGCCCCCATGGCAAAAGAACCCCCGGAAGCGCAATCCGAAGCAGCGCAAACGCCGTACGCGCGTGTCGGCGAAGATGGCCTGAATTACGCCGGCCCATCGCGCCCCAACCTGCCGCCGGGCCCCATCCGCGTAGTGCTCTTCGGCCCGCAGGCCGCGCAACTAGCGCAATCAGCCGCCATCAAGGTTCAACTCGCCCTCGCCGCGCGCAATGGCCGTCCCTGGACGCTCCTGCCCGTCGACAGCGACCAGCAGTGGGGCGCCGCTTCCACCCAGCACGTCCACGCCTTGTGGAACGAGCACGCGCTGGCCATCATCGCTCTGGACCGCAATGCCGCACACCTCTCCGAACAGCTAGCGCTGAAATCCTTCGTCCCCGTGCTTGCCTTGGGGGATGACAAAACTCTCACCTCAGCCGATGTCCCCTCGATCTTCCGCCTCCCCGCTGCAACGCCCCCGGCAACAGCGCTGCATCTGCTCGAAGTGGCCGAAGCGCGCAGCGGCCCCAACCCGCAGCAAATCAGGAACGTGCTGGCCTCCGGAAATCCAATCTCCGGTCTGGCCTTTCTCCCTGCCGGCAATCCGCGCGCAGTAACGACCCCCCCAAGCGTCTCAATAGCAACCCAGTTCGGGTGTCCCAGGTCCCGATTCTGGGACCTGGGACACCTCCACAGCCCATCTTTCCTCTGAACCCGCAGCGTCAATTGCACCGTCCTGATCGATCCGCCTTCGCGGACACACAACAGCCGGATGCTATCGTTTGTTAAAGCCGTCCCACGGGCTGCCGCATCGAAAGGCACATCATGAAGCCACTCGAATCGCAAGTTGCCGTCGTCACCGGCGCCACCCGCGGTGTCGGCAATGCCATCGCGCACCGCCTCGCCTCGATGGGAGCGCACGTGCTGCTTGTCGCCCGCAAGACTGGAAAACTGAACGAAGTGCGCGAGCAAATTGTCGCTTCTGGCGGGGCCGCGTCCATCTTCCCGTGCGATCTAATGGATGCCTCGGCCGTAGCCCAATTAGGAGAAGCCGTCGACCGGCAGCATCACCGCTGCGACATCCTGGTAAACAATGCCGCAGTCGGCATCGTCGGAAAGCTCCTGCACGAAGTAACCCCCGAAGAGTGGGACCTTGTTTTCAATACCAACCTGCGCGGCCCCTACCTGATGATTCGCGCCTTCGCGCCCCTGATGATCGCCGCGGGCTCCGGGCACATCATCAACATCTCTTCGCTGGCCGGACGCAACCCGCTCCCCAAAGGCGCCGCATACGCCGCATCCAAATGGGGCTTGAATGGCCTCACTTACTCGGCAGCCGAAGAACTGCGACAGTACAACATCCGCGTCAGCGTCATTGCTCCCGGTTCCATTAACACCGGCTTTAACGACCACTCAGGCCGCGGCGCCGCCTCCGGCAAGGACCCGAACAAGAAACTTCAGCCCGACCAGATCGCCTCGGTGGTTGCCGCCCTCGTCACGCAGCCCGCGCAGTCTTTCATAAGTGAAGTCCTCATACGCCCCACGCAAAAGCCCTGACACACGGTCAAACCAGATATCGATGTCCAAGTGATCTGGACTGCCGGAACTCCCCATTTGCTGGCCACAAACTCACAAGCTCGCTCTCGGATGCGGTATCATCTCGCATATTAGTGGCTCGGCCATGAAAAACGAGCCGCTCGTAACAGGCGAAGCACAAGACGAAAAAGAGAGATTTGCATTCACAATTATGCGTTTTGTGACCCTGGCCTGCCCGATCTTTTGTACCATCGATAAGGGCAGAGGCATTGTCAAGTGAAGGGCCTAGTTTTTCTGTACCAAGTGCAGAGTTAGTCGTCGGCCGGTTTAGGCTCCAGTCAGATCGCGGCTAGCCGCGATCTGGCTGGCGAACTCGCTTGGCGTCCTCTCTCCGAGAGATCGGTGAGGACGGCTCTCATTGTATTCCCTTCGCCAGGATTCGATGAGCTGCCTGGCCTCGTCGATGTCGGCGAACCAGTGAGCATCCAGACACTCGGCCCGGAAGGTTCCATTGAATGACTCCACGAAGGCGTTATCGGTCGGCTTGCCAGGCCGTGAGAAGTCGATCTTCGCTCCGTTCTGATAAGCCCACAGATCCATGGCCTGACTGGTAAACTCGCTGCCGTTATCGCATAACAGCAGTTTCGGCACCCCGCGCTTATGCTTCAGCTGGTTCAACGTTCGTACTACATCGTCGCCCTTCAGACTTTGCCCAACCGTGATAGCCACTCCCTCGCGGGTGAAGATATCGACGATTGTCAGTGCGCGAAAGCGCCGTCCATCCTGCAACTGATCCGCGACGAAGTCGATACTCCACGCCTGATTTGGGCTATTAGCCAGGAATCGTTCTTCGCGATGCTTCACAGCCTTACGCTTTCGCTGAGGCCGCATCTTCTTCAGCGTCAGACCTTCTTCCCTGTACAGCCGGTATACCAGGTACTTGCCAACATCCCAGCCCTCGCGGTTCAACAGTGCGCGGATCTTGCGGTATCCGTAGCGCACTCTTGACTGAGCGATCTCGCGGATGCGCATCCGCAACTCAGTTCGTGGATCAAGATGACTGCGATAGCGATATGTGGCCCTGGCCACACAGAGAACCCGGCAGGCTCGCCGCTCACTCACGCGGTAACTGCCGCCCAGATGCTCCACCATCGGTCCACGCCGCGAGGGCTTTACCATTTTTTTGAGAGCACGTCCTGAAGCATCGCCTTGTCCAGCGTCAGCTCTGCCACCAACTGCTTTAGCCGCAGGTTCTCCTCCTGCAACTGCTTCATCTGGCGAACCTGGTCCACCTCCAGGCCAACGTACTTCGCCTTCCACCGGTAGAACGTCTGCTCACTGATCCCAGCCTTCCGGATCACCTCCACGACGGGGACACCAACCTCTGCCTGTTTCAGCACCCCCACGATCTGCTCCACACTGAATCGCTTCTTCTTCATCAGCAAAAATCCTCCGCCCTCTTCAGGCTAGGTTCTCGCCGAAGACTAACATTCATGCTGGCTCAGAAATACCGGGGCCGATCACAAGGGCAAAATACTCCTGCCTGTTGCGATGAGCAACGCCTAGTGGCGGAGGTTTGGAGACCGAAGCCTAAAGCGCGACATCATCGAATCATCTTCGGTGGAACGTGTTCCACCAACCATCGATACGGCCAGAACATCGGCCATGATTCTTCCATTCGGACACCCGGCCTCTGCCGGGTGCGAGAGCGCCTACTCAGTGTGACGGCCTGGCTTGCGCTGACCATGGTACAAATCAGGCTGCTCTCGATGTAACGACTTTGGGGTACGGCGTCTGGGTGCGGAGCATCCAGTAGAGCCGTACTGCCAGTTTGCGTGCCGCGGCCACCTTGGCTACCGCACGATGCTTCTGATGGCAACGGTGTGCATACTCTTTACGAAACTCGGGATCAAACCGTACCGCTGAGTTGGCAGCTTCCACGAGCAGAACTCGGAGCAGACGGTTGCCTTGTTTGCTGATGGCTCCCATTCGCTGCTTGCCTCCAGAAGAAGATTCGCGGGGAATCAGACCCAGATAGCTGGCTACTTGTTTGCTGCGAGCGAAGCGTTTGACATCCCCGATGGTCAGTACAAAGGCCAATGCCGTCACGGGCCCCACACCGGGCTGCGTCATCAATAACCGCGCCCGGTCATTCTGTTGCGCGGCAACGGCCACGGCCTGGTCCATATGCTCGATCTGCTGGTCCAGCATCTTCAGCAGGCTCAGCAGGTCTTCACGTCGTCTACCAGCCCATTGCTGGAGAGGAAGTTGTTCTAACTCAGCCCTCCCCCGAACGCTCCACAGCTTGTACTTCTTCTGCACACCGCGATTCATCATCAGGTGTTGCAGTTCGTTCTTTACGCGGGTGCGTATCTGAACCAGCTTGTGGCGGTGGATGAGCAGCTGCCGCTGGTCGCGCATCTCCGCATCCGGCACCCTGATGCGTGGAAACCGGCCTTCCGCCAGCAGCTTTAGAATATGAGCTGCATCGCGCTTGTCGGTCTTCTGCTTGCGCATGTAGCTGGCCCGGATCTGCGCCGCATCACCGATCCATATCTCATGCCCCAACCGCTCGATCAGAAGCACAAACCACTGGCTGTTGCCTACCGACTCCATGCCCACCAGCGATGGTGCAACAAGCCTGCGATAGAACTGTTCTGCCTCCCCCGTCGCATGCATCAGCTTGTGCTCCTGCAACTCGCCACTTTCAGTATCGAGAACTGCCACCTGTTGGAAGCTGGGATGAAAATCACAACCGACTATCATCATCTGGGGCTCCTTCCTCCTGTCGAACTTCGGTCTCCAAACCAACCAAAGTCTACGGGATGTGCGGGAGCCTCTGCCCTTATCCAATCAGCGAGATTGTTAGTGTAGCGCTTTCCTGATCGGTTATTAGTTCGAGTCCTATCGTCAGATCTCACTCCAACTTCGCATGGGACCACCCACGCGTCGGCGATTCGAGTATAGCTTTATCTTTCTATAAGTAATTGATTATAAATATCTTATTGTCTTCCAGAGATGTGGCTTGGTGGAGATTTCAGCTTATGCGTAAATTGACGGCGAAACTTTCACCTTACGCGGTCAAAGACTTTCACTTTATGGGGGTTCGAAGCCCGGAAATGATTGAAAAATAAGGGCAGAGACTTTCACCTTATGAGTCAACCCACATCAAGTTGTGGGTGTACCCATAAGGTGAAAGTTTGACCCCATAAGGTGAAAGTTGGTACCCCATAAAATGAAAGTCGTTCATTCCAAATTGGTTATATCGACTTCGGCCCAGCGCGCGCGAAACGAGGTTCAAAAAACCTCCATAACCTCCATAACCTCCTCAACCTTCTAATTTTCTGTGGTTTGCGAGCCATGGAGGTTCTCGGTCTCCGCCGGAGTATCCTCCATCCCGTACGCCGCGCAAAGCTGCTCGATGCGGGCGATGGCGGCACGATCAAGGTTCAAACCACGGCCGGTTTGCGATAGCGGGTGAGTGCGCAGACCGAACCGCTTCAGCACGTGGCCGACGTGCTCCGGACGCAGGCGCGCCGTCTCGCCGCGAGCTTCCAGCAAATGGTTGGCCGCGGCGGCGATTTCGCGGGCATAGGCGCTTTCCCGTCCCTCACGGCAGAGCGTCCGGGTCGCTTCCAAGACGATGGCCTCGATGGTATCTGACATTTCAGAGAGGCGCAGCTTGTCCTGCGTTTTCAGGAGGGCAACCAGCTTTTGCCGGAGTTCGGGCGCGTCCACGATGGGGCGCCCGAGTTCCGTCGCAATGGTAGCCGTCTCGCAAGGCAAGCCGGAGGGAGTCCACGTCCAGCGGTGCGCATAACTGAGGTTCTGGTCGCGGTACTGGCTCAGGTGGACGGGGACGCGCTCAATCATCTTCTGCAACCACTGGGGAGGGGCGGATGGTTCTGCGTTTGTGGGAGGGATGTGGATGTGGATGGAGTTCTGGATCTTGTGTGTTTCTGGATTCTCGCCCGTGTAGATCGCCGTCGACTTGGCGCAAGAGATCAACCAGCCGCGTTCCACGACCATGAAGTTCTTGTCGGTCAGATTGCTTAATAAGGCGGCTGTCCGCCGGTCGAGGTTCGGCTCGGAGATCAAATTCGTCTTGCTGCCCCAGTGGAGTACGCCAAGGTGGCTCCGCCGGAATCCGGACAGCAGCTTCGGCTCGCGGCAGAAGTTGCCGAGCGCGCGCAGAACTCGGCTTGCCTCATGGGCAGAGCCGGTGAGAACGATGCACGGAAGAACTGTCAATATGTCCTGAAACCAAGTCGAAACCACGAAAAAAACGATCAACTCGGCCGCATCCTCAGGCAGGTGCGTCTGCGCCATGATGCAGCGCTTGATCCAGGTGAAGAGTTCGGCTGCCGTGGCATACCGAGGCGGCGGTGGCGCCTGCAGCGGCGCTGCGGGAATCTCATTTGGCTGTGCCGTTTCAGCATCGCCTGTGCCTCCTGCTGGCGCAGGCGCAGGAGGCGCCGCCTCCGGGGTAGTGTCAGTCGGGGTGAAGTCGAAGCCACAATCGCGGAGGACTTGGTCGACTAGCGGCATGAACGAACGTGGCTCGGGTTCCGGAGCCGGCTTGGGTGCGGAGGGCAGCGGGGCTGGGGGAAAAGTTGGATCAAACCAACCGACCTCATCGAGCTCGGCAGGTTGTTTCAAGTCTCCTCCGGCGGTCAGAAGGAGGTTAGTCTCGGGTACATCAGGCATTTTGGCCTCACATGGTTGTATTCGGGAACGTAAAGCCGACCGGTACCCTGGTGGAAATCCGTCTCTGTTTGAAGGGGTCCGTAGACAAGTTTTTAGAAACATTCTGTTTTTCGAGAGGGATAACGGTTGTGATGGCTAGCGAAGACCGAGGCCAGGTCGGCCTTGAGCCGCGCGCCGCAGCCCACGGTGAGTCGGTCGGTTCGCCCGCGATTATCAATGCCGTCGAACTAGGGAAGGATGTTGCAGGAAGTACGATCGCTTAGCTCGGTTTCTTAGAACTGGGTCCGCCTAGCCTAAAATTCTTGCAGGGGGAGCCAGCAGTCGCCATTGGCGGCGCCCACGAGGTTGCCCCCTTCGCGCCGCTGTTTCTTACTGCCGGCCCACTCCTGACTACCCATCAACGCCAGACTAGGGTTCCTCAATCCACGTACGGAATTCCAGTTCGCCCATGAGAAGATTTAAGTGCAGTCTGTTGTTGCGCCCAGTTTCAAGAAGCTCGGCAGCCCAACGACGGAAGTCGTTAGCCATCTTTGGTGAGATAGGCTTCATCTGCAGAAAGCAGCGCTTCATCTCATCCTTGGACCAGCGGTCCCAATTTGAAACTGAGCTGGCGTTCCCGAAAGCGAATTGCTCGAAGGTGATTTGCTTTAGGGCACGCATTACCTTCCGGCGGTCACGCGCCGCGAGCCGCACGTACGCATTACCAAGGTTGGCTACTAGTTTACGAAGTTTAAAATCATCGGGCTGCAGACCCGCATTGGGCCCTCCGACGTTTGTTTTTCCCATATTCAATCCTTTAGAGTGTGATAGTTAGGTCGTTTTTTCAGATTCACTCCCATTCACCAGTTGGAGTGGGTCCGCGAGCCGAATCGACCGAATGGGTAGCCTCTCCCGCTCGCCCAGACCTAAGAGGCCGGCAGGGCTCACACACCTTAATACGGAGTTTTTGGGCAACTCTGACTAATTTTTTGAAGGCGCACTGCTGAGAGCCGACACACACGGGCGCCGATGTGGACCACCAGCCGGGTGCGACACCTTAATGGAAGAGCCCGGCTTGCACGGGCCGGGAATTACGTGGCGCCGGCGCCGCAAAGGAAGGCGTCTGATTCACTGGGTGGACCTCGTTGAGGAGCAGCCGATGCCGTGAAAGACCTGCCTCAGGCGAAGGTCTGCCCGTTTCGCGATCCCGGGTTCGGACGTCTTGCTCACGATCACCCCAAAAGCTGCGCCAGCGGCATGGCGATCTCCTGGACCAAGATGTTCGCGTTTGAGCCGCGCCTGGTCGCTCGTGTCGTCGGCAAACCAGAATCGATAGTTGCCGCACTGCGCGTGACGAAGGAACACCGAATCGCCAGCCCGGCTCTGAAAGTGGCGCCCCAGGTTGTAGGTTTTGGCGACCCCGCGGGCCTGACGCGGGCAGATTCAATTTGCGGCGCGCGGCCTGGCCCCGGGGCGTCAGCAAATGAGCTCGAATTTTGGGGAATGAAACGGCAAATCTCGTGCTCATCCGCGTTGGTCTTGTCCGCCGTCGAGTTCCACGGCCCGGTTCGCAGCCGTTTCCTATCGGGGCAGAATCGGAAGAGCCAGTTTTGGGGTCCTTTACCGCAAAACGAGCCCTTCCGGCACCACTGCCTCCCTAGGTTATCCGAGACCCCGATTCAACGCCTGATGTTTCACGTGCCAGTCGGCGCGGATCTTTGCCGGCCCCCTTGGCAGACAGAGATCCTAATTCGCAACACCAATGTGGGGCCCTGGGGACTCGCCCCCGGAAGGCTGCCTTGAAAGAGGATAGAGGCCACGGCGTCGTTCGTTGGTCACGTACTTTTTATGCGAGCGGCCGGATTCAATTCGCGGCGCGCAGCGAGGTCGGGGCGTCAGCAAGGTAAGCTCGAGTTTTGGGGTTTAAAACCGCAATTTTCGTGTTCATCAGCGTTGGTCTTGTCCAGGTTCGAGCTGCACTGCCCGGTCCACCGCATTTTCTGTCGAGGCCGAGTCGGAAGAGCAAATTTTGGGGTTGTTTACCGCAAAATGAGCCCCTCCGGCGGCATGTTCTTCCCCAAACGATTCCCAGACGCCTTGTCACGTATGATGTCTCGCATGCCAGCCGGCACGGATTCTTGCCGGCATCCCTGGGAGACATCTCGATGCAAAACGACGAGTCGTGGCCCTTGGGATGCGCCTCCGGAAGACCGAATCGATGGAGGCCGAAGGCTTCGGCGCTTTTTGACTGTCACGAACTGCCTGGGAGCGGCCAAGTTCGACTCGCGCCGCGGGCCAGGTCGCGGAGCTTCAGCGAACTGAACTATGAATCCGATGCTTTGGAACGACAATCTTGGTCGCACCTGGACGTTTTGCGTCCACCCGCCTTTTCCGCACGACCGGCGATCGGCTCACCTGGGTCGAAGGTTTGCTGACTGCGGGTCAATCCGCACGCCTTCAGGGAACAGTGGGCGCTGAACCCCCGTCAGTCTCCCGGTCCCTGATCCGCCCATAAAACCAATCCTAAGCAGCGGCCGCAGGTGCCACACGTGTGCCGCAAATCCGTCTTAGGAGACAAAAATGGCACGCAAGATTGGTCAAATCATTCGCCGTGGGCCAAGCACATGGCTGGTCCGCATCTACGTTGGTCGCGACCCGGAAACCCGGAGGCGCAAGTACGTGGGCAAATTCATTCATGGTGGGCTGCGGTCCGCACAGGCCCACCTCAACCGCAAGCTCGCGGAGCGGGATCTCGGTCGCAACATCCGTTCTTCCCGACAAACCGTTGGTCAGTATCTCGATCACTGGCTCGACATCTGTGCCCGACCACGTCTGCGAGCCAAGAGCTTCCGCGACTACTCGGGCCTGCTGGCCCGGTACGTCCGTCCGCATCTGGGTTCCCGATCGTTTGGGGAGCTTGCGCCAGCGGAAATTCAGAAGCTCTATAGCGACTTGTTAAAACGGAAGCTCTCGCCGCGCACGATTTGTTACACGCATGCGGTTCTATTCTCGGCCTTGAGACAGGCGGTCCGTTGGAAACTCCTCCTAGCGAACCCGGCTGAGGATGTCCATCTTCCGCGGCAACCACGGCGGCGTTTCACCGTGTTCGATGTCAGCCAGGCGAAGCAGTTCATCGCGGCGATTTCAGGACATGAGTACGAAGCTTTATTTGCGCTCGCACTCACAACCGGCATGCGACCGAGCGAGTACCTGGCCCTCACATGGACCGATTTCGATCTCGAGCGCGGCACGGTAAGCGTTTCGAAGACCCTCGAACGGCGAAGAGGAGGCTGGTGCTTTGAGGACACGAAACGGGAGCGTAGCCGACGCATGATCAAGCTCCAGAATTGGGTGTTGGCCCTTCTTCGCAAATTGGGGGAACGGTCCAAGCCAGTCGAGCCCAAGCCTGAAGATCTGGTCTTCATGTCGAACTCGGGAGGGCCGGTTCATGAGTCGAAGTTTGTCGGGCGGCACTTCAAACCCCTACTTCGGTTAGCTGGTCTTCCGAATATCCGTCTGTACGATTTGCGCCACACGGCAGCCACCCTCGCATTATCCGCTGGGGTGTCGCCAAAGGTCGTGAGCGAACAACTTGGACATGCCTCGGTCGCCTTCACACTCGAGGTCTATTCGCACGTTTTGCCCCACATGCAGGAGACTGCGGCGATGAGGGTTGAAGCGCTACTGATGGTTGCGTGAATGACTCGGAGCAATTGTCCGCAACGTTCCAGACAATTGCTCCGACTTCTCCATTGTTCGACAATCTCTCACAGTGATTTTGGTCACCACTCGTGAACTATAACGTTTTTTATCATTCACTACTCTTTGATGCATACAGCGTGGAGCAGCTATCGAGTGCAAAGAATTCCAAGCACCCGAGAGGCCGAAAGCCTGCGAACCATCATTCACGCCGAACAGTGCGCGATTGTTGCGTGGATTGTTGATCAAGCAGGAATTGAAGGGTAGCCGGTTACACGACCGAAGTCGCAAGAATTCGGCGCCAAGCTCGTCAACGATCACTCGCGAGCATCAGCTCTCTTGAGTGGTATGCTGTTGTGGATTAATCAGGGCCCCAGCTTCCATCCATTCCCCAGCGGAGGTCTTCAGTGGCGCAAACCATGGCTGCTTGCATCCTCGTGTTTGAGGATCATTCCGTTGTTCGCGCGCGATTGGCGGGGGTCACCGGACCGCGTTCGAAACGGCATCCGCACCGGAGCGAAGAATGAGCCAAAGAAAGCTGCTCTTGATCTTTTTCGCCCTTGTTGCAGCGGCTCAGCCTTTGTTGGCGTTCAATCCCGCTTCTGGGAAGAAACCTTTTTCGGCGGAGACCGCTGATACGATTCGGATACCAGTGATCGAAGGCAGCGATCTAATGTTTCGGGAGATGCATAATGCAGGAAACATATCGCAATCACGTGTCCTTCAAATTGTGCAAGATAATCAAGGGTTCATGTGGTTTGGAACGCAGTACGGACTCGATCGATTTGATGGTTCCAATTTCAGAGTCTTTGTTCCTGAACCCGATCAACCAAATAGTCTCGGCGGTGCGTATGTGTACTCATTGTTTAATGATCGATCCGGCATGCTGTGGGTGGGATGTAACCAATCTCTGGACAGACTTGACCCGACGAGAGATTTGTTTACGCATTTCAGGATTCTGAGCGATGGTGACAGCGGAACTCCGGTAACGGTGGTTAACATCAGCCAGGATCACCTGGGGGAACTGTGGCTTGCGACCGGATATGGGCTTTACGCTTTTAACCCGGATACTGGCAAAGTGGCCAGGCATTACACACACGATCCGGGAGACGCCTCTTCTCTCAATAGCAATGATCTGAGGCTCGCCGGGGAAGATCGAAATGGGCGTTTTTGGGTATTAGAGAACGATGCTTTAGAGGAGTTGGACCGCGATTCAGGGAAGGTGAAGCTTCGTGTGCCTCTTCCTGATTCGCTAAACTACAGCGCCGAGTTCTTTGAAGACCACCTTGGAATATTCTGGGTCGTTTACGATGGCCGCAAAGGTGGCGGAGGTATCGCGTTTTTGAATCGCGACTCGGGAAAGCTCACATACATGTCAATGTTTGATCGGAGCACGAGCCACGCGGTTAAGGTAGGCGCAGGACGCGTAATGGAGGACGAAAATGGAGATCTTTGGTTTGCCACCCAAGGCAACGGGTTGCTTAAGCTCGACCGCAAACGGCAGCTAATGATCTCCTATCGCCATCACCAACAAGAGATGGGTAGTATCGCTGAAGATCGTGTCATTTCCACTGGTAAAGATGGACAAGGGAATCTATGGATTGGATTCCATGCACGGGCACCCAATTTCTTTTCGCCTCGAAGGCCGTTGTTCACCTCGCCTGTTCCACTAGATTTGAATGTGAACGAATCTGGGGAATCGATTGCGAATGCAATTTCAGAGGACAAAGAGGGCAATGTTTGGGTTGGAATCACAGGATCTCTCATCCGGATCGACGCTGAGTCAAGAGCCGTCAAGGTTTATAAGCCCAACGCAGCAGAGACGAGATTTTACCCAATTGCAATCGCTGAGGACCCAGACCGATATATTTGGGTGGGAACAGCCGGCCAGGGACTTTACCGATTCGATCCAAGAAAGGGCGAGTTCCGGAACTATCGCCATATTGCATCTGACCCCTTCAGTATAAGCAGCGACTTAATTCACCAGATGTTCCTTGATCAGAGCCGCACAATGTGGCTGACTACCGAAAATGGACTTGATCGTTTCGACTCTGGAGAGGGAAGGTTCACCAGTTACAAATTGGATCCGCGAAATTCGACGGAGTACTATTACGGCATCGCGGAGGATTCTGAGGGGAAATTATGGCTGGGCGGCACCTCCGGCGTGCAGAGTTTTGATCCGAGGACAGATGAATTTCGAAGCTTTCAACATAAACCTGGCGACCCCGCATCCCTCAGCGACAATCTTGTACGTTCTGTTCACTTTGATCAATCGGGAACCTTGTGGGCAGCGACCGAGAACGGATTGGACAAGTTCGATGCGAAGAGCGGGCAGTTCACAACCTATTACACGACAAACGGCCTACCCAGTAATAGTACGAACTGTATACTCGGTGATCGACGAGGTAACTTATGGATAAGCACGACCCTCGGTATATCCGAGTTTGATCCAAAAGCCGAAACATTTAGAAACTTCACTGTTGCCGACGGGTTACCTGGAATGGACTTTACCGGTTATCTTGCCTGCTTTGAGGGCGCCGACGGCAAGATGTTCTTTGGTGGATTCAGCGGGGCCACCGAATTCGATCCGGCACAATTTGCGGAACGGAAGGATGTTCCTCCGGTTGTCTTCACGGATTTCAGATTATTTGGGAAGTCAGTGAAGGCTGGCGATGGATCGCCGCTTTCGAGATCGATCAACTACACCGGCGCGATCACGTTGTCTCACACTCAGAATACTTTTTCGCTGGACTTTGCAGCACTTGACTACTCGAATCCATTAAATCATCGGTTCAGGTATATGCTTGAGGGGCTGGATAGCCAATGGAGTGAAACTAGCGCAGACCAGACCTTCGTCGGCTACTCTTCAGTTCCGCCTGGAAACTATGCCCTTCGAATCCAGATTGGGAATTCCCAGGGCGGCTGGAGCCCTACCAATGCAGTAATGCATATCGAAGTCCTAACACCATGGTGGGGAACCTGGTGGTTCAAACTGACGTGCTTGTCATGCTTTCTGTTCGCGACATTTTCTCTTCTCTCATACCGAACTCGTCAGATGGTGCATCAAGCCGAGGTTCGACTTCAAGAACGCCTGGAGGAACGCACACGCATCGCCCGCGAACTGCACGACACGCTGCTGCAGAGCTTGCACGGGCTAATGTTTCAATTTCAAGCGGCACGCAACATGCTGCCTCGCCGGCCGGAAGATGCCAGGCAGACCCTCGATGAGGCAATTTCCGAGACCGAGCATGCGATCGCCGAGAGTCGCGATGCAATTCAAGATCTACGATCGCGGCCAGTTTCCGAGAGAGAACTGGCGCCATTGCTCGAGACCGCCGGCGAAGAATTGGCGGCGGTTCGGGACACGAACCAGAACTCGCCAAGCTTCCGTGTAATTGTAGAAGGAGATCCACAGAAGCTGTCACCGGATCTACAGGACGAGGTATACAGGATTGCTCATGAAGTGCTGCGGAATGCGTTTCGGCATGCTGGAGCCAGCCAGATCGAAGTAGAGATTCGGTACGACAAAAACCAACTTCGATTACGAATACGCGATGATGGCAAGGGCATCGATCCTAAAGTCCTTGAAGAGAGGGGACGTCCCGGGCACTGGGGGCTGCCTGGAGTGCGCGAACGCGCGCAGCAAATCGGATCGCAATTGAGTTTTTGGAGCCAAGCCGGGGCGGGAACTGAGGTTGAACTTTCGATTCCGGCGGCCATCGCCTATGAGGGCAGACCTAATGGGCACCGATTCAGGGTATTTCGCAAGGAGCGGAAATCGTGAATAGTCAGCCTGGTTTCATCCGAATCCTTACCGTCGATGACCATCCTCTCCTTCGTAAGGGAATCGCAACCCTTGTCAACGCGGAAGCAGACATGAAGTTGGTTGCGGAGGCATCGAATGGTCAGGAGGCAGTTGAAGTGTATAGATTGCATTGTCCGGATGTAACTCTGATGGACCTTCAGATGCCGGAGATGAACGGCGCTGAAGCAATAAGGGAAATTCGAGCGGAATTCAATGATGCACGGATCATCGTGCTGACGACGTATAGCGGGGATGCCCAGATATTGAAGGCGCTAAAGGCGGGCGCGCGCGCATACATCCTGAAAGGGCATGTACATCGTGAACTCCTTGAGACGATCCGTGCCGTCCATGCCGGACAGAAGCGAATCCCTCCCGACATCGCCGCGCAACTGGCCGAACACGCGACGGATGATGCTCTGAGCTCGCGCGAAATCGATGTACTTAGGCTGATCGCTGCGGGAAATTCCAACAAATTGATTGCCGATCAGCTCTCAATCGGCGAAGCAACCGTAAAGAGCCACGTCGCAAACATCCTTTCCAAACTCGGCGCCAACGACCGGGCCCATGCGGTCACGATTGGGCTGAAGCGTGGAGTGATCGAGATCTAGTCCCCCAAATGGTGGACCGTCCGATCCCTATTTCAACGGTTTCAGTTTGTGTCGCGATGGGCTAACCTGCAGGTGGAATCCTGCGGGAGATCTCTCTGCAACGCCTATTTTCAACGTTCGCAAACGGATTGCCTGGTGTGGGACTGATGCTCCAGCGCACTGTGATTGCTGCGGTCCTTGTGTGTAGCGCGGTCACGCACTTTCATGAGGCATCGCAAGCTGGATCAGTCGGCCCACAGATTATTGACGCCGGCGCGGGGATCCTTCTTCTCGTCGGTTTGTGGACTCCGGCAGTGGGCGCCATCGTTGCGCTCCGCGAACTATGGATCATGTTGTCCGGTAGCGGCGATCCATGGATGCCCATTCTCCTGATGACCTTTGGAGCCACTTTAGCCATGATTGGGCCGGGCGCCTGGTCCATTGATGCCCGCCTCTTTGGCAGAAGACAAATCAAGAGCCCGCGCTAGGTAACTTCGATCCGCCGATTGGCGGAGCCGCCGCCTCACCGAAAAGCTGATTTCAAAAGCCGCCCATTTGTGGTTTTCCGCGAACCTCGTGTTGCGGCACAATCAGCTCCGAGATCGAAAGATGATCAATGCCGAATACACCCAAACGGTTTAACCGAATTCACACCAGGAGGTTTGATTATGTTGCAACTAACGATTTTGAAGTCGAGTCTTCAACATGCACTTTTGGGGACATGGCCCGTCTTCGCGATGATGGTCGCCGGGGGTGCCATCTCCCACGCCCAGGCAGCAAGCACACAAACCGTGAAGAACATCGTGCTCGTCCACGGTGGATTTGTAGACGGTTCCGGATGGGAAAGCGTCTATAACATCCTCACGAAGAAGGGATATCACGTCACGGTTGTCCAGAACCCCACCATCACTCTTGAGGATGACGTAGCAGTGACGAAACGAGCCATCGACGCGCAGGACGGTCCTGTGATCCTCGTGGGCCACTCGTACGGCGGTGTGGTGATCAGCTCGGCGGGAGATGACCCGAAGGTCGTCGGACTTGTTTACATTTGCGCATTCGCAGCTGACACCGGTGACTCCGTCCTTTCTCTCATCAAGACCGCTCCGGCAGATGCACCGGCTCCGCCGATTCTGCCGCCACAGGACGGCTTTCTGTTTCTTGATCGTCAGAAGTTTGCCTCAGCCTTCGCCGCTGACGTGAAACCCGAGATTGCAGAATTCATGGCCAACTCCCAGGTGCCGTGGGGACTTGAGGCCGCCAGCACCGGGGCCACGGCGGCGGCTTGGAAGACGAAGCCGAGCTGGTATCTGCTGACCACAGAAGATCACATGATCGCTCCGGAACTTCAGCGATTCATGTCGAAGCGAGCAGGATCGACGGTCGTCGAGGTGAAGGGCAGCCACGCCGTATACGTTTCACACCCAGACGCGGTGGCGTCTCTGATCGAGAAGGCATCCGCTGGCGCCACGTCAACGAACGTGGCAACGAAATAGTCGCGTCTCTGCGGACAGACCGGTCGAGAAACGCGACCGGTCTGTCCGCACACTGCAGGAAGGCGCACATCCAGCCGGATAGCCGGCACTTTTTTGAGTTTCCGGATGGATTGTCGCCCACCCTTCAGTTACTCCTGAGTCAACAAAATCGAGGTTGAACCTGGACGAAAAGCCGGCACCTCAGGCAACTTTTCCGAAACCTGTTGCAGGCTCGCCATTCCGCGCAGTAAATGATAATGGAGATTATCACTCGCAGATTTCCATCTAATCGGTGAATCAGTGTTGGGTCACTGACTGGCCATCAGGAGTTCCAGTCCGGTTACAGTGCATGGGTGCTGTGGCGGCCGCTTCCGGTGTGCGAGAGGTGTGCCGGAGCTTGGAAATCGCACCGCTGGAAAGTCCATGACCGATGTAATCGCCGGCCCCGTTCAACTAATAGGAACTGACATTACTAAACTCTGGCCGACTTGCAGGTACCGATCCGACCTCTACCATCTGATGAGGAGGGCGCCATCTGTCGCGAGATTTGAAATGATCCACGGCTGAAGCCTTAATATTGGGCCGATGGGCAAAGAACCATTGTCAAATGGCGAACAAATCCACTTACGGCGAGACGCTCTTCGAGGCATATTTAATTTCGCAGAACATCGCATACGAGCGCGAACCAAAGCTCCCGGAAATGTCCCAACTTATCGATTTTGTGATTGACCATCCTACGTCGGGCAAAGTCCTGCTTGAAGTGAAGGACATTGAAAACGCTCCCGCCCCGAGAGGATTCAGCCAGATCAATTTCTACGGCCCAATCCGATCGCATATTGAAGATGGACGAAAACAGTTCAAATCCGCGCCTGACTATGTCTGCGCCCTAGTTCTTGTCCCTGCGCCGGGCAGCTTGGTGATGCTGGAGGAGCCACATATTATGCTCGGCGCCATGTATGGTGATTTCGGCTACAAAATTCCGTTTGATCCGGTGCGTGGCCAGGCTGATGCCGACCAGATACGAGCCGAGTTCTTAATTGGAAAAGGGAAGATGGTACGAACTACACGGGTCCAGAACACCCGGATTGCTGCGCTCATTACGGTTCAGCAATATGCACTCTGGCACCTCGCGATGCGAAAGCATGCCAACACTGACGACGGCCGTACGCGTGGAGATCGCCTCGCGGACATCATGCGCGGGGATATTGAGATGCTGGACGAAAATGCCATCGCTCTTGGTGTAACTGTCTGGGAAAACGTCGTCGCATCGAGGAAACTGCCGAGCGATCTATTCAGAGGCGATATGGATGCATGGTGGGAGTCGGACGGCAACGGTGAGCAGAGCCTAACTTTTATTGGAGATCGGCGGCGAGCCCTTGGAGTTGATGATCGGCGCCGATGATTCGCGCCGCGGGGCGGAGCACTATCCGGAGGCGTCGAAAGCGCACGCCAAAACGGGCTAGCCTACAATAAGAACCATCAATGCCGATCATCCCACATGACGCATGCAGCGAACCTAGTCCAGACACAGTCATTTGCCGGTTCCTCGACCTCCGAAAATTCAGAGACCTTTTTGCAAACGAAGAGCTCTACTTCCGCAGGACCGACAAGTTTAAGGGCGATGATCCCATCGAAGGTATGCCGCCTGATGACTATGTGAGGCGATCTTGTGGGCTTACAAAATACGACCTTCTCGACGAGCTGGCATTGAATAACGACCAAGCTTCCAATCGGCAGTTTAGCGAGATGCGGTACATCCAGTGCTGGCAGGTCTTCGAGGGGGAGACGCTGGACATGTGGGCGAGGTATGGTTGCGTCGCAATTTTCTCTCAGTTTGATCTTCTAAGATCTGCGCTCGATTCCATGCTTGACGAAATTCACGTGGGATTGGTTCGATACGGCGATGCATGCCCCGGTCGTTACAACGTCATTCATTTTCTCTTTATGAAAAGAAAGTGTTTCGACAAGGAGCGGGAGCTTCGCACAGTACTGACTTGTTCCGATCCGGTTGGAGGTAACAATCGGCATGTCGGACTAAACGGGTTTATCAACCGCGAACCTCTTGACACCGAGAATCCATTGCACGAGTGGGTTCACGAGTGCAAACGACGTCGCGTTGACCTGAAGGCGCTCGTCACAGAAATCCGGTTATCTCCTTGGGCGACTAAGGAAGAAATCGATGAAGTGCATACTTGGGTTAAAGCCAAGGGCTTCACTTTTCCCGTGAGCCTCTCAGATTTGACCAGTCCGCTCACGCCCACCTCGGAAGAATTCAGAAAACATTGGTCATTGACCTGAACAACGAGCAGCTGCAGTGGTTTGGTCCCAATAAACGCCCATTGCGCCGGCCAACCTCAGTTCCAGCTTAGCAGTGAGATTCCAGTCGCAATGGCGACTTTAGCGGGAGTAATATCCTTCCGACGGAAGCTTTCGTGTCTTCCAGGTTTCAAAAACGGGATCTGAGCATCATTTGTTTAGTGATGGAATTTCACTATTTTCAGATATGGTTCACCCGCCGAACCTCTAGCGCAATGAGGAGAAACAGATGTACAGCGAGATCAAAGCCGACAGATTTCAATCAAACGGTACATGTTCCGT
The DNA here is from genome assembly GCA_050010795.1 of Occallatibacter sp. Classification (GTDB taxonomy): domain Bacteria; phylum Acidobacteriota; class Terriglobia; order Terriglobales; family Acidobacteriaceae; genus Telmatobacter. Next base: position 25,412 of record JBEKKI010000055.1, read on the forward strand.
TTGCAACTCCAATTGCTATCAGGACAGAGATGCTTGGGGTAAGAAAACCGTCGTCTGTCCAGTCTGCGGAAAATACCGCGTTGACTCGAGAATGGAACTGTTCCTTTCAGATCCAGGCATCAGGGAGATGCGCTACAAGCTATCATTCTTTTTCCGCACTCTCGCGGAGCGGGGCGCCGGTAAGCAGGACAACGCCTTTTTTCCGATACATAACGAGTCGAGCATTCAACGTTCGCTTGCGACATCAGACCCTAGAGTTCACGAGAAACTAAATATCTTTCTTCGGTACATTGCAAAGCTTAGTGGATTTCCTGGGCAAACTGTGGCAGTTGATACTGCGAACGATTACTCGGTCGTGTGCGGCAAAAATGCAAAAGAGGCGCAATTTTGCATAGATTCTCTACAGGAACAAGGTCTGATCTCAGTTGAGTTGACATTAGACAAAACTCCCCTTTGCAGGATCACAGCTTCAGGATGGCAGGAACTTGAACGGTTGGAGCAATTAGGTGCAGAATCGCCTAATGGTTTCATCGCAATGTGGTTTGATCCATCCCAGGACGCGGCAAGAGGAGCGATTAAGGCGGCCATTGCGGAAGCTGGCTACTTGCCCATTCGAATCGATGAGGTACAACACGTAAACAGAATTGATGATGAAATCATAGCTAGGATCAGGGATTCAAAGTTCATGGTTGCAGATTTCACAGGGCAGAGGCAGGGGGTCTATTTTGAAGCCGGATTCATGCTCGGCTTAGGTCGTCAGGTGATTTGGATTTGCCACGAATCGGCATTCCCCGATGTCCATTTTGACGCCCGGCAGTACAACAACATCGTTTACGCGGACTTGGTGAACTTGAAATCGAGCTTACGGCTCAGGATCGAGGCGATCTTTGGAAAAGGCCCAATCACGGTCACGGATTGATCACCGAATTTATATATCCTCGACGTGCTTCATGTTGCGCGCGGCAGGTGTAGCGCGATTGGCCAGCTACGGATTACTACCCGGACTTCTGATATGCTTTGTGATCTGAGTCACGGCGGCTGCTCGAACAAGGCCGTCGCACCGGAGTTCACAGCCAGCCAGAATTCTGGCGAGAAGCCGACTTCACGGGAGTGATCTCAGTTGGCGAAGACCTGAGGTTTCCTAGGTCTCAGAAGCGGGACCTGGGGCACCCCATCATGTGCGGGAGGGACGCCGAAACCTGGGCCACCCGCCGTGGTAGGATTCAACCGTCATGAATCTACAACGTCGAGACGACTACAAACAGACGCTTTATAGCCTTACCCCCGCCGACGGGAAAACGATCAGTAATGCTGCCCTAAGGGAGGCACTGAAGAACTCCCATATCGACGAAGAATTCCTGCCCGAAGATTATTGGGATTTGCGAAACTCGCTGATTACCGAGGGGAAACTCCTGAGGGGACGCGGGTATGGCGGGTCAGTGCGTCGAGCGCTAACAACAGCTGAGCCGGTCGCGAACCCAGTAACTGCAGAGATTGCCGCTCAGGCTGGTGCCGATGCCGCTCAGGCCGTGGTTGCCGAGGTATCGCTCTATGCGCCTTTCCAAAAAGTGATTCAGACGGGTTATGTGTCGGACAATGACCTGAATCGTTGGGTATGCGAAATCACCGCCTTACAAGGGAAGCGGAATACTGGCGGGTTATGGACGCGGCCTGATGTGTCGCTAATCGCAGAACAGACTTTTACCTATATTCCAGACAAGCTTTTCGACGTAATTACATTTGAGATTAAGCCGAACATAGATGCGGCTATGGCCGGGGTCTACGAAGCTGCAGCTCATTCGGCGTTCGCTCATCGAAGCTACCTCGCCTTTCCGGATTCGGAGGAATATGAAAAGAGCCCACTCTTCGACCGCATCCGCGATGAGTGCGAACGGTTCGGCCTTGGCTTGATCTTGTTCGAGGATGTGGCGGATTGGGATAAGTACAACTTTGAGGTTGCCGCAGAACGAAATAGCCCCGATCCGCAGGCGGTCAACGACTTTATCAAGAGTCAAATCAGCGAAAAGGGACGTGAGGCAATCCAGCGCTGGTTTCGTTGAGTTCTCTTCAGCCCAACGGAGCCGTCCCTCGCTTCATCGGCTAGCCGGGTGCCCTACGGGCTGGCCTGAGCGAACTCGAAGGATCTCACCCCCCTTGCTCCTTGCCTCGGCCCTTACCCGACTATCCGTTGCCAGGAAATACACCACTTTACTTTCATGAAAGGGCAGCATCGTGCACGACTGTGCCGTCTTCCTTCAAAAAGGGAAGATAGTGGGTCGGAAAATCATTCTTTAAAGTCCTCCGAACGGCGCAGCGAAGAAATGGTAGCCAGCGCGCTATCTCCCGGACCGCTCCTGGATCATCAACATGAAGATATTGGCCCGAATCCAATATTCCGTGGGCGATCCGATCCCTCAATCTTCGAAGCTCGCCATCAAAAAGCGCTGTCAGCTTTTTCCCGCGAGCCTCAGTCGGGAAAATTTGATTCAGCATCAGGTCCGGCCATTGCCGCGGAAGAAAGACTGCGGCAAGCCAAGAAATTTGGTCCGAGCGAGACTCTGGAATACGCTCCCCGTGGCGAATTGGCTTGTATGCGGTTTTCATTTTCCTTCCCAGACGTTCGCGTCTTTTTCGGCTGACTTCTAGAATTTTGTAAAAGCAAAGGTAGCGATAAACGGCGCTGTTCGCCAGTAGGCCCTCGCGATAAAGTGCGGCTAAACTTGCAAATTCAGGATCGTATTGGGCGATCGGCGCAGAACTCCCACCCCCCAGAAAGGGGGCAACAAGTGTCAGGCTTTTGTTGGATGTTCTTAGTTCTGTAACCTCTATGAGCTGGACCTGAAGGGGCATATCCAAGGCTGCGGAATACTCGCTTACCGTCCCTTTGTTGACGGGTTCAGGAGCTTCCACCAGACCCGGATCCAGCCGTGCGCGTAGCACCTGTTGTGACTGAGCGCTTGCCAGCCTTGAGCGCGAGGTGGCCGGTAAGGACGGCGCGACGAGCGCTACAAGCTATCTGGGTGGGCGAAAACTTCGAACTCCCAGACTTCCCACAGTTCGCCTTCATGTCCGGAGATGAGGACACGAAAAGAGGTAGAGATACGGCGCGCGGAGAGAATTTCAAAGCGAGCTATGCCGTCAAAGAAGTCCGCTTGATCCGCGAGAAGGTTGTGTGTAGCTTCTACTAGGTTGCGGCCAATCGCAGACTCGAACACCGTTTTGTTTATCGATATGCGTTCCGTCTGAGCCGCAAACGTTGCGTTATACATAGTTCTTCACCAATCCTTTTGTGCTTTCTGAGTCGGTACAGTACTTCATATCTCGACTCTCTCTAATACTGGTTTTTTCCGAATTTGACGCAGTACGACCTAGGTCTCTCGCATTTCTGGCGGGCCACAATACGTAGCGGTCCTGAGGCGCGAATCGTGGACTGACCCCCAAAAGTGAGACAGGTTGTAAATTGACAGTTTGCAGGGAAAGGGGAGCTGCAAATGGGTCAGAGGTCGAAGTACCGGAAGTTTACCGAAGCCTACCGGGAGCTGGCGG
>JBEKKI010000056.1:0-27235 GCA_050010795.1 Occallatibacter sp.
GTGGGGCAAACCTGCACGCACTTGCCGCAGCGTGTGCACGCCGAGCTTCCCCAATCCTGATGCAGGTCAGAGATGATCAACGAATTGATGCCGCGGCCCATCACGTCCCATATGTGCGCGCCTTCGATCTCAGAGCAGACGCGCACGCAACGCGTGCAAAGGATGCAGCGGTTGTGGTCCAAGGTAAACCGCTCGTGCGAGGCGTCGACGGAAAGATCGGGGTTGCGGTAGGGCAGGCGGACGTGCGTGAGGCCCTGCTCCTGCCCGAGTGTCTGCAACTCGCAGTTGCCGTTGGAAACGCAGACGGAGCAGATGTGGTTGCGTTCGGCGAAGAGCAGCTCGAGGATGGTGCGGCGATGCTTTTGCAGGCGCTCGGTGCTGGTGCTGATCTCCATGCCTTCCTGCACGGTGGTGACGCAGGCCGGGAAGAGCTTGGCGGAGCCTTTGACTTCAACGAGGCACAGGCGGCAGGCGCCCACATCGCTGAGGCCCTCAAGATGGCAGAGGGTGGGAATGTTGATGTCGTTTTCGCGCGCGACCTCGAGAATGGTCTGGCCGGTGCGGGCGCTCACTTCCTGCTCATCGATGACAAGAGTTTTGACGTCAGTCTCTACCATGCTCATGCCACCACCTCCAAAGCCGCTTCCATGTTGCAGACGCCCGCCGGACAGCGCTTGTTCGCGATGTGCTCGATGTACTCCGTGCGGAAATACTTGAGCGTGCTGAGGACCGGGTTGGGAGCGGTCTGGCCCAGGCCGCAAAGGCTCGTCTCCTTGACGGTGGTGCAGAGGTCTTCGAGAAGAGCGAGGTCGTCCATGGTGCCTGTGCCGGTGCAGATGCGCGTGAGCAGCGTGAACATCTGCGCCGTGCCCGCGCGGCAGGGAATGCACTTGCCGCACGACTCGGTCATGCAGAATTCGATGAAGAAGCGAGCGACATTGACCATGCAGGAGGTGTCGTCCATGACGATCATGCCTCCGGAGCCCATAATCGACCCCATCTTCAACAGGGCGTCGTAGCTGACGCCGACGTCGAGCATTTCAGAGGGGATGCAGCCGCCGGAAGGGCCGCCGGTCTGAACCGCCTTGAAGGTGTGGCCGCCGGGAACGCCGCCGCCGATATCCTCGATGATCTCGCGCAGTTTGATGCCCATGGGAACTTCGACGAGGCCGGTATTCGAAATTTTGCCGGTGAGCGCGAAGACTTTTGTGCCCTTGCTGCGCTCCGAGCCCATGTTGAAGAACCACTTGCCGCCGTTGCGCACGATGGGAGCGATGTTGGCGTAGGTTTCGACGTTGTTGATGAGCGTGGGCTTGCCCCAGAGGCCGCTCGACGCAGGGTAGGGCGGACGCGGCCTGGGCGTGCCGCGCTGGCCTTCAATGGATGCGATAAGCGCCGTCTCTTCGCCGCAGACGAAGGCGCCGGCGCCAAGGCGAATCTCCACGTCGAAACTGAAGGGCGTGTTGCAGATGTTGTTGCCAAGCAGGCCGTGGCGGCGCGCCTCGCGCAGCGCGGTGGTGAGCCGCGAGACGGCGACGGGATACTCGGCACGGACGTAGATGAAGCCCTTGTTGGCACCCACCGCGTAGGCCGCGATGGCCATACCTTCAATGACGCGATGCGGGTCGCCTTCCATTACGCTGCGATCCATGAACGCGCCGGGGTCGCCCTCGTCGCCGTTGCAGACGACGTATTTGACGTCGCCCGCGGCCTTGGCCACCGTGCCCCACTTGAGGCCGGTGGGATAGCCGCCGCCGCCGCGGCCGCGCAGTCCGCTTTCGGTGATGCGGTGAATGACGCCGCTGGGCGTCATCTCAGTAAGCACGGTGAGCAGCGCCTTGTAACCGTCGCGCGCAATGTAGTCGTCGATCTTTTCGGGATCGATGTATCCGGCGTTTTCGAGCACCACGCGAACCTGCTTGTCGAAGTGGCCGCTGAGGTCGCATTGGAGCTCGGCAACGGGCTTTTCGCCCAGGCTCTTGACGATGGCCTCGGCGTTTTTAGCCTTCACGTGGTGGTAGAGTGTGTCTTCAGGATCGTCGCAGGCATCTACACGAACGAGCGGCCCATGCGAGCACGGGCCCATGCAGCCAGTCTTTCGCACGCAAACTTTTTTGCCACAAGACCCGGCGGCCTGCTCGAGCGCGTCCTTGATCGCGCCGGCGCCCTGGCTGGCGCAGGCCAGGTCCATGCACACGTTGATCTCGTAGTCGTACTTTTCGTTTTCCTGCTGGACGCTTTTGGCGATCTGTTCGAGCTCCTCGATTGTCATTCAGCGGCCCACCTTTCCAGTTGCTCGAGCACTTGTTCGCGGGTCGCCTCGCCGACGACTTCGCCGTCGCTCAAGGCCACAGGAGCGCGGCTGCAGGCGCCCACGCAGCGCGCCACCATCAGGCTGATGTTTCCATCCGGAGTGGTCTGGCCCTGCTTGATGCCCAGGCGCTGCTCGGCCGCGGCAATCAGCTTGTCCGCTCCCTTGATGTAGCAGGCAGTTCCGGCGCACACGGTGCAGGTGTGCCTGCCGGGCGGCTTGAGCGTGAAGTAGTGATAAAAAGTCGCCACGCCGTAGGCCTGGCTGAGCGGGACGCGCAGCGAGAGCGCGACGAACCGGATGGCTTCATCGTCGAGAAAACCAAATGACGACTGGACTGTGTGCAGTGTCTCAATCAGCGCATGGCGGGCGAAGCCGTTTTTGCGCATGGTGCCGTTTACGATCTTCCATCGTTTATCTTCACTGGGCAGCGGCGGGGGCGTGAATGCGGGCACTTGTCCTCCCTGGTTCTTAGGATTACACACTCATCCAGTTGCCTGCGGCCGGCTCGCTCGCCACAAGCTACCTACTAATCTTCTACGCGCCGGGGCCTTCCGCAATCCGTGACAGCAGTCACCGGCGTGTGTGGCGAAATCGTTGACTGGATTTGATTTCGGACGCGTCCAGAAGGAAATGCGCAATACCGATTTTCCCCATCAACATGAAGTGTCAGGGCGCACAGCGGGCGCGAAAAAATGCACGGAGGATGTGCGGGAGATCACGCGAATTTGCGTTGGTCATTGAGCGAGCCGCGGGAAGAGCGAGGGAGCGAGAGTGCCGGCGAGATGCGGCGAGCGAGAGGGCGGGTCATTTGTTGGGTTTGAGCTGCAGGTTGTAGTTGCTGTAGTCGATGGTGACCACAGTGCGGCCGAAGAGGAAGCTCTCGGATTCGGCGCGCGCATGCATCGCCATGGAGATGCCGTTAATGTTCGCGTACTGCCGCATCAGGTGCGTCTTGCCTGAAAACATCGACGGGTTCTTGGATGAGACGCCGTCGATCGCGACGAGTGTGCCATCGTGCACGTCTACCCACATGGCGCCGTTGATCAGGTTGGGCGCCTGCTGGTGCGGCGCGATGGCGAAAGCGTAGCAGTCGCGGCCGTTCAGTTTCTGTATGCCGCCCGGCTTGAGCTTCATGTCATAGTTGGCCGAATTGAACCACGACTTCTCCACGTTTCCCGACAGATTGATGGTCTTTTCGTTTTCGAGGAGCGGCTCGAGGCCGAAGCGGATGATCAGCGACGATCCGCTCTGCGAGAGGATCGTGTAGGTTTTGCCAACACCCTTGGTGTAGGTGTCCTTGACCGTCATTTCCGCCACGGGATGCGTTTCGTCGCTGCCGCGGTAGACGGCGTAATGCTCCGTATCCGTAAAGCCGAGAATGTTATCGAAGCGGTAGGCGACTGCGGCGTCGACGCTGCGAATGATGGCGGCGGGGTCCGGCTGCTGGGGGACTGCCATGCCGCCGGCCAGAAGCGTAAACGCGATCGTGGCTTGTGTCCCTGCCGCTCTCCACCTTCGAAGACCCATCGGATCTGTTCCGCCCTCCATCAGATTATCGGTCCTTGGGGGGCTGGCTGCCATGAGCCGTGCACGAAGTGAGGCGAGGCACGCTCGGAGCCCGCGGAGCGGGGCAATCGATGCGCTATGCTGAGTTCCTGAGCGAGGCGCAGGTTTGACGCAAGAGCCCCAACCGAAACCAGAACGGCACGAAGTGCCCGTGCGGCGAGAAGCGCTGACCGTGCGCGGTGTCGTTCAGGGCGTTGGGTTCCGGCCGTTCGTGTACAGGCTGGCGGCGGAGGAGGGGCTCGCCGGGTTCATCGGCAACGATACGGGCGGTGTGACGATCGAGATCGAGGGGCCGGCGGAGCGGGTGGAATCTTTTCGGCGCCGCCTGCGGGATGAGGCACCGCCGCTGTCGCGCATCGATTCGGTGAGCGCACGCGAGATGGCGGCGACGGGCGAGGCCGGCTTCAGGATCGTGGCGAGCGAGGCGAGCGGGCAGGTGAGCACGGGCATTCCCGCCGACGCGGCCACGTGCGCCGATTGCCTGCGTGAGCTGCTCGACCCGAAGGACCGGCGCTACCGCTATCCATTTTTGAACTGCACGAATTGCGGCCCGCGCTTTACCATCACGCGGAGGATTCCGTACGACCGGCCGCAGACGTCGATGGCCCGCTTCAAGATGTGCGCGGCGTGCCAGGCGGAGTACGACGATCCGACGAACCGCCGCTTTCACGCGCAGCCGAATGCGTGCGCGGTGTGCGGCCCGCGCGTGTGGCCCGTGGCGCCGGACGGGAGCGAGATTCCTTCAGCCGATCCGGTTGCTGAGACGATCGACCGCTTGATGGCCGGGGAGATTGTGGCCATCAAAGGGATTGGCGGGTTCCACCTGGCAGTGGACGCAACCAACGAAGCGGCCGTGATGCGCCTGCGGAAGCGCAAGCATCGCTACGGCAAGCCGCTGGCCGTGATGGTGCGCGATATGGATGCAGCTCGCGGGCTGTGCGAGCTGACGGCGAAGGAAGAAGAGATGCTGCTCACCGTGCCGCGGCCGATCGTGCTGGCGCGCGGGCGAGCGGGGAATGGGATTGCGGCTGCCGTCGCGCCGGGGATTCCGTGGCTGGGGGTCTATCTGCCCTACGCGCCTTTGCAGCATCTGCTTTTTGCCGACCGCCGAGTGCAGGCGCTGGTGATGACCAGCGCGAACCTGAGCGAAGAGCCGATCGCCATCGATAACGATGAGGCGCTGGCGCGTCTGGGCAAGATCGCCGATGCCTTCCTGATGCACGACCGCGAGATTCTGCAGCGCTGCGACGACTCGGTGATGGCGATGGTGGACGGCGCGCCGCAGCTGATCCGCCGTGCGCGTGGATTCGTCCCGCTGGCCGTGCCGTTGCCTTTCGACTCGCCACCGCTGCTCGCTGTTGGCGGGCACCTCAAGAATGTGTTCGCGCTGGCGCGGGGAAGGTTTGCGTACCAGAGCCAGCACCTGGGCGATCTCGAGAACGTGACTGGGCTCGATTTCTTCCGCGAGTCGCTCAAGCACCTGATGACGACGTTCGAGATCGAGCCGGAGACGGTGGTTCACGATTTGCACCCGGGGTATCTGTCGACGAGCTGGGCGAAGGAGTGGGCGGGAGAGCGTGGATTGCGGCTCATCGCCGTGCAGCATCACCATGCGCACATTGCGGCGTGCATGGCGGAGCACGGAATCGAAGGTCCGGTCATCGGCCTTTCGCTCGACGGCACCGGCTACGGAACGGACGGGAAGATCTGGGGCGGGGAAGTGCTGGTGAGCCGGCTCGACGGATTCGAGCGGTTCGCGCATCTCGACTATGTTCCAATGCCGGGCGGCGAATCGGCGATTCGCGAGCCGTGGCGCATGGCACTCGGCCATCTGCATGCCGCAGGCTTCGATATCGAATCGCCTGAAGTGCTCGCCGCAGTCGGCGTGAAGCCAAACGACGCGCACGTGATCCTACGCATGATCGAGCGCCGATTGAATGCGCCGCTCACGTCGAGTTGCGGCCGGCTGTTCGATGCGGTTGCCGCGGTGGTGCTGGGCCGCGGCGTGGTGGATTACGAGGCGCAGGCGGCGATTGAACTGGAAGGAATGGCGGTCGATGAGCCTTTCGATCTGGATGCCGGCTACACGCTTGAGTTGCGAGGCGGGAATTGGAGTGCGCGTGAGCCGGTGCGGATATTGGCTGCGCAGATGTGGAAGGAACTATGGCGGGATGTTCGGAGTGGCACGAGCGCGGAGTGCATTGCGGCTCGCTTTCATGCCGGCGTGGCGGCTGCCTTCGTCCGTGCCGCAGTTCTGGCTCGGGCCGCGACGGACATTCGACAGGTTGCCCTATCAGGCGGATGCATGCACAACCGGCGGCTGGCCCGGTTGCTGCGCGCGGGGATTGAAGCACAGGGATTCGAGGTTTTTCAACACGTCCAAGTGAGTCCGGGCGATGGCGGACTCAGCTATGGGCAGGCAGTAGTCGGAGCGGCAATCCTGGCGCGGGAAAAATCAGCCTGAGAGGCGAACCAGTTCCTGCGCTTCCTGGCGAGGCCCGAGGATGGACATGCGCGGAATGCGGCCGCGCACCATGGCCACTTCGTCGCAGCGGTGCAGGCGCGGGCACATCTGGCAATCCTTGAAGATTTTGTCAGGCAGCTCCGATTTGTCTTCGACGGTGCGGAAGCCGTACTTGAAAAAGAAATCGGGAATGCGCGTAAAGAGGCACACGGACTGGATGCCGTGCATTTCGGCTTCTTCAATGAGCGCCTTGATGATTCCGCCGCCGGCGCCCTGGCTCTTGGCTTCAGGCTTGACGACGATGGAGCGCACCTCGCAAAGATGCGGGCCGTAGAGGTGGAGCGCGCCGCAGCCAAGAAATACGTTGCCATCGGACTCCGCGACCGTGAAGTCGCGAATGTTCTCGCAGATTTCAGCAAAAGGGCGCTTGAGCAGCGTGCCGTCGCCGGAGAGAGAGTTGACGAGGTCGTAGATATTGGAAGCGTCGTGCAAAAGCGCTTTACGCACCAGCATGAATCGCCTCCGCGGCATGGTGATTGGCGAGCGCCGCGATCCACTCTGATGAGCGGTCGAGCGCCTTGGAGACGCGTTCGCGCGCTGTGCCGCCAATCACGTCGTGGCAATCGAGCGTGGCAGGGAGGGTGATGGCAGCGAAGAAGTCTTCGTCGAACTCGTCGCCGAACTGGCGCAACTCTTCGATCGTCAGGCCGTCGAGCTCGACGCCCTTCTCGATGGCAAAGCGCACGGCGCGGCCGATTTTTTCATGAGCCTCGCGGAATGGGACACCCTTGTAAACAAGGTAAGTCGCCGCGGCCATGGCATTTAAATAGCCCAGCCGTGCCGCCTGATTCATGGCCTCGCGGTTGAACTCGAGAGCGGCCGTGAACCGCGCAACAAGGTGGAGCATCTGGGGCATGAAGCCGGCGGAGTATGCCGGCTCCTGGGTCTCCTGCATGTCCTTATTGTAGGCCAAGGGCAGGCCTTTCAGCTGCATGGCCACGGCCTGCGCCGCGCCGTTGATGCGCCCGACCTTGGCTCGAAGCAGCTCAGTCAGATCGGGATTCTTCTTTTGCGGCATGGCGCTCGATCCGGTGGAGAAAGTCTCGGGCAGCACGACGAAGCCGAATTCGGAAGTGGCGAAAAGCGTGATCTCTTCGGCAAAGCGGCTGAGGTGCAGGCCTACGAACGTGAGCGCGTTCAGAAACTCCAACACGAAGTCGCGGTCGCTTGTGGCATCGATGGAGTTGGCGGTCGGCGCACCGAAACCGAGTTCGTGCGCAGCAATGGTTCGATCGAGCGCGAGCGTTGCGCCGGCCACGGCTCCCGAACCCAGCGGGCAGAGATTCAGCCGAGCCGAACAATCGAGCAGACGGTCGGCGTCGCGCAGCGCCATCTCGACGTATGCGAGGAGCCAATGCGCAACCAGGACCGGCTCAGCGCGCTGCAGGTGCGTGTAGCTGGGCATGGCCGCGTCGCCCGCCGCGCGCCCCTGTTCCACCATGGCATTGGCCCATGCGGCGAGCCCGTCGACGACGAGTTCGATTTGATGGCGCACGTAGAGACGCAGATCGGTGGCGATCTGCTCATTGCGGCTGCGGCCCGTATGCAGCTTGAGCCCGAGCCGGCCCACGCGCTTGGTGAGCTCGAGTTCGACGAAATGATGAATATCTTCGGCTGACGGGTGATCGCGAACGAGGGTCTTGCCATCGTTCGATCCGAATTCGACGGCAATCGCATCGAGGGCCGCGCGCAGCTCCGTTGTTTCAGCTTCGGACAGGATGCCCGCGGCAAAGAGCGCGGACGCATGGGCCTTGCTGGCGGCTACTTCTTCCAAGAGAAGCCGCCAATCGAAAACAATTGACCGCTGCCACGCTTCGAACTCGCCATCCAACGGCTCGCGAAAGCGGCCGGACCACATCTTCCCGGACTGTTGTTCTTTCGACATTGCCTTAAGCGTACCTCATGCTATTCCTTCTCCTTGCCGCTATTGAGCTGGGGCATTTCGCTGCCTTTGCTGAGCGTGAGAAGACCTGTTTTGGCGTAGGTGCGAAGCTTCTCCCGGGTGTCGGTAATGTCGAGGTTACGCATGGTGAGTTGTCCGATGCGGTCGCGCGGGGAGAACGCGGATTCAGTCTTCTCCATACTGAGGCGCTCGGGATGGAAGGTGAGGTTGGGCGACTCGGTATTGAGGATGGAGTAGTCGTTGCCGCGGCGCAACTCGAGTGTGACCTCTCCTGTGATGGGTTTGGCCACCCAGCGCTGGGCCGATTCGCGGAGCATGATCGCCTGGGAATCGAACCAACGGCCCTGATAGAGCAAACGGCCAAGCTTGCGGCCATTTTCGCGGTATTGCTCGATGGTGTCCTCGTTGTGGATGCCGGTGATGAGGCGTTCGTAAGCGATAAAGAGCAGGGCGAGGCCCGGAGCCTCGTAGATGCCGCGGCTCTTGGCCTCGATGATTCTGTTTTCAATCTGGTCTGACATGCCGAGGCCGTGGCGGCCGCCGATGCGGTTGGCTTCGAGGAGGAGGTCGACGGGCGAGTCGAATTGCCGGCCGTTGAGGGCCACGGGCGAGCCCTCTTCGAAGCGAATGGCGACCTCTTCACGCTGGATCTCGACGTCGTCGCGCCAGAATGCCGTGCCCATAATGGGAACGACGATTTTGACGGACGAAGAAAGGTGCTCGAGATCTTTGGCTTCGTGGGTTGCGCCAAGCATGTTGGAGTCGGTGGAGTAGGCCTTCTCAGCCGGCATCTTGTAGGCGAAGCCGGAGCGCTGCATAAAGGCAGACATCTCGGCGCGGCCGCCTAATTCGTCAATGAAAGCAGCGTCAAGCCATGGCTTGTAGACCTGGAGGCTGGGATTGACGAGCAGGCCATAGCGGTAGAAGCGCTCGATGTCGTTGCCTTTGAAAGTAGAGCCGTCGCCCCAGATGTGGACATCGTCCTCCTTCATGGCGGCCACCAGCATGGTGCCTGTAACCGCGCGGCCGATGGGCGTGGTGTTGAAGTAGGCAAGGCCGGCGGTGGTGATGTGGAAGGCCCCGGCCTGTAGCGCGGCGATACCTTCGCGTACGAGCGGACCACGGCAATCGATGAGGCGGGCCTTTTCGGCGCCATAGTCGAGGGCCGTGCGCGGGATGGCGTCGTAGTCGGTTTCGTCGGGCTGGCCGAGGTTGGCTGTATAGGCGTAAGGGATGGCGCCTTTCTTCCGCATCCAGTGCAGAGCAGCGGAGGTGTCGAGCCCGCCGGAGAAAGCGATGCCAACTTTCTGGCCGATGGGCAGGGATTCGAGAATTACGGACATGCTTGCGAAACCTCAATGCAGAGATCAGAGCTCAGGAATCAGAGATCAGTCTGCCCTGCAACTCCTAGCTACCGCGTCTTAATTGATTTCAAATCGCTCTAGGTGGAGCGATTTCCAGAACATCTGCGGTCTTTGCTGATCTCTGACCGCTGATCTCTGATTACTGAAATTTCTCCACATTCACCAGTCCACCTAGCAGCAGCAATAGCAGCGCCTTTTGCGCGTGCAGGCGATTCTCGGCCTGATCGAAGACGATGGACTGCGCGCTGTCGATGACGGCGTCAGTCACCTCTTCTCCGCGTCGCGCAGGTAGGCAATGCATGAAGACAGCGTGCGGCGCGGCCTTCGACATCAGAGCCTCGTTTACCTGGTACGGCCGGAAGATCGGCGCACGTTTGGTCGACTCGTGCTCGAAACCCATGCTCACGCAAACATCGGTGTAAACGGCGTCAGCGCCTTCGACGGCCGCCTGCGGGTCTTGCAAAAGGCGCAGCTCACAGTTGTTCTTGTCGGCGATCTCGCGCGCCTTGGTCACGATCTCGATGTCGGGCGAGTAGCCGCGCGGTGTGGCCACCGTGACATTGGCGCCGAGTTGCGCGCCAGTGAGCATGAGCGAGTGGCACACGTTGTTGCCGTCGCCAACATAAGTGAAGTTGAGGCCGGCAGCCGTGCCGAAATGCTCCTCGATGGTCATGAAATCGGCCAGTGCCTGGCAGGGATGCTCGAAGTCGGAGAGCGCGTTGATGACGGGCACGCGCGAATTGGCGGCCATCTCGGTGATGGTGTCGTGCGCGTAGGTGCGCAGCACAATCACGTCAACCCAGCGCTCAAGGTTCCGCGCCACGTCGGCGATGGTTTCGCGCTCGCCGAGAGGCGAGTTGGTCTGGTCGACGAAGATCGCGTTGCCGCCCATGGTGTTGATGCCGGTTTCGAACGCCAGGCGAGTGCGCAGGCTCGCCTTCTCAAACATGAGCACCATCTGTTTGGCGTCGAGCGCGCGGCGATACTCGCGCGGATTGCGCTTGACGTCGTGGCCCAGTTTGAGGATGGCGCGGACTTCGCCGCTCGTAAGATCGGCGATGGAGCAGAGATCTTCGCCGGCCATGCGCGCAGCCGCGGCAAGGACGTCGGTGTCTTTCTGCACGGGAACTGCGGTCTCTTTCTGTTCCATGGTGGTTCTGCTAGCCATGATGGTGTCCTCCTGCGGGCGCGTGGTGCGCGGCAGAGTGTTCGGTGAAGATTTCGTCGAGCGCGGCGATGGCGGCGTCGACGTGGGCGCGCTCCAGAATGTACGGCGGCAGGAAGCGCAGCACAGTGTCGCTGGTGCAGTTGATGAGAATACGGCGCTTGAGCATTTCCGCGACCGTAAGCTTTGCTAGATCGGCCGAATCGAGTTCGGCGGCGAGCATCAGGCCCTTGCCGCGCACGTCGATGATGGTGTCGTGACGTGCGGCGAGCGAGCGCAGGCGCTCCTGGAAATAGTTGCCGACCTCGGTGGCGTGCGCGAGCAAGCCTTCTTTTTCGATGGTGTCGATGACGGCAATGCCGACGGCGCACGCGAGCGGGCCGCCGCCGAAGGTTGTGCCGTGCATGCCGGCGTGCATCACGCGCGCAACTTCTTCAGTGCACAGAACCGCGCCGAGCGGTAGGCCCCCGGCGAGGGGCTTGGCGAGCGTCGTGATATCGGGCTGAATGCCGTAATGCTGATAGGCGCACCACTTGCCGGTGCGGCCCATGCCGGATTGTATTTCATCGACGATGAGCAGCGCGCCGGTGCAACTGGCCAGGGCGCGCGCTTCCGTGAAGAACTCCTGCGTGAGCGGACGAACACCGCCCTCGCCCTGAATGGCTTCAACGAGGATGGCGCAGACTTCGCTCGAGAATTTGGCGCGCAGATCGGCGACGTCGTTGAAGCGGACGAACTCGACGCCGGGAACCACAGGCCCGAACGGCTCGCGGTACTTCGCCTTGTATGTGGTGGACATGGCGCCGAAGGTGCGACCGTGGAAGCATTGTTCGAGCGCGAGAAACTTTGTGCCGATGTTGGCGCCCTCGCTGCGGCGCAAGCCCGCGTAAGCGCGCGCCAGCTTGAGCGCGCCCTCCCACGCCTCGGTGCCGGAGTTGGTGAAAAAGACGCGGTCGAGGCCCGTAAGCTCGGTGAGGCGCATCGCCAGCTCGGCCTGCCCCTCGTGATAATAGAGGTTCGACGTGTGGATGAGCGCGCGGCTCTGGTGGGCGATAGTGCCGACGATCGCCGGATGGTTATAGCCGAGCGCGTTGACGCCGATGCCGCTGAGCAGATCGAGATAGCGATCGCCGCGCTCGTCGATGATGTACACACCTTCGCCGCCGGTAAAAAGAACCGGGCTGCGATCGTACGTGGAAAGCAGCAAGCGGGCCTCCGCGGCGCAAATCTCTTCGAGTTTCATCTTTCCAGAACCTCCTCAGGCAACCATGACCTCGGTGCCGTGGGCTACGCGTGAGCTGCACAGATCGGGGAGGGAACCGGCAGCTTCGGCGGGCAGAATTCGTACGCGCTTGACGCCGTTCAAAAGCGCCTCGCGGCAGGCGCCCAACTTGGGCAACATGCCGCCGGAGATGATCGCGCTCTTGGCCATCTCCGCAATCTGATCGATGGAGAGCCATCGCAGTACTTCGCCGTTGGCTCCCTTGACGCCGGGAACATCGGTGAGAAAGACGAGTGCGTCAACGCGGCAGGCGATGGCGCAGGCCGCAGCCATCTCGTCGGCGTTGATGTTGTAATACTCGCCGTCGAAACCGAGCGCCATAGAGCAGAGCACGGGCACGCCATTCAATTGCCAGATGGCCTCGATCCAGCGCGGATCGCTGGCGGCGATTTCGCCGACGAAGCCGAGATCGGGAGCAGTGCGCTTCTTGCGCGCGCGGAAAAGCAGTCCGTCTCCGCCGCAGAGCCCGACTGCCGGCTGGCCAAGCGCGCCGAGGGCGGCAACGAGGCTCTTGTTCACGCGGCCGGCGAAGACCATCAGCGCAACGTCGCGGGTCTCCGCATCGGTGACGCGCAGACCGTCGATGAATTCGCTCTGCTTGCCCAGCGCCTTGAGCGTCTTGGTCAGCTGCACGCCGCCGCCGTGGACGACCGCGACCTGGTTGCCATCGCGAACGAGTTCGGCGATGGCGCGCATGCAGCCTTCAAGCAGCTTGGCGTCTTCGAGGCCCGCGCCGCCGAGTTTGACAACGTATTTCATTTCAAGCCCTCCGCGGCGAGTTTCATGCGAGACCCTCCGATTCGGGCCAACCCATCATGACGTTCAGGTTCTGCACGGCCTGGCCGGCAGCGCCCTTCAGCAGATTGTCGATGCAACTCACGATCACCGCGCGCTTGCCGCCTGAATCGAGCTCGAAGCCGATGTCGGCGTAATTGGTGCGCACCGAGTGCTGAATTTGCGGCAGAGACTTTTCATAAAGGCGGACCAGGGGGCTGCCCGCGAAGAACTCGCGATAGACCCCGGCGACGCCATCGCGCGTTTGAGCCTTTTTGAAGTGCACATAGATTGTGGACAGAATGCCGCGCGGAATCGGCAGCAGGTGCGGCGTAAACACAATCTCGTCGCGCGCGATGCCGATCTGCTCCAGCAGCTCGCCGGTGTGGCGATGGGCGAAGACGCTGTACGCGGAGAGATTGTCGGCCGCGTACATGAAGTGCGTGCGTGCCGTAGGCGCCTTGCCCGCGCCGCTGACGCCGCTCTTCGCGTCAGCGATAATGCCGTGTTTGAGATCGACGAGCCCAGCCACGACAAGCGGCTTGAGCGGCAGGATGATGGACGTTGCGTAGCAGCCCGGGTTGGCAACAAGCTTGGCTCCGGCGATCTGCTTGCGATAAAGCTCGGGCATGCCATAGACAGCTTTTGCCTGCGTGGCCGCGGCCAGTTTGGTGCTGTCATCTTCAAAGGCATAGACGGCGCGATTGGCCGCTTCAGTCAGGCGCCATGCTGCGCTCAAATCGATCACGCGGAATCCGCGCTTGAGCGCCTCAGGCACCCACTGGCGCGATTGCTCGTGCGGCGTGGCGAGGAACAGGACATCTGTGCCGTGTTCCTCCAACAGCTCCCAGGAGAACGGCTCCATCTTGAGATCGTCGACGCCGTAGCTGCCGGCGAGCTGGGGATGAATCTCGGTGAGCGGAACGCCGCCATGCGCGAGATCCTTGCCCTCGACGCGGCCGGCAAAGACCGGCGGCTTGCCCTTGAGATGAGGATGGCGCAGCAAAAGACGCGCCAACTCGGCGCCGGCGTAGCCGGTGACTCCCACGACCGCGGTTTGGGTGGCTTTCGTCATGACTGCAACATCGTCCTGAGCCGGGCTGCCACATCCGCAGCGTGGCGCGTGTCAGTACAAATAATCAATACCGTGTCGTCGCCGGCGATGGTGCCCACCACTTCGGGCCATTCTTCGCGGTCGAGGGCCGCAGCCACCGGCTGCGCGCCGCCCATCACAGTGCTCAGCACCACCTGATTCATCGCCTGGCGAGCGCGCATGCCGAAGCTGTCGATCATTTCGCTGAAGGAGGGCGGCTGATCGTCGATCACGGCCGCCTGAGCCGCACCACCGTGGCCGTTGGGCAGGGAATAGCCGCTGGGGCCTTTCGACAGGCGCAGTTCGTGCATGTCGCGCGAGAGCGTGGCCTGGGTGACGTGGATGCCGCGGCGGCGCAGCTTGCGGCGCAGCTCGTCCTGGCTCGCCACGGGCGTATGGGCCAGCACTTCGCGAATCACGTTGAGGCGTTGCAGCTTCATTTCCGGCATCCGTTCCCCTGGCGCGCAAAGCAAAGGCGCGGTTCCCGGCGTGGAAACCGCGCTTGAATAAATATACAACAGGCGTGCATAACTATGCAAGAGATTTCTTGGGGAAAACCGGGGCGCAACGAGAAGGCCGGCGGCGGGCGCCGCGCCGGCAGCCCGCAGGCCCAATGGTGCGGGCACGCGATCGTCTCTTGATTCCTACGATACAGTCCAGTAGACGGCGAACCGTTGCCAACTCTGGTTCAGCGGCTTGAGCGTCACGTCCTGCTTCTGCCCCGTGGCGCGGAAAGTGAGAGCTTCGCCGGGAACAGGCACGATCCAACCGTCGGCCAGAGCGGCTTGCGCTTTGAGCGCGGGCACGTCGACGGCGGGCGCTTCTGAAACCTCGGGCCCCTGGCGGTGCTCGAGCGAATCTTCAAGGCCGGTTTTGGGGAACTGGCCGGCGAGCACGAGCGGCCCATAAAGAAATGCCTGCTGCGAACGGTCGTCTGCAAGCGGCTCCGCAGTAACTCGCATCGGGAACGTGAGTTCGACGAGGTCGCCGGGTTTCCAGATGCGAGTGAGGGCCAAATAACTGCCGGGAGTACCTGAGACTTCGAGGCGCATGCCGTTGATGGAAACCGAATTGGCCGGCGAGGTCCACGCGGGGATGCGAATGTGGAGGGTCCACGGTGTGGCGGGCGCTTTTTCGACTGTAAGCTGCACGCGATCGCTCTCGGGGAAGTCTGTCGTCTGCCTGAGGCGCACGCCGCGCTCTTTCCAATTCACTTTTGAAGCGAAGAAGAGATTGACGTAGATCGAATCGTCGTCGTGGAAATAAATCGTGTCGTTGAGCTTGGTGAATTCCTCGAGGCCGGTCCCGGTGCAACACCAAAACGAATCGTCCTCGGTGCACGTTGTCTTCCATGCGCCGGGCGCGAGCGAAAGAAAGTAGGTCGTATGGCCGGTCGAGGGCTCGATGGCGCCAAGGCGGTGGTTGAGCAGGTTGCGCTCGTAGTAATCGATGAAGCGTGGATCGCCGCTCCACGCATAAAGGTGCCGCGCCAGCTTCATCATGTTGTAGGAGCAGCAGCACTCCTGGTGGTGCGAGCTGACTTTCATTTCAGCAGCGAGGTGATTGGGATCGGTGAGCCAGTGCTCGTTGTTGCTGGAGCCGCCGGTCGCATAGGTGCGCGACTCAGAAACGGTCTCGAAGAAGAAGCGGGCGACATCGGCGAAGCGGAAATCAGAGCTGAGCTCGTAACGTCGCGCCGCGCCGATCACTTGCGGAACGTGTGTGTTCATGTGCTGGCCTTTTAGCTCGTCGTTCCGCAGGGCAAGCGGCGTGAAGAAGATCTTTTTGGTGAAGCGGTCGCCGGTTCGCACCCAGCGGTCGTCGCCGGTAACGGCAGCGAGATTGTAGAGAACCTCGTTCATGCCGCCGTACTCGGTGTTCAGAATGTCCTGCATGTGGTCTTCAGTTTTCGGCGCGGTCCACGTGTCGACCCACCCGGCCATTTTCGTGACCACGTCGAGGGCCTGATCGTCGGCCGCGTGCATCTTCATGTCGAGCAAGCCGGCCATGATCTTGTGCATGGTGTAGAACGGGGCCCAGACGGGCTGGCGGCGGTCGAGGCGGTCGAAGTACTCGGTGGGGAAGGCGCTGAGGTAGCCGCTATCGTTGAGCTTTGCCTGGCACTCGGCGAGGCCCGCGACAAGTTCGTCGGCTTTGGACTTGACCGCTTTATCGTCAGTCGCGCCGTAAAGAAGAGCACAGGCCGAGAGGTAGTGGCCGACAATGTGGCCGCGCAACTCGCACTTCGGATCTTCCCATCCTCCGAGCGGCTGAGCTGTCGAAGGCAGGCCGGCGTTGACGCGGAAATTGTGCAGCAGGCGGTCGTTGGGGAGGCGCATGATGTAGCCGCGATTCCATTCGCGCGCCTCATGCAGCGGGCCGGGCTCAAGCGAAACGTCGGCGAGATCGAAGGGCCGAAGTCTGGGCCGCGCTTCGTTGCGGACGAATTCAAGCGGAGCGGCAAAGGGATCGGGCTCATGAACTACGAAGACGCGGTTCGCGGCGGCTTCGGGCGGGGGAGTTTTCTTCGGGGGCGCGGCCGAAGCCTGGCCAAGAGGCGCGGCATCGGCGCTGCCAAGAAGCGATGATGCGGCGGCCAATCCAAGGGGAGCGATGGCAACACTTTTTGCGAATTCTCTGCGGCTGACCTTTATCATGGAAACTCCTCTCATTGCCGGCAAACGTTTTCTGCGCCGACCCAGTTTAAGCTGCCGCCCTCCTCACTTCAAATCGCGCCAGTTGGGCCCGAAGGCGAGGTCGGCGACGAGCGGGACTTTGAGCTTGACGACGCCTTCCATCTCCGCGCGGATCATCGTGGCGGCTTCGTCTTTCTCATTGGCCGGAACTTCGAAGAGCAATTCGTCGTGGACCTGCAGGACCATGCGCGTCCTCAGCTTGCGCTCGGCCAGTTTGCGGTCGAGCGAAATCATCGCCAATTTGATGAGGTCGGCGCCGGTACCCTGGAGTGGCGTATTGATGGCGGTGCGCTCGGCGAAGCCGCGCTGGTTGGGATTGCGGCTCTCGATGTCGGGAATGGGCCGCATGCGCCCGAACATGGTGCGCACAAAGCCGTCCTTGCGCGTTTGCTCGAGCGTTTTCTCGATGAACGCGCGCACGCCCTGGTAGCGCTCAAAGTAGCGCGCGATGTAGGCCTTGGCTTCGGCCTGCTGAATTCCAAGCTGCGCCGCGAGCCCGAAGGCCGAAATGCCGTAGACGATGCCGAAATTGACGGCCTTGGCGCGGTTGCGCGTTTCCTTGTCCATTTTTTCGACGGGCACGCCGAAGACTTCGCTGGCCGTGAGTGTGTGGATGTCGATGTTCTCGGCGTAGGCGCGGATCAGGAGCGGGTCGGCGGAGAAGTGCGCGAGCAGCCGCAGCTCGATCTGCGAGTAGTCGGCGGAGAGCAGCTCGGTGCCGGGTGCGGCCGTGAAGGCAGCGCGAATCTCGCGGCCGAGCTCGGTGCGTATGGGAATGTTCTGGAGATTCGGATTTACAGACGACAGGCGGCCGGTGGCGGTGGCGGCGGCCTGAAACGTGGTGTGCACACGCGACTCGGAGTCGGCGAGCAGGGGCAAAGCGTCGACATAATTCGACTTGAGCTTCGACAGATGGCGGTATTCGAGGACGAGGCGCGGGACTTCGTGCTTTTCGGCGAGGAATTCAAGCACGTCCTGCGCGGTGGAGACAGATTTGTTTTTGCTGCGCGCAGGCGGGGCGGGGAGCCCCAGTTTGGTGAAAAGAACAATTCCGAGTTGCTTGGGCGAGTTGATATTGAAGCGCTCGCCGGCCAGCTCGAAGATGCGGTCGCCGACGCGCGTCAACTCGCCGCTGAACTTTTCCGAAAGTCTGCCCAGCGCAGCTGTGTCGATGCGCACGCCGGCCTTTTCCATGCGGTAAAGCACGGGCGCGAGAGGCAAGTCGATTTCGGTGTAGACGCGGGTGACCCGGGCCTTATCCGCTTCTTCGCGTAGCGCGGGGACAAGCGCGTGGATGGCTGCGGCCGCGGCGGGGAGCGACGAAGGAGGCGGCTGGTTGAGGCGCGCGGCAACATCCGCCAGGGTTTGCGTGGCGTGCGTGGGATTGAGCGCGTAGGAAAGAAGCATCGTGTCGTCGACAGGGCCGCGCAGCTCGACATTTATCTCTCCCAGGACGTGAAGAGCGAGTTTCCAATCATGCACCCGCTTGGAGACGGAAGCATCTTCGAGGAGTGCGCGGAGCTCGGGCGTGAGTGGCAGGCGCAGGGCAGTGGCCGGGTCGGCGCAGAGGCCGACGTAAAAGTGGGCCTTCTTTTCCGCGGCTTCGGCAATCTCAAGCAGCGAGAGCGTGGCGTGCTGTTCGTCTTTCGATTCGTCATCGGCGGGCGGCGGCGCGGCATCGAGCGCAAAAGCGAACCCAGCGCGCGCGGCGGCGTAGAAACCGGCAGACTGCTCCGGCGTTGGCTCATCGATGCACTCAACCAAAGCCCCGCCCTCCGGAGGAGCCAGGTCGCGGAGCATGGAGGTGAATTCGAGCTCAGTGAAAAGCGCGCGGCAGGCCTCGAGGTCGGGCGGCTGCGTCTCCATCGCGCCGAGGTCGAGCGGCAGGGGCACATGCGTGTCGATGGTGACCAGCTCTTTGGAGAGCAGCACTGCGTCGCGATTCTGTTCGAGCGATTCGCGGTAGGCCTTGCGCTTGACTTCTGCGGCGCGGTCGAGAACCGCTTCGACGGTGCCGAATTCCTTGATCAATTCCACGCTGCCCTTGTCGCCGATGCCGGGCGCGCCGGGAATGTTGTCGACCGAGTCGCCGCGCAGGGCCATGACGTCAACGACTTTTTCCGGCGGCACGCCGAGAGTTTCGGTCACCTTTTCGGGATCGAGCACGAGGTTGTCCTTTTGCGGGTTGAGAATCTTCACCTGCGGCGTGACGAGCTGCATCATGTCCTTGTCGCCGGAGACGATGAAGACCTCGTGCTCGCGCTCGGCGGCTTCGCGCGCCAGCGTGCCGATGACGTCGTCGGCTTCGAATCCCTTAGCCTCGAGAATCGGAATGCGCAGCGTCTCGAGCGCGCGGCGAATGTATGGGATCTGGCGGCGCAGATCCTCGGGCATGGCCTCGCGCGTGGCCTTGTAGCCCTCGTAGCTGACTTCGTCGAAGCTCTGCGTCTTCGCGTTCCAGCGGCGTAGCTTGCCGATGGCGCGAGCGCGCTCATCGCGAAATACCTCGCCGCTCACGTCGAAGACCGCGGCGAAATATTTCGGCGCGAAGTCCTGGCGCAGCTTCTTGATCATGTTGACGAAGACGTAGGTGGCCGCGGTGGGAAGGCCGGAGCGCGTGGACATGGGCCGCGAGCGCTGCATGGCGTGATAGGCGCGGAAGATGAACGACATCGCGTCCAGCAGAAACACGGGCGGCTTGGCTTGGCCGGTCACGCTTGTGAGTGTAGCAGGGCCGGAGCAGGGAACAGCGAGTAGGGACTCACGACTAGGGCACAGTTGCTCGCGCGAATAATTCGTACGCGTTGTCGCCCGCACCTTCCCGCATCAGGACGCGCCAGTCTGGCGAATGTTCGAGCGCAAAGGCGAGAATGCCGTCCGCTCGCGTCAAAACGCGATCGATACGATTGGCGTCGAGCAGCCGATAAGGATCGTTCAGGTTTTCGACCTGAAGATACTGCTGCAGAATCCCGTGGTGCTCGAACGTGTCTACACGCGAGTCGAGGAAATCCGGCTTCGACTCGAAAGCCATCATCCCGCCCAGCGAGTAGTCGTTGAACGTGCGCCACGATGGCTGAATCGACGCGATGGATTGAAGCGGCATCCCGGCCGCCAGACCCCTCTGTAGCTTCGTCTCGGTCGGCAACGAATAGATACACCACCCGAGAATGCCCACGGCAAAGAGCGCGTTCACTGCCGGGATCGTCGACTCGTTCAGCTCGCCGTAAAAGCTGCGCGCCACGTCGGCCGCGAGCCACGGCATGGTCACGACGCAGGCGAGGAAAGCAAAGCGCTGGTGCGAGAACGCGAAGTACCACGCCGAGAAAATGAACACCAGCTCATAGAGCTTCCACTTGCGCCCGCGCACCAGGTTGGCGAGGAGCATCAGGCCGATGGCGGCAACGGCAGCGATGCCGGTGCTCGAACTCAGGCTCAACGGATGCCATTCCTCGACGACCGCGAGATTCACCTTCTGATAGAACAGCATGTCGAAGGGATTCCAGATGAGCCGCCGGCCGTACGGATTCACCCAGAGGGCCGCCGAACTCGCAACGAAGACCCAGATCAGCCTGCCGCGATCGGTTGCGGGAAATGCGCGCTGCTCCAGTGCGCCCACGTTGATGGGGAACAGGCCGCAGACGATGTAGAGGCCGAAGAATCCAAGGCCGATGAGCCAACTGCCGTGAAGATTGATCCAGAGACAAAAAAGCGCGGGCAGCAGCCAGAGAAGCCATTTCTTGCCGCGCTCCGCTGCCTCGATGATCGCCATCTCGGCGGACAACGCCAGGTAAGCGATCACGATCGTCCGCGCGCCGCCATTCACCGTCATCAGAAAGAATGCGAGAACCGCCGTCCAGAACGCGGCCTTCCGGTTCTGCGTCTTCCACGAGCCGCGGAAGTAGACAAACAGCAGATTCGCTGCGAGGCCGAGCAGCGCGCCGAGGTGAATTCCGCGCAGGCCGAGCCATGAATAGCCGAGCCAGTACGGCATCTCGGCCAGCCACTCCGGATTGATCCAACGCTCGCCGGCCACGGCAAACGAGTACGGCTCGACGCGGATGAAGTGATGCGTCGTGGCGAGGATGCGCGCGTCGGCCAGGTGCCACCACAGGTCCGAGTCCTTCGCCAACTCGCTCGGCACAAGCATGGGACTGCCGATCGCCCAAACGAGGCCGATCAACAATGCCGCATTGAACATGTCCTGGCCGAAAACGCGGCAAAAAAGGCGAGTTCCGCGGCCCGTCCGCCCGGGCAGCGCCGTGCCGGTGGCCGCCGCACTTTGCGCGTCTTTCTCTTCACTCATGTCACTACTCTAGCCGCCGCGTTGGAGCATCGGACGCAGCATCGTGATTCCACCCGAGTCCGCCGGAACCCGCTCCGTCATTGACTCTGCTGGTACGCGGCCGGTTCGTGCTCCTGCGCTCAACTCACGAACATGCAGTCACCGTAACTGAAGAAGCGGTAGCGCTCCTGAATAGCATGCCGGTAGGCGGCGAGGATGCGTTCGCGGCAGGCGAAGGCGCTGACGAGCATCAGCAGGCTCGATTGGGGCAGGTGGAAGTTGGTGAGGAGCGCGCGGACCAGGTGGAAATCGAAGCCGGGGGAGATGAAGATGTCGGTTGCGGCGGAGTGCGGTTTGATTGGACCACTGCCGGAAGCAAGCGCGGCGGCTTCGAGCGTGCGGACCACCGTGGTACCGACGGCGACGATGCGGCGGTTTTCTGCGACAGCGCGATTGATGGCGTCGGCGGCGGCCGGGCTGATGGTATAGCGCTCGCGGTGGAGACGGACCTCATCGACGCGCTCAACGCGCAGCGGAGCGAATGTGCCCAGGCCGACGTGGAGTGTGACGTGTGCGATCTCGACGCCGCAAGCGGCAAGCGAGTCGAGCATTTGCGGCGTGAAGTGCAAACCGGCCGTCGGTGCCGCGACGGATCCGCGCTCGTGTGCGAAAACTGTTTGGTAGCGGTCGCGATCGGAGGCCGCGTCGGTGCGGTGGATGTAGGGCGGCAGCGGCGTGTGGCCGATCTGGTCGAGCACGGCGAAGAAATCCCCTGCCGAATTCTCGACCGGAGAGAACTCAAGCAGACGCTCGCCGTACTGGCCGCGCTCGAGCACCTCAGCTTCAAGCACGATGGCGCCGCCGGGCGCGGGGAAGACGAGACGCTCGCCGATGGCGATCTTGCGGCCGGGGCGAACGAGCGCACGCCACTGGTTCTGGCCGGCGGGCTCCGTGAGCATGACTTCGATGCGGCCTGTTGGTTTTTCGCGTTCGCGGCGAAGCGTGCGGCGTGCATAGAGACGCGCGGGAATCACGCGGCTGTCGTTGAGGACGAGAAGGTCTCCCCGGCGTAGATGTTGTGCAAAACCGGAGAAAGAATCGTCGCGGAAAGCGCCGGTGGCGCGGTCCACAACCAGCATGCGACTCGAGCCACGCTCGGCGGGCGGCTCCTGCGCAATGAGTTCCTCGAGCAGTTCGTAGTCGAATTCGTCGACCCGGTGCTCCGCGCTTTCACCTTTTTGGGGAAATTGTTCAGACATCGCGTTTTCCAAAATGAGCGAGCGCGTTCATGCGCGCACGCTCGAGGGCGGCGTTGAGTTCTTCGCGGTGCGCTTCGAGTTTGTCTTCGGCAAGGCCGGGCGGAACGCGGGTCCAGCGCGCCCAACTGACGGCAATGCGCGTGAAGGGCCTGGGCACGAGGAAGCGATCCCAGGAGTTCATCGTCCACGCGCGCCGGGGCTCAAGATGAAAGGCGCCGATGGGCACGCCGGTGAGCGCAGCGAGCCGGACGGGGCCCGGCTTGGTGCGGTAGATCGGGCCGCGCGGTCCGTCGGCGGTGAAGATGGCCGTGCCACTTTCTTCGACGACGCGCTTGAGGCCGAGCAGGGCTTCGCTCGCGCCGCGCGAGCTGGAGCCGCGCACGGTCTTGTAGCCGAAGAGATGGAGCGTGCGGGCGATGAGTTCGCCGTCGAAGCTCTGGCTGACGATGATGGTGGCGCCGCAGCGGCGGAAGTAGAAGGTGCAGGGCAGGACACACTGATGCCAGAAGCAGTAGATATCGGAACCGATTCCCACGCCGCGGGGGACGGGCGTGGCGCCTTCCTCGGCGACGGTCTCGAAGCGCCAGGTGCGGCCGACGATGGAGAGCAGCGCCCAGACGAGGCGCGGGACGATGGCGAGCGCGAATCGCTGTCGAAAGGAGAATGCTTGACTGGCTGCAATGGTCACTTCGTAGATTTTACGGCGGAGGCCACAAATTTACGCTTCGCGACGTTTTGCGACGCCGATCGACGCGATTCTCGAATACACTTCCTGATTCCGCAATCCTTAGCAGAGAATACGCGCCGAAAGGAGGTGGGGTGCATTCGGCGCGCGACTGCAAAGATTACGCCCCTGCGGAGGGATGCAGCGACCGAAAGATCAAGAACCGGCTTAATCGCCGGACTTGGGAGAGTCGGGCCAGGCGGGGCTGGCCAGTTGGATGGTCATGATGGGGCCGTCGGGATAGATGGGGCCTTGTTCTCTGACGAAGGTCGGAGCTAGCCCGCGCACGGCCCAGATTTCGATATTTGGCGGCTCTTTACCGATGAGGGGCGCCACTATGCCCGCGACTCCACCAAGTTCGATTTTGATTTCATAATGGATCGCCTTGCGAGGAGAGCCGACCAACGAGTAATTGTCTTCGCCACGTTTTGTGATGACGAGTTTGACCACGAGCGGCTTAGGTGTGGCCACGACCAAAGAGACTGTTTTTGGAGGGGCAGCGGACCCCATGTTTTCTACGACGAGTGGAACCATGCCGTTCGCGAGGTCCGGCGGCAGTTGTAGATGGTCGGTCTTAACCTGCTCCTTGCCATCTTTTCCTATGGAACGGACGGTAACCTTGCCGCTGCGGGCGTCGATGAAGACATCCATGGGATGAGGGAAGAAAGGCCCCTTCTGAATATGATGGTCGGTGATGAGCTGGAAGGTGCGATGTTGCGAGAAGACCGTGGTTTCTTCGTCAGTGGAGCCATCCTTGAAGGTGAAGAGTGTTTGTGAAGTAACCCGATCGCCATGGACGACCTGAGTAGTGTCTCCAGAAGCGAGGACCTTGCCGTCTTGCGAACGCAGTTCAAGGAAGCCGTGATAGCTCCCTTGCACATATCGGACCAGTGGGGGATCCGCCTGAGCGCGCTGCTGTATGGCGCAGACCAGCAGGGTGATCAGGAAGGTGACAAGGGACCGGGATCGGAGGTGCTGCTCGAAAAGATTTTTCATGTGATACCTACCTGGAGGCGATGAGAGACGACGGCATGCGCCCCGACGCACGGGTGAATGATTTTGAAGATTCAGCGGGGCGCTTCTCTTGAGTGTATATGGGGTTCGTGCTGCATGAATTGTAACCCCGGGCTGGGGCAAAACCGGGATCAGGTGTCAGGTGTCAGGGATCAGTTCTCTTGTGCGTAGTCGAGGGTTGTGCGAACCCACCCTTCGCCAGAGAAAAGGCGAAGGATGGGGCACCCCCTCTTTGTGGGTGGGCGAAAGACGCGAAAAGTGCGAAAAGCAATCGCAGATCATCCGTCTGCTTTGTTCAGAGCAGGATTAGCTGTACCGCAGCCAGCGGAGTAGCTCGGGCAGGGTGGCGCGCTTGCCGTACATCAGGATGCCGACGCGATAGAGGCGCGAGGCGAACCAGATGACGGCCCAGATGCTGAAGATCATGAGCGCGAGCGAGAGGGCGAGCTGTCCCCAGGGATAGGGCGCGGATAACATGCCGATGCGCGGCACCATGACAAGCGGCGCGGTGGGCGGAAAGATGGAGGCGGCCGCGACCCAGCGCGAGTTGGGATTATTGAGCAGGAAGGGCAGGATGGCGAAGCTTGTCCAGGTGGGAATTACAGCGAGCGAGATGTACATCTGCAGGTCCTGCGAGGTTTCGCAGGTGGCGGCGAGGCCGCTGAAGAAGGCGCTGTAAAGGAAGAAGCCGAGAATGAAGTAGACGGGAAAGAGGACGGCTTCGAGCATGGTGAAATGGATTTTGACTTGGCCGCTGAGCAGCGGGGCCGCCAGCGCCGAGCCCATAAAAAGAACCGCGGCGGTCATCCAGATGGCGATTTGCGTGAGGCCCACCGCGCCCACGCCGAGCAGCTTGCCGGTGAGCAGATCGTCAGGGCGCGCGACGGCGAGCATGACTTCGAAGATGCGCGAGCTTTTTTCTTCGATGACGGAGCGGGCCATGTCGAAGCCGTAGAGAAGGATCGGCATTGTCATCAGGAAGGTCATCAGCATGGCCTTGTAGAAGGGCGTCATGCCCTGGCTCTTGCCGGTTTTGCCGCTGGACGAAACCTGGAGCGTTTCAATGGGAACGGATTTGTTGATGTCCCGCAACTGGACGGGCGAAACGCCTTGCTGGGCGAGGCGGAGGTTGAGAAATCCGTAGTCGACGGCATCATCGAGGCGCGACGTGTCGAGCAGGTCTGTGGAGGATTGCGATTCGTAGGTGACCTTGGGCGTTGCCGATGCGGAATTGTCGATGATGAGCAGGCCGTCGATGGATTTGCTCTTGAGGCGCGCTTCGAGGTTCTGGCGGTCTTCGCCTGTGAGGGGTGCAACGGTGTCGACGGTGTAGGCGGCGCGCTTGTCAGTGAGGAGATTGACGCGGATGTCGGCGGCGAGCGCGGCGTTGTCGGCGGCGATGATGATGTGGCGGCCCGAGGCCATCTTGCGGCCGGTGAAGGCGCTGACGCCGAGAAGAAAGACGAGAAGCGCGGGGACGAGAACTGTGGAGATGCGGAAGGCGCGGCCACGAATCTGCTCAAGGTACTCGCGGCGGGCGACGAGAAGGATGTTACGCGGTGAATTCCGCATCATTGGGCTTTGCCTCCTACGGTCTGGATGAAGATCTCTTCGAGTGAAGGCTCGACCAGCTCAAAGCGGTAGATGGAGGCCATGGAAGCGGCAAGGTGCAGCAGCTTTTGCGCGTCGCCGTGAGGCTTGAGCTTGATCTCGGCGTGACTGGAGTAGTTGTTGGCTTCGGCGATTTCGTCACTCTTGAGGAAGTCGGCCGAGCCCTCGAACTCGACGATGACGCGATTGCGCTCGTAGCGGCTCTTGATCTCGCGCATTTTCCCGCTCAGCACCGCTTCGCCGTTATCAATGAGGCAGATGGCGTCGCAGAGTTTTTCCACCTGGTCCATGCGATGCGTGGAGAAGAGGATGGCCTTGCCGCGCGATTTTAGCTCGAGGAGCGCGTCCTGCAGGAGAGTGGTGTTGACAGGATCGAGGCCACTGAAGGGCTCGTCCATGACCACGAGGCCGGGATCGTGCAGCAGCGTGGCGATGAACTGGATTTTCTGCTGCATGCCCTTCGAGAGCTCCTGCGTCTTCTGGTCGAGCGAGCCGGAGATTTCTATGCGCGCAGCCCAGTCGAGGGCGCGCTTGCGCGCGTCTTCCCGGGCGATTCCGTGAAGCTGGCCGAAGAAGACGAGCTGGTCGATGACTTTCATTTTTTTGTATAGGCCGCGCTCTTCGGGCAGGTAGCCGACGCGGTCAAGGCTCGCGCGCTCGAAGGGCTTTTCGAAGAGATTGATGCGGCCGGAGTCGGGCATGGTGATGCCCATCATCATGCGGATGGACGAGGTTTTTCCGGCGCCGTTGGGGCCGAGGAGGCCGAACATCTGGCCGGCATCGATGGAGAGGCTGAGGTCGCGGACGGCGACTTTGCTTTCGTATGCCTTGGTGACTCCGGCGAGCTCAACAACCGGCATGGAAGTTCCCGCGGAACTGGTTTTGGTTTGGATGCATCGGTCGACAGGGAAACGGCGTCAGGAGCAGTGTAGCAAAGGGGCAGAGACCGAAGGACGAGGGGCCCCCAGCTTTCAGGTATCACGTTTCAGCCTTCAGCTCGATGCCTGCGAGCCTGTTAGGCAGCGGGGTGGCGGACGAAGCCAATTGCGCGGAAGGGAAAAACGCTGGGTCGAGGGTGCCTTCCCAGCATGTTTATATTTTGATAACCTCTCTCAAAAAAAGATCTCTGTTTTTGGCTCAAGTGGTTTATTTTCAACGACTTGGACTTTTAAATCTACCCCGTAAGTCTTTTATTTTCAATTAGTTAGATTCTAAATATTCCCTTTTAAAGGACTTAGAGGCCATTATCGGCTCGAATTTTACTCTTTGGTAAACCAAGCGGGTAAAGCAGCGGGGTTGGCGGGGTTAGCGGAGTTGGCGGCGTTGGCGGAGTTAGCGAAGCTGGCATTGAATAGCCGCGATCGTTCCCTCGCCGGCTACTGGCTACTGGCTGCGGCGGTGTGCTCGACCATCGCGCGACTGTGGATCATGAGACCATTGTGCGCCGAACGGGGATAATTCCATGCAAAGTTGGGAAAAGTTTTGGGCTCGTGTTTTCAGTGGGTTGCGGTTCAAACCTAAAGAGTAGAGGGTTGACACGTGTGTGAGGTGACCCCCTCGGGTGAGACAGTTTGAGTTTTGACAGCTTGCCGTTTGCTGGATTGTGGTTGTCATTCGGGCTGAGGTGTTTCAGACTCAGCCCCGGTTGGTGAAGCGGAGGCGGG
>JBEKKI010000057.1:0-26992 GCA_050010795.1 Occallatibacter sp.
CTCGTAGCGGTCGAATTTCAATACCACAACAGGCCAATTCTACTATGGGACAGATAGAGAAATACCTCGGAATCAACGACATAATCCTACAGGAAATCTCCAGAGCTTCTGCGGACCCGGTCCATTGGCGGAATTGATGAAAGCGAACACTCTACCTGAAGGAGGTACGTCAATGAAGACCGCGATGATGATTCTGCTTTTGGCGGCAACAGCCGCCTTGGCGCAAGATGCTCCCCAGACAACCTGTACGAACGCCTCCCTGAAGGGCGACTATGGATTTACTTTGACGGGAACCAGGCCGTCGGCTCCAACCCCGGGTGCAGCCATCGAGACGGTTATTGGAACAGCCATGACCCATTTCGATGGCAACGGGAATTTGACCCAGATAGATAACATCCACGGATCCGTGACCGGCTTTACCGCTCCCGACAGGGCAGGTTCAGGGAACTACTCCATCAACCCTGATTGCACCGGCACCATGACTTTGTCCTCATCGGGTAGTCCGACTCTCACTCTGCAGATTGTGGTTGTCGATAACGGCAATGAGGTGAGGACGGCCGTTGTGGCTCCGGCTCCGGTGATGGTCACAAGCAACGGACGCCGAGTTGTGACTCGTCCTGTACTTGACAGGATCTTCAGGTTTTAAATCGGCGCGACATTGGGGGTAGAGCGATAACTCGCGCTGCGGTTTAGGCTACTGGGAACACAAAGCCAAAGCTGAGCCGCTGAAGAGTTTGAGTTTGACAGAGGCCGTCCGAAAGCGGATGGCCTCTTCACGCCCTTGTAGCCCGAGATCGGCGCAGCTTCCGAGTTGTCGCCTATCCGGCAGTTACTTCGCAGTAAACAAAGTTGCTGCTGATTGCACCTCTCAGAATTAGCATAAAATCTAAGCTTGATTTTCAGGGCGTTCATGCTGTTGAAGTTGGCGCGCATTCGAGACATGGGGCACCCAAGTGTCGTGGTGGATTGAAAACTGAAGGTTGAGGTTGGTGCGATCCCTGGTCCGAGAATCCGGACCCGGGGCACCCGGGTTTGTGGATCGGCCGGATCAGTTCTCACCCTTCGCTTCGCGAAGGATGGGGCACCCAAAGATTGTGGCTGGCGCTACATGGTTCTGCGGCCTTCGATGGCGCGGGCCATCGTGACCTCGTCGGCGTATTCGATGTCGCTGCCGGCGGGTACGCCGGTGGCTATGCGTGTGATCCTGACCGGAGATGCGCGCAACGCGGTCGCGAGCCAATCGGCCGTGGCTTCGCCCTCGAGGGTCGGACTCGTCGCCAGGATCACTTCGTCCACTTCGCCGCGCTCCACACGGCGCAACAACGTATCGGCGCGCAACTGGTCGGGGCCCACGCCGTGCAGCGGCGAGAGGGTTCCGTGCAGCACGTGGTACACGCCCTGGTAGGTCTGCGAGCGCTCGACGGCAGCGATGTTGGTGGGCTCCTCAACCACGCAAACGAGGCGCTGGTTGCGAGCGGGGCTGGTGCAGTAGACGCAGGGATCGACGTCCGTGACGTTGTTGCAGATGGAGCAGAGGCGCAGACTGACCTTGAGCCCGCGCACCGCGTCGGCGAGCGCGCTGGCGTCTTCGTCGCTCGCGCGCAGAATATGGAAGGCGTATCGCTGCGCGCTCTTGGTGCCCACCCCGGGCAGCTTCTTCAATTCCTCAATGAGCCGGGCCATCGGCTCGGCATAACGTGACAAAGCGACCGCCTTTTCTTAACGCCGGGCCTAAAGGCCGGGTGGTTGTGGGGTTCGTTTTCGTGGGCCTAAAGGCCCACGCTCCCTCCGTTGTGTTCCCTCAGGGCTAAACAGGCTGCGGAAAAAGGCTTCTTTGCGTTGGTATTGAGTTTTTGCGAAGCCTGTTTTCTCATTTTGAGCCTGTTCGGCGTTGCTGTTGCGGTGGTTGTTTTGCCTCCGTGAGCCGTTTGCGTGGCCTGCGGAGACACGTCGGCCCTAAGCGGCCACGGCTTGAATCGGAATGAGCCGGCTCATCCGCACCAGGTTGTAGGCGGCGATGGTCAATCGATAGAACCAGTCCACGCGCTGCAGCCCGCGCAGCTTCACCTGCCGCAGCGGGCGGTTCATCTTGCCCCAGCCAAATACCCGCTCGATCAGCTTGCGTTTGCGCTGGCTGAGGGCCCGTTGCGGATCCAGCCTCTCCTGCTCGGTAAGATGGTTTTTGCCCAGGTTGCCCTGCACATATTCCGACACATGCGGCGCCACGGATCGCTGGCGCAGGGCCTGGATGAACTCCGCGGCCTGGTATTGCGTGTCGGCGCCCAGCGTGCGCTGCACTCCGGGCCGGGGCGCCACCGCGCGGTCCAGCAAACGCAGCGCTGTAGCCCGTTCCGCATCCGTGCCCGCCAGGCTGGCCTCGGCTGCGATCACCAGCCCGCTGCGGTTCTCCATCAGCGCGTGGCCCAGATAGCTGGGAAGACTCCGATCGGCAGCCGCCTTACGATACAGCCGCGCATCCGGGTCGGTGGTCGACTCCACCTTGTCGCGCAACAGCACCCGGCCCCCGTCGCCTGTCCCCGAACCCGGTTGCGGGGGCTCCTTCTTCTCCTTGAAGCTGCGCGCCGCGGCCCAGGCCTGAATCAGCGTTCCATCCACCGTGAAATGCTCCTCGCTCAGCAACTGCTGTTGCCGCGCCTGTTCGACCACCGCTAGCAACAACTGCTGGCTCACCGCCCCGGCGATCAACCGTTCCCGGTTCTTGGTGAATACCGTCACGTCCCACACCGGATCGTCCATCTCCAAACCCACGAACCAGCGGAACAACAGGTTGTAGTTCAACTGCTCCATCAGTTGCCGCTCGGAACGGATCGAGTACAGCACCATCAGCAACTGCGCTCGCAGCAGCCGCTCCGGCGCGATCGACGGCCTCCCTGTCGCCGAATACAGCTTCGACAACTCCGGGCCCATCCGCTGCAACGCCCGATCCACCATCGCCCGAATCGAACGCACCGGATGATCCGCCGCGATCCGCTGCTCCATCGTCACGTAACTGAACATCCCCGTTTGCAACTTATCGTCTCCACGCATACCTCTTCTCTAAATCACTCCCCTGTGGAGAAAAAGTGACCACCTTGAGACTTTTTCCGCAGCCTGTAAAGCCCCGAGTTTAAGTTTGGCGTTTACGGCACGGCTAAAGCCGCGCCCTGATACAAAGCTCTTCAGCCGCCGAGGTCGGGAAGCTTGAGCCCGCCCAGCATTCCCTGCATGCTCGACTTGATGGCTTCATCCGCCTTGCGGCCGGCCTCGTTCACCGCGCCGACGATCAAATCCTGGAGCATCTCCGCATCGGCCTGGCCGCCGCTGAGGCTTGCGACCGCGGCAGGATCGATCTGGATTTTGAGCAGTTCTTTTTTACCATTCATGGTCGCGGTCACTGCGCCGCCGCCGCTCGACGCCTCCACAACCGTCTCGCCGAGCTTGCGCTGCACCTCTTCCTGCATCTGGTTGGCCTGCGAAAGCATCTCCGAGATTTTGAGCGGGTTGAACATCAGAACTTCTCCTCTTTGTGCGTTACTTATGCCGCAGGTCGACGACGCTGCGGACCTCGGCGTTGAATATCTCCTGAGCCCGCTTTACCAATGGATGCGCTAGTGCCGTCTCCTGCACGCTCCCCGCCGCCACAACAGGCGGCGTGACAACGGTCGCGCCCATTCCCGCCCCGGCCGATACGATAAAGCGCGCCGGAGCTCCCAACTGGTGCAATTCCTGCCGCACGATCTTTTCGGCTGCGGCATTCACGGTCAGGCTGAGCATCTTCTTGCTCATCACGTGAACCACAACATGCACGCTGGCGGTATCGGCGGTCCAAGTACCCGCGCCCAGCAATTGGGCGGCGGAGGCATGCCCGGCAGTTGCGAGCGCGGCGACGATCGCCTCGCGCAAGTGCTCTGCACTGGGAGGATTGGATGCGACCGCATCAGCCTGCGGAGCCTTGGCGAGCGCGCCTTCGGTCATGGTTGCCGCCGAGACGTATCCAGTCGCCTGGCTGGCGGCAGTGAAAGGCGTTGGCACGCCGATTGGTAGTTCATTTGTTTTGCTGAATGATCGGCTTATAGGCGATTCCTCAACTGGTGCTTCCATTCTTGGACTGGACCCCGTCGAGGTTCCTGGTCCGCCGGTCCAGAGGCTTCGCTCGCGCGGCGGCATGGCAGCCGACGAGGTCGCACTGGGCGTCGCCGTGCTGGGCGATGTTGCGCTGCCGGGGCCGGTCCGCTGCGGACTGGGCACCGCTGAGGTTCGCGTGGCGGATCCGGCTGCAACGCTGCTGAGCAGTTCCTCGATAGGCAGCAGCCGCTGCGCGTGAATCAGCTTGAGCAGTCCCAGTTCCAGATGGAAGCGCTGCTCCTGGCGGTAGTTCAGATCGTCGAAGGTGCGCAGGACGATCTGCAGGTTCCGCGTCAGCTCTTCTTCCGAGAAGAGCATCGCAGTTCGCGCCGCCCGTGCTCGCTCGTCGGCGGAGATTTGCAGCAGCTCCGTTTTTTCGCCGCCGATCTTCGACATGAGCGCGTTGCGCAGGTAACGGACCATTTGCCGCGCGAGCGAAAGCGGGCTGTGCCCGGAATTCACCAGCAAGTTCACCTGCTCCATCAACTCGGCGCTCTGGGCGGCGGCCACGGCTTCCATCAGCCTCTCGAAGACCGCGTTCGGCACCGAGCCCATCAGCTCGCGAATCTGCTCAGCCAAAAGCGCGGGGCGGCCGTCTTTCAGAGGGGCCGAGGCGATCGCCTGGTCCATGATGGAGAGCGCGTCGCGCATGGATCCGTCGCCGGCCTCGGCCAGCAGCGCCAGTGCATCCTCCTCCGTCGCCACCTTCTCCTCGGCCGCAATCATCTTCAACTGCGCCAGAATGTCGTCGAACTTGACCGCATGAAAGCTGAAGTGCTGGCAGCGCGAGCGGATGGTTTGCGGAATGTTCTCGGGCTCGGTGGTCGCCATCATAAAGATGACGTGCGCCGGCGGTTCTTCGAGGGTCTTGAGCAGCGCGTTGAAGGCGGCCTCGGTGATCTGGTGCGCTTCGTCGAGAATGTAGATTTTGTAGCGGTCGCGAGATGGAGCGTAGCGGGCCGCGTCGCGTAGCTCGCGAATCTCGTCGATGCCGCGGTTGGTGGCGGCGTCGATCTCGATCACGTCCACGGCGTTGCCCTGACGAATTTCGATGCAGGCGTCGCATGTGCCGCACGGCTCCTGCGTGGGCCGCTGCGCTGATCCAACCTCGTTCCGGCAATTCAACGCCATCGCCAGGATGCGCGCGATGGTCGTTTTTCCGATGCCGCGATGCCCAGAAAAAATGTAGCCGTGGGCGATGCGGTTCTGCTCGAGCGCGTTCAGCAAGGTGCGCGTCACGTGGTCCTGGCCGGCCACGTCGGCAAAGCGTTGGGGGCGGTATTTTCTGGCCAGAACCTGGTAGCCCATCGGCGGGGAGACTCCTTGCAGGCCGCCCGGCGAAACCAGCAGCCTAAAGGGGATTGTAGCGGCTTGGGGCGGTCCGCTGCGGCGTGGATATTCACCGCATGAATGCGCGTTCCGGCGCTGCCGCCAAGGCGTTTCTGGCTGTGACCATAGACCCGTTGCAGAGTCAAAAGAAACAAGTGCTGTCTGCGGGGGAATGCGCGTGCGCGGATGAAATTCTCCCCGTGTTTGTGCGATCCTTTTGATGGACGTGAATCGCACCAAAGGCGGTAGCCGGCATCAAGGCGACCGCCGCGCCGCGTCCTAAGCATTGGGGACTACGGAAATGAAACTGGTCTTTGGCATGGCGTTCGCTTTGGCCTGCCTTGTGGCAGCGGGACCACGGCTTTGCGCGCAGGGCCAGGACGGCAGCAAAGCCCCAGGCTCAAGCCAGAATCAGCCGAATTCCGCTCCAGCTCAGCAGCCGTCGCGCACGCAGCAGCAGAACAACTCGAATCCATTTCCCGAGGACACGAACTCCGTCCCCGTGATGCCGACGCGAAACTCACCTGACGCGATCCCGGGAGCCGACGATGAATCAGCGAGCGGGCGTATTCCGATGCCGGCCGCGGATGCGGACCCTGTGCGCAGTCCTGAAGATGCGGCTGCCGCCGAGCAGGCGAACGAAAAGGACTCGAGTTCGAGCCTGGCGGGACTTGGGAATCTGCTTCCTCCGCCGGATGACGATACACAGCGGGCGAAGCGGAACAAAAACGGGCAGGTGGTTGATGCCGAGCACCATGAATCGGCGGCCGAAGACGAAAACGTGGGCAACTACTACCTCGACAACAAGAATTGGAAGGGCGCGCTCTCGCGGTTTGAATCAGCGTTGGTTCTCGATCCCGACAATCCCGATGTGTACTGGGGCCTGGCTGAGAGCCAGCGCCATCTGGGCGACTTTGCCGATGCGCGCGCCAACTATCTCAAGGTGATGGAATACGATCCGGACAGCCGTCACGGCAAGGAAGCGCGCAAGGCCCTGGAGGATCCTGAGATAGCCAATGCGAAAGCGACTGTGCCTGCGGCCCCGCCAGCCCAGTAGGCTGTGGGGCTTGGTCTGGTCCTGCTGTTGATCGACGAATTCGCAGTACTGCGGAGTCCAGCTCGAAGGCGCATTCGGCAACCACAGAGTCCCCCGCGCTTCAGCGCATCGAGCTTCGTGTTCTTACATGCCAAAAAGCCGCTCATAAACCGACAGGAGAGAATTGCCCCAAAGACCGCAGATGATCCCACCCGCGCACAAAAACGTCCCAAACGGCAGCTTCATCAGGCTCCATTTGGTGGTTGTGGCGCGGGCAGCCGGGACCATATAGAGGATAAGCGCAACAACAAGGCTGATGGCGACACCAATTGCGAAGCAGATCCCGGCGCCCTTCACGCCCAACCATCCACCCAGCATGGCCAACAGTTTCACGTCGCCCAATCCAAGGCCCTCCTGGCCGCGGAGCATCTGATACAGCCATCGGATGACCAGAAGCGCCCCGCCGGGAATGACTGCGCCGAGAAACCAGAATTGGATCACTTCCGGCACGACCATGTGCTTGAGGAATGAAATATCGCCGCCAAATTGCATAAACGCTGTCAGAGACGATCGTGTCGTCGCCAGGACAAGTCCCAGAAAGATGCCAGGGATGGTGAGACGATCCGGAAGCCAGAAATTTTCCGCGTCAAGAACGGCAAGGCCCACGAGGAGCCACAAGAAAATGATTTTCGCAACACCGGTGGCGAGCGCAAACCACGCTAAATAGTCAAGAGTCCCTGAGGCCAGTTCGGGAGCAGCAGCGAACGTCTGCCAGGCACAATAGGCCCACAGCGCGGCCACGGCAAGTTCCACCAGCGGGTACCGCCAGCCAATGGAGGCTTTGCAGGTTCGGCAACGCCCGCGCAGCGCCAGCCAGCTCAGTACTGGGATGTTTTCCCACCAGGAGAGGGATCGTCCGCAACTGCGGCAGTGTGAACCTGGCGCGGCCACCTTTTCGTCTTCGGGCCAACGGCTCGCGCAAGCGTTCAAAAAACTACCAAAGGCCAGGCCCAAAAGTCCTGCAAACACAATTACAAGCGTCTGAATCATTGCAGACAGAGTATACCCTTTCGGATGCCTATCTCATCAGGTGGCCTTCAATCCTGATTGGACGGCGGATGCTCCGCTAACCGGTACACCGCCCACGGTAAACTGGGTGCTGATGGATCTGCCGCCAGAGAGCTCGGGCGCGAAGGATCCCACGCCGCCAGCCACCACCGATCCGGCGCGGGCGGCGGCGCTGTTTCAGCAGTCGGTGGCCATCATGGCCCGGCTGCGTGCTCCCGGCGGCTGCCCGTGGGATCGCGAGCAATCCTTTGATTCCATCCGCAAATACACGCTCGAAGAGGTGTACGAGGTCTTCGACGCGATTGAGCGACGTGATTTCGCTCACCTGGCTGAAGAGCTGGGCGATCTGCTTCTGCAGGTTCTCTTCTACGCAGAAATGGCGTCCAACGAAGGACGCTTTACCATCGCGGACGTCCTCGATCACCTGAACCGCAAGCTGGTTCGCCGCCATCCCCATGTCTTTGGCGACGAGGCATCACGCGAAGCGGGAAACAAGGCCAACGTGAACGCCGCGGTTGAAGGCTCGGCAGCGGCGGTGCTGCGGAATTGGGAAGAGATCAAGGCTGCGGAGGAGGCTGCAGAGGAGCCGGCGGGCAAGGTAGACGGCGACGGGTCCGGCGTTGAATGGGACCAGACTGCCTCGCGTCTCGACGGCGTGCTTCGTGCCCTGCCTGCACTGGCTGAGGCGACAAAGCTCGGCGCCAAGGCGCAGAAATTCGGCTTCGACTGGCCAAGCTGGCGCGAGCTGATGCCCAAGCTGGACGAGGAGACGGCGGAGCTGAAGGCTGAGGCCGAATCGGACGATCCGGCGCGAAAGCCCGCAGTGGAGGCTGAGCTGGGCGATCTGCTCTTCACCGTGGTCAGCCTCGGCCGCCACCTGGGCGTCGATGCAGAGATGGCTTTGCGCAATTGCAATCTGCGTTTCCGCCGGCGCTTCGCTGAAATGGAGCGCGCCTCCACGCGACCGCTCGAGGAGCTTTCGCCGCCGGAGCTGGAAGCCTTGTGGGAAGAGGCGAAAAAGAAGCTCAAGGGCGGCGAGGCGTCCGGTGCTGCCCATCCGGCACAGCCGCCGTCGCAGGCGCAGCCATGATCGATATTCGGTCTTGCACGGGATTCGAGGAGATGGAAGCGTGCGTCCAGCTCGAAATCGAGACCTGGGGCTACGACGAGAACGACATCGTTCCGCGCAAGACATTTCTTCTTGCTCAGAAAATCGGCGGCCAGGTGCTCGGAGCGTTTGACAACGATCTCGCGTCCGGATCGCCCGGGACGCAGGCTAGAGCCCTTGTCGGCTTCGCTATGTCTTTGCCGGGCGTGAAAGCAACTCCGAATGGGCCGACGCCATATATTCATTCCCACATGCTGGCTGTTCGAGAATCGCATCGGAATCGCGGCATTGGCGTGCAACTCAAATGGGAACAACGGCGTGATGCGCTATCGCGCGGCATCCGCCACATGGAGTGGACCTTCGATCCTCTGGAAATCACAAACGCTTTCCTCAATATCCACAGGCTGGGCGCCGTCTGCCGCGACTACCGCGTGGATTTCTATGGTGTATCCTCTTCTCGACTGCAGGGTGGGCTCCCGACGGACCGCCTCTTGGCCGAATGGGAGCTGGATTCGCCTCGAGTTGGGGCAATCCTGGATCGGCGCCCGGCGGCCGCTTTCTCAATTCAAGAACGCATTCTCGTTCCATACCCCATCGGCCGATGGAAGGCCAGCGAAGCAAGCCGTCACTATGCCGTTGCTGTCCAGTTGGAGAATCGGCAGAAGTTTCAGACGGCGTTTTCGCGGGGACTAGCTGTACTTGGCTTCTCTCGCGATGCAGAAGGAAATGGAATCTTCGAGCTAGGGGCCCTCGCTGAGGCGGAATCGAGCCTTGGTTCCGATTTTTTAAAGGAATGCAAAACCTTATGAGAATTGATGCGATCATTCTGCGCGAACTGCATATTCCCCTTGTGCGTCCGTTCGAGACGAGCTTCGGCGTTACCCGCAACCGGCGGATCGTGCTCGCCGAGGTCCATTCGGAAGGCCTGACCGGCTGGGGCGAGTGCACGGCCGGCGAGCGCCCGTTTTTTTCCGGCGAGTCAACAGACACGGCCTGGCAGGTGCTCGTCAATGAGCTGGCGCCCATGCTTGCGGCCGAGCCGCCGGAGCACGGCGGCGAGTGTCCGCGCATCTTCAAGGCGGTGCGCGGCAATCAAATGGCCAAGGCTGCCCTCGAAAATGCGATTTGGGATCTAGAAGCGCAGCGCGAAGGAATCTCGCTTTCCGATCTGCTCGGTGGCGTGCGCGAAAGTATTACGTGCGGCGTTTCCATCGGCATT
Source organism: Occallatibacter sp. (assembly GCA_050010795.1). Classification (GTDB taxonomy): domain Bacteria; phylum Acidobacteriota; class Terriglobia; order Terriglobales; family Acidobacteriaceae; genus Telmatobacter. The sequence goes on from JBEKKI010000057.1 coordinate 9,886, forward strand.
CAGTCTTCCATTCCCGAACTGCTTTCGATCGTCGAAAAGGAGCTGGCTGCCGGATATCAGCGCATCAAGCTCAAGTGCAAACCGGGTTGGGACGTCGATGTCTTCGAACAAGTCCGCAGCCGCTGGCCCGGAATCCTGCTCAGTTGCGATGCCAACTCCGCCTATCGCCTGCGCGACGAAGATCACCTGGTCTCCTTTGACGCCTTCGATCTGCTGATGATCGAGCAACCGCTTTGGCACGACGACTTCTACTTCCACTCCGTGCTGCAAAAGCGGCTCAACACGCCCATCTGCCTGGACGAATCGATCCGCAACCGGCGCGACGCGCTGGCGGCAATCGAAATGGAGTCCTGCAAGATAATCAACGTGAAGCTGGGCCGCGTGGGTGGATTCTCCGAGGCCATCGCCGTGCACAACGCTGCGATGGAGCGAGGCATTCCGGTGTGGTGCGGCGGCATGCTCGAGTCCGGCATTGGGCGGGCGCACAATATCGCGCTGTCGACTCTCGAGGGCTTTACGCTGCCCGGCGACGTCTCCGCCTCGGCGCGCTACTTTGCCGACGACATCATCGAGCCCGCCGTCACAGTTTCTTCTGAGGGCGAGATTACGATTCCCGATACGCCGGGCCGCGGCTACGAAGTGCGCAGGGACCTGATCGAAAGACTCACCGTGCGCAAGGAAACCATCCGCGAGATGGCGCTGGTGGCCTGAGGTTGGCTTGATCTACCGGGCGAGCGCGGCTCAAATTCCGCGAACGCCCGGCTGGACGAGATCAGCCATTCATCGCGCCCATTGCGCAGTCCATCCCTATCTTAGGAACCTTTTGGCGCGAAGGGCGTATTCTGTCTCAGCCGGACGCGTCCGGCGGCATCAGCATCCCCGGTTTCTATGGAGACGATTGCAATGATTCGAATCAGCCGATGGGGAGTACCCGTGCTCCTGAGCGTTCTTGCGCTTGCCGCGCAAGCGGGGCTCGTTTGTGCGCAGACAACGAGCGCAGCGCCAGTGGCTCAAGAGAAACCCGTTAAGCTGCTGCCCGGTCTCGACAAGGAACTGATCGACTCGAGCGCCGATCCGTGCGTGAATTTTGCGCAGTACGCCTGCGGCAATTTCAGCAAGCTCTATCCCATTCCGCCGGACAAGGCCGGATACGGAACCGGAGCCATTGTTTTCGACTACACGCAGCAGGTACTGCATCAAATGCTCGACAATGTTGCCGCCAAGAGCGCGCAGCACACCGCCAATGAGCAGAAGATCGGCGACTTCTACGCGACGTGCATGGACGAGGACGCGATCCATGCGAAGGGGTTGAAGCCGCTCGAGCCGGAGCTTGACCGCATCGCCGCGTTGCGCGACAAGAAGGGGCTGACGGCGCTGCTGGCGCACGAACAGTTGGACGATAACGACTATGCATTTTTCGGATTTGGCGAGCAGCAGGATTTCGCAGACGCGCGCAAGCAGATCGCTTTTGTGGATCAAGGTGGCCTGGGGCTGCCGGAACGCGATTACTACTTCCGCACCGGCGATGCCGCCGAGAAGACGCGCAAGCAATATGTAGCGCACATTGCGGCCATGCTGGGCCTGATGGGCGAGAGGGCCGATCAGGCGTCCGCCGATGCCGACAAGATCATGGCGCTCGAAACGGCGCTGGCCAAGGTGTCGATGGACATTACGGATCGCCGCGATCCGCACAAGGTGTACCACCTGTTGCAGGCGGCCAACCTCGCCGAGCTTACGCCGGAGATCGATTGGGCGCAGTTCTTTGCCGGTTCCGGCACGCCGGGGATTGCGGATTTGAACGTGACGAATCCGGACTTCTTCAAAGGATTGCAGACGATTCTCGAGTCGACCGATCTTGCAACCATCAAGACCTATCTGCGCTGGCAGCTCATCAACAGCGTTCCCCCGTGGGCGCTGCCCGCAAAAATGGACGACGAGGATTTCGATTTCTTCCAACACAAACTGCTTGGCCAGGAGGTACAAAAAGCGCGCTGGAAACGCTGCGTGGCGGCATCCGACGGCGCGCTTGGCGAGGCTCTGGGCCAGGTGTACGTGGATTCACAGTTCACGCCCGCGCAGAAGGCGTTCACGCTGCAGATGGTTCACGACATTGAAGCCGCGATGGGCCAGGAGATTGACACGCAGGCCTGGATGAGCCCAGAGACCAAGGAAAAAGCCGAGGCCAAGCTGCACATGGTTGCCGATAAAATCGGCTATCCCGATCACTGGCGCGATTACTCAACGCTGACGGTCGTCCGCGGCGACGCCATGGGCAACGCTTTCAGAGCGGCGGAGTTCGAAAACAAGCGGCAACTGAGGAAGATCGGTAAGCCGGTCGACCGCGGCGAGTGGCTCATGAGCCCGTCAACAGTGGATGCTTACTACGACCCTTCGATGAACGACATCAATTTCCCGGCAGGCATTCTGCAGGCGCCACTCTACGATCCCAAGGCAACCGACGCGGAGAATTACGGCCACGTTGGAGCCATCGTTGGTCACGAGTTGACGCACGGCTTCGATGACCAGGGAAGCCAGTTCGACGGCAGCGGCAATCTCTCCGATTGGTGGACGGCGGACGATCGCAAGAAATTCGACGCCATGACCGACTGCGAAGTGCATGAGTACGGGAATTTTGTTGCGGTGGATGACGTGAAGGTGAACGGGAAGCTGACGCTGGGAGAGAACACGGCCGATAATGGCGGGTTGCGGCTGGCCCTGATGGCGTTCCTCGCCGACGCAAAACGCAAAGGCATCGACGTGGACTCAACGCAGGACGGAGTCTCCGTGATCCAGCAGTTCTTTCTCGCGTATGGACAGGATTGGTGCGGCGAACTGCGCCCCGAGCTGACGCGCACGATGGTGCAGACCGATCCGCACTCGCCGCGCGTTTTCCGCATCAATGGCGTGGTCGAGAATATGCCGGAGTTTGGAAAAGCGTTCGGCTGCAAGGCGGGCCAACCCATGATGCCGGTGAATGCCTGCCACGTTTGGTGAGGTTGCCGGCGATAGCGTCGGACGCTGAGGGGTGAGCTAACGCGCGGATTTTTTCGGGCCCCAATCGAACCGCCGGCCGATGATGCCTTTCACAATCCAGTGATCGGTGGCGGCGGTGGGGCCCACGCCCACGCCAAAGTTGATCTCCCATTTCGGCGATACGTTCAAGTCGATGGCGGGGAAAATCTGCTGTTGCTGGTCGTGCAGGCTGGCGATGCCGGTGATGCTGCCGTAATCGGCATAGTATTCGATGCCGCCGGCGATCGCCTTCGTGAAATCGTAGCTGATTTTTACCGCAGGCGAGAAATCGATGCCGAGATCGACGTCGGGCCCGTGCCAGGTGCGCTCGAGCGCAGGGTTCACGGCCCAGTACCAGCGTCCCGAAGTTTTGTCGACGATGGGTCGGATCTCCCAGGTCCACGTGTCCGGCGAAAACTTTGCGCGCTGGTAGCCCAGCTCCATCGAGAGGCTCGCTCCCACCGGCCAGTGCCAACTGTCGGGGACGCGCACGCGCGGCCGGATGTGATCGCCCACCCATTCCGCGCCCAGCCCGCTCTGCTCGCTGGTGAAGATGTAAAAGCCAACTTCGGACCATTTGTTGATCCCCTGTGTGATCTCGACCGTTTCGTGTTCGGCGTGATTGGTGGCCGCCACGCCATCGATTGCCGGGTGCCCATCGGCAGTGAAGTTCGAATGCAGCTCGACCATCGTCGTGCGCGGCGCAACCGTGTCAGAGCCGTACACCTGAATCTCGTAGTTGCCTTGCGCGTTGACCGCGGTGGTCATTCCGAAGACGAACAGCAAGGGAAGGGAAGTGGGGAGAAATCTCAAGCGCACTCCTCGAATTAGGACGGAAGCTTCGATGTTCTCTTCTATTTGAATCGATTCGAGCGAGATTGGATCACGCCGGTCAGGAATTTTTCGCGAGCAGCGCATCCACCTCGCCGCGCGACGGCATCGAGGCCGCCGCTCCCTTGCGCGTGACGCAGATCGCCGCGGCCGCGTTGGCAAATCGCGCCGCGGCCCACGGGTCTCGTCCTTCAAGCAGCGCGACGGCAAACGCGCCGTTAAAGCAGTCGCCAGCGGCAACAGTGTCGATGGCGTCAACCTTGAACGGCTTGGCCCAATCGGCTTTGCTGCCGGCGACGGCCACAAAAGCTCCCTCCGCGCCACGCTTGAGCGCCACGCTGCGCAGCCCTTTGGCGAGTAGCTGCTGCGCGGTCTCTTCGGCAGTGATTCCGTCGCCAACGTAGTGCGCAGCTTCGGTCTCGTTGGGCGTGAACCAGGCTACATGGCGCCATATCGCTTGGGGAAAATCCGCCGCCGGCGCGGGATCGAGCATCACCGGTACGCCGGCCCGCGCGCAGAATTCGAGCGTGTAACTCAGCGTGTCCATGGGAATCTCGAGCTGGCACAGGACCATGCCAGCCGAGCGAATCAGCTCGGCGTGATCGTCCACCGACGCGCGATCCATCTTGTGATTTGCGCCCGGAACGACGACGATTGCGTTCAGGCCGTCGTCGGCGACGAACATGGGCGCGAGACCCGAGGAGCCGGCGACCTGCGCCATCGCGCGTGTGTCGACGCCCGCGCGTTGCAGGCTCGCGATGAGCGCGGGTCCATACGCGTCGTCGCCAACTTTCGCCACCATCGCCGCCGGATAGCCGAGGCGCGCCGCGGCCACGGCCTGGTTCGCCCCCTTGCCTCCCTGATTTGTTTCGAATGCGGTCCCGATCAGCGTCTGGCCGATCGCGGGGATGCGCGGCGTGCGCGTCACCAGGTCCATCATGATGCTGCCGACCACGACGATGGGTTTGCGAGAGTCGCTCATTCGGCGCTCACTGCTGCGCTGCCTTCACCGCCTCGGTCAGTGCGGGCACCACCTCAAACAGGTCACCGACAATTCCGTAATCGGCCACCTCAAAGATCGGCGCATCGGGATCCTTGTTGATGGCGACGATGCACTGCGAACCTTTCATGCCGACGAGGTGCTGGATTGCGCCCGAGATGCCGACGGCGAGATAGAGCTTTGGCGCGACGGTCTGGCCGGAGCTGCCCACCTGCCGCTCCATGGGCAGCCATCCGTTGTCGCAGATAGGCCGCGAGGCTCCGAGCTCCGCGCCGAGCGCCGAAGCGAGTTCCTTCACCAACGGCAGCTTGTCTGCTTCCTTGATGCCGCGCCCCACGCTGACGATGCGCTGCGCCGAGCCGAGGTCGACGGTCTGCTCGGAACCGCGAAAGGGTTCGCCGGGTTTGGTGCGAATCTGCGTGGCGTCGAGCGTTGGCGTGAAGGTCGTGATCGGGGCGGGCCCGGAACTCGGCTGCGCGTCGAGTGTGTCAGCACGAAATGCTCCCGCTTGCACGGAGACGAAGCACGGTCCGTCGCCAGAGCGGCGATAGCTGCCGTTCAGTCGTCCCTGCATGAGCTGGCGGACGAACACGGGGCCAGATTCGATCGCTACGACATCGCCGATCAACACCTGGCCAAAGCGGCACGCAAGCGCGGGGGCGTAGTCGCGCACCTGATACGTGTGCGGAAAGACCACTTGCGTGGGGCTCTCGTTTTGGATGAGTTGTTGCAAAGCCAGACAAAACCCGTCCGCGGTGTACGGCGCGAGTAATGGATGCTCGACGCCAATGACTTTTCCAACAGGCTTTTGAGCAGCCTCGGCGGCCAGCGCTTCAGTTTGCGCACCGATCACGACGGCGGTGACGGCCTCCGCGGGGCCAAGCTGCAAAGCGGCAGCCAGGGCTTCCCAACTTGGGCGGTTGATTCTCCCGCGGCTCTCTTCCAAAACCAGAAGAACACTCATAGCACTCGCGCCTCCGTTTTCAGCTTTTCGACAAGCGCCGCAGCGGCTTCTTTCGGCGAGCCCTGCAGAATCTGCGTGGACTTTTGCTTTTTCGGTGCCGCGATCTGCTCGAGCACGACGACGGGAGCCGCATCCGCGCCGAGTTCGGCGGCGCTCACCGTGCGCAGTTCTTTCGTTTTCGCTTTCTTGATCCCCATCAGCGTGGCGTAGCGCAGCTTCGTTCCGCCCGACTGGATGGTGAGCACCGCGGGCGTGGGCATCTCAATGAACTGGAACCAACCTTCTTCCAGCTCGCGCTTCACTTTGAGGCCCGCATCGGTCTTTTCAACCTGCAGAATGAGCGTTGAGTGCGGTAGCCCGAGCAACTCGGCGAGAATGACTCCGCTCTGGCCCCAGCCGAGGTCTTCGGACTGCAGACCCGTGAGCACGAGATCGGGATTCTCGGGCTTGATGGCTGCGGCCAGCAGCCGGGCGACACCCAGGGCATCGCGTCCGGCGAGATCGTCGCACATAACATGGATCGCTCGGTCGGCGCCTTTGGCGAGCGCTTCTCGGATCGTAGAGCCCACGCGCTGCGGGCCGGCGCTCATGACGATCACTTCGCCCGCACCCGATTTTTCCTTGAGCTGCAATGCCTCTTCGAGGGCGTAGGCGTCAGGCTCGTTCATCGCCCACTGCAGGTCGGCCTCGTCAATCCATTTGCCACCCGCGGCGATACGGACCGGTGTATCGCGGTCGGGAACTTGTTTGATGGCTACGATGATCTTCATGCTTTCATCCTAGACGAAGCTGGTTCGCGGGTGCGCCAGTTGCAGAGAGACTGGAGATGTGAAGCATTCCAAGACCGCCTCGGCGATTATGCTTGAAATGTGAATTCGCAACGCTCCCTTCGGAAACCGCCCGCTTTGGACCAGTCGCTTACCGACGAAGAATACGACCGGCTCGCGGCAGTCCTCCGCCGCTTTCCCAGCGAGGACGCCATGGACCTTGAAGAGATGGACGGATTCTTTGCGGCGCTGATCTGCGGGCCTGTGACTGTTCTTCCTAGCGAGTATCTGTCTGAAATTTGGGGAACCGGTGAAGCTCCTTTTACAGACACCGCAGACCTCGAAGAGTTTCTCAACCTCGCAATGCGGCACTGGAACTTCATAGCCCGCGAATTGCATTCCCCGGATCTGACCTTCGTTCCTTTGCTGGGGGCAGAAGAGGCAAGAGAACTTCCGAGAGGGAACCGCTGGGCGCGCGGTTTTCTGCGAGGAGTCGGAATGTGCCGCGATGAGTGGCAGGAGATCTTTGAGGATGACGACAAGTTCGCGATGCTGCTGGCTGTCATGGCCCTAGTCCATGAGAACGATTCCGACCCGGAAATGCGCACCTGGAAAACTCTGCCGAGCCCGAAAATCCGGGAGCACGTGTGTGTGGGACTCGGCGTGTCAACTCAACGGCTCCACGACTATTTCCGTTCCCACCGCCTTCGCGAGCCGCGGCGCGGAACCGGTACCGCCAGGCAGACAAAAATAAAGATCGGGCGCAACGAGCCCTGCTATTGCGGTTCCGGAAAGAAATACAAGCATTGCTGCGGGAACGTTACCATCAACTAAGGCGCTCGCCACTCGCCAACTTTTTTGCCGCAATCTCGGCAATGTCCATCAGCTCCGGGGAGCCGTCGCCTTTTGCCGCGAAGGCATCCCGGAACATCGTATTGCAGAAGGGGCAGGCCGCGGCGACCACTTTTGCACCTGTCGCGGTCAGCTCTGCCGCGCGCACGTGGCTCACACGCTCGCCCTTTTCTTCGCCCAGAAATGCCAACCCGCCGCCGGCTCCGCAGCAGAAACTGTGTTCGCGCGAGCGCGGCGCTTCGACCAGCTCGCCGGCGAGTGCTGCGACGCGACGCGGCTCGTCATAAAGGCCGCGATACCGGCCGAGGTAGCAGGGATCGTGGAATACGATTTTCTCTTTCCCGGGATCCTCGGGGCCCAAAGCCCCGGTTTTTTTGTCGTCGTTTTCGGCACGAGTAAACTCGTGCCCTGATAAGAGGCTCAATTCACCCAAATGACGCGCCAGAAACTCGCTGTGATGCTCGACTGCGGGCGGTGTGCCGTACTCCTTCCAGTCCTCCTGAATGGTGCGCACGCAATGCGGGCAGATGGAGATGATCTTTTTGGTTTTGGACTGGGCCAGTGCTTCAAGGTTAGATTCTGCCAGTTGCTGAAAGAGCAGATCGTTGCCGAGCCGCCGTACCGGATCGCCCGTACACCGCTCCTTGCGCAGCACGCCGAAGGTGACGCCGAGGTGCCGCATCACGCGCACCAGCGCCAGCACAATCTCGCGGCCGCGTGGATCGTACGCGCCCATGCAGCCGAGCCACAAACAATATTCCTGCGTACCGTCGAAGAAGGGCAGCCCAATCTTCTCGATAAATTTGTCGCGCTCCGTCGCGCTCATGCCCAGCGCGTTGCTGCCGCGTTCGAGTGCAAGAAAGAGTTTGGCTCCGTGATCGTCGTCCCAGGCGCCAGTGTTGACCGCGCCGCGCCTGAGCCCCACAAGGATCGGCACGTGCTCAATACCTACAGGACACTGGAACTCGCACGCGCCGCACGTGGTGCACTCGAACGCCGCCTCCTGCGCGTTGTACTTGCCCAAGAGCGGCTCGTCCGACGCGGGGCCGAACTCATTCAGATATCCGCGAAGCCCAAGCACAATTTCCTTGGGGTTGAGCAGCTTTCCCGTATTGTTTGCCGGGCAATGCTCCATGCAGCGGCCGCATTCCACGCAGGAGTAAGCCTGCAGGCTCACCAGCTGCGTCAAATCCTTGCCTGCCACGAGCCCAAAGTCCTCATCGCCCGCAAGCGGGGGAATGCGCGCGAATCCGCCGCGCGACAGAAATACCGTGAACGGACTCAGAACCAAATGCAGATGCTTGGTATGCGGAATCACCGGCAGAAACACGAGCAGCGAAAGCGTGTGCGCCCACCAGAGCGCGCGGCCCGCTACAATCGTGCCCGGCACGAAGAACGCCGCCAGGTACGTAGCCATCAGCACAAAGATGAGCAGCGCAACGAGGCCCGATCCCCACGACAATTCACCGAGCCACCTGGGTCGGGCAAAGAATCGCCGCACAAACAGTCCGAAAATCCCCACCGCGCAGGCCGCCGCGAACACCGCCGCAAAATCAAAATAGAACCGCCCCACGCGCCCTGCAGGATCGAGGAAACCCAGCCCGAACATCGCTGCACAGTGGTTCAGCGTGACCAGCGCAAAGGCGCAGAACGCCCAGAAGACCAGCGCGTGGGCCGCGCCGGGGAGCGGCCGCTCGCGGATCACCTTTGCCTGTAGCACGACCTCCCAAACGAAATCGCGCACGCGCCTGCCGACTGGCGCGAGATGAAAGTCCGCGTCCTTTTTTGAGTGAAGGATTTTGCCGAGAATCGGCCCGAATCGCCACCAGAACGCCCAAACCGACGTTACTGCCAGCGCGCAGAAGGCCAATCTCTCAGCGAGAGAAAAGTGCCCTGGCTCGGCCAGAATTGGAATAAGGACAGTCGTCATGAAACGCAGCTACGATTCCCGATAGTATCCTAGAACCGGTCTCATAAATCGGATTTATCGACTCGCCGACTACCTGGGACCCGCCTTGTTGTCGGGTCCCACACTTGCGCAAAGGGCCGAGCGGCCACTTATGATACCGGTTGTCGCGTGTGCAGCCTGCGGGTGAAGGCGCGCAACATTTGTCGTGCGGAGCATCAACTTGGCCAGATATCTCGTCACGGGAGCCGCCGGATTCATCGGACGTTCGATCGCCGCGGAGCTTCTGAAGCGCGGCGAACAGGTCCGCGGCGTCGACAGCTTCATTACCGGCAAGCGCGCCAATCTCGCCGGCCTTGAGGCGATGGAGTTCATCGAGGGCGACCTGGCCGATCCGGCCGTGTGCGCCAGGGTGTGCGCGGGCGTGGAGATCGTGTTTCACGAAGCGGCGTTGGCCTCGGTCCCGCGTTCCGTGGCCGATCCCGCCGCGACAAATCGTAACTGCGTTGAGGCCACGCTGAACGTGCTTGTCGCCGCGCGTGCCGCAGGCATTCGCCGCGTGATCTACGCCGGCTCTTCGTCGGTCTACGGCGACACTCCCACTCTGCCCAAGCACGAAGAAATGCTGCCGAATCCGATCAGCCCGTACGCCGTGGCCAAGCTCGCCGGCGAGCACTACATGCGCGCCTTCACGCGCGTCTACGGGCTTGAAACCGTGACGCTGCGCTACTTCAACGTCTTCGGCCCCTTCCAGGACCCCACCTCGCACTACTCCGGCGTGCTGGCCATCTTTTGCCGCAAGATGTTGGCCGGCGAGCAGCCAACCATCCATGGCGACGGCGAGCAGAGCCGCGACTTTACGTTCATCGAGAATGTCGTTCACGGCAATCTTCTGGCCGCGTCCGCGCCTGCCGAGCAGGTTTCCGGCCGCATGATGAACCTCGCCACCAGCTCCGCCGTCACGCTCAACCAGGTCTTTGAGATTCTCTGCGATCTCACCGGCTACCGAGGCGAGCCGGCCTACGCACAGCCGCGATCGGGCGATATCCGTCATTCGCTCGCCGACATTCGCCTGGCAAATGAGCTGCTTGGCTACGAGCCTCAGGTCGACTTCCGCGAGGGGATTCGCCGCACCGTAGAGTGGTACAGGGCCGCGCAGCCTGCAACCTGACCCACCGACTAACCGGGGTGCCCAAGCCTTGGTTTTGGAACGTGGGATCGGCCCTACGTCCGCTCCGGCATCGGCTCGCTGGACGCAGGTTGTGATGGCAATCACGCTTGTGTGCAAGGCACCTCGAACATCATTGACGATTTCCTCTCAATCAACGAAACTGTCAGAGATTTTCCCCAGCATTGCTTTTCGTTCTGAACGCCAGGGCCATCGCTTTTGCCTCCGGGCGTGGGGCGAAAGAGAAGCTCATGGCGAATTGTCGCTGCGGTCCGCCGCGCTCGAGCATCGTGTTCCTCGCCGTAAATCAAGCCGGACCGCGGTGCGCTCGTGTTCTGCGTGCGGCCCATCGCGACTGAGGTTGCCTTCCGTTGCCGAAAACCAAGGTTCTGTCGATTCACGAGGTCCATTTGGATGAATCTTCGTCTTCATCCTCCACCAGCATGCCGAGGGCTGCATCCACGTCGTTGCGCGATCTGGGGCAAGTCGTCTGGCAGCGCCGCCGCTTCGTCGCCACTATAGAGGGTGCGCTCCTGCTGGCTTGCCTCCTTTATTGCTTCATCGCTCCCAATCAATATGAGGCAGTCGCACGCGTAGAGCTCCGCACTGCGCCCGTCTCTTCGCTTAGCCTCGATGGCGTTGAGCAGCAAATCTCTTCGTCGGTTCTCTCGGCCCCCATTGCGCTTGAAACTCTGGCCAGCGTGCTACGCAGCGATCGCCTCGCCTGGCGCGTGATCGCGGGCCTCAAGCTCTATCAGGCCCCCGGCTTCTGCGGTAACTTTTCCAACCGCTTTCCGCGTTTCAATTCCGACCAACCGTCGCCCGGCGCGCAGGCGTGGCTTCTCGATCGCTTCTCGCGTCGGCTCCATGTGCAGTCCATACCGCGCGCACTTCTCGTCGAGATTCGTTTTCGTTCGCGCGATGCCGCTCTTTCAGCCGCGGTGGCGAATGCGCTGATGCGCGCCTACAGCGAGCAGGAAAGCGAATCCGAAATTCAGGCCACCGCGCAAGCCTCCGGCTGGCTCGGCTCGCAGCTCACGGATCTGAAGGCTCAGGTCGATCGCGATCAGCAGCGGCTGGCCGTTTTCGAAACGCAGCACGGGATCGTGAGCGCGCCGGAGGTTCTAGCCAATGGCGAGTCGGGAGAAACTGAGCACAGCTCCGCGCTGCTTGAGCTTGACGAGCTGAGCCGCCAGCTTGTCGCGGCCACTTCTGACCGCATCCTCGCCGAGGCCGAGTATCGCGCTGCCTCGCAGGGCGATCCCGAGACGGTGATCGCCTCCGATCCGCGACTGCAGGCCGATAGCGCCAACTTTGCCACCACGCTTCTGGAGCAGATTCGCGCCCATCGCAGCGACCTGGAACAGGAACAGGCACAGCTCAGCGCCGAACACGGCCCCAGTTTCCCGCGCGTCGTCGAAATCAGCCGTCAGTTGCAGGACCTGGACCGCCAGAAACAAGCCGAGGACTCGAGACTCGTCGATCACTTCCGCAGCAACTGGCAAACGGCGCTTGACCGCGAGCAGCTGCTGCGCAAAAGCCTGGATCAGGCGACCGGCGAAGGCATGAAGTTGAGCCAGGCCGCCACGCAATACGCCGTCATGCGTCAGGAGGCCAATTCAAGCCACGATCTGTACCTGCGCGTGCAAGAGAAGGCGGAGGAAGCGGGCCTTGCCGCGGGAGTGCGCTCTTCCAACATCTCGGTCGTCGACTACGCTCGCCAGCCCGACAAGCCCATCGCGCCCGACCTGCCCCTCTATCTCGCGATCACGTTTTTCGTTGGGCTATGGATCGCCGTCGCAGCCGCGCTCCTGCGCGAGTCACTCAGTCCGCGCGCGTCGCCGACTGTCGCCGTGGTCGTCGCATTGCTTTTGGCCGGCGCGTCCGCGCGCGCACAAGCGCCCACGCCAAGCACCTCAGGCCTGCCCACCGGCGTCGCCACGTTCCCGCAGACGCAGGAGACCAAAAGCCTGCCCAACCCAAAGGAAGCGCCAACGATCTGGGATAACGCCGGCCCCGCGCCGGGCACGCTCGCAACGCCGCTTGCGGCGGCGCCGGCCTCCGTACCCATGCCTGCGCCCATTGGCCCCGGCGATTTTCTCGATATCAGCGAGTACCACACGCCGGAGTTTCACTCCACGGTCCGCGTCGCTGCCGAGGGTACGGTCACACTGCCCATGATCGGCGAAGTCAAGCTCCTTGGGATGGATGAGCAGGCTGCTGCGCGCGCCATCGAGGTTGGGCTCGTCGCGAAGGGCATGTTGCTTCATCCGCTCGTCTCCGTGCTCGTCACCTCTTACGCCGGCCAGGACGTGAGCGTTCTTGGCGAAGTCGCGCGCCCGGGCGTCTATCCCTACACCGTCCACCATCGACTGCTCGACCTGATCTCTGCCGCCTCGGGCCTTTCACCCAACGCCGGCCGGCTCGTAAATGTCTATCACCAGAGCGATCCCAAGACGCCGCACACCGTTGTTCTCGACCCCAGCGGAACCGATACGAACGTCGATCACAATCCCGAGCTCAGTCCTGGCGATACGGTGCAGGTGAGCCGCGCCGGTCTCGTGTATGTCGTCGGCGACGTCGTCCGCCCCGGCGGTTTCCCGGTCGATCCGGTGCAGGGCCTCACCGTGGTGCAGGCTCTCTCGCTCGCGTGGGGCCCGTCGCAGAATGCCGCCGGCAAAGCCGTGCTCATTCGCGAGCAGAAGGGCGGCCGAACGATGATCTCCCTGAACCTGAAGCGCATGTTTCGCGGCCAGGACCCCGACCAGCCCGTCGAGGACCGCGACATCCTCTATGTACCCGATTCCGCCGCGAAAAATCTCGTCAATCGCACGCTGGAGTCGGCCATTCAGTCCACCATCGGCGTCACTATTTACTCCGCGTTGGTCTACTCGCAGAGGTACTGAGCAATGAGAAGAGTCGCGTGGTTCCTGCTCCTGCTCTTCGCCTTCGCCATTCCGTGGGAGTACTCCCTAGATCTTGGCGGAAGCCTGGGCAACGTGGCGCGGATCGCCGGTCTGCTTGTGCTTTTCGCCGCCATTCCCGGCGTCTTTCAAGCCGGCCGCATGCGCACGCCCAACGCGTTCTGGTGGATCACACTGGCGCTCTATCTTTGGCTCTGCTGCACATACTTCTGGACCATCGATCCCGCCACGACACTCGAAAAGATTCGTGGCTACTTTCAGGAAATGATGATCGTCTGGCTGGTCTGGGAATTTGTTGGGACTCCGGCCAGCCTCCGCGCGCTGCTGCGCGCCACCGTCGCGGGCTCATGGGTGCTCGCGGCGCTTACGCTCGCCGCCTTCCGCTCGGCTGAAGTGATCGCCGCGAACCAGATCCGCTTCGCCGCCTACGGCCAGGATCCGAACGAAGTCGCACGCTTCCTCGATCTTGGATTTCCCCTTGCGGCTCTCCTGGTCAACTGCGAACGCCGCTGTCCCCCGCGCTTGATGGCGCTCGGATTCTTCCCGCTGGGATTGGTCGCTGTTTTGCTCACCGCGTCGCGCGAGGGCTTTCTCGCTGCCCTGGTCGCGATTGCCGGCTCCGTCGTTCTTCTCACGCATGGCCGCTCCCGCCGGGTGGTTGCTGCGTTCTTCATCTTGCCGCCGTCTCTTGCTGCGCTCTGGTTCATCGTTCCTGGCGGAACGCTTGCGCGCCTTGCAACAATTCCGGAACAATTGCGCAGCGGCGACCTAAACCAGCGCCTTAACATCTGGTCTGCAGGCTGGCGCGCCTTCGCGCATGCGCCCCTCGTGGGCGCGGGCGCCGGAACGTTTGTCACCGCCGCGCGCCTCGGGCCCGTCGACACGGCGCACAACACGGCGCTGTCGATCGCAGTTGACGGCGGGCTCGTCGCGTTGTTCCTTGCGCTGCTGCTCGTCGCGCTGGCCGTGCGATCCGCGCTCGCGACGCACGGCTCGCTGCGATTCGCGCTGGTCACTTCGCTCGTTGTCTGGGCCGTCACTTCGCTCGCCGCCACGGTGGAAGAGAACCGCACCACGTGGCTGCTTCTCGCCGTCGTCGTGGCCGCCGGCCGCCTCGCAAAAGACGATCCCGGTGGCCTGGCCTCGTGCTTCTCCACGCGCCCGCTGCTTCCAGCCTCCGCGTCCGCGACGCAACTCACCCCGCAACCGGAGGCATAGAAACCGTTCGCCGCCATGTCGATCACTTCGCCCATTGCCGCGTCGGCCCGCTCCTTCAGCATCAATAGCGGCATCTTTCGCGCCGCTCTCTCCATCGGCGCGGCAGGCATCTTCGTCAAGCTCGTCGCCACGTTCAAGGAAATAGCCATCGCCTCGGTCTATGGCCGCTCCGACGCGATGGACGCCTTTCTCGCCGCAGCGCTCATCCCCAGCTTGCTCGTCAATCTCGTCTCCGAATCGATGAACCAGGCGCTCGTGCCCACACTGGTGCGGGTGAGGGAACAGGAGGGCCGCGAGCGCGCCCAGCAACTTCTTTCGAGTTCCATGCTCTGGATGTGTCTGCTTCTCGGCGCAGCCTGCGCGGTCATGGCGCTCACGGCGCGCGGATTCTTTCCGCTCATCGCCTCGCATTTTGCGACCGCCAAGCTCGCGCTCGCCGTGCGGCTCTTCTACGGGCTTCTGCCTGTTGTCGTCATTACCGGCATCGCCGTCAATTGCACAGCCGTCCTCAACACGCTCGATCGCTTCGCGCTTCCCGCCCTGGCACCCACCGTCATTTCCGTATCAATCCTCGTCGGCGCGCTCTGCTTTGGCGCGCGATACGGCATCTGGGCTATGGTCTACTCCACGCTGGCCGGATCACTTGTCCACGCTGTGATCGTCGCGTGGATGATGGAGGCGCGCGGCTACCGCTTCCGCCTGCGCTGGCACGGCATGAACCAGGCCACGCGCGAAGTGGCGGGGCAGTACGGCCCGGTACTGCTATCAAGCGTTGTTTCGTCGGGCGGCCTGCTCGTCGATCAGGCCATGGCTGCGATGCTCGTGGCCGGCAGCGTCTCCGCGCTTGTCTACGCCAACCGATTCGTCAGCGTGGTGCTCACGCTGCTCGCCGGGGCCATCTCCTCGGCCATCGTGCCTTATTTTTCGCGCATGATCGCCCACCACGACTGGGCCGGATGCCGCCACACTCTCCGCACCTGGGTCCGCCTGACCGCACTCGTTTCCGTCCCCATTGCGGTGTTGCTCATTGCCGGCGCGCGCCCGCTGGTCCGCATTGCACTCCAGCACGGCCAGTTCGGCCCGCGCGACACCGCAGTCGTCGCTTCGGTGCTGGCCATGTATGCGATCCAGATTCCGTTCTACGTCGTCAGCCGGGTGCACTACCGGTTCATCGTCGCCATGCGCCGCACTGACCTGATTCTTTACTGCGGCATTCTCAATCTCGCACTCGATATCGTGCTCAACCTTCTGCTAATGCACTGGTTCGGCGTCGCCGGGATCGCGCTCGCCACTTCGCTGTGGACTGTGAGCACGTTTATCTTCCTTTGGTACTGGGCCAGCAAGCTGCTCCGGCACGCGATCGCCCCAGAGGGGGCGGTATGATTCCCACGCCGGCCGCATTCCTTCTCCGCCTCGACGATCTCTGTCCTACGTTTGCGAAAGAATCCTGGCGGCGCTTCAAATCTCTCATCGGCGAATTCCAGCTTCAGCCCATCCTCGCCATCGTTCCCGACAATCGCGATCCCGAGTTGCAGGCTTCGCCACCTGATGCTGGTTTTTGGGAGCGAATGCGCAGGCTTGAGGCGTCGGGCGCGATGATCGGCCTCCACGGTTATCGCCACCTTTGTTCGAGCCGCGGCCGCAGCCTGCTGGGTCTTTCTCGCGCATCGGAATTTGCGGGCGTGCCAGCCGAAACGCAGCGCGAGTGGATCGCAACAGGCCTGCGCATTCTGCGCGGCCACGGGCTCAACCCCAGGATCTTTGTCGCGCCGCGCCACGGATTCGACAGGCACACGCTCGGCGCGCTTCGTGCCGAGGGAATCAATTTGCTGTCAGACGGTTTTGCGCGTGTGCCATTCGTACGGGGCGGTCTTACCTGGATTCCGCAGCAGCTTTGGGGCCCCGTCGACAAGCCGAACGGAGTCTGGACAATTTGTTTGCATCCCAATACCGCGTCCGACGAAGACGTCTCGCTTCTTCGCGCCTTCCTAACCGCTTATTCCGATCAGTTCACCTCCGTCGATCGTGTCCTCTTCCACGTTGGGTCTGCCACCTTGACCCTGCCTGAGCGCCTCTATGCTGAAGCGGCGCTCCGGCGTCTCAGACTTCGCTTCGTGCTGAAACAAATCAGAATTCCCATGCGAAGAGGGAATAGGGAGTAGGGAATAGGGAATACCCAGAAGCTCGCCTCATCGCCTCAGCCTGTTAATCATCACCACGATCATTCGGTCGACCTCGTCAGAAAGACTCGCTGCTTCACGGCGAGATGATACCGAGCCGAACCCCAACTCTTCTGAGATTCTTGTACGGCCGGGCAGATTCCTGACATTTCAGACCGGGCACATTCCTGACACTTCTTCCTTCTCAGGAAGGTTTTTGTTTTTGTCTTGGGGTCGAGGGCAAGCTTGCCCTCGACCCCAAAATGGGTGCTTCTGCCAGCCGGGATTGCTCAGCGGAACCAGCTT
>JBEKKI010000058.1:0-52595 GCA_050010795.1 Occallatibacter sp.
ACGCTGGTCGCGGTAAGCTGGTTCCGCTGAGCAATCCCGGCTGGCAGAAGCACCCATTTTGGGGTCGAGGGCAAGCTTGCCCTCGACCCCAAGACAAAAACAAAAACCTTCCTGAGAAGGAAAAAGTGTCAGGGATGTGCCCGGTCTGAAATGTCAGGAATCTGCCCGGCCGTACACGGAGACCGCTGAAAACGCGCTCTCCGGACGGGAAACAACCACCAACAACCGGCTGCCGTGCGACTCTGACGCGCCCAACCGGCTCCAACTCTTTTGCAGGCCTTCAAAAACGTGACTTGCTCAGAGGTTCCCTAAATGAACCATGACCCATCGTCGCCCTACGCTCGACTACGCGCCAGTCGGGAAGACCGCACGCTTACCGCGGTAACGAGGTTGCAACGAAAGGAACTCCCGTGCTAGCATTGATCCTGGAGTTCGCCCCAGTTCAAGGCGAGTTCGCCCCAGTTCAAGAGTTCAAGGCGGACCAGATCCGGTGCGGGAGACTGACATACCCAACCCTCCGGACTCCGTTAAATTGCAACAAGGCGGAGTACGATCCTTTTCCGGCCGGCCGGCGCACATCATGGCGGCAGAAGTTGAGCATCGTTTATAGAGTGCTGTAAATCCCGAATCAAATCATTGACCCAAGTGGGATGCATTCGTGTGCTTTCAGATGTGTTCATCTGACGAGCACGCTTCGTCGAGCCGTGCTCGACGACTGAACGAGCTTCACTAGTAACCACCGGAAAAGGATTTTATGTTTCACGAAACTCTTGCTTCAAATGGGGCGCAGATTTCTGCTTCCTCGCGCGCTCGTGCATCAAAGGCGAGTACACCATCAACACAACCGGAGTCTTTTGAACGGGGCCAGGTTATCGGTCTGACGTACGTCCGGTTGCAACCTATCTTCGATAAGGACGGTAAGGTAGCCAGCCTCGTAGCCGTGCAGGAGCATTCGAGGTATCTCGAGAGCTACTTCCACACAGCTGAGCAGTTGTTGGGGGTGTGGCAATGAGCGCTCCTAACAGCACACAACCAACACAACCGCAGTCGCCGATGGAATACGTGATCCTGGATGGAGGGGGCGTGTATTTACGGCTGACAAGAACCGAAGCCATGCGGGTTCTCGAAGACCCCATGCTCCTATTCACTGACCCCACCCCTAAATACGCTGCGTTTCGGCAGTTGTTTAGATGGGACCCAGCGGCAGCGTTTCTTGCAGTCTTCAAGACGCAGCCGAAGGTTAAGCACGGTGACGTGGCTATTGCCTTTTTTGAGAACATGCCTCGGGACGGGCTCTATACCGTGGTACGGATGATCGTAGATGGGGCCGACTTTTACCTCATCCTTCCGCGTCCCGAGACCGAGGAATGGCAGCCGTTTGTACTGTGCTGGCCGGAGCAATGGCCCGACGGAGCCAACTTCGGCGGGTACAGCAGGGAGACCGTAATGGGGCAATGGCAATGATCTCCCCGAAACGTAAACCCGTGTCAGCGATGGAGACTGACGTGCTAACAATCGAGGAGGCAGCGGAGCTTCTCCGCTGTCACCCCGTCACCATCAAGCGGAATGCTGACGCCTTGCACATCCCGTACAAGCGACTGGGCACGCTCTGGAGATTCTCCAGGAGCGAACTCGAAGCGTGGATGAGACAGCAGGACACTGCGGCAGCCTGAATCAACCCTGAAACAATACGGCGGTGGGAGCAACAATCCCCACCGCCTTTCTTTTTTGCGTCAGGACTTTAGCTCTAGCCGTGGCCTGCCAGCAGATCTTGTAACGTGGAGTGGATGGCCTGAACGTCGGCGGCGGTGTAGAGCCCGAGGGCAATGCCGCGCTGATTCGAGATCACGATCACACGCAATCCCGCGCCGTTGAGTCGGGCAATGGCTCCGGGCACGCCAGGCAGCAAATGAAAGTCATTCCACGAGCGGACGTACTGGCCTTCGGGCATCTTCCTGTTTACCACTCCGTCGCGGTCGAGGAAGACGGTGCACAGTTTGTAGGGGCTGGGAACGTTGGTGGAGTCGAGCACACTGTTTATGATAGCAATGGTGATTTAAACGCCGAGGCGCCGAGCGGATCAAACTGCGGAAGCCGACCATCTGGAACGGAGGGGCAAATGATCTCCAAATCCAGTGAACCCGATGCCGCGAGCATCTTCGCAAAAGCCATTGCAGAGCACTTGGATGTGGTGCGTCAGGTGCAAGAACAGCAGGGTGTTTTGGAGGCGATCGCGCGGGCGGTGTCTGCCGTGTTGCGGGCTGGCGGGAAGATTCTCTGGTGCGGCATCGGCGGCAGCGCAGCCGACCCCCAGCACTTGTCCGCGGAGATCGTGGGGCGGTTTCGCTGAGAACGCCGCGGGCTGGCCTCGATCGCGCTCACCACCGACACCTCGATTCTGACCGCGGTAGCAAACGACTACGGCTACGAGACGGTGTTTGCCCGCCAGGTTGAGGCCGTTGGCGCAGCTGGCGATCTGGTGGTGGGCATCTCCACATCGGGGAATAGCGGCAACGTGGTTGCAGCGCTACAAACGGCCCGGACGAGTGGGCTAACTACGGTGGCATTTACCGGCGCGGGCGGCGGCAGAATGAGTGAAACCGCCGATCATCTTTTTGCTGTTCACTCGCGTGACACGGCGCGCATTCAAGAGGCACACATTCTCGCCGGCCACATGCTCTGCGATTGGGTGGAGTTGGACTGGCTGCACGGCCAGTCCGCGGCCACGCAACGCGAAGGCTAGCGCGCTGAAACGTGGTCTATTCTTGCTCCAGCGCGTACCTCTTTTGAAAGGTCCACGTGGCGGACGTCTTTCTGACCTGCGCTCGCGCTGTCCAATACAAAAATGCCCGCGCCGAACGAGCAAGGCCTTAGTGGTCTTTCTTGTCCAACGCGGGCTAATTCCTGGATCAATCGACGCTACGGGCGAGAACCAAGTCTAGGCATCTCGATTATGAGATGGCCTCTTGGATGCAGGCATCGCACCCTGTTTGGATCGGCTTCCATGACAAGGCCCAGCCTTACGCCTGCATCAACGCCAAGACGACCGCAGCTGCCGGTTGAACATCTGCATCTCGGCGGATAGCGCAAGGTCGAAATCCGAACCGGCGTCTATGAGCGCCCATTACGCTCGCCCCGAGTGGATCTGCGGTATTCAATTGACGATGATCTGCCTTAAGTAATAGATAGAAAATGCTTAAGCGCGATCTTACGAAAGTAACCTATAAGTAACACAAAATGGTTACCTAAGTGCAAACTGTATTGCTAAACTCTTAATGACATCTTCCGAAAAGGAAATGAGGGCCCGTGAGTACTTGATTTTCCGAGTACTCGCAGAGGTGAAGCCGTGCACGGAGTTCTGGATCCCCCTCAACCGGATCTCGAATCTGCAAGCTACATTGCGTCGCCCCGCAACAGCAGCTTGCAACCGCAACAACGCCGCGCGCGCGCTCGTGCTCAAGTCTGTCGCCTAGACGGTTGGTGCACTGCTCTACTCGTCATCTCGTCCTGTTGCCTCCCCTTCGCGCTGTCCAGCTGCGGCGGCAGCATTGTGGTGAACGGAGCAGGTACAGGAGCCCTCATGGCGTCCCCCAACTCCGTCACCTTTGGTGCTGTGTCTATCGGTCAAACGGTGAGCTCCACTGTCTCTCTCTCGAATGGGGGTTCGGCACCGGTCGCAATCACGCAGCTCAACCTGACTGGGCAGTCCTTCTCTGTCAACGGCGTGAGCGAGCTTCCTATTACTGTAGCTGCCGGTGGTACCTACAATTTCAACGTGAACTTCTCTCCGGTTGCGACGGGAGCGGCTACGGGTCAGCTAATGATCGCCAGTAACGCCTCCAGCAACGGAACGATGGCGATCGGTCTTAGCGGTACGGGCGCGGCCGCTAGCGCGACAAACTTGAGCTCGCTGAGCTGCACCAGCAGTGCCCTAATAGGGTCAGCCGCGGATACCTGCACGGTGACCCTGAATGCGGCCACGGGCAGCGGCGGCCTGACGGTCAGTTTGGCGAGCAGCAATAGCGCGGTCACGGTGCCGTCTACTGTGACGGTGCCCGCTGGCGCAACAACCGCCGGGTTCACGGCTACTGCATCTTCGGTCAGCAGCGCTCAGACGGTGACCCTAACGGCCACTGCGAGCGGCATGTCAAAGACCTTCAACCTTGAGCTGGGTGCCGCCGTGCCCACGCTGAGCGTCAGCGCGACCAGTGTCACCTTCGGCAGCGTGTTGGTGAACACGCCGGCGGCGCCGCAGCCCGTGACTTTGACCTCCACTGGTACTGTGCCGGTAACGATCAGCGGGGCAGCGCTGACTGGTACAGGCTTTACGGTGTCGGGAATCACCTTCCCGGTGACGTTGAATCCGGGCCAGGCGGCGACGCTGAATGTGGAGTTCGATCCGGCCAGTGCGGGGACGGCGACGGGTCAGCTGACACTGACCAGCAACTCTTCGACGGGATCTACAACCGCCATCAACCTGAGCGGCACGGGCGTGCCGGTACTGACCGCGCTTAACTGCAGCAGCGGGTCGATGACTGGGGCAGGAACGGATGCCTGCACGGTGACGCTGAATGCGGCAGCCCCGAGCGGGGGATTTACTGTGAGTCTCCTGAGCGGTAACCCGGCAGTCACGGTGCCGGCCACGCTGACCGTACCTACCGGCGCAACCAGCGCCGGATTTACGGCGACCGTGTCTTCGATCAGCAGCGCTCAGACGGTGACCCTAACGGCCACTGCGACCGGGGCCACGCAGGCTTTTGCTCTGCAATTGAATGCGGCGCTCCCCTCGCTGAGCCTCAGCACGAATACCTTAGCCTTCGGCAACGTCACAGTGAACACCGCCGCGACGCCGCAGGCCGTTACCTTGACATCTACTGGCTCGGTGCCGGTAACGATCAGCGGGGCAACGTTGACTGGTACGGGTTTTACGGTGTCGGGATTCACCTTCCCAGTGACGTTGAATCCGGGCCAGGCGGCGACGCTGAATGTGGAGTTCGATCCCACGTCCGTGGGTTCCGAGACCGCTCAACTGATCATCGCCAGCAACTCCTCCACAGGCAGTTCGGCAGTGATCAGTCTCAGTGGCTCAGGAACAGCAGCGCCGGCCGCGTTGAGCGCGCTATCCTGTAGTAGCGGAGCCATGACGGGAGCGGGCACGGACGCCTGCACGGTGACGCTGACCGCGTCGGCGCCAAGCGGCGGGCTGATTGTGAACTTGTCAAGCAGCAGCTCAGCGGTGACGGTGCCGAGTACGGTGACAGTACCGGCAGGTGCGGCCAGCGCAGGATTCACGGCGAGCGTGTCCTCGGTGACGACAGCTCAGGCGGCGACTATGACGGCAAGCGCGGGCGGCGTGCTCTCGAGCTTTACCCTGCAGCTAAACGCAGCGATACTTGCGCTAAGCATCAACGCGACCAGCGTTGCGTTCGGCGATGTGTTGGTGAACACGCCGGCAACACAGTCCGTAACTATGACCTCCACCGGTACTGTGCCAGTAACGATCAACGGGGCAACGCTGACGGGTGCGGGCTTTGCAGTGTCGGGGGCTGAGTTCCCGGCCACTTTGAATCCAGGTCAGGCGGCGACGCTGAATATAGAGTTCGATCCCACCACGGTGGGTGCAGCGACGGGTCAACTGACCATCACTAGTAACTCTTCGACAAACGGCACGGCAGTCATCGCCCTGACCGGCACAGGGACGGCGGCGCCGGTGGTTGCTGTCGCAGTGACTCCCGCCAACGCGTCGATTACTACTGGCACCACTCAACAATTCTCAGCTTCGGTCACAGGCACGTCGAACACTGCCGTGACTTGGGCGGCATCGGGAGCGGGCTGCAGCGGAACAACTTGCGGAACGATCTCTTCTACCGGGCTATATACCGCTCCTGCCACGGTGCCAGCCCCCGCAACTGTGACTATCACAGCAACTAGCGCATCGGACCCAACCAAATCTGCCTCAGCAGCGGTGACAATTCTGCCGCCTCCCGGCGCTACGTACTACCTTGCCCCAGCTTCGGCAGGCGGCAATGACTCCAACAACGGTCAGTCCCCTAATGCACCTTGGCTTACGCCGAACCACGCAGTGAACTGCGGAGATGTGATTATCGCAGCGGCCGGCACCTATGCGGCCAGCAACTTCCAATATAGCTGGCATTCGGTCACTTGTCCCGCTGGAAACAACGTCGCATGGGTGATCTGTGCGACCTTTGACACCTGCAAGATTCCAGTCACATCGAATGAGGGTATAGGTATTAGCCAAAGCTATTGGGGGATTCAAGGCTTCGAGGTGGATGGAAGTTCCTCAAGCGCCGGTTGCTTCGTGGCGTGGCCGGTCAACGGCCATAGTATCGACCATATTATCTTTGCCAACGATATAGCCGTTGGATGTGGTGGTGGCGGCTTCGTCTCGGCAAACTACGGAACTTATGGTGTTGATTATCTGGCCATTGTTGGCAACATCGCCTACGGCACGGCTGGAGGTTCCACAGACTGCGCCAGCGGAATTTCGATTTGGCAACCGCTCAAGTCCGATTCGGCGCCGGGGACTCATCTCTATGTGGCTGGGAATCTCTCCTATAGCAACATGAATCCCGTGACCTGCAACGGCGGTGCGCCCACAGATGGAAATGGACTGATCTTCGATACGTTTGACGGCTCACAGACGCTCGGAATTACCTACGACCAGCAGGCGGTGGCGGAAAACAACTTGCTTATCGGGAACGGCGGCCGCGGCATCGACGTGTACGAGAACAACTACGGCTCAGGCCCGTGGTCGCATATCTATATCGTCTACAACACGACTTGGGACAACGAGCTTGATCCTAACCTAGCTACCGACTCAGGCAACTGCGGAGAGATCGAACTGTTCATGGTGAACAACATCGAGGCATATCACAATCTCGCGGTGGGAGCAGCAGCGCACGGATGTCACAGCGGAAGCTACACGATCTATGCCTACACCATGAATACTGGCAACGCCACGGACCATGTTTACGATGCGGCAGGATATGCGGCCAGCGGGACCACAACCCTGATTACCTCTTCCACAGGATTCTCTTTCGGACCCAATAACCTGTTCGGCACCGATCCCGGTTATGCTGCCCCAGCGGTTCCCGGTGCTCCATCGTGCAGTTCCTATGCCAGCGCAGCCGCTTGCATAGCCCCGATCCTGGCGAACTTCAAGCCGTCCGCAGCATACCAGAACTATGGCGTCCAGCCGGTTCAGTCGGAAAATGTTTATGACCCGCTCTATCCACAGTGGCTGTGCAATGTGAATGTACCGACCGGATTGGTGACGCCGGGGTGCCTGGCGGAACCTTGATGACACGGGGGTCTCGTATGAGTAGGAGGGCCAAGAGGATTCGGATTCCTTGGAACCCACAAGCCCCAGAAATACCTTGCAGACGAATCGCGGACCTAGTTATCGCCTGAGGTAATGTGGCTCATACGCGAGGCGAAAGAGCCACTCGATTCCGTTCTCCTGTATCCATCCGCTAAATGGTCGTACCCAAGTAATATCTTAATAACAGTCTGAGTAACGTTCGGCTCCAAGTACTCTGGTGGTGGGTTCCACGTGCGCGGAGATGATATGGCGAGTTGTGTGGCAGCGAGAATCGACTGTAGTTCAGATCCGGACAGAATATTGCTGCCGATCTCGATGGTTTCCGGGCGCTCGGTCACGTCGCGAAGAGTGACGTTTGGTACTCGGAATATACAACACTCCTCTTGCACAGTACCACTATCCGTGAGGACACATCGCGCGTTTTTCTCAAGCTGAATGAAATCGAACAATCCCATCGGTTCAGAAATCACTACTCGGCTGGAAGTGTCTGCAACCTCAAAGCGCTGGAGCCTCTCGCGGGTGCGCGGGTGAAGACTCAATACTACTGGCTGCTCGTAAGATTCAGCTATTAGCGAAAGCGCCGACCAGAATTTGAGCAGTTTGTCAACTGTGTCAACGTTTTCGGCTCGGTGCAGTGTTGCCAGAAAAAACTCACCTTTACGCAGCCCGAAGCGTTGCACCACGTCACTCTGTTCGATCCGATCAGAGTAAGTTTGAAGCACCTCAAAAATCGGATTCCCGGTCACGAATATGCGATGCCGCTCTATGCCCTCGCGCACAAGGTTCTCCTTGCTTCGTTGGGTGTAGGGCATCAAAACAGTGCTACAGTGATCGATAACTCGACGATTTATTTCCTCGGGAACACGGTCGTCATAGCAGCGGTTACCCGCCTCCATGTGATAAACAGGAATCCCCATTCGCGCCGCGATGAGCGCCAAGAGACCCGTGTTTGTATCACCGAGAACAAGCACTCGGTCGGGCCGGACCTGTTCAAGCACCGCGTTACCACGGGCCATTATTTCCGCTATTTGTGCGGCGAACGGGTCGGCTTGAATGCCGAGGAGAAAATCAGGCTTGCGGACGCCGAGATCGTGAAAGAATATTTCGCTGAGTTTTGAATCATAGTTCTGACCTGTGTGGACTAGCACGTGGTCGCAGGATTTATCGAGTTGGCGGATAATTTGGCTGAGCCTGATGATTTCAGGGCGCGTACCGAGGAGTGTGGCGATTTTCATGCTGCCTCGCTCATTGCCTGGTCCGAAATACCGACGTAAGGTGCCAACAGATTCGTGAGTGTCAACGGGTCAACATTAGGATGGGCGGAGGAGTACTCGGTTTCCAGGGCAGGGTGAGACTCGACCGACTCACGCAGTTCGGGCAGCACGGGCAGAATTACATAGTAGCCGTCGCGTTCTATCGTTCGATGACACTCCTCCTCCGACACGAGGATCTCGTGCACCTTTTCGCCGGGCCGGATACCCGTGACGATGACTCGAATGTCGCGCTCAGCGATCATCACATCCGCCACATCGACGATCTTTGCTGCCGGCACCTTCGGAACGTAGATCTCTCCTTTTCTTCCAAATCGAAAGGCTGCAAAGATCGTGTCCACGGCTCGGTCCAACGGGAGGAGAAAACGTGTCATATCCATTGTAGTAATTGTGACTGGGCCCCCGGACTCGATCTGGCTAGCAAACAACGGTATCACAGACCCGCGTGAGGCAATAACGTTACCGTATCGAACGCACAAGAAGCGCGTGTCGGGGCAGCCCATATTCCCCTCGATAAGGATACGCTCCAGCAGCGCCTTCGTCATCCCGTAAACGTTTATGGGTTTGCACGCTTTGTCAGTAGAAACGCCTAGCACTGTTGAAATTGGGAGTCTATTCTGTCGAATGATGCGCACGATGTTTTGCGCTCCTAGGACGTTCGTGCTTACGGCCTCGCAAGGAAAATACTCGCAGGCGGGGACCTGCTTCATCGCTGCGGCGTGCACCACCACGTCCACGTCGGCCAGGGCCTCGGCCAATGAGTGCGGGTCCCGTACGTCACCTATACGGAACGAAAGCAACTGTCGGGAGCTCTTGTATATAACTTCGTCAGTCGCTACCTCCCTGCGCTGAAAATCCAGACGCATGTAATGCTGCTTCGTTTCATCCCGGGAGAAGACAATGATTCTAGCAGGCTTTCCCATCTCACCCGTCAGCAGTCGGCTAACAATTGCCTTGCCCAACGAGCCTGTTCCGCCGGTGATGAGGATACGCTTGTCTGTTAATGGCATGATGAAGTCCTCCAGTGAGAATATGCAGTGCTGTCGCTTACAAGCTCGTCCACCATCTGTTTCCAGCTTGGTGCCACAAAGCCGGTTGCTTTTCGGAAACGCGTGCTGTCTAGAGTGCGGTCTACCCTCACCCGATCACAGGGCTCAATGTCGACCGTGTGCCCGAAACCGTTCCGCAGGAGCACCAGCAGGTCGTATTTGGAGATCGGAGTGGCGGCCACTTGGTATAACCCGCGTAAGAAAGGCCATTTGGCGAGCACGCATTCAATCACATCGGCAAGCGCCAAAGTGGTCAGCCCGCTAAAGCGAGCTTCCGTATAACCCTGCACCGGGATGACGGTAGAAAGAAACCACTCGACAAGGCCGAACGTGTTCTGGAGCTCTCGACCAATGATCGATGTTCTCAGCGTCAGGGCCCTTCCCTGTGTTGGCTCTCCAAGCGCCTTTGTTCGGCCGTAGAGGTCTTCCGCATCGGTCGGATCGTCTTCTTTGTAATGTCCCTTTCGTCCCGAGAATACGCAGTCGGTACTGATGTGAACCAAACGGATTCCGCGCTCATCGCAAAATCTCGCTAGCCGATGGGGGAACACCGCATTCACACCGATGCTAGCGAGCGGATCCCTAGCCAGGGGAGACTGCTTGACGACCCCGATGCAATTGACAACAGCGGCTGGACAAGCCTCGGAGACTGCGCGTTCGATTGTTGCGAAATCGTCGGCTTCAACGCCTTCGATTGTGCGCTCCGCTGGAAACAACTCGGTGCGTTCCAGGTAGGGATTTCTGCACCGTAGCGTGAGCCAAACCTCAAATGCTGGGGAGAGACGCTGGGCCACTTTGTGGCCAAGCATTCCGCTCGCCCCTAGAATTAGGACCCGCATTCCACAACCTCGCCTTTCATGTTCATGGTCTGTCTGCACAGAACGTCTTTAGTTCGTGCCGATGATCCAACGTGGGCCACAATAGAAGAACTGCTTATTGCATGCCGAGAGCTTGCCTAAGGACAATGCGGAGAAATGCGAGCCCATCGACTGTGTAGCGGCGCCAGAGGCGTTTCGGCTCTTGGACAAGTCGAAACAGCCATTCGAAACCACAATTCCTGACCCATTCAGGTGCCTCGCTGGTCTGCCCACCCCAGATGTCGACGAGGCCCCCGATGCCGAAGGCGATAGGGACATTTAAGCGAGACCAATGCCTTCGAATAAAGAGTTCCTTCTTCGGAGTGGAAATGCCAATTAGAAGTATCTGTGCACCAGAATGCTCGATACTCTCCACGATGTGATCTTCGTCCTCTGTATTGAAATATCCGTGCTCATAACCGACTACCGTTACTGTGGGATGCAGAATCGGTAATCGCACGGCGGCGCTGGCGATGACCTCGGGGCGCGCTCCAAGAAGGAACACGCGCAACTTTTCGGGTCCGGGGTCTCGAAAAAGCGCTCGAATAAATGGTGACGTGTTCGTGTGGGGCACACGGCGCCTGAAAAGAAAACTCGCAGCTACGGCGGTCCAGACTCCGTCCGCGATAACCAAGTCGAATTTCTGAAGTGCTTCGCAAAGACATTGATCACGCGTCGCGATCACAACGATCGCAGCATTTACAGCGGCCACAGAGGTTCTGATACCGTTTTGGATGCGATCCCGCACCCAACGTGCCGCATCTTCCGCCGTTGTTACATCAATTGGGACGCTGGATATATGTACGCGCTTCATAAGATCCAATTCTCCATAGAACTACTTCTGCGAAACGGAATGGCTTTCTTTAGTTCTTAATCTCGATACACTTTCAAATGTTCCTACCTGCACGCGGTCAACAGAAGCCCCCCACACTTGCCAGATCATTGATCGTTAGGGCCGGTTTCCCGCGCAACGGCTGCGATGTAGTCCGCGACAAAGTCGCGGTAGGTGGAAAACAATAAGTCGCCGCCACGTCGTTTCGCCGCTCGTCCGAGTGCAACGCCCAATTCCTCCGGATTCCGAGTCTCTTTGGAGTGGCCAATCATCACCAGAGGTATAGGCAAGCAATCTTGATAGTCTCGGCACTGGTTAATCAAAGCTTCAATACAAGAACAGATCTCTCGGGCGGTGAGTTTGCAAAAGTCGAGTTTCCTTGGATATCGTTGCAAGAGCTGTCCCAGCCTCAATGCCAGTCTCTTGGGCCGTGCCTGCACCCTCTTGGCGTTGTTTATCGCCGTGCGCGTTTCACAATCTTCGCGAAGGAAGCTCACGCCTAGCCACAAGCGCCGAGGAGTCAGCATACGTAGATACCTGACTGACTCCGTGGCTATCGGAACTTCCAAAACCGTCGGCTGTGGTGCGGGCCGGTTAATATCATCCATTCGCGCGTACCAAGCGAGTACGTTGCTGAAGGCATTGCGGTAGTCGAAATCAGCAGCACCGTTGGAGCGATAGCCCCACTTGAAGACTGACGTGTCGGATCGAAGCCCGGCATCCCGTAACGCGGTAAGATACCGCGGCGAGGGCTGAGTATTCCATTGGCCTGCCCGAAACCCAATACATTTGTAGTCTGCGCAATATGGGCGCAACATCGTCTCAAGATTGTCTTTGCCGCGACGAAGCAGGGCTAGCATCTGGTCGTCTTCGAAATCGGTCAAGTTGTAGTGTTTGTAATCCAGGACCCAGCATGTGCCATGCCACCGAGCATTAATCCACTGTGGGTGAAGATGAAGCTGCACGTCGTGCCCGCGCTGCACAGCCTCCCGGAGTTGGTCTCTGATTAGGAGAGCCGGATCATACCCGATATGCTTCTTGAAGCCGGCATTTTCCGTCTTTTCGAACGCCCAGAGCTCTCCTACCTCTGCCATAATAGTCAGTTTCGCTGCGTGTTGTTCACAAACGCGAAGCAGCTTCGTCGTCGGCTCAATCATGTGCCGCCGCACATCTCCCCGTCCCCCTGCGGGAAGCTCGTGGTCACAGGTTATGATTAGATGAAACATAATAGAGGTCGCAGCGGGTCGGATGTGCTGTACCTAACTTGTGTGGCATGCTCGTTGTTCGTCGATACCCGGCTTCGGGAACTATAAGTTCACTTTCACAATCTGCTCATCAGGTAGTTGAATGTCGCTGCCCTAACTCCTTTCTTCTTTGTAAGAAGGCTTCGATAGATCTCCTGAATCTCCCCTGTTTCACTTTCTTCTGAGAAGCAGCGGACGACACGTTCGCGGGCGGAATCCCGCATAGATTCGAACTTCTCCGGAGGGCCCGTCATGACTTGCAGAATTGCATCTGCCAATGCGCTTTTGTCGCGGGGCGGCACAAGAATGCCAGATATACCGTCTTGGATGATATCTAGGGGTCCACCAGCATTGGTGGCTATCACTGGAACTCGCATCGCCATTGCCTCTAATACCACTCTTCCAAAGGGCTCCGGATTGGTGGAAGGCAGAACAAAGAGTGCGCACGCCGACAGGAGCGAGGGTATGTCCTCAACAAAACCGGTGAATATGACATCGGTTTTCAGTCCCAATTGATGCACCAACGTTTGGAGTGCGAACAGGTACGACTCATTCCCCGGATACGTGTCGCCTACGATCAATAGCTTCGTGGGTGGAAGCTGGTCCTTGATAAGCGAGTAGCTAGCAACTAGGACCTCCTGCCCTTTCCAGGAGTTGATTCTCCCTATACATACAATGAGCGCTTCTTTGTGTCGCGTATAGCGTTCTAATATGGTTTCTGGCCTTCGAATCGCGCGATCAAATTGTTCCACATCGAGACCGTTAAAAATGGTTACTATTGCCGTTCCACGTTTATCTAGCAGCTTCCCGAATTGGTTTCTGACAGCGGTGGAAACGCAGATGACGCACGAAGAAAACCGAACCAGCAGGCGAGAATAGGGCGCCCACAATCGAGGAAACTCGTTGAAAGTCTCGCGCACGTGCCAGACATGGGGCACGCCGCAGATGCTCGACGCGATCGCGGGAGTGAAAATCAGCGCGGTATTGGTGTGAACAACCGCAATCCTGTATTTCCTGATATGGTTGACGCACTTCCAAATGGAGCGCAACAGTGACGTTACGAAGCGAAAGAGACTTCGCCCCTTGACTGAGCCACGACGGACAACTGCGAGGTTGGGCTCAATAACGACCGTGGCACCATGAGCTTGCAGTAATGGAGCGAGGGGCCCCTCCGACGGAAGCAGTACGACGGCGTGATAGCACCGGCGGTCAAGGTGAGCTACGAGGTCTAGCAGGCTCTGGCTTGCCCCATACAGGTCTGCGGTCGGACTAGCGTAAAGGATGTTGCTGAGATTCGTTCTTGTGGCCGGTGTCATTCTTACCTCTCTCGGACCCATCATGCCAGGAGCAGACGCCTTGGCGCGCTGCTGGCGTAGTCGCGCAAAACGTCTCGGACTCAAGCGAGTCCGCTATCGCATGTTGGACGAGGCCAGCAATGGCCGAATACTGCGCTCTCCGTTGAACGGGCGTTGCTGCCCAAGGCAGTAACATAATGGCTGCGTGCCGAATTATCACAGGACTCCAACGGCAAGTCCGTATACTCAGAGCTGGCCAGGCGTTAACCTTAGCGATTCGAAAAGGCTGTCTTACCGCGTCTGAAGTTCAATCCAGACAGGAAGCGAGGCTGCCTGAACAATCGACGGCTAGTAAGAGAGCTGGCTCCACGCACATAGCCCACCGCGCGCCAGAGCAGGCACTTCCGATCCAAGCATGACTTCGGATTTCGCGCCAAACAAGCAAACACCAAGAGTGGAATGTTCACAAGTATGGCTTGGCCGATCCTCGCTATTGTGCGGGCAAGCATGTGTGCGCGACCAGAGTACTTGAGATCAAGAACGGCAAACTGATAGCCCGTTCTTGTCGATGTCCAGCGCAAGTAGGCTGGCGTCACCCGGCTACCGGGTATAATGTGATGGACTATGGCAGCGGGCGCTATTGAGACACTAATACCTGCCCCCCGCGCCCTCCTGACGAAATCAGTATCGGATCCGCCTGCAACCAATGAGGTGTCGAACAACCCGATCGAGTCGAAAACCTCACGTGCTACTAACATGTTGCCGCTAGACGGTATCCTCTTATCGCGGCAAATCCGAGCCGTACCGGTGTATAAATGTTCACCGAGAACGTTACGGGAAATCGGACCCAATTCCATTGGCTGCGATGCCGGCAGCTGCAGCAATGTGCTTCCACCGACTAATGTCGACTTCGTTAACGATGCGGCCGAAAGAAGTTCTCTCAGCCAATCCGGCTCTGCTAACTGATCGTCATCAAAGAACGCAAGCCACACCCCCCGAGCCTCCCTCACGCCTCGGTTGCGCGCTGGGACTATCCCTTCGATCTGCTCCTCCACGTAACTGACCGCCACCGGTGAATTGGCAGCGACTTCCGTAACGACTGCCCGAGTACTATCCGTCGAAGCGTTGTCAATGACAAGAATGTCATAAATAAATCGATTACTAGTCTCTTGTAGGATCACACTGCGCAGCGCATTTCGCAGGATCTCGGCTCTGTTATAAGTACAGAGCACAACAGTGACATCGGGAGAGAACATGAGTCAGCTACCTCCTGATAACAAGGTTTTGACGGTGAAACCCCAACTCGATCAGAGTCGCCATCGTGAGAAATGACAGGGGCAGTGATAGTAGCACTGCAGACTCCAACAATCCGTCGGCGGCGCAAAACGTGAGAAATGCCCCCGAGAAAGCAAACGCTGCATTCTGCGATTGTCTTAGATAAGTGAAAGACCGCGTGATTCCGAGGGCCAAAGCAAGTATGTATGCGGCAAATCCGACTAGCCCGAGGCTGAGCAGGCATTCAATATACGCAGAATGAGCCTCGGCCACCCCCCAGCCTTGCGTGTCGGAAATCTCCACGATATGGGCCTCGGTCCAGAAACCCTCATAACCGTATCCGAGGAGAGGATGGCGGCCGACAAAGTACAGGCACTGGTCCCAGACCTCGGTGCGACCGTTGAGCGAGTCGACACTCGTGTCATTTCTTCCGAGCATAGCGGCAGCCTTCACATCTGTGACGGGCGTATCGATTATGACGAGCGTCAACACGCAGCAAGCCGCACCAAGGCCAAGAGCTACGAAAAGTTTGTTCGGTTTGCGCCACACCGCGGCCGCATAGGTGGCGAGCGCGAGCATTGCGGCAGCGAACGCTGTTCTCGACGCAGTTAGGATCAGGAAGACGAGACCTAGCAGGGCGGACACTCGAAAGAAGACTCGTCTGTGCTTCTCTGTGTCCGCAGCTGCTACGCCGGAGAGTAGGAGAAGTGCACAGTTAATGCCTTCTTGGTTTGGGTGCTGTGTCCCTGCAAAGCGGTAACCGACCGTGAAGGGGTGAAATGTTCCGAAAACGAGCTGCGAAGAGACGCCAAGTATAAGAAAGAGAATGCTGCAACAGAAAGTCAGCAAGAGAATCTCGCGCATTGTGATGCGACGGACCACGGCCGCAGCAGCCAGACACAGTATCCCAAATGCTACTAACCTCCTAAACACCTGCGCAGGATCCTCTGCCCAAACGAGGCTAAGGGCTGTCCAGCCCGTGAAAAACAAGATGATGCGCCCTAATGACCCATTAATCCGAAGCACTCTTTCCCGATAACAGATGAGGATGCAAAGGGCGAAGATTCCCAGACACAAGACGATGGCGCGATGTGTCAGAGACCTTTCAGCGACTCCTGCTGCCAGTTCGCTTGCGGACGGAAGGAAATCCTCCGGTGCTTTCTCGGAATAGTTTAGGTGGTGCTGGGACAAGAAAAAGATGGTCGCAAGGAAGAGAAAAATAAACCAAGGAAGGCGTTCAATCCGAGGAGTTGGCATCCAGGACGGACGCCCTATTTCGCCTACCGGTCTCATTTCGTCACCTTTGCTCCGCCAGAGAACACACGCAAGGCGTATTCGGAGCGCAATTGCCCGCATTCAGGGTGTCAGCCTGACGGCTCTTGCAAGGGGCCGCAGAAGTTTCTTGCCTGGATACTTCGCTTGCCAAATTACAAACGCGAGGGAGCTCACACGCCGCGGAAGAGCGAGCAGAATGCGCCAAGCCACCCTGACCGACTTTGTCGGGAGGGAACTGATGAGTTGTGCCAGGTCCTCACCCAACGCGGACTGCGGCATCGAGCCAGTAAGTAGGTAGTATGCCAATATCTTCTCGCGATAGCTGATGGAAGCCCTAGGATCTAGCTCATTAGCTACCGTTTCACCGTAACGCGTGCGCAGAAACTCAACCTGGGTACCGACAGTCAACCAATAATCTTTCAGAGAGCTCTCCACGTTTTCCGGTGTCCGCCGAATCGCACCGAAACTGTTTTTACTGTGGAGGCGGTAAAGAGCCAGCGGCTCGGTAAGAGCGGCGATTGGCGTGATAATCGGCGCAGTTCGCTTGAGATATCCGTCAGAGCAGCGCACTAGCCTCGCCGGGATCGGAAACAGTTCCTCTGCTATTTCCCGTCTAAAGGTCAAGCCTGACGTTGGCGGTAGTCCATTCACTTCTCCTCCCGTCCTTAGAGCCTCGTCGGCGACCCAACCATTTGCCAGAGCGGAAGGCAGCTTTCCCCCAATCACCTTGCCATCCGCAGAAATTGGAATCACGGGATGGATAGCGCACCCGGACGAAACGGAGAGCCTAAGTATGGCGACGGACCTTTCGATCTTTGCGGCCACAAATTCATCGTCCGCATCCAATAAGCAAATAATTTGCCCCCGACTCAAATGATAGGCAGCGTTAAGTGCGGACGATTGGCCGCCGTTCTGTTGGAACACAGCCCGGATACGCGCGTCGCTCAAAGCGTAACGCTCAATTAGAGAGCGTGAGCCGTCGGTCGATCCATCATCACAAATGATAGCCTCCCAGTTATCGTACGTTTGAGCTATCAAGCCCTCGATCGCTCTCGGCAGAAACTCTTCGTAGTTGTGATTTGAAATCAGTACGGAAACTAGCGGTCGTGCAGGCAGAGGCGTTAAGGGTATGGGCTTAAACATGTCGTTTATGGGGCGTAAAGACAATCATAAGAGTTTATCAGCGCTCCCGCACGCCGGCGCTGATAGTTCCGTTGCTTCGGTCAGAGTCCAGCTGCCTTGGATCTTGTTCGAGATCCTTCCTGTGTAGGCCAGCGGGTGAAGATGTCGCCGATGCAAAACCAAATTGACCTGGACGCCAATAAACAGTTCTGCGCTTACAACCGCCATTGCCATCCCAAGCCCAGCGTAAGGACGGGCCAGTACCGATGCCAAACCTATGTTGATTAGCCCCGCCACAAGAATGATCCTGACGAAAATCCGATCCATCCCTAAGGGCAGCATCCATTGCGGTCCAACAGCAGTATTTAGGCCGATCAATGGCAGGAGAAACGACAGAACTCGCAACACTGGAACGGCAGGTAGGAAAGCCGCCCCCAACACAAGCCGCACCGCTAGAGGTGCGAATATGAATGTTATGGTACCCAATGCCACACCCTCGGCGCTGAGGATCACTGCGCCAAACCTCGCAAGCCGAGCGGCGCGGTTTCGATCGTGCTGGACGAGGTGGCTAACACGCGGGTATAGCGTTTGTGTGACCGGAGTGAAGAGCTGGAGTAGGGCTTTGATCATTTTCTCGGCGCCTGCGAAGTAGCCGACAAACTGCGGCGCGACGAAGAGACCCAGGATGAACGAATTCGCGACGGAATACAAGCTCACAGACGTTCGGAACAGGAACATGGTCCAGCCCATACTCAACGCTTCCCACGTGGCAGCCCAAGTGGGAAGCCGGAATGGAATGTTGCGGTAAGCGAGGCCGAGACCAACGAAGAATGAGAACGAGTATGCGCAGCCTTGCACAACGAGCACCAGCCAGTCGTCATCGGGTTTTCTAATGACGACAAAGATCGCGACCGTTGCCAAAGCCTTGGCGGTGATATCGAGGGCTGCCACGAGTCGTAGCCGCTCAAATCCCTGGAAGAACCACATAACATTGAACGCCTGCGGTAAAGCCCAAAAGATCCCAGCCCATAAAAGATCACGATGACTGCGGAAAATCGGAACTCGCGAACAAACCAGCCAAGCCACGATAAGCGATGCACCCGCTATCAGGCCCTTTGCGCCAAGCACTCCCGCGAAAATCTCTGTCAGCTTTTGGCGGTTGTCACGGTGACGCGCCACTTCGCGCGTAGCCGAGAGATTGAAGCCGTATTCCACTGCAAGGATGGTGAACGAACCAAAGGACTGTGCGAAGGCTACGAGGCCCCACCCCGCAACTCCTAGCACTCTTGCAAGATAGGGAATCGTGATGAGAGGTACGAAGTAACTCGCTATCTGGACCCCATAGAGGGAGAGGGCGTTCTGGAGCATCCTGTGGTTGAGTACATTGAAGAGTCGCTGTTTTGATGAATCGACCATAAAAGAACACGCGCAGCTTGTTACCTACACTGCACCTGGCCCTTTCACGCCCCCAGGAATTGTTAGCGCCAGTATCTTGAAATCGAGTCCCGACGACCACTGGTCGATGTACTGTACATCGAGTTGCATCCACTGGTCGAAGGAGATGGAACTGCGGCCGCTGACCTGCCAGAGACAGGTAACACCTGGCAAACGCTAAAGCGGCGGCGGTGCGTGTGTTTGTTCGATCCTGTATAGTCGCGAACTGGGAGGGGCCGTTGTAGGGCGAGACCCTTCTCGCTTTTAGGGACGTTAAATGCTCTGCATTTATTCCTGTGAAATCAATGAGGTACCTGCCGAAGGTTAAACTCCAGGTCTGAGCAGAGTACATGGGCCCTGTGAGACAAAGAGTCCACGCGCTAAAGACTAGAGCATCTTGTAAAGCCTCGCGGGGATCGGAAGAGATCTGTTGTGGAGCACGGTTCCCAACAGGTGAACGCCCGCCGCGTCTAGAGATTCCTTTGCCTTGCGCGCGGTCAGACGGCGCGTGCTATTGGCCTCGATGATGAGAATGGCAGCGTCGGCAACCTGAGCTAATAATTGGGCGTCTCCGCAGACGCTTGTTCCCGGAGCATCGATCAGCATGTACCCGAAAATTTCACGCAGTTGCGCGAGACGCTCCTTGAGCTGAACTGGCGGCAGGAGTACTCGGCTTTTGTCGGCTAGAATATTCGGTCCGGCCAGCCAAAGATTGGCGCCGATCTTCACACATTGCTCGCGTAGGGGGGCGGATGAACCAGAGAATGGAGTTGTCCCATCGACCCCAAACATAGCCGACAGGCGCGGCGAACGCACATTGGCGTCAACAAGGCAAACTGGTCGCGAACTGTTGGCGGCGAGTGTTCGACCCGCCATGGCGCAGACAGAGCTGCTGGCATTCTCACAGTCCACGCCGCAGAGAACGACCTGACGTGGGGCGCCTCCGTTAGCCGACAAGAATATGCGCTGGATGAGACGCAACACCTCCTCCCCGCGGATATTGCCGGCATGGCTGGAAAGAATGGGGACCACTTCCTTCGCGGCAACACGATCAGAAGAGGCTGACTCGGCATTATCCGTTGCACCTGAGTCAATCTCAAACTGCGTCATTAGTTCGAAGTTGCGGCTCATGGGAGCCTCCTTGCGCTGGCTGGAGGCGTCGCGTTCTCTGCAACTGGCACTGGCGGCGGCCGCGGAAGCCAAATCTTTTGTCCTGCCTCAATAAAGTCTGGGTCGGTCAGCTTCGGATTGAGCGCCTGGATTTGATGCAGGCGATGCATGTCGAAGCCTCCCAGGTATTGCACCGCGAGCTCTTCAAGCGTTTGATCGGGTTCAACTGTGATTGCAAATGGTGCGGTGTTCAGAACGGGTTTGGTACAGGTGGCTTCGCCGGTGTCTGGCGCGGGTGGCACAGGAAATGATGCTGGCAGAGCCTTCAGATTCAAGGAGCGGTCGTCGGTCATCGCGCTAGACTCGGGGGCGCGGAGTTTAGTGACCCCGAGTACGCCTAGCAACCAGAAGACCAACAGCACCGCAGCTGCTGGAAGCCAGAACTTCAGCAGTCGTTTGACCGGCTTCCGTTCTTCAAGTTCACTGGGCTGATCTGCTGCAGTGTTGCCGACGACTGCGACGGGCTCTCTTAACTGTGGAATCAGTTGCAGGTCGGAAATTACTTCAGACACCATGCTTTTGATCACCTGTTTGCTTTTCAGCGCGCAGCACAGTGACAGCGCGTTAAAGCACAGGTTGTTGATAGTCCGGGGAATGCCAAGGCTGGCCTCGGCAATCAGCGTGAGCGCATCGTTTGAGAACAGGGGCTCGCCTTCATAGCCCGCTTGTTTCAGCCGGTAGTCGATGTAGGCAAGGGTCTGTTCAGTCGAAAGCGGTTCAATGCGGCAGACCGTTGAAATGCGCTGGCGAAGTTGTACCAGAGAAGCCTGCATGAGCTTATCGGATAGCTGCGGCTGTCCCGAGAGGACGATTTGCATCAGCTTGCCCCGTGACGTTTCGAAGTTCGTGAGTAAGCGAACTCTTTCCAACACGGCATCCGACAGACTCTGCGCCTCATCGATCACGACCACAAATTTCCGGCCATTCCGATTCTCTTTCACCAGGGCCTCGGTCAGTTGCGCGTGCATCTCGGAGCTGGTCTGGGCGGGAGTGATGCCGATGTCGCGCAAAATGTAGCCGACGAATTCCCTTGGCTCGCAATCGGCATCAACATCGAACAGAAACACGGTGCGAGTGAATTCCCGAATGTCGTTAAGAAACCGAAACAACAGCGTTGTCTTCCCCATTCCTGGGGGCGCAATCATGGCAATAAAACCCCGGTTGCTAAGAAATCCGTACTTCAGCGATGCCAATGCCTCCAGATGCGTCGGGCTGGGGTAGAGACACCGTGAATTGGGGGTCATCCCGAACGGATCTTCACGAAATCCGAAGTATTGCAGAAACATAACGCTACTCTCCCCCCTTCGGCAGCGCGGCAAGTACCGGAGTGCCCAGGTAGCCGGCCAACTCGTCCGGCGTGCGGAACGTTGGATCCATAAAATCGAGTACGAACGCCGAGGAAAGACTGAAGGCTCCGGCCAGCAGCAACGTGAGGAGTGCAACGCTCAGCGGGGACCGCTTTGGAAGCGCGGGAACGACTGGTTGCTCCGCCAGAGAGACATTCAAGATGCCGCGCTGGTCAAGTGCATCGCTTATGCGCGCTTCTTCACGCTTTTGCACATATAACAGATAGTTTGTTTCTTGTGTCTTGGCGGCGCGCAGAAGGTTGCCTTGTACGATTTCATTTTGACTTAAGCGTTGAGCTTCTTCGTGGTACTTGGCGGCGATGGCAGCTGCTGTTGCTGCGCGCGCCTTCAAACCGTTGAGGTCAGCCTGAGCCTTGGTAAGCTCAGCCTGAACCCACTGATAATCGGGGTTCTGGTCAGTGGTTTCATCGCGAATTGGTTTGCTTTCTTCCGCACTGATGGCACTCTTTGCATCTGCGATCTGCTGATCGACCTCCTGAACCAATCGATAGGTGGGCTCGTACTTGGTCAGGAGTTCGGTTCTCTTGAGCTCCAGATTTAGCAGAGTCGATTTCAACTGTTCAAGGAGCAGTGGGTTGTCGGAGTTACGCACTACAGTCGTCATTCTTGGCTTGATGGACTTGAGTTGAGCCTGGAGAGCACTGACACGTTGTTCGGTCTCAAGCAAAGTCGTCTGGGCTTGGCGTGCTGTGGAGT
Organism: Occallatibacter sp.; assembly: GCA_050010795.1. GTDB lineage: Bacteria > Acidobacteriota > Terriglobia > Terriglobales > Acidobacteriaceae > Telmatobacter. Next base: position 22,230 of record JBEKKI010000058.1, read on the forward strand.
CGAAAGCGGCGGCTTGCTGCAGTGCGGAGTCGCGTTCAAGGTCGGCAGAGACGACACCGGTTCCCTTGGTGAAGTCCGTCAACTTTTCTTGCGCCTGATCCAATCCCTGCTGGTATTGTGCCGTTTGTTGGTCGAAGAACTTGAACTCGCCGGATGGACGATGCACTTCCAGGTGCTTTTCCATGTATGCTGCAGCCAGTGCTTTAAGCACCTTCGCCGCCATCTCCGGATCGCGGGCTTTATAGCGCACCGAAATCACATTGGTCTTGCGCAGCGGTTCGATCGTTAAATCTTTGCCTAATCTGCGCACTGTTTTCGCTACCCGTTCCGCACTACCACTGTCTGCGGAAGAACCAGTTTGTCCGTCCAGCCCCGTGGCTAGAACAACCTTGCGCAACAGATCATCACTATTGAGCAATTCAACTTCGGAGTTGAGATCTTCCTCGCTCACTTGGTCGCTGCTGAACTGGACGGGTGCGTTGGCGGACGGGGTCACCATTGCATCCGTGCGCTGCCGCAGAGCCAGAATCTTCATCTGAGCTTCATACTTTGGAATCCACAGGCCGGACACAGCCACCGCGATCACCACTAGGACGAATGCAATCAGCATTGGCCAACGCTGGCGAAATAGTACAGCGATGATGTCGCGCAAGGTTGGCAACGGTCGACGAGTGTATCGATCGATTGCTAGGTCGTCGGCTCTAAGTGCCAGTTCGTCAGTTCTCATGTTGCACCTTGCCTTAATAAATCGCTGGGTTATAGTACGCGCCCATGCTTGATGTCGGAATGTAGCGACGGAAATGCGAGAACGCGCTTTGCGGTACGTACAGCATGTCCCCGGGTCGCAGATAAACGTCTTCGGACAGATTGCGCGAAGCGAGCAGCTTCTTGACATTGATGAGCTTCGTTTCAAACATCCCATTTGACGCTGGACGAAACAACACCACCTGCGAATGCTTAGCGTCTTCGTTAAAGCCTCCTGCGATCGCTACCGCCTCGGTGACGGTGAGCGGACCCCGGAGGTCATACTTGCCCGGCTTGGTCACTTGGCCAGCAGCGATAAAGTAGGGCTTGTCGAAGTCCTTGAGGGCGACTGTAATGACTGGGTCGTGCAGCATCTTTGCGTAAAGAGTCTTTAAAGTCTCCGTCAGCTCCGGTACGGTCTGGCCCTCGACTAGAATCGAGCCAACCCCCTTCAAGGTCACATATCCATCCGGCTGCACCGCAACTGTCTGGTTGAATTCGGGAGACAGGGCAAAGTCCAAATCGAAACTGTCGCCTTTTCGCAGCCGATACCGAGGACTCCGCTCCTGAAACCCCGGCGCGGCATCCTTCGAGGCGGTAACAATCGAAGGCGAATTAGTCCCCGTCGTGGCGGGAATTGCAGAGTCTTGGGCGATCGCTGTGATTGCAACCGTCGCGACAAGTCCGACTAGTGCGATGATCGGATATTTCATTTCGAACCTCACTTCTCCAGCTTTCCAGTGCAATTGAGCAGTTCCAGCTGCCTTAAGACTCCTGGGGTTTGTGAAACCGAACTTCCTTATCCGGGCACCTGCTTTTGAGGGCCCGTCTTGGTTTGCAGGACGCAGTAGGGTCATCGGAATTCACATAATGAGTCGCTGCGTCCCACATCTCACATCCCCTTCATCGCGAATACCGCGGTATGCAGCAGGATCGCCAGATCCATAAAGAAGTTCCGGTGCCGGATGTAATAGAGATCGTACTGAATGTTTTCGTGGATTAAGAACGAACGGTCGGCGCTTAGCTGCCAGAGACCCGTTAATCCAGGGATCACCTGCAGCCTCTGCCGGTGACGGGCGTTGTAGCGTTCCACGATGAATGGCATTTCTGGACGAGGGCCGACCAGCGACATATCACCTTTCAGAACATTGATAAGCTGTGGCAACTCATCGAGGCTGGTGCGGCGGAGCCAGCGGCCGAAGCGCGTGACCCGGGGGTCATCGGCACCGAAGGGGTGGAGACCATATTGGGGCACATCCACACGCATTGAGCGGAATTTGTAAAAATCGAACCGCTTACCATTCCGACCCACACGCTCTTGGCGGAAGAACGCCGGACCTTTCGAATCCAAGCGTATAAGGAGGGCAAGAACCGCCCATAGCGGCAACGTGAGAACAAGCAGGACGAGCGCGGCACCAAAATCGAAGATGCGCTTGCCGGTTTCATACATCCGGTCGCGTACGGGCAGGCCCAGGGAAGCGATAAGGACTCCGTCGATGTCTACATAGTCTGTCAATGTTTCTGAACTGTAAGAGAGCTGGGGAACAAAGGCGACGTTGGCACCCGCCGCCAAGGCTTCGCCCGCAATTTCCCTGAAACGTTTCTTCGATAACGAAGGGATTCCGATCAGTACCAGGCTGACGCCCCACTCCCGGATCAAGCTGCTGGACAGCGGGCCGGCTATGACTCGAGCTGATCGCTCGTGCTTGTAGCCGTCACCGTAGACTCTGTTGCCGGCGAGTTTCTCATTGTCGTCAACAATGGCGACAGGGTTCAGGCCTAGTTTGGGCGAGCGGACAATCGCGGAAAAGACGCGCCGACCCGTAAGTCCTGCGCCATATACCAACGCGTTCCGCAAACCGTAGCCACGGCTGTGCAGATTCCGGATCAGCACAAACACAACCTGCTTTTCAACGATTACGAGGAGCGGAACGAAGACGACCGCCAACACAACTACCCAGCGCGAGAAAAGCTCCGATAAGAAAAACGTAACCAGAAAAACCACGGCAAAAGCTTGCACGGTCACCCGCAGAATGCGTTCGGTCTCGCGGATGCGCAGAAGGCTGTTGGCTCGTTTATAGGCTCCGTCGTGATCCAGCATCAACACAAACAGCACCGCGAAACTGAACGCGGCCAGGAGTCCGACGCTGGCAGAATAGTGAAGTTGTCTACCGATCTGCAGGAGTTCATACGTCGCATACGCCAACACCGTCGCCGCCACGACGGCAGCCAGGTCGGCCATTCGCTCGATGAGCGCGGTGACTATAGCAAACCGCTCATTGCTCCTCGGTATCGCTGATGCCGGTAAGGCATAGGACCTTTCGAGGGGTACAGCCGAGTCTATTAGTTTGACCGAACCCATATTGTATTTCTCGTGCTCACCGCTTCGCAGTGGCATCTAATGGCTTGTGTGAAGGGCTGTCCCGCTTTCCTTAGCAGGCGATTCTTACGGCTGGCGCATTAGCAGGCTCAATATCGTCGGCGTCTACTTCCACAGCAACGCTCCGCATGATCGCGTCCAGCGAGAGGACCACGCGGAGGTCGTTCTTCTTGCGGACCAAGACTCCCTCCACGCCGGCCATCACCCCAGCCTTGATTCGCACTCTTTCGCCCACGGTCAGGTAGGGGTGCGGCTCGATCTTGTGCATTTGCAAACCAAGACGTATGGCTTCGATTTCAGGATCGGGAAGGGGCCAGGGTTCCCGTCCAGAGCCCACGATCGACAGCACCCCCGGCACGCTCACGACGGTGGCCCGCGCTTCCCGTGCGATGCGGACGAAAACGTAGGTGGGGAACAGCGGCAAATCCAGAACGACCGGGCGGCTCTTCTTCCATCGCCGTGTCGTCCGATAGAGCGGCAGGAAGGTCTCGATCTGGCGTTGCGCCAGCATTTCGGACACGTGTTTCTCGTGGCGGGGAGTGGTGTAAAGCGCAAACCACCGCGCCATGGTGTTCACACCAGCGCAGAATGCGCCGTAGCTCTCTACGCTCGGCGTTCTCTCGGCAATTTCAAGCAAAGCTTCGCCGTCCTTACTCGGTAAGGCCCTTTTCCACAGCCTCTTCGAGGGAAAAATTGCTTATCGAAGAGGCGAATCTAACATTCCGCGCCTGCCCAACCCGGGGCTTCCACAACTTACCCTGAAGTCTCCAGGCGCGAAAGAACCGATGCCGATGCTTCAGGGTAAAACTGCACTGAAGCGGCGAAACCTGCTTTGCTGGTGCCCGCGCCCTGGGAGCCGTGAGGCTCGACGCGAAGCACTACACCTTCACCAGCCAGTGACATACCGAATCCGGGCTCATCCAGTTTAGGGAGCAAAATGTCCAGTTGGATAAGTGTCCCGACCGTTGGTAATTTATCCGCTAGGATGTAGACCCCGGAAGTGTTGATGTCACGAGTTACGCCCTGGCTGCTTTGCGGCTTCCCCTCCTGGGGCCCCCACAAGAAAAACACCGGAGCGCTCAACCGGTAGCGTTTGGCTTTCCGCAGTTCTATGACACTGTGCATGGGGTCATCGCTTTCAATCCCTCCGCAACCGGTCAACAATTAAACAGGATTAAAAAATCCCAATGTACGCGCCGTGGAAGATGCTCACAAGAAACAGAATGGCCCGGAGCGGTCCTTCTCTCCTGCGTCGCGCCACGCCAGAGACAGTGGTATTGGCTTGAATTCGTGCGGCGGCTTCTTTGGCGGACCATTGGCCAGGGCAAGGAATAGAGATGTTTTGCTTCTTCGGGTTAGAGCCTTTCTTCTCTATTGACTCCGCGTTGCCATGACTTCCCATCTAATATTGATGAGCTAGAAATGCTCATAGATTACGTATTCCAAGCAAACGTATTCTCTTCGATTTGAGTTGTAACTCTGAATCATCGGATCGCTGCAACCGTCAATGTCGGAAAGCGATCTGACGCGGCGCCTATTCGGAGGCATGCTGCGGCAGATAGAGGCTTTGCCGCTGCCAGCCGGGTAGGCTCGGCAGGAAGGCGAAACCAATCTGGACGACGGAGGGGAGTTGAGGGAGGGGGTCTGAGAGATCGCTTCGAAATGGGGCAAATCATGGCTTTTTGTTCCCAGCAAAGGCCCTGCCGGGCACGCTCGGGTCTTTGGGATGGAAACGGGTGCGAAAACGGGCTCGGCAGGCGCAGCTGGATGTATATTGGTTCGGAGTCGTGAATTCAAAATAGAAATTCCGGTTCAAAGCAATGGCAAACCGCAGCGTTGCTGAAGAGCGAAACTCCGCACAGCATACTACGGTAGCAGTGCCCGTCTCCTCAGCCGTCGATGGAGAAATGACGCGCACGGTGCGCGTTATAGGGCTGGTCATGGCTTGTCTGGTGGCGGGCGCCATACTCGCCGGCATCTGGAAGGCGAGCGCTGGCCTGCATTCGGGCAGAGCGGCGCTGGTGGGCGGCCTGTTTCTGACCGAGGTAACCCTGGCCGGTATCCTGATCCTTCTCGGCAGCATTGTCGAGGGATTTGGTTATGGGCTCTCTCTGGGGACCCGCTGGCCATATACCCAAAATATCCTGGTGTTGATGATCCGGGGGGATCCCGAGGCGGCGCATCGGTTGGTAGCCACTTTGGTGGGCCTCATTGCGCTAGCCCTGGTCGTTCTCGCGCCGAGTTCGGCGACTATTAACGGTTTGGCGCTGGTGATCATCGCCGCCCTGTTCGGTATAGGAACCCTCCATGTTCTCTCCGGTCGGATACCGGCCTTTGTGCATGGCATCCATGGACTCCTCGCCTATGGGGTCTTTCTCAGTTATCTCACCGGCCTTGCTCTCCCCGGCATTCAATTTTGGTCTTATCTCAAATTCATGGCAGCCCTCCATGCGCTTTTGCTGGCGGTGTTCCTGGGGGGCATGACCACCGGGCAACGCGGTTTCGGTCAGCCCATTGGGGCTTTTTATAGACCGCAGCGACTTGCCCATTGGACTGTGGCGGCCCATATCCTCGCCGCCCTGACCATCGTGGCTACCTTGGGCTGGCTCATGCCGGCCTATCCCGTGGCCTTTTATCTGGCCGTGGCACAGGTCGCGGTGGGATTCCTGCTTTTCCATGCCGTAAATCTCAAGCCGAAAAATCCGGGGACCATCGTGGCATTTCACCAATCTATGGTGCTTCTTATTACTGTAGCCATCGTCGTCTCATTACCATGATGATGGGCCAGCGGGAAAACCAGGCTGTCTTCAGTCATTTCCGCTTAAACGCGTTTTGGCCAATAAGAATGGCCCATTCTGACCATTCCGCCGTTTGTCTCCCCAGCAACGCGCTAAGAGGACACTACCCGAAGGCAAAGATCCGCCCCCAACGAAGACGGCAAGGTGTATAATCTTGCACACCCGGGAACGCAACCTGGCAATCCCCGTTTACTGCATCTGCAGGGCCCGTAGCACCGAAGGCGATTAGCGGGACGTCTAGACGATGACCCCGAAGCAAAGTGATATTTCCGTTCTTATCGCAACCCGGAACTTAATGGCGCAAGAGTTGCTTATGCAGGCGCTGAACCGGCAGGCGCACCTTCACGTGGTCGCCAGCGCCACGGGTGCGCAGGAGGCCCTCGAAGCGGCGCAGTCGGCACACGTGGATGTCGCCCTGATCACTGCGACCTTGGCAGACGGTCCGCTGAGCGGCTTTGGGCTGTTGCGGGAGATTCGTGAGTGTGCTCCGCAGGTGAAGTCGGTGATTCTGTTCGAAAGCCCTGAACGCAATCAAGTCGTGGACGCATTTCGGACGGGCGCAAAGGGCGTCTTTTGCCTTTCAAAGTCTAGCTTCAAGCTACTATGCCGGTGCGTGGAGCAGGTCCACGCGGGGCAGATCTGGGGAAATTGCGCCGAACTTTCGGAGGTGATTGAGGCGTTTTCCCAACTTGCGCCGATTCGCGTAGTGAACGCAGGCGGAATGCGGTTGCTGACCAAGCGAGAAGAAGAGGTCGTCCGTCTCGTGGCAGAGGGCATGCAAAACCGGGAGATCGCCAAGGAACTGAACCTAAGCGAGCATACGATCAAGAACTACTTGTTTCATATATTCGATAAGCTTGGCGTCTCGTCGCGCGTCGAACTCGTCCTCTGTGCGGTCAGCAATGCCACGGGCGTTCAGTCCAGTGCCGACCAGAGCGACAGACAGGTGAAGAAACCGGTAGGCCGTGTCAAGATTCCCGGCCAGGTATCGGCAATCATGGATCAGGTTTCCGAGGCCTAAGTTTCCCCAACCGCAAGACAAGAATCGAAAAGACAAATGCGCCGTCTCAGACTCCCGTGTGTTTCGAACTGCAATTCTGGAATCCTTCCGAATCTGCAGTCACTGTTGTAGCCTCTTCGAAGTTGGACCTAAGCTGACCCAGGCCTTCAGTGCTCAAGAAGTTCCCAATAGCCTTCACTATGGAGCGAAAGGCTTGCGGTCTATTGCAGCTAGTACGTTGAGCCCCCAAAACAGGCACTCTGGCTGGAGTGCCATACAGTTTGCACTTCCCTCACTTTAACTCACCCAATTTTTCGGTTTTGCCTTTGATCGCTGCTGCCAGCGCGGAGAGCAGCAGTTTTTTTACGACGTTTTACTGCTGCTCAGCCCCCAGAGATCCCTCACTTTAGCCCTCACAGAGGGGACTACGGAGTGCGTTTTTCAGTATTTTTAAGTACTCCCGAGAATTGCTAAGTCCGTTAAAGTATTGATTCTAAACACTTTAGGAAACTGCTGCTCTATCCATCTGAGCTGCAGGGCCACTTTAGAATGAACAACTTTGATGCGCGCTCAATTTTCTTCCCCACAATACCTCAGCGAAAGCAAAATGGAGCCAATTCCCACTGCAGAATGCATTGAGACATATGGAGCCGAAAGTGAGGGCGAAAAGACCACGATATCAACAGGGTAGCATCAAGCGTGTGGCAAGTGAGCAGGGTCATGCGTGCAGGGCCGTGCTTCAGGCCTGTCGCTGATTCGGGTTTCCGTGAAGCCGGCCTCGGCGCAAGGCTCTGCGCTTGATGAGCAGAAAGAATACCGGAACAAGAATCAGGACGTGAATGGTGGATGTAATCATTCCCCCGACGATGGGAGCAGCAATGGGCTTCATTACGTCTGAACCGATGCCGGTCTCCCAAAGTATTGGCGTAAGGCTCAGAATCACCGCCGTTACGGTCATCAGCTTGGGCCGTAACCGCTGCACCGCGCCATCGGTCACCGCCTGCAGCAAACCGGCTTCCGTCATTGGCGCATCCTGCGCTAGGCGGTTCTGAAATGCTTCATCCAGATAAACCACCATCACCACGCCCGTCTCCACAGCAATACCGAAGAGCGCGATATAGCCTACCCAAACTGCGACGCTGAAGTTATAGCCGAGCGCCCATTGCAGCAGCAGCCCTCCCGACATGGCGTAGAAAGTGGGAAAGATGAGCACGGCCGCCTCGGCGGCAGATTTGAAGACGAGATAGAGCAGGAGGAAGATTACGAAAAAGACAATGGGCAGGATGATCTTGAGGCGCTGCTTGGCACGCATTTCGAATTCATATTCTCCCGCCCAGCGCCACGTGTAACCCACCGGCAGCGCCAGTTTCTGGTTCATCAAAGTCTGCGCGCGACTCACAAAGCCGCCGTAATTGTGTGTGTTCAGGTTGAGATAAACGTAGCCGGTCAAAGACCCATCTTCGTCACGGATCATGGCTGGGCCGCGCGAGTAGTAGACACGTGCAACTTCGCCGATTGGAATTTGTTCGCCGGTCGGAGTGGGAATGAGCGCCTGCGATAAAGCTTCAGGATGGTCGCGGAAACTGCGCTGATAGCGCACTGCGATCGGGAAACGCTCGCGGCCTTCCACGTTCTGTGCAATGTCTGCTCCGCCGATCTCCGATGTGATGACCTGCTGCACGTCAGCCACCGTGAGGCCGTAGCGCGCGGCTTGGGGCCGGTTTACCTCAACGTTCAAATAGAATCCCTGCGCAACGCGCTCGGCGAAGACCGAGTTGGTTTCCGGCATACCGGCCAGAATTTGTTGCATGCGCGCTCCAATATCCTCGATGTGCGCCAAGTCTGGGCCTTGAATCTTGATCCCCACCGCGGTCTTGATTCCGGTCAATTCCATGTCGAGCCGGTTCTCGACCGGCATGGTCCACGTATTCGTGAGGCCCGGAAATTGCAGCTTCTCGTCCATGTCGTGGATCAGCTTCTCGTAGGTCATGCCGGGGCGCCACTGATCGCGTGGTTTGAGCATGATGGTGGTGTCGTACATATCGAGAGGCGCATTGTCCGTGGCGCTGTCTGAGCGGCCCACTGTACCGAACACCGTTGCAACTTCAGGAAATGAGCGGATGATGCGGTCCTGCTGCTGCATCAGCGAGACTGCCTGCGTGATGGAAATCCCCGGCAGCGCGCTCGGCATATAAAGAGCGGAGCCCTCATACAGCGCTGGCATGAACTGACTTCCAAGGCGGAAGTAAAGAGGGATCGTCGCGCCAAGGAAGGCCAGATTCAGCGCGATGACCAGCTTCCAGTGTTTCAGGCTCCAGCGCAGCACGGGAAGGTAGATGCCTTGCGTTACGCGGGCAGCAGGGTTCTTCGACTCGGGGCGCAGCTTGCCGCGCAGGCAGAGCGGCATGAGAGCCGGAACCAGCGTGATGGAAAGCAACGATGAAAAGATGAGAGAAAGCGTCTTGGTCCAGGCCAGCGGGCGGAACATGCGGCCTTCCTGCGCTTCCAACAGGAACACCGGCAAAAACGAAACCACGATGATAATCAGCGAATAAAAGAGGGCCGGGCCAACCTGCTGCGCCGCGGTGACGAGAATCCGGCGCCTCTCGGGCTCGTCCGGAACGTCCGCGCGCTCGGCCAGACGGCGGTACCCGTTCTCCACCATCACAATTGCAGCGTCGATGAGCACCCCGACAGCCAGCGCCAATCCGCCCAGCGACATGATGTTCGAGCTGACGTGCAGATAGTACATGGGGATGAATGCAGCCAGCACGGCAATCGGGAGGGTGAGAATGGGGACGAGCGCGGAACGGAAGTGGAACAAGAAAGCAATGCTGACGAAGCTGACAATGATGGCCTCGGCGATCAGGTCCCGCTTCAGAGTGTGAATGGACTGCTTGATAAGCCAGGAGCGATCGTAGCCGGTCACGATCTCAACACCGGCCGGCAGCGAGGGCGCAATTTCCTTCAGCTTGGCTTTTACGCCGTCAATCACATTGAGAGCATTCAAGCCGTCGCGCATCACCACGATGCCGCCCACGGTTTCTCCCTGGCCCTGCCAGTCGGCCGCGCCGCGCCGCTCGTCGGGCCCAAACGACACCGTGCCAAGGTCCCGCACCAGCACAGGCGTGCCGTTCTTCGCCGCAACTGGAACGTTTTCCAGATCCGAGAGCGAGCGAAGATAGCCGACGCCGCGAATCATGTACTCGGCGCCGCTCATTTCCAGCACGTCCCCACCCACCTCATTCGTGCTCTGCCTGACCTTGTCGATCACGGTGGCCGCGGATATTCCGTAGGAGAAAAGCTTGTTGGGGTCGAGGTTCACCTGGTACTGGCGCACGAATCCGCCGATGCTGGCTACCTCTGCCACGCCGGGCACGGTTTCGAGCTGATAGCGCAGATACCAGTCCTGCAGCGCGCGCAAATCCGCCAGGCTCCTGGTGTGACGACGGTCCAAAACTGCGTACTCAAACACCCAGGCCGCCCCGGTGGCATCCGGGCCAATGGCAGGATGTACATCCGCGGGCAGCCGCCCGGCAATCTGTTGCAGGTATTCGGTCACGCGCGATCGCGCCCAGTAGAGGTCGGTGCCATCCTGAAAGACGACGAAGACATAGGAGTCGCCGAACATGGTTTGGGCGCGTACGTTCTTTACGTGCGGCGCTGCGAGCAGAGCGGTCACAATCGGGTATGTCACCTGGTCTTCAATAACATTCGGCGGTTCACCGGCCCACTGCGTGTGAATGATCACCTGCACGTCGCTGATGTCGGGCAGTGCGTCCAGCGGTACCCGCTGCAGACACCAGATACCCGCGACCACCAGCAGAATAGCCCCCGTGAAAACCAGGAAGGGATTGCGTGCGCACCAGGCAATGATGCGTGAAATCATCACATGCCTCCCGTCGCAGTCACGCTTAACTGCTTTGTGCCCACTGTCTGGCCGCCGCGCTGCGCGGTCACCGTCACCTGCCAGGTACCACCCGTCGAGAGTTGCAACCAGCCTTCATACAGTCCGTTGCCTTTGTCGGTAAGTGTTGCCGCGTCGCGCTCCGCCGCCATTCCCATGGCGGGCATCGCCGGCAGAAAGAAGACAGCCGTGACTTCTGCGCCTTGGAGCGGCCTTCCGTCAGAGCCGGTCAACGTAACGCGCACCGTGTTTGCCCCTTTACGCGGTGGAGACGGTTCTGAACTGAAGTCGATCTTCACTTGCGCAGCGGGCGCTGCACCCGTGGTTGCAGGCTGCGGCGCCGCAGGCGCAAAGGCTCCCGCGGCCGCCTGAAGCTGCGCTTCGGAGTCCACAAGGAAATTGGCGGAGCTCACCACTTTCTCGCCGACCTTCAACCCGCTCAGAACAACCACGGAGACGTCGAGCTGCGGCCCGGTTTCAATCGTTCGCGGCTCCAGATTGCCGTTCCCGTGATCGACAAACGCGATGGCCCGCGTTCCCGTCTGCAGAACCGCGGATGCCGGTATCACCATCTGCCGGCCCAGCCGTACCGCAATCGCAACATTCACGTACATCCCCGGCTTCAGAATCACGCCGGGGTTGCTGAAGGCAAGGCGTACGCGCACGGTGCGCGTTGTCATATCCACCTGCGGCAGAATCTGATCGATCCGGCCATTGAAGTGGCGCCCCGGATAGGCATCCACCGTCACCTGCGCCGGGTCGCCCGGTCGCAGTTTGCCAACGTCGTTTTGAAATACATTGGCGTAAACCCACACCGTGGAGAGATCGGCAATCTTATACAGCTTTGTCTCCGGTTGCACATACTCGTTCGGCAAGGCGTCGCGCTCAATGATGTAGCCCGAAGCCGGTGACTCGACAGCGATGTTGCGCTGCACTTTGCCGGTTTGTTCCAGCTCTGCGATTGCCTGTGCCGGGACGCCGAATTGCTGCATCCGCTCCTCGGCGGCCTTCAGCAGCCAGCCGTCGTCCTGCGCCCCCATGCCATGCGCATCGTGCGAGAATGCGCTCTTGTTTTGGCGAGCCAGCAAATACTCCTGCTCGCTGCTTACAATGTCCGGGCTATACATTGTGAAAAGCCGCTGTCCCTTGCGCACATACTGGTAGGTCGCATTCGCTGTGACGTCCTGAATCCAGCCGGGGAAACGGGTTTGCACATACGAGAGCCGCTCTTCATCGATGTCGACATTTCCCGGAACGCTCAAATTGTCGCTCACATCCTTCATGTCCACCGTCGCTGAAACGATTCCAATCTCCTGCATTCGCTGCGGTGACAACTGGAGCGGCGCAAGGCTTGGATCGGCATTGGGCGCCCCACCTTGTGCAGGTGGGGGCTGCGAGTTCATCTCCGGCCCGCGCGCCACGACCGGGTCCTGCGCAGTTGTCTGCGGAGCTGCGTGGTCGCGGCGCAGGAGCACATACCCCAGAGCGATCGCAAGCAAAACGCAAACGCCAATGGCCGCCGCCAACAAAATCTGATAGCCGCGTGTCTTCACGGTTTCACCTCCGTTGCATGAGTGTCTGACTGATCGAGAGAAGTGCCTGTTGCGAGTTCGAGATCCGCCAGGCGCGTATCGAAGTCGGCCACCGCTTGAAGCCAGGCCTGATCGATATTGATGACTGTCATCTGGCTGTCGAGCAGATCGAGAAGGTCCGTCTTGTCGTTCTCATACGCAATCACGCTCGACTGGAGCGTGGCCTCGGCCTGGGGACGGAGTTGGTCGTGATACATGTGCGCCAGCTTCTGCGCAGCTTCTGCCTCAATCAGCGCTTCCTCGATTTGCCCGAACGCGCCATTGCGCATTGCAGCCAGTTCGGCATCCTGCTCGGTTGCTTGCACCGCGGCCTCTCGAATCTCCGCATCGTGCTTGCGATGATTCAGCCACGGAAGATTCATGGAGCCCTCGATCATGTAGGCGTTGCGTGCAAAAGCACCCGGCTGCTGGATCATGTATCCCGCTGAGACGGTGAAGTCAGGCACAAAAGCCTTGCTCGCCAGCTCCTGCTCTTTGTGGCTGCGCTCGGCCGCCTGCTGTGCCGCGAGCAGATCGGGGCGTGAGCGCAGAGCCAGGTCGTCCAAACTCCGTGCCTGTGGCAGTGTGGCCAGAACTGAATATTCTCCGCGGACGTTGAGCGGCGCACCGGGATCGCGCCCAAGCAGCGTGTTGAGACGCGCGCGCGCCAGGTCGGCGTCCTGATCGAACCGAATCATGTGTTCGGCTAACTGCGTCAGCGCAACCTGCGCCTTCAGAATGTCCTGTTGCGGCACCTTTCCATTTGTGTATTTGATTCGCGCCTCTTCAATGGCCTGGCGTGCAATGGCCAGATGTTGATCGTGGATCTGCATCTCATCGTCGGCGAGTAACAGGTCGTCGAAGGCCTTGTGCGCGCGTACTCTCACATCCAGGCGGACTTGCTCCAGATCGGCCTTCGCCTCATCCACGCTGGACTCGGCAACGCTGGTGCGCAGGCCACGCTTTCCCCGGCCAGGAAAGGTCTGGCTGATGCTGAACATGTTCTGGGCCTGGTTGTAGTTCCACGGCTGATTGAGCGGGACTCCCCAACCGCGATACATGGCCATGGGATCGTCGAGCGCGCCAGCGACGGGGACATGCGCTTCGGCGATGGCAACTCGCCGGGCAGCAACTGCAATCTCGGGGTTTGCTGCAAGGGCAAGCCGCTCGACTTCTTCAAGTGTCAGGGCTGGGGCGGATGACTCGGCTGGGTGGTGGTCGTCGAGCAATGCGGCCAGGTTCGTCAGGCCATCGCTGCCCGCAGGCGTCTCAGCGCGGGAAACGCCGCTCGAGCCGATGGCCGTCAGAACGCAAAATGCAGCAACAAGAAATTTCATCATTCCCTCCAAGGAGATTCGGTGCAGAGACCGGCTGTGCGCTCGCGATCCGCATGGGCGTGCAAAGACACACCTGAGCCCGGATTCAGCCTCTAATGGAAGGAGTTTTAGATTCGGAGTGCGAAGGCGCCGGCCGGCGGGAATTTCGGCGGCGGCGTTGCGGCCGTGTTCCTATACCCGGAACCATGAGCCACTGGCGATTGCACACCAGCCTGATGCGGCGCCAGAGCGAGTTTCCGCAGATGCTCAGTGGTGAACTGGGGCGCCGGCGTCACGGCAGGGTTCTTCCCTTGGACTTGGCAGCATGAATTGCCTGCGCCCACGCCGGGCGAGTCACATCCTTGCGCCATGCCGCGGCAGCAATCGGGCTGGCCCCCATGCTGCGCACTTAACAGACATGCCGATACCGGCATCGTGGCCCAGAAGGCCACAACCGCCAGCATCATCAACGCGCCTTTTCTGACCCAAGACATCGTCTATCGATCCCTAGCCTTAAGTGTAAGCATCCGCCGTCGGGCACCTCGTCGCGGTGATTTAGATCACAACCGTGACAATCGCAGATTGCAAGTGCCTGGAGACAACCTATCAGATTCCCTTGAATTCTGTGCTGTAATCGCGAGTCGCCGGTTGGCGAACATGGAGCCCACCGCTTGGGGTCTGCGAGGACAAGATCGAGCGCGGTAATCGTCAAGACAGCTTCAGCGCATTTCCATGATACGGCGAAACCCGAATCGACAAGGGATATGGTGGTTGCGGCAAATAATTCTGCTCATTCCAGAGGAATTCCAGTTAATACTTAAGAGGAACTGTCTGGAGGTCGCTCCGATGATGAAGTCTCGTTGCTCGCGCAGAGAGTTTCTTGGCGTTGCAGGACTGGCAGCTGGGGCCGCCATTGCGCAGCCTGCTCTGGCGTCAATCATCCCAACGCCATCAAGCCGCGTAGCCATTGGGATTTGTTCCGAGTACGACCGGCAGGTTTCTAACGTACTTTCCGCCATGTTCGACCAACTCGGCGGGCTTGACAAGCTTGTTCGGGGCAAGACGGTGGCCATCAAGTTGAACATGACCGGCGGGCCGGGCGCGAAGCTGAACAACATGCCCAACCAGATGACCCATTGGGTTCATCCACAAGTCATCGGGTCATTAATCTCGCTGCTCGGCAGTGCCGGAGCGCAGCGAATCCGCCTGCTTGAAAGCTCCCCGAACAGCGGCAAGCCACTTGAGGAGTTCATGCTTTCCGCGGGCTGGCAGCCCAGAGATTTTTCGAGCGCAGCGACGCATGTCGAGTTTGAAAACACGAACTTCCTCGGCAGCGGAAAGACTTATGCCCGATTCATGGTTCCGGGCGGCGGTTTGATGTATGCGGGCTACGATCTGAATCACTCCTATCACGATGCGGACGTCTTTGTTTCGCTGGCCAAGCTGAAGGAGCACCGCACGGCTGGCGTTACGCTGTCGATGAAGAACTGGTTCGGCATCACGCCGTGCACCATCTACAGCCGAGAGGCACCGGAGGACGAACCGAGCATCATTCCGATGGGATACCGTGAGCCGATGCATTCCGGATCGCGCGTGCCGCCCAAGAGTGCCCCGCAGCCGGTGGCTGAATCAAGTGACCCGGGCTTTCGTGTTCCGCGCGTTACCGCCGACTTAGTGGCGGCCAGACCCATTCACCTGGCGGTGATTGACGGAATCTACACCATGACAGGCGGTGAGTTGCCCAACCAGAAGCGCAACTGGATCCATCGGCCGGTTCACCCCGGGGTGTTGATTGCAGGCATGAATTGCGTCTCGACGGATGCCGTAGCTACGGCAGTCATGGGACTGGACCCCATGGCTGATCGCGGTGCTCCTCCCTTTGAAACCTGCGACAGCACGTTGCGGCTAGCTGAGCACCTGGGCGTAGGCACACGCGACCTGACGCGGATCGAGGTTGTGGGCACCCCGATTGCCAAAGCGCGGTACCGGTTTCCAACGCTCACGCAGTTGACGACGTAGTGCGCGACCCCGGGCCAGTCAGCTGAAGAGCGCGTCGTCCCATGACTGCGGTTCGTCCCACATCGGTGTGGGTTCAAAGTATCCCGTTCCTGGCTTGAGATGACGCTTGAGCTCGTCATCGTTCAGCGCAATTCCGAGGCCGGGTGTGTCAGGCACGCGGATATAACCTTTGTTGACGATCGGCTTTTCCACCCCTGTGACGAGGTCCTGCCAGAAGGGCACGTCGAGCGAATGGTTCTCCAGCGCTAGAAAGTTGCGCGTGGCCGCCGCACAGTGCACGGACGCCATGCAGGCGACCGGCGTTCCTGCAAAATGCATGGCCATGGGTACTCCATACTTGAACGCCATATCGCCGATGTGGTGGGTTTGCAGAATTCCGCCGGAGGTGGCGAGATCGGGATGAATCTTGTCCACAGCGTGCTCTCTGCATAGGGTCTCGAAGTCCTCAACCCTGTAAATGTCCTCGCCTGTGAGCGTCGGCGTTGGGCTCTCCTGCGTAATCTCTTTGAGCAGGTCCGTGTAGTACCACGGAATCACATCCTCCATCCACTCCAGATTGAATTTCTCATATGCCTTTCCGAGCCGGATGACCGATTTGACGCCGATGTGGCCCAGGTGATCCATCGAGAGTGGCATATCGTATCCAATGTTCTCGCGAACCGCAGCCACGTATTCGCAGAGCCGGTCAATGCCCTTGTCGGTCACCTCCGCCCCGATGAACAGGTTCGGTTGTACGCGCTCTTCCCAGTTGCTCAGTCCTGAAGGCCGCATCACCGTGCCGGGTATCCCATCGAGCACGTTGATGCCCAGGTCCATCTTCATCCAGGTCAGGCCCGTTGCCTTGCGCTCTTTGGCCCGGCGGCCATATTCGGCCGGATCCATCGATTCCGTCGTGTCTGCATAAATGCGAATCTCGTCGCGCCATTTGCCGCCGAGCATCTGATACACAGGAATGTTGTAGACTTTGCCTGCAATGTCCCAAAGCGCCATCTCCACGGCGCATACTCCGCCCGCCTGGCGCGCATTGCCGCCAAATTGCGCGATCTTTTGGAACAAATAGTCGATGCGCAGAGGATTCTCGCCAAGCAGTCGGCTCTTGAGCACCATCGCATACTGCGGTCCCGCAATGTCGCGCACCTCGCCTAGGCCGTAGACGCCTTGATTGGTATCAATGCGGATGAGCACGCACGGGCTTGGTCCCGGCTTGACGACGACGGCATAACGCATATCTGCGATCTTCAGGCTCGACGGGCTCGAGGCGAGGTTCACGTTCTTGATCTCTGGCTGGGCGGCCGCCGTGCGCGCAATGGCGCCGCCGGCAAGTAAGCTGACTGACGATTTGAGCATGCTGCGGCGGTCGAAGTGGAATCGGTTGGCGTTAGACATTTCAGGCAATTCCTTCCCTGGTGGCGGTTTTAACGATCCATCTTACTCCTGCATTTCCTGCTCGGCCCCAGGGTTCAACCTCCGGCTGCCACGACACCGCGCATCGGTTTGTGGAAGAATGCAATACCGTACAAGATGTCTGATTAAAACCCGCGAGGATCTTTCATGATGAAATCTATGCTTTCCCGTCGGAATCTGATCAAGGCCCTGGGAGCCGCCGGCTTCGTGCCGCTGCTGCAACCATGGGCAGCAAAAGCGCAGGATGCGTCAAAACCCTGGTGGCTTGGCAACGGAATGCCGCAGGAGAGCGCGGCAACTCCAAAGATTGCCTGCGCGATCGACATGAGCAATGGCGTGACAGACGAGGTCATTCGCAGCGTGGTGCAGATTGGTGTCTGTCACGTCCTGTCGGGGGGGCCGGCGATACCGTGGACCGTGAGCCAGCTGCAGCCGATCGTCGACAAACTCAAGGCCGGCGGCATTGCGCTGGGGAACCTGATGATTGCCGGGTTTCCCAACGTCGTCTATGGCCGGCCCGGGCGCGATGAAGAGATCGACAAAATCCGGCAGTCGATCGAGGCTGCCGGCCAAGTCGGTGTGCCTGTAGTGGAATACAACTTCTACGCACACCGCGCCATGGAGGGCTATTTCGAAGAGGCCGGGCGGGGCGGCGCGGGTTTAACCGGTGTTGATTATGACCGCGCCAGGGATCTTCTGCCGCTCGCCGAGGAAGGTGCGCACACGCTCGGCGAAATGTGGGCCAA
The DNA here is from genome assembly GCA_050010795.1 of Occallatibacter sp. Classification (GTDB taxonomy): domain Bacteria; phylum Acidobacteriota; class Terriglobia; order Terriglobales; family Acidobacteriaceae; genus Telmatobacter. The sequence continues at coordinate 40,115 of JBEKKI010000058.1, forward strand.
CATTACGTATTTCCTCAAGGCCGTCATTCCCGTTGCTGAAAAAGCGAATGTGCGTCTCGCACTTCACCCCAACGATCCGCCCTTTCCGCTCAGCCGTGGATCGCAGCAGATCATGGCTACAGTCGAAGGCTGGAAGCACCTCATCGAAATCGTCGACAGCCCGGCGAATGGAATCACCTTCGATTGCGGCGTGACGATGGAGATGGGCGAGGACCCGGTTGAGGTATGCCGCTACTTCGGCAGCCGTGATCGCATCAACCACATGCACTATCGCAATCCGCACGTAACCGTGCCTTACCTGAAATACGATGAAGGCTTCATCGACGAGGGCGACGTAAACATGTTTGCGGTGATGCGGGAACTGATAAAAATGAACTATTCGCGTGAGATTTATCCCGAGCACCCACGCGCCATCGACTACGACCGGCAGCGCGGCCCCATTCGCGGATATCCCGGCGGCGGAGGCTACGCCGGCGATCTTTACGACATCGCCTATGCGAAGGCGATGCTGCAGGCGGCGCTGATCGTCGAGCGCACCAAGTGAGCGTGCGTTGCGCTCTCTAGGGCTCCGGCGGGCCAGCATTCTGGTGCTCCGGCTTCGGCTGCCTGGCTTTTGCAAGCAGAGCATCGAACTCACTGCGCGGCATCTTCAACTTATCGGGATGCGCGTCGATCCACTTTGCGAATGCATCGTACTTCGCCGGCGTCCATCCCCCTTCGAATTGCGCGCCGTTCTTGCCCTCGCGATTCAACTCGAAGTTATAGTCGTCGGTGAGCGCGGTAAACTCCGCCGCGCTGATGGCATCTTCGGCCACTATCGCCGGAATAAAGAGAACTCCCTCCGGTTTGGCCAGTACCAGGTCGCCGGGCAGCACGATGGCTCTTCCGATGCGAAGCGGTACATTGATCCCGGTCAACTCCATATCGGCCCAGGCAGAAGGGTCGTATCCGCGATAGAACCCGTTGAAATCTGGGATTTCCCGGTTCTCCTCCTGGTCTCGGATGCCTCCATCGAACACGAAACCCGTATGTGTATGTGTGGCCACTGCATTGCCCAGATTTGATCCGATCAGCGTTCCCTCGATGATTTTGCCGAAGCCGTCCGCAACGTAAACATCTCCGGTCTGCAATTCATTGATCGGCCAGCTATTGGTCCCGCTCACTCGCCCTTCGGCTTTGCCTTCGGCCACAATCGCCCTTTGCATGTCAGGCCGGGTAGGCATGTATTGCGCGGTAAGTGCGCGACCGGCGAACGGCTTGTCGATATGCAGCGCCTGCCAGCCGCTCTCAAATTGGTTACGGTAGCCGTGTTCGCGCAAGTATTCCCATACGTCTTCAATGGTCATATCCAGTGCTCGCTTCAGCAGAGCATCAGGCAGCTTTGGCCGCCCATCAGGAAAACGATCGCCCTTCCACTCCGAGGTGTAGAAAAGAATCTGATCGTGCGTCATCTTCACCTGGGCGCGCGAAGGCAGCGCTACCAAAAGGGCGCCAATCGCCGCAGCCATTCCAATCACTTTTTTCATGGGAATATCCTTCCTTGGGCGCTGTGTCCCTCAGACGTATCATCAACGCATTAACCCTGGCTTTTATCTCGCGAGCCCGCATGCACAACTGCAATCAAGGAGCACAGCAATTGTAGAACCATGTGACCACCGCCGACAGGCACTACGTGGCAGGCTGCCGGCAGTGAAGCAACGACGACCGACGCACCCGCTGTATTGATGCCATTCGGAGCGCCAGCCATCGGTCGGCACTCCGATAGGCGTGAAATCTGATCATCAAATACTCTTCTAAAAATGCCTGATTGACTGGCTCACAGTTGTGGCTTCGTCAGGATTGTGTGTCCGCTCGCCGGTGTGCTCGACGTGGCTCTCCAGCGAACGGCTGACGAGATCGCGTGAGCCGAGGCCGACCGCCAAAGCGAGGGTAAGTACGATGCCGCCGAACAGAATTCCAAACGCCAGCTCGACGATATTTCCGCCTACCTGCAAATGGTCGAGCACCATGGCCGCCGTCAGAACAAGAACAAGCCACTTCACGCCCAGAGAAAGAACTCTTGCGTATTGCAGCTGGGCGTTGACCGCGCTGATCAGGACCGAGCGGGCAAGAAATCTCGCGACCACAACGCCTGCAATCAGCAGCAGGGCGGCGCCGACGGCGTGAGTCAAATACGGCAACAACGAGATGGGCAACGGAGCGCCCGTCGCATACGACGTATCGAATGCCGAAACACCGATGACAAGACCGAGCAACACGCAGATCCAGAATGAGGCGCGGGCGACAATCTCGGTAGGTGAGCTGGTGGGGGCCCACTCAGTGCCGCTCTTTCGGGCCACGCGAAGATCGAACTTCGCCCACGTGAGGCACCGGCGCAATACCCAGGAAAGCAGCATGCCTGCCAAGGCAAATACCAGCAGCGCGACAAAGAAAGCAAGAATCCCGGGCAGCACGGCGATGAGCAGAGTGAGCACACGGTAAAGTGACTGGTGCAGAGCTTCAGACATGTGATGCCAGATCGACACGTCCTCGCTATACAGCGGTGATGCGGTGATGCTTTGAGTTGCCTGTTGCATCGTGTTATCAGCCAGGTTTTGCATTAGATTCCCTCCTCACCGACACGCCGGATTGACGCTTAGCCTTTGGCGTGAAGGGTGATTACGAGTTGAACCGGTCTGGCCAGCGCCAGCGCGCGACCAGATATGGTTTGTCCGCTTCGAACGCTGCGGCAACTGCTTCAATGTGCCGCTCTGCTGGGGTCCCGGCCCCCATTACGTTGATATGGCCGGCAACCCATGCCAAGTACAGTGGGATCAGTGCTCCCAAAAGATGACCGCGATTGATCGTGCGGAGCCGGTAAGCGATAAGAAAGTCATAAACAATCCGCGCCCAAAGACCGTCGGGCATACGAAAGGCGACGGGATCAAGCATCGAGCAGCGTTTAAGTGAAAGCAGGGAATTGGGCGGCAGGACAAGCGACCAGATCTCCTGCAGATTCGCGTTGGCCAGTTGAAATGCCGCAACCATGCGCGCAACATCCGCGGTGCCGTCGCCCGGTTCAACTTCAACAGTCGGACGGCGTATCGCCGGCGGTCTGCGAGGCCGTTGCCAAAGAGCCGCTTTCGCCTCGATATCTGCAAAGAGCGATCCGGTCACCAGGGCGAGAATTGAGTTAAGGTCGGGATCGGAGGGTTGGGGCATTGCGCGCGAACCCACATCAACCTCATCTGCTGCGAAGCCCGCGACAACTGCTTCGTTCACCGGCCACACAAGAGCCTCGGCCTGGTTGGCCGCAGAAACTCGTTCGGCAGTGCCGGCAAGCCGCTCTGCCATCCTGGGCGACATGCCAAGATCAATCGACAACGGGAATCGGACACGCGAAGCAAAGAGCGCACGCGTCAGCGGGTACAGGATGGCCGAGTTGATCAGACTGGCATGCGAGGGCAGCGAGTAATGCGGAACTGCCAGGTCGATCGATGCTCTTAAGACGGCATCGGCAAGGCTGCGAAGCGCAAGAGGGCTGAGCGAATCGGCTTCGGGGCCGAGAATCAGAATTGCCTGCGCTCCATGCTCGCGACCGTACTGCGCTGCATTCAAGAAGTCGACCGGCTTAATGGACCATGCCGCAGTTGACTGCGGTGTTGCGACGATTCGCAGACTCGACTGAGCACCTGCAGGCAATTCGTTCTGCGTTGCTACGATTAAGCTCTCGTGAGAAAATGCGGACGCCAGGTTGGCCAGAACTCCTCTGAAGTGTTCCGGAGCCATGGCCGTGACAAGCACGAGCAGATCGGCCGCTGTCTTGTCAGCGGCCAGGGTGCTGTCAGGAATTGGATTCACCGTTGCCATCGTTCTCCGGAAAAAGCCGCAAGAAACTGAATTTTCTCCTCAGCAGAAATTCCTCGCTGCAGAACCCTATAAAGCCAGAATGCTATTGAGCGGAATCCGGACCCATGAAGGCCGGTTATCCAACTCGTACAGCAATTCGTACAAAGCCTTTTCAAGCAGGTAAGCGTCGAGCAGAATCTGGGCTTCCGTTGGCGGCGGCAACAGGTCTGGACTCGCCGCGATGCCCTCGCGGTATGACGAAAGGAACTGAGAGGTCGCGGAATCTTGCCAAAGCTGCGCCCAACCTGTGAGCGTGGCGCGATCGATCGAATGTTCCTCGCCTCCCCCACCTGCAGCACAGCGATCGACTGCGGCAAATGCGACGTAAGCGAACGAGCGCATCATGCCAACAACGTCCTTCAATGGCGACTGTTTTCTTCGTCGTTCTTCAATCGGCCGCGCGGGCTCGCCTTCGAAGTCGATGAGGACGAAATCTCCCTTTGGATTCTTCTCCGCGTTAGAGCCGTTGTTTGTGGCCGCAATCCGCAATGTCTGGCCCAAATGATAGTCGCCGTGAATCCGGATACGCTGCCCGGCTGTCGCGACTGTTTGAATCGACCGTGCCCGCTGAATGAGCTCGGGCCGGCGCGATAAGAGCAAGCCCGCCTGATCGCAGGTCGCGTCATCCAGCTTGGGAAGCTTGAATTTAAGAGCTTCGAAGGCTGACTTTATTTGTAACTCGATGCGTTCCGCGTCGTGGGCAAGCTCTGCGCCTGTGAGAGGCTCGGGAATGAACGCTGCGACAGACGAACTGCTCGAAAGCGCCAAATGAAGCTCGGCGGTGCGTGTACCCAGGAGTGCTGCCGCTTCAAGCGTGGATCGAATTGGATCCAGAGATTCCGGAATCGGTTCGCGCTCGCTCAGCCAACCGGGAGCGATTGAACGCTTAGGAGCCACGCGCTGCGCCGCGCCGGGAAGCCAACCGGTAAGTTCGTCAAGATACCACTGCCATCCATCACTTTGGTTGGCAACCAACCCTTGGAGCAGGGCCACGGTTGTTTTCGCTGCACTGCCCGAACTGATGGAGATTTCGCCGAGGAAGGTTGGAATTCTGTTGAAGTGTGCAACTTCCGTCAGAAAACGGCCAACTTCGACATCGGGATTCTCCTCCGGCTGCAGTCGCCGATAGATTTTGAGAAACAGTTGACTGCCGTAAATGATGGACGTGTTCGACTGCTCGGCGGAGCCGACGCGAGAGAGCAGCCGCTGAGCGGCCAGCACGGATGGAAATGCACTGGAAGCACGCGCATTCAGCCAGCCACCCGCAGGCCACGATTCACCGGCAGAAGGAGACTCGCGCGGCTGCAATCTTGACGCTCCGGCTGACTGGACGGTCGGGACGTCGGTCCGTGGCGGCGTTGCCGTGTCGCCGGGCTGAGCGCTGAGCGGAGCCGGTGCGACAGCGGCTCCGGCGGCGACAGCTTGCGCTTCGTCATCAATCGACGACGGCTGAATGAACCCACTTTCATCCGCTTCTGTCGACTTTCCGCTTTCGGAAATTGGCAGGGTCGCGTCGCTCGCAATCAAGCTCAAGAGTTCATGGTGAAACTCCTCGCTGACAGTCGCATCATGCAGAATTGCGGACCCCGCACTGGTCGTCAGTTTGGCAATGATGCTCTCGGGCTGCCCCTGCACGATTTCGTCGAGAGCCGCGCCCGTACTTACCGCGAGGGGGATCTGATAGACATCCGGCAAACCGTCGAAATACGTTACGTCAAAGAAGAAAAGTGCGCTTGGAACGGCCACCGGCTCTGATGCGACATTTGTTGAATGACCTGCCGGCTTCGCATCTGACGAAAGTTCCACCCAGTTGCGGACACGCACAGATTCGATCTTGTGCGTCTTGGCGCCAAACCATCGCTTGCGCGGCAACCAGTCAAGGAGCGCCGGCTCCAGAATTGCGGCGCCTCCGCCGGCGATGAACTGCGCCCAGTCATTCGCGAAGACCGGTTGAACAGCCGTGTCTGCCGCCTGGACAGGCTCTTGGCTTTCCACTTCAACATCGGAAGGCATCTCGTCGGCCGCAGTGGCGGCCTGCAGTTCAAGCCAGATAAACGAGTACGGAGCCAGGGTGAGCGAGTACGGTTCGCGCGTGACGGCGGGGAACCTGACGTAGCCCAGCATCTCGACTGGTTCGTAACCCGCATAGTTTGCGAGGTCGAGCGTAACTGGCTGGGCAAATCGGCTGAGATTGGCGACGCAGAGCACCGTTTCACAGAAACCGTCCCTCTGGTCGAGTTCGCGAAGGTAAGCAAGGATTTTGCGGTTCGATGGATTCAGGAACGTGAGTGTTCCGCGACCAAATACCTGAAAGAGTTTTCGCAGCGCAATCATGTTGCGCGTCCAATGCAGAAGGCTCGACTGATCGCTGAGTTGTGCCTCCACATTCACGACCTGGTAGCCGTAAATGGGGTCCATCACCACCGGTAAATACAGCCGCGCGGGATCGCATTTGGAAAAGCCCGCATTTCGATCCGAAGTCCATTGCATTGGCGTGCGAACGCTATTGCGGTCGCCGAGATAAATATTGTCGCCCATCCCAATCTCATCACCGTAATAGAGAATCGGCGTGCCGGGAAAGCTGAGCAGCAGCGAGTTCAACAGTTCGGTACGGCGGCGATTGTTGTCGACGAGCGGAGCCAGCCTGCGCCGGATACCGACGTTGATGCGCATGCGGGGATCGGCCGAATAGGCGAAATACATATAGTCGCGCTCGTCATCGGTGACCATCTCAAGCGTCAGCTCGTCGTGATTGCGCAGGAAGAGTCCCCACTGGCAATTGTCGGGAATTGGCGGTGTCTGCGCCATGATGTCGGTGATCGGGAGCCGGTCTTCCTGGCGAAGCGCCATGTAGATGCGCGGCATCAGCGGAAAATGGAACGCCATGTGGCACTCGTCGCCATCGCCAAAGTATGGGCGTACGTCCGCCGGCCACTGATTGGCTTCCGCAAGAATCAGACGATTCGCGTAGTCGGCATCGATCGCTGCACGCAGAGTCTTTACGACGGCATGGGTTTCAGGCAGATTTTCGCATGAGGTTCCATCCCGCTCGCAAAGGTACGGGATCGCGTCCATGCGTAGCCCGTCGACCCCCATATCAAACCAAAAACGAATCGCCTTCAGCACCTCTTCCAGCACCAGCGGGTTGTCGTAGTTGAGGTCCGGTTGGTGCGAAAAGAAACGATGCCAGTAGTAGGCCTTCGCAGTTTCGTCCCATGTCCAGTTCGATTTCTCCGTGTCAGTAAAGATGATGCGCGCGTCCTTATATCTGTCGTCGCGATCTGACCAGACATACATATTGCGTTCCGCCGAACCTGGAGGGGCATGACGCGCGGCTTTGAACCATGGATGTTGATCGCTGGTGTGATTTACCACCAATTCGATCATCACCTGCAGGCCGCGGTGATGAGCAGCGTCGAGGAACGCCTTGAAATCGTTCAGCGTTCCATACGAGGGGTTCACGTCGGTGTAATTGGCGATGTCGTATCCATCGTCGCGCAATGGAGACGGGAAGAATGGCAAGAGCCAGATGCAGGTGATTCCCAGGTCCTTCAAATAATCGAGACGCGACAGAAGTCCCGGGAAATCACCGATGCCATCGTTATTCGAATCCGCAAACGCGCGAACGTGGAGTTCATAGATAATCGCATCCTTGTACCAAAGGGGATCTGTTGTGCTTGCGATCTTCTTCACGCTTTCGTTCTCCCCAAGCCTCGGTGTTGGTGCGCCGTCATTGCATTCGGCTCACACGAAAGATGTGCGCCGGTTGAGCGCCCGGCCGCAGCGCCACATAATTACAGGCACGCCAGGTGTACTGGACGCCGTTCAGCAGGTCGTCGACCAGAAAGCTTTCACTCGCGGAACAGCCGATCTTGTCGAGATCGAGATTCGTCCAGCCGGTTTGCTCGTTGAAGGAATCGAGATTCACCACGACTAGAATCGTGTTATCGAAGCCGGGTGTCGTCTTCGAATAGCAAATCAACTGCGGGTTGTCGATCGGGTGGAAGTGCAGCGACGTGTTCGATTGGAGCGCGCGATTCGCATGACGGATCCGATTAAGACTGGTAATGAGCGGCACAAGCGAGTGCGGCGCGTTCCGGCTGCGCTGCCGGATTTCGTATTTCTCGCTGTCGAGATACTCCTCTGACTCGGTTTTGCCCGCCTGCGGCCCGGCCGGAGCATTTTCTCCAAGCTCGTACGCAGGGCCATAGATGCCATAGCTCGAACTAAGGGTCGCGGCAAGAATCAGCCGATGCATAAACGCCGCGCGCCCGCCTTCCTGCAGCGTTTTGTGCAGTATGTCCGGCGTATTCGGCCAGAAGTTCGGTTGAAAGAACTCGCTCACCGGGGGCCGTGTGAGCTCTTCCAGGTAGCTTTGCAACTCGAACTTCGAGTTGCGCCACGTAAAGTATGTGTACGATTGCGTGAAGCCCCGCTTGGCCAAGCCGTACATCACGTGCGGCCGCGTGAATGCTTCGGCGAGGAAAATCGTGTCGGGATAGCGCGTTCGCAAGGCGCTCAGGCACCACTCCCAAAAGGGCAGCGGCTTGGTGTGCGGATTGTCGACGCGAAACACGCGCACGCCACGCTGAATCCAGGATTCGAACACTGAATAGAGCTCGTCCCAAAGGGCGCGCCAGTCAGACGATTCAAAATTCAACGGATAGATATCCTGATATTTCTTGGGAGGATTTTCAGCATATTGAATCGATCCGTCAGGGCGCATAACGAACCAATCAGGATGTTCCGTGACCCATGGATGATCGGGCGAACACTGGAATGCAATGTCCAGAGCGATCTCGACGTCCTGCGATCTCGCCGCAGCAATGAGGTTGTCGAAATCAGCGAACGTGCCCAGCTGCGGGTGAATTGATTTGTGGCCACCCAGATCTCCAGCAGCCTGTGCGCCCAATGCCGAGCTCGCGATGGCTGCCCTGTCGCCGATCGCCCACGGACTCCCCGGTGCATTTGGCGGAGCATAGGTCGTGTTATTTGGTCCTTTGCGGAACGAGCGTCCTATGGGATGGATCGGCGGCAGATAAACGATGTCAAACCCCATGGCGGAAATCTCGGGCAATTGCCTTTCGACATCACGGAATGTCCCGTGCTGGCCCGGAATTGGCGATGCTGATCGAGGAAAGAGCTCATACCACGAGGAAAATCGTGCGCGCTCCCGATCCACCCAAACCGGCAATTCGATCTCGTATCGTGTAGCGTTTGTCAGGTCGGGATAATTGCTCATTAACTGCAAAACTTCTTCGTCGCATGGATCGTCGTAGTTCGATCGATTCTCATCCGCCAGACTTGCGAAACTCCGTGCTATCTCGCGCAGCCGTTTCGCATCATTCGCTCGCGCCCGCTGCGCGGCTGCGTCGACCAGCGCAGCTCCGGAGCGAAGCGCAAGCCCAACATCCTGTGCGCTGGAACTGGAGCCAACGTTGAGTCCCGCATCCGGACCTGGAATTGTACCCAGTGTTGTGCCGGCAATTTCAGAATCCTTTTGCGCGGCGATCCGCTTCCTCAGTACGCCGGCCCAGGTAGTGAAGTGATCGACCCAACCGAGAAGGGTGAAGCGCCAGGCGCCGAGTTTGTCGACATAGAACGCTCCACTCCAGAGATCGTTGCCCGTTGCGCGCATGGGCACAAACGACCAACGGCGATCACTCGAATGACGATAAAGCAGCCGGGCGGCCAATTCATCCTTGCCGTCAGCAAAGATTGCCGCGGTGACGACAACTTCATCACCCGCAACCCGGCAGATGGGATGACGACCTGCATCGATCTGAGGGCTAACGTCTTCGATAACAACGCGCCTGTGACCGTTAGGGGGCTTCAATAGCATGCGTGTCCTCAGCCCAGAGCACCACTGCCATTGATTGGCCGATGGAAGGCTTAAGTTGGCCGCACATCGAACGCCAGGGGGTCGCCAATTGAGCAGCAGTATCTGTAAAGATGCGCGAAAACGGGGTCGGGTTTCTTCAGGCCGCGCACCGATGCTGCCTTAAATACAACATCTTCTGAGGTTTCGCGCAAGGCAATCCAGGAACACCACATGAACTTTGGCTCGGCGCCACAAATGCCGTCGCCGTCCAGTTTCTGCATTGTTCCAGCGGCCAGCACCACCGCTGCCCCTCATTTCGTCGTGAGGCGATTCCCAATGAATTCGGGGCCGGCCCAAAAATGCGTGAATCGACCAACCCACCAGGGCAAATCGGCATCTTCTCATTTGCCGCAATTCTGCCGCAGATTCAAAACAACATCTACCTGGAGTCGCGCCGTCGAGGTCAACCAAGATCGGTCCGTTTACAAATGCCATAGGCGAGGAATCGCGCCACCATGTCAGGAACTCTCATTCTCTCAGTAGGTATAGATCCGCTGACTCTGTACGCTCGTGAGGCAGTCTTACGGTCCGCTGGGTACATTGTTGTTTCAGCGATGTCTATCAAAGAAGCGTTTCATCTGTTTCTAGATGGAGATTTCGATCTCATGGTCCTGTGCCATACCCTTCCCGTGAGGGACCGTGAACGCCTGACCTGCTTGATCCGGGCGTCGGGATCCCGAATTCCAGTAGCATGCATTTCTGGAACGCCGGGAGAACAAACCGCCTTTTCGGATGCGACCCTTGAAGAGAATTCAGTCGAATTCCTTGCGGGCGTCAGGCGCCTGCTGGCCAGGCGATTCGAAGTAGTCTCGATCGGGTCATGGAACCCTCCGGTGAGCGGCTCGCGGTTGCCGCGGCAAGCGCTCCTCGCGCACGGAGGTCTGAAAATGAGGTGCTCCAAAGCGATGTGCACGATTACTTCGGAGGCAGGGAAGCCAGCTAAAAGATCGCTAGGACCTAGAGAAGCCCAAGGCGGCGGTACTCCTCGTGCACCGATTGATAGCACTCGCAAGCTGCATGGGTAAGGCCATCGCGGTTCTTGATGGTTACACTTCCGCGCGAATAGGTGATAAGCCCGGATTTGTGTAAGATGCCTGCCGCGATGGAAACCGAGCTGCGACGGGTGCCTGGCATCATCGCCAGAAATTCGTGAGTGATGAAGATGTAATCGGATTGAATCCTGTCAGAGCACATCAGCAACCACCGGGCCGCTTCTCATTGACCATCTTCACACTCAGGAAACAATTGAACTAGATAGGTTGAGCGAGAATGTTCCAGAGGGAAGGGGAAAAGACACTATGTTGCCGATCAAACCGAGAGTGCTGATCGTGGATGACGAAGAAATCATAGCCAACACGCTGGCAATGATTTTGAACCAAGCTGGCTTCGAGACTCGTGCCGCCTGCAGCGGCGAAACGGCGCTGGAGACAGCGCGGACTTTTAAACCCGATATGCTGATCACCGACGTCATTATGCCCGGCATCACGGGAATTGAGACAGCAATCAGGGTGCGCGCGATGTTGCCGATGTGCAAGGTTCTTCTTTTCTCTGGCCAGGCGAGTACTGCAAATCTGCTCGAAAAGGCGCGAGCCCAGGGATATGAGTTCGATATCCTGAGCAAGCCTGTTCATCCCTCCGACTTACTCGCCCGTATGCGCGCTGCTGCACCAGATCACCCTCGGGTAGCCCCAGAAGGCGAAGCGACGCTTTTTTTCGACCGATCCTGATAGACGCCCATTTGGCTGGGTCCTCCGTCGCCAAGATTTCCAATACATTCGGGGCTTGCACGGCCCTTCGCCTTTACTGCATACACGGGCAGAAGAGGCTGCATCGGAAATCAAAGTGCCGCCACCCTCCTTGTTACCTTTGGAATCTAAACGTTTCATGCCGCTCCATCTCCAATGGTCCGACATTGCTCTCCGGCTGGTTTTTACCGTGGCAGCGGGCGGGTTGCTTGGTGTGGAACGAAGCAGAACCGGCCATCCTGCTGGCCTGCGATTGGGGCCGTTGCTCGTAGGCGCACTGTCGGTCGTGGAACCGAGCGCTGCGGCAACGGATGAATGCCGACTCCGGCAATCGGGCGACCCGGCTGGCGCGTCGCGCATCTACATCAGGCATGATTCGCAAACTCAAATCCGGGCAATTTCGACTGTATTCGAGAAAGAAGAACGCAGAAACCGGCAAGCGCCGTAACCTGGGGACCTTCTCAACTCTGGAACAAGCCAAGCAGCACGAGCGCGAGGTGCAGTACTTCAAGAAGCACTAAACGAGACAGCGTAGTCGCGCCGCGGCCGCAATTTGCTTGCGGCGCGAAACGATTGCACGCTGAATCCATGTTGGGGAGCAAACCATGCCTCATGCAAAAAAGAAATGGTCAGGCAGCGTAAAAACGGATTCCACGCATCCTCCGGAAGGATTGTTCACAAAGGATCCTGAGACCATCGCACGATCACTGGCGTCAAAGAGGGTTTCGCCGAAAGGGCCCACTTCTGGAATGAGGATGCTGACATTCTTTATGGGGCTTAGGAAGCAAAAGCGTTTAGAGAGGGTCCTTTCTAAGGATGGATAGTAGCAGTTTGTAGATGTCGTGGTTTCTGTGATTGAAGCGGAATTCGGTTTCTTTCAGGTGAAGGGGAAAGGTGTTCTTGTTGACGCCATGGAATTGGGCGAGGCGGTGCTTGGCGTAGCTCCAAAAGCTCTCGATGCCGTTGA
>JBEKKI010000059.1:0-31133 GCA_050010795.1 Occallatibacter sp.
CAGTTCCCGAAGTTCGTTGCGGGAAGGATCGCATATGGGGAGAGGTTCCATCAGGAAAAGACGAAGCATAAGAAGGCCAAGTCTCCCTGGTGGAATGCCTGCCCGGTTGCCATGAAGGCGCGAGGAAACCGGATCGGTTCGATCACCGACCTCAAGACCTCGTGCATTGCGGCGGGACGGCCTGACCTGGCCTACAAGCTCGTCGAGCAATTGCAGAACGCGCTCGATTCCCTGAAACACAGAGTCGAGATCGATGAATCCGTTGTCAGTGAGATCAGGAAGGAGGTAGTGCCGGCGCCCTGGCTCCGCTATAAACGCGAGCGCAGAGTGTCGGAGCTTCCCGCCCATCTTGAAGTTGCCGACACGGACAAGGTTGGAAGGCTCTATAACCTCCTGCGCAAGGAACTCGGCTTTCTTCCCGACGAAACCGGCAACGGTTTCGAGGAGAAGATGGCGATCGAAGACTTTCGCGGACTCTTCGCGGGCGAGACAGTAACCCGGGAGATGTTCGAGGAATGCCAACTGGTCAACTCGATCTACGGCGACATCGCCAGCCGGATTGTCCAGCGCGAGGAAGAAGTCAAGCAGCAATTGAAAGACGCACAGGCGCAATGGGAAACCGTGCGCCAGAGCGAAGACAAGGAACGGAGAAGGTCAGCGGTGCTTGTGCGCAACAAGGCGCAGGCGGCCCTCTGGGAACACGAGCAGGATGCGAGGGATCAATTCAGCTCCCTTCATCTGTTCGTCCACTACTGGGCGCAAGGCAAGCAGGAGAACCGGCGGGCATGGGCACAGGCGATGAATGCAGTCGTCACCGGCGGCTCAGGTTCCGGCGCAGTACTGTTCCAGTCGTTTCCGCAGGAGGTGGTTGACGCCTTTGCGGAGGTGACCGGCGGCCAACGGGTTCGGGTTCGGTTGCCGAAGACCGTCAACGGCTATGCCTGGTTTGACGATGAGCAGCGAGCATTCCTCGTGGAGCGAATCGCCAATCCGGAAGGCCCGGAATGTGAAAAGAGGGTCTTTCTCTTTCAGTACAAGGGGAAGCGCAGTCTGATCTTCGAAAACACGAGTGTCCCAGTTTCACTGGAGCACTCTTAACCGGCAAAGGGGAAGCTTGAGCTTACCGCTCGACTTCTCCTTTGCATTTTGTGCCCTAGGAGGCCGCTATGAAGACGCTCACGACGATTTACCTTGCTCTTGCGGTTGCCGCTGCGGGGGCGCAGACCACGACCCAAAGTCAGATTCGGCACGTCGAGACTTCGCTGAACCATCTCACCGTCCTCGAATTTGGCGAGCCCGTGACCACGCTCGCAATCGGCGATCCCGACAGCTTCCAGGTGGAGCGCCATGACGACAAGGTCTTCGTGAAGCCTCTCCAGCAGGGGGCTTCGACCAATCTCTTCGTTTGGACCGCCTCACGGGAGCTGAGCTATGAACTCGACCCGGCTGGACAGCTTGCGGCAATGGATGTCCTGGTCCGTGCCGAGCCTGAGCCCGATCCGCACGCCAACGCGCGTGCCTCCGCCGAACTAACGGATGCGGAGATTCGCAAGATCGCATCGCTTGTTCTTGCACAGACAATGATGGGTGTCGAGGACATCGCGCATGACGCGGACAAACGTCCAGCAGATCGCGTGCAGGTCACCCTCGATCAGGTCTTTCGCGCGAAGGACCGGATATACATTCGCTATTCGGTCGTGAACCAGACGAATGCTCCGTTCCGGGTGACGCCGCCCGATGTGTCTGCTCCGCTGCCCACTGAGCAGCCGGTCTCGCTCCTCAGTCTAAAGGACCACCAGATCACTTCCAGGACATTCGCAGCCTTCAAAGTCAAGCAAGGATCGAACCTTCCTGTTGTGCAAGCTGAGTCTGTGACCCGCGATCTTGCTCCGGGGGAGAAGACTACGGGCGTCATCAGCATTAGCACTTCGCCAGCCACCGAACCGCAGATTTATCAACTGAGTTTTGGCGCCGACCAGAACGGATCTTTGAAGGTCGAGGCGGTTCTCTAGCCATGGACGCGCAGGGCTACATTTCTCCGGAGGAAGTGCGCCAGGCGCTCAGGCAAATCTATCGTGGTGACCCGGAATCGAACCTGCAGAAGGCCCTCCTCCATTCACTCGCCGATGGCCTCAAACCTATCAATGAAAAAGGCCGTTGGAAACCCAGTCCGTTGCTTGTTCTCCTATTCCTTCTGTTGTGCGCCCTGATGGGCGTCTTCCTCTATTTCTCCAACGGGGTGCGCCTGTGAGCCCGTACTACGATCAGCCGACATGGCGCCAAAGAGGACCTGAGAATTTGGCCGGCGTCCTCGTGTTGTTTGGCTGTGCGGTTCTTGCATTTTGCTGGTATGTTGCGGTGTCCCGGCTGCATTTACGGAACGACCAGTGCCTTGAAATCTTCCTGTACGCCGCCATTCTGTTCTTCGGCGGAGGCCTCGTTGTCGCACAACTGGTCGGCCGCAGAAAGAAGAGAGAGGAGAACTGGCCTCACCCTGCCATCCTGATTCCGGCGTCGAAGGATGCGGAGATCGTTCGTAATGCCAATCGGGACGGGGCCACGCTACTCGGATACAACGTCCACAAGGAGCCTTGGGTTTGGCCGGATACGGTCCGAATAAAGCACGGCGTTATCGTGGGAGGCACGGGCGCGGGTAAGTCCACATTCCTTGAAAACATCATTGCGCAGGATTTGACGCGGCGCTTTGGCGCACGAAAAATGCCCATGATTATCTTCGACGGTAAAGGGGAACGCGAATTCCTTGACCGCCTGCTGCCGCACATCGAAGCCGCCGGCCGCCTGCAAGATCTGCGCGTGATCGATCCAACTCACCCTGCGGAATCGGCGCGATATAACCCGTTTTATGCACTCGACGATGCTTACCAGGAACACGTAAATTTCATTTTCCGGTCCTTCGGGCTGCGCGAAGACTTCTTCAAAGGCCATCAGGAGGCGTATCTTTCGGACCTCGTACGCATCCTGCAATACACCGGCAAGCTCTTCAACGTATACGACGTGCTGGTGATGGCGCTCGATGAGAAAGTGCTGGAGGAGCAGATCGGGGCTGCGAAGGTGCGTCTGGCTTCAGTGCAGGGTATCTCCATGCAGAAGCGGTTGAACTTCGAGATGTCGGTCAAGATGCTCCAGCGGTCGCTCGCAGACCGGGAGCGCGTAGAGAAGATTCAGGGCCTTCTGAATGAGTTGCTAAGCTTCCTCGAAGATGAGTTGTCGATTGTGACCGGCTCCTACCAGGATTTGCTCACACTCGACGACGTTCTCGAACGGGACCTCATCCTGTTTGTCTCCCTCAACGCAAACCGCAACCAGCGCGCCGTCGAGGCCTTGGGAAAGATCCTCCTCCAGAACATCCAGCTGATGGTGGGCAAGCGTTATGCGCAGCCGGCAAGTGGGCGGGATGCCGATGAACCGATGCTTTCCGTCATTCTGGACGAGTTCGCGGCCTTCGCCTATCCAGGGTTTACGCAGGTGCTCCAGACGGCGCGCGGGGCGCGCGTCTCGTTTCTGTTTTCGTTTCAGAGCATTCCCCAGTTGCAACGTGTAAGCCAGGCGTTCGCGGACGAAGTCTCATCCGCGCCGGGAACGAAGATGATCATGAACGTCTCGGAGGAGAATACGGCGCAATGGTTTTTGAAGGCATCGGCCAGGATCGCGACCAAACGCCGTAGCCTGTCAGTGCGTCGCACCGGAATCTTCTCGACCAAATACACCGAGACCGGAACGGGCAGCGAAAGCGACATCAAGGAGACGCGCGCGCGGGAGGACCACATCAAAAACCTGCCGGTAGGCCAAATGGAGATCCTGATGGTGGACAACCGCGAGGGCACGCTCCACTCCCATCTCCACGTTCGCCGTGCGCCAAGCTTTCGCCTGGACGGTTTCGTCTCCTTTCTCTATCCGAAGATGCACAGCTATCTGGACGCGGCAGTAGGCGTGAATCTCCGCTTCAAAGAGGCTGAAAACCGGAAACAGCGGCGCAGGAGAACCGCCGGCTTGTTCCTCGGGACAGCCGCAGGAGAGTGACAATGCGACATGCAATGAGAACCCGCTGGGGCATTCTTGTCATCGCGCTCAGCTGCGTGTGCGGCTACTCTTTCGGTCAAACTCCAAACAAGCTGAGCTCCGCAACCGCGCAGACCCCGGCGAAGCGCCAGGGATTCTTCGACTACGCCTTGGGCAAGATCAATTCCCACGGCAACGACTACGGGGCATCGATGGATTCCGCCCGGAACGCCGCCGTCGAGAATACCATCGACGATCTCTACTTCTGGTCGAATGCGGTGACCCTGCTTTTGCTCAGCGGACTGGTCGCCATCGTTCTTCTTGAGTGGCGCGCTGCGGACAAACGCGAGGTCATCGCGGCGTCGCTCATCGCACAGTTATGGAACGGCCGCGTCAGCGACCGGATCGAGATTGAGCGCCGGACCCATCAGTTCAATGAACTGGTCGAAGCCCATAACGTCGATGTGGAGAGGAACTTGTCTCAGAAGCCAGGCCCTCCGCAACAGGATGCCGAGGCGACCGGAAGCGTGACGCGGAGCGTTCGCAGTCCCGCGGGGAGCAAAGGAATCTCGCCGGTGGAGGCAGAGAAGATTGCAGCGGCGGTGCCGGATGCGGCTGCAGCGAGCCTGCAACAGAGCAATCTTCTGCTACAGCGGCGCGTGGAAGCATTGCAGAACAGTGAACAGAATCTCAAGCAGCGCCTCAACCAAACGACCGTCCTGCTCGACCAGGAGCGGCGGCGTAACGCGTCTCTCAAGGGCGCCTGAAAGGGCCAGAATGACCAGAAAGACTCCATCCGACTCATTCGACGAGAAACTGGAGCGCATCGAAATGCTCCACGATCCTGAAAGGACGGCTGCATTGGAAGCTCTGAACGATGAGATGTTCAGGAGCCTCACGGGACATCTGCTCGATCGGGCGCGGCTGAGAATCTCAGAAGATGACGCACTGAGACCTGCCTCTCCGCGGGAACAGATTCGGGAACTGCTCCGCCATCTTTCGCAGAACAACCCCCACTTCGCGCTGTGGGTTGCCTACAAGAAGGGCATGAACGACCACTCGGTCGCCGAGGATTGGGACGAGTATCTCCTCCAGGAACTCGGGGCCGAAAGCGCCGAGGAAATCACATTTGCGCACGCAATGGTCGAGTTGGACAAGCTTCTCACCCTTTTTTACGACGGAAATCGGGTGCTTCCTAGCCTCTCCGTCGAGCGCATCTGGTTCCTTGATTCCCTCCGTGGCCCGGAGCGAATGCTCCAGACATGCGCCGTCCTGGGGATGCTTACAGCGGAGTTGACGGCATGTACGTCCGCGTAGTCAGCTTCGGAACGAATTGGTGGGCCATGCATTCACGCGACACAGCCGATCCGTTTTGCTTCCGGCGGAGGGCGGCCTGGTTCAATGCCGCGGCTCTGATGTCGGGAAGGCGCCTCCATCACTGCGCCGTCTTTCCTGGCCAAGTCCGCTTCAATTCGAAAACCGGATTCGATCCTGAGTTCCCATTGCGCGCCGTTGGTAAGACGTTCGTATGTTCGGAACCGCGCCAATTCGCGGGAAAGATGCACTTGTTATTCGAGCGCCACGCTACCGGGATGACGCCCGAAGCCTATCTCGTCAGCCTTAGATCCTCGGAGCACGGCGCCATCCGGTTCGACAAACCGGGGTGGAAGTCTGCTGGCGTTCGTCCTATTTCGATCAGTTTGCGCGGCCAAAGATATGAGGCAATGCTGCTCTTCGGGGGTCAGGATTGGGTGGAAAGTGACTTGGGGAGATGGCAGGTCGATCAACTTCTGTGCCGTATCAGGCTTGGCGAGGCCATCGAAGGAGCGTCGCGGTGAGGTATTACAAGGGATATATCGCGCTGTCCGACACATGCGATGTGCCAGTCCTGCTCCATGTCCGGAACTCGCGCGCGATCTGTTTCGATCAGCTCCGCGAACTGCTGTCGCACGAAATGCTGGCAGCAATCGTTCGTTCTCTGCGCTGGCGGGTGACGCGGCTCGAGAAAGTCGGATTAGTCGCGCGGTTGAATGGACAGCGGTTTCTCGGTAAGCCTGTCTATGGAATTACCCAACCGGGCCTTGAATGTCTTGAGTCGCGCGGGCACTATCTGGTCTCGCTGCCCAGCAGCACGGAGCAGATTCTTCATCCGTCGAAGGTTGCTCACGCACTGGAGTTGGTCAATATCCATCTGGCTTTTGCCCGAGCAGGCTTGCTCCGTTCCTGGAAGAGCGACGTCGAGATCACGTCACGGAACCTGGTCGCCGCCAACGGAACGACCAAAGACTATGACGCCATCGCGGAGATCGAAGTTGACGGGCACACACGAAGCCTCGGAATTGAATACGAAAGAAGCGTGAAATCTGTGTCCCGATATGCGGCAATTTGCAAGGCTCTCGACAAAGACATGACCACGGATATGGTTTTATATCTCACTGCAAGTGACGATATCTTGTATCTGCTTGCCATGGAATTGCGCGCGACTCGGAAGCGGATCGGGTTCGCATTGAGCGAAACATTCCGCCGTTCGCTGCTCGAAACTCGCACGCTGACCAACACGGCAAGCTCTGAAATCGTGCTTCTGCGCGATCTTCTTGATCTGAAGAATCCGTAATTGCCACTCCGCAGTGCCAACCATTCCTTTGAATGTCCATTGCGGTTGCATTTACGTCGGATTTGCGTTCGATTGACCACGCTTTGACCCGTTTTGCATCGTTATTGAACGGAATCGGCACTCCCTAAATCATGCCCCCTCAAGAGCTTGCAATCTGACTATCCCTCTGTACACATGACAATTTCGAGGTGGCGAGAAGAAGTTGACGTTGGAAAGACATACGCAAGTGGGACTCACAATGCGTCCAGGCGCCAGTCTGGTGCAGATTGTTGAAGCCTATGCCTCAACGCCAGTCGAGGAAGTCCGGCTACAGAGCTTCTGCTCCTGAAAGAATCACCCGCCCTCAGTTTGCACTGCCAAACAACTCAAACCTCGGAAGCGCGCGCAAAGCTCGTCCTTGAAGCCCGCGCGTTAGGGCCAGCTTGCGCGTGCTCCACGAACGCCGACCGGCACATCCGTGCCACGGAAGGAAGGAATCGCCATGTCCAATCCCAGCTCGATCGCCGCGACTCAACTGATGAAAGCAGCAGCTTCCACCAACCGTTTCCAGCGCCGGTTTGCGATCTGTCTCGTGCAGACCGTGTTCAACGTAATCGTCGTCGCGAAGTTCGCTGGAACACTCCATCGCGCGACCGTGCACGACACGCTTCAGCAGGTCGGAGTGACCTTGCTGTTCGCGGCCCTGCTCGGATCGCTTGCTCGGATGTGGTTTCTCGCATTGAGGAGCCAGATCCGATAAGCGACAACCCACTCCGTCAACCCCAACTCAGAACAAAGGAGAACCGCCATGCAACCCAGCTTAGGAAAGATGACTGCGTACAAGATCGTCAACTTGCGGGACCAGGCCGTCGGGTCCATCGAAGAAATCGTGGCTACCTTCCTGGAACTTGGTGAAGCCATCGCTACCAGGTGGATCGAGACACGAAAGGGTCTCCTGCTCCTGCAGATGGTGCCGGACGATGGCGCATCGGGAGCAATCTACGTCTTCGATCGTCAGCGCGAGCAGTGGTACATGTTGTCGTTCGAAGAGTGTGAAGACCAGTTCACCTCGGAGAAGTTTGACCACGTGTTCTCCGAATATGACCTGTTCCGCGTGGTCGAACAGCCCGGACTGCTACTCTCCCAACTTCCGGCCGCCAGCGCCTAACCCAGCCTTTCCCTCCGCTCTACGCCCACACAGCTTGACCAACCAGTTCAACTCCAGGAGGAGTTCACCATGCGTCTATCCGCAAGCCGTATTCGCTCGATAAATCGCAGCATTGCCAAAGTCAACGGAATCATTTGTGGCGCATCTGACGGTCCGCGGCGGGTCTCCGTCGAAAGCGCGAAACTCCCAACCTCTGCAATTCCGGCACGCACGCTCAGGATCGTCGCTGTACCAAAGCCTGTCAGTGCTTGAAAACTACTTTCGGAATCGGCGAGTGCAGGTCGTCAGAAGAGACTTAACTCGCTGTTTCCGATGAGATTTGACCGAGTCTCGGACCCGGGATACAACCACATAGCGGATGAGGGAGGCAGAACGCCATGTATGCCAAGTTCTGTGTAAGCCGGGAAGCGGCAAGCGACTTCATGCGACTGTTCGTGAACCGGCGCGCCTACGGAATTCAGGCTGAGCGCCCGCTGCCGAATGGATCTGTCCCCTACTACCCGGCACGGAATTGGAAGACCAAAGAACCGAAACCGCTCGACGATGGCGTGGTACGCATGCACCTCAATGGCGACATCACCATCAGTTTGTACGCCATCAATCCGGAAACACAACGCTCGAAGTGGGTCGCAATCGATGCCGATTTCGATGGAGCCTTGGAGTCCCTGTTTCAACTGCAATGGGAGTTGAAGCAGGACGGAGTAGATGCAGCCCTGGAACAATCGCGCCGAGGCGGGCATCTTTGGATCTTCGGCGCCGAGCCACTGCTCGCTTCCGAATGCCGGATCTATGTCTATAATCTCGCGCTCCGGCTCGGAGTCCCGGTCAAGGGCGCTGGTCTCAAAGAAGGCATTGAGGTCTTCCCGCGCCAGGACCAGATCAAAGACGGAGAGCTTGGCAATGCAATCCGCGCTCCGCTTGGAGTACACAGAAAGACGAACCGGCGCTACTGGTTTTACGAAGCGGAGCCGGCTCCGGAAGCGCAGCTGACCTATATCGACAGGTTGACAAAGCTGACCGAGGTCGAACTGAGGACATTCATTGAAGGGATGAGCCTCCCGGAAGCCTACAGGCCGGTCGTCCCGGCCGCGTACACCCCGCGCACTCCATCTCCCAGCTACCCGGAGTTCCGGATTCTCGACTACGTGCGGACGACGCGCAAGGACGGCCGGAACTGGTGGGCAAAGTGTCCTTCCTGCGCTGGCGCCGGTCGCGACCGCACGGGCGACAACCTCGCCATTCAGATCCAAGATCCCCGCTTCTACAAATGCTGGGCCGGCTGCACGAAGGAGGAGATTCGAGCCGCGCTCGGTCAATCGATCCGAAATCGCGTCGCCGTTCAGGGAGCAAAAGGATGAACGCCTCCAAGAAGCAGAAGCCCGAATCCGCAACCTCTCGTCACGCCATCTATGGATTGGCACTGCCGGCGAGCGTACTCAGGGCGCTCCAGAAGCGAGGCATCTACTGCACCCCCGGAGTCTCGCTCGAACACCAGCACCTCGCTAGCCGCTATGTGCTCCGGGGCGTGGAGTCGGGCGGCGCGGTCTCCGATATGGGCAGGGCGTGCGCTTTCGTCGCGCCGGACGGATCGCCGCTTACGTGGTTACAATCGCTCCACTCGCTTGCCGTCAATGGCCGCCACGCCATCTTTCTTGCGGAAAGCCTGGTACGTCTGGAGATGCTGCGCAGCTTGCAGACCTACGAGCTGGCGATTACGCTCCACACCGTGTCGCGTGTGCCGGGGCGCAAACGCCCACAGATTGCCTCAAAGCTGCTCTTTCGCGGACGGGACGGTGTGCTCCCATTCGATCTTTGGAAGGAGGAGCGCCGCGCACTCCGGGAAAAACTGACTCCCATCTTCTACGACCGCGCCGGCGAAGTTCTCCCGCTACCGCCGCAGTTTGAAGAGGCGATCAGAAAATTGACGGCGCACGTTTGTTGCATCGGGTGCAAGCACACCCACATGGGCGTTCCTCCTGTCAGCGGTGGATAGAGACCATGACGCGGTTTGTTCGAGTCCCCATCACTGTCGGCGAGCCGAATTGGGCTCCGCTTGAGCTGGTTCTTCCGGCCTCGGAGTTGGAGAACTTTATGTACATAGGCCGCGCCGGCGAGATCGAGTTGTACAAGCACCGGTCCACGCGCCGCTATCTCAACATCAGCGCGGACGGGCGCAGGTTTTACCGCTATTCCGACGGAATGTATGTCGAGGTCAGCCAATCTTCGGCGCTCGATTATGTACGAGACCTTTAAGAAAGGAGCATCACCGTGGCAAAGAGTGTCAACAAAGCGCTGTTGCTCGGATACGTTGGCAAGGCGCCTGAGATCCGCTCCACCGCGAGCGGCACGCTGGTCGCCAGCCTTTCTCTGGCCACCGCCGAGCGGCAAGAGGACCGCCAGGGGAACTGGACGGATAGAACCGAGTGGCACAACCTTGTCGCTTACGGTCGCACAGCCGAGATCGTCCGCGACTATGTGAACAAGGGCACGCACCTCTTCATCCAAGGCAAGATCCAGACCCGTTCCTGGGATGACAAGGAATCGGGCCAGAAGAGGTACCGCACCGAAATCGTGGTCTTCGATCTGACACTGCTAAGCGGCGGCCGTGGAGAGAACGCAGGCTCCGGCTACGGCAGTGGCAGAAGTGAATCCCGGCAAGACGTCGGCCGGTCCGAGAATCAGCGACAAGAGATGGGCAGCCAGTACGGTGACGAAGAACTTAGTCCGGACGAGATCCCATTCTGAAACTTGGATTAGTTGAGAGGCGCAACCAAGGCGCTCTTCGGGGCGCCTATTTCTTTGAGGAGCGACAACGATGGCGACCAATGAAGGGAAAAAGAGTTTGGATCTCGACGCTCTGTTCACGCAGTTGGCGGAGCCGTTCGATCCTTCCGAGATCAAGTGGCGCGTCACCCACACAACCCAGGATGGAAGCCGCGGAGCCGTGATCGCATACGCGGACCCACGGGCCTACACCGACCGTCTCAACCAACTCTTCACCCCGAGCGGATGGACCAGGAACTACGACGTCACCGCAGTATCGGCCGTGAGCCGGCAGAAGCGGGACAAGATCATCCAGACCGGCAAAGTGTTGGTCACCTGTACACTGACGATCGCGCGTCTTGGAACTCACGCAGGAAGCGGAGAGCAGTGGGCGGATGAGCAGAATGCGATGACGGCAGCGGAGGCGCAAGCCTTCAAGCGCGCCGGCAGTTGTTTTGGCCTGGGCCGTTATCTGTACAACCTGCCGGAGACCTGGGTACCGCTCGACGGGCAAGGCAAGCCGATCAGACTTCCGGCACTTCCCAACTGGGCGCTTCCCAAGGCGAGTCCGGCGACCGGCAAGACCAACCCCGCCTGCGGTCCGCGGCCTCCGGTGGTGCAACGTGGCCCCATCGACCAGGAGACGACGGCGAGAATCGAGGGGTTCCGGCGTACCCTGGGCGACCCCATTTACGGGGAAATCCTCTGGCGCGTCGCACGCGTGCGGAGGGCGAACGATATGCCGAACTCTCAGCTTCAGACCAATGTTGCTGAGGCGATGGAGCGTGCTTCCCGCGGAATCCGCAAAGTGCGCTCGCTGGCCGAGTCGATCGGTGACACGCAGTTTGTCTCCGTGCTCGATCGGTTGCACATCGGGTCAATGACAACAATCCGAAATCTCGAAGCACTGAGACAACTGGTCTCGGAACTCGAAGGATTGGCCGGGCAACCTGCCGCCTGAACGCAAGCGACGTGTGGGCTGGCGCTTGGAGGTTCTATGTGCAATGTACGGATGATTCGACCGGAGCCCGGTCTGGTATCGATTCCACTGGAGAAGGCCGTTTATTGTGAGAACTGCGAAGTGGTCTCGTCTTCGGCCGGGCAGCGGTGCGGTCTTTGCGGATCGGAGAGGATCGTGCGAATGGCGCCCTTGATCCCAGAGCCGTGGGACCCAGGTCCGGCTCCAGCTCTCGCCTTGGCCGCGTAGCGAGCAGACCGCACCGAGACTCAATTTGATACTCGGCGATTTAGCGTCAAGCCAGAATTCCTCCCGGCTACATCTGCGTTTATCGACATTGATCGCGAATCCAGATGGCTTGCCTTCCCGCCCTTCCGCGATGACACTGCGGAGGGATTGGGCACCCAGTTCGGCGGCTAGCTTAGAGCGATCCACCGGGCGACACAGGTTCCTAGAGTGCATTTTCGTCCACAACTGTCACCAGCGAGTAGGAGTCGGCAAGCAAACCGTTATCGAATTGCAGGTTTCCTGGTTGGTACGTAAGAGCGTACTGTGCCCGCACAGCCACGCTGTTTGCCACTTTCTCGTTCGGCCCAATCGGCCGTAAATGCTGCGCACCGTCCGCGGGGGTCCACGTCTCGCGGATCGCGTCGAGGGCGTACTTCGCCGGAAGCGTACCGTACAGCGCGGCGGCTGCCGGTTCCATCGTTAGTCCAAGGTCTTGTGCTTTGGCCACCATCCATCCCATCGTGATGTCGCAAAGCCGGGTCCCCGCGTCCACTCCCCCTGCCTGCGCGGTCCCCCCGCCGACGTCGCCATGGCAACCGGAAAACCATACCTGCTCAACCGTCTGGCCTGCTACCGGGTCCCCAGTCCAAAGCGTCGCAGGAAACTGCATCCGCTTCTCGTCTACCGCGAGGCACTGGTAGGCATTCTTGATATCCGGATGCAGGTTCGTGTCGAGGAAACCATATTCCTTGTAATCCACTTCGCCGAAGATCGCGGGGATTCCGAGTGAACCCACGGTGTCCCATACCCCTACCATCTGGATTGTCGGCTTCACCATGCAACAGTCAGTCATTCCGGCCAGTATCGATGCCCGGTTCACTGGGTCGCGGTATGCCGTGAAGGCCCTCGTCACGCAGTCGTCGCTGAAAGTCCCGGTCGGAAGCCAACAGTCTGCGATCATCCCCGCGAGGGACCGAGCCGTGTACGCTCCCCGGCTGAACCCGAACAGGAATATCTCGTCGCCCGGCTCATATGCATGGGCGATCTTGGCGTATCCGTCCCTTATCTTCTGGAGAATTCCTTGCCCAAAGGCTCCATCGAGCAGATGGTCGATTCCGGTAACGTCAGCACCGACACCGTCGTCGTAGAATGTCACCTGGTCCGACGTGACTGTCAGCGCCGTATACAGCCGATACACGTTTGTGTCGTTCAAAGGATCTTGCCAAGTTCCATCGGCGCAAAACACGATTCGTTTTGACATGCTTGCGTTCCTCCAGCTCCCGAACCAAACGATGCGCCCCTAGGTGGGCCGATTCACAGGCCCTTCCACGCAGGCGTCGCTGTTCGTACTGTTGGCTGCATTCTTAATGTTGCGTAAAGTCTACACCTGACCGGAGCTGTCTTCACGTATCGCACGGTTATAGTTTTATGAATGAACGGCCTCGAATCTTGACAACCACTCGATTCGGGTTTCAAATGCTGGCATGAAATCCAGCAAGCTGCCGCTGTCCTGCCGGGCGAGGGTTCGGCTCAGCGTCGCCGCGCTTTCAGCGGCCGGGACGTTGGTTCTCTGTGCTTTGCTCGTCGGATGTTCGCTCTCACCATTGGCCAAGCACGCTACTGCATTCTCCTTGGCGACTAATACCGTCGTCAGCAGCTCCGAAGACGCCTACCGGGCCGCCAACCGGCTGCGTCAGGACGAACAGATTGCGGAGTCCATCTACGCTTATGAAAAAAACCCCAATACGTGGAATCCCTACACGGATTGGAAGCCGTTACTCAGCCCCTCGCAGCTTGACGCCCGGATCAAGGTGCTTGATGGTTTGAGGGCCTACGCGGCCTCTTTAGTCCAGCTTACCGGTAAGCCCTCCAAGACTGACTCAGACGCCCTCGACAGCGCCGCCTCCGGAGTCGGTTCCAATCTCCAAGGCCTGAGTCAAACGGTTTCCACCGATCTCAGCACAGCAATACCGGGCGTCTCAGCCATCAGCACAACCAACACAAACATAATCAGCACTGCCGTTCTTGGGCTCGGGGAGTACCTCCAGGGACGCAAGGTCCGGGGCTCTCTCCCGAAGGTGACTCAGGACATGAACCAAAATGTGCAGACGCTTTGCGAACTGCTCAAGCAAGACATCGATGTGCTGCGCCGCCAGGCCGATGTTGACTATGGAAGCTTGATCGAGTCCGAGAGCCAGTTCCTGCTACATCAGGGAGGCACCCTCACTCCAGTCGAGAAGCGGAACGAAACAGGTAAGCTCATTGTCATGGCCTCCGAGGAAAAGGCCAACGACGCCTTGCTTGAGAAGCTTCAGGATGCGATCGTAAAACTGGCCCTAACTCACCAAGCGCTCGCCGCAGCCGCTCAGGGGAATAACCCGGAGACACTTCAGCAAAAGATCTCGGACCTCGAAGCGGCCGGAGAGGAACTCGGCAACTTCTATAAATCTCTTCCTACCACCTAGGAAATGAAAGGAGGGAACAGAAGTGAGCGGTCAAACGACACCCGCAATCCTTCAGAACCCCGACATTGCCGCCAGCTACCAAGCCGTATACGACGCCCTCAAGAACGCTTATTGGGAATCTTCGGATATCAACACGAAGGACCAGATTTACTCAGCACAGCAGGAGATCCATGATATTGTCACCGCCTTGGATGAGGAGGACATCAAGGATCTGACCGCGCAGTTTGTTGCGCTTAAGCCTAAGATTGACGCAACAAATCAAGCACTGAAACAGATCCAAGACGATATCAGCAAGATCACAAAGAACATCAGCACGGCGTCGGCGGTTGTCTCGGCTATAAGCAAGGTCCTATCGCTTCTGCCCGCCTAGAAATGCTCTGAAAGTTGACGGTGTGTCGCCCGGCGGACGCGCGGCTGGTCCAACTCACTTTCTGCCAAATCGCCCATACGCTTATCGGGCATATAACGATCCTGAAATGTCGGCCAGTGCTCGCCGATCTACCCAGGCATGATCCTGGGTTGACGAGAACAGGCCAACGCGCTAGTCCAGATCAGAAACTGGAAACCTCCACCTTGCCCATTTTCTGAGAATCCAATCCGACGAGATGAGGTGAATCCATGCGGAATGTCGCGCGCCTGAAAATGGGTTACTACCCATTGCCGGAAGCCGAGGGAGTCAAACTTCGCGCTCTGCTCTCCTTCGCTGAGCCGGCTTCGGTGATCGATCCTTGCGTCGGACAAGGCACTGCGTTGCACCTCGTAACCAGCGAAGCTCCCGTCTGGCGCTATGGCGTCGAACTCGACGCCGAACGCGCACGGATTGCCAACGCTAACGGTATAGATACGATCCAGGGCAATGCCTTTGACGCCATTGCGCATCCAGAATCCTTTTCGCTCCTCTACCTGAATCCGCCTTATGACTCCGAGATCGGCTCGATTGCCAATCGCCGGATGGAAGCCGTGTTCCTGGAACACACCTACCGCTGGCTGACGATGGGCGGCGTTTTGGTTCTGGTGATCCCCTTCGAGCGATTGCATGATTGCTCGGGCATCCTCAGCTCTCACTTCGCCGCATTGAACGTCTTTCGCATGACCGATTCAGATTCGGTCCAGTACCGGCAGATCGCGGTGCTTGGCGTACGGCGCGATGTCAGAGGAGCCGCCGTTGAGAACAATAAGCGGCAACTTCAGAGCATTGGCCTCTACGGCAACTTCCTGGGACTGGCTGAGTTGCAGCCGGGCGCGTGCCCGCCCTATTCGGTACCCCCTTCTGGTGAAGTCGCTCTGAGCTATCGCGGCCTCCCCTACGACCTGTTGGAAGACCTGCTGCCACACTCAGGCGCATGGAGACAGGTAGCGCCGCTCCTGATGCCGCACGAAGATGTTGCGACTGGCCGGCCCATCACGCCTCTGCATGGCGGCCATGTCGGACTCCTGTGTACCGCGGGGCTGCTGAACGGCGTCTTCGGCCAGGAGGACGACCGGCACATAGCCCGCTGGCGCTCGGTCAAGCATGTGACGACGTTCGTGGAACAGGACGGAGACACCGAGATCATCCACCACCGAGAGCGGTGGGCCAATGAGTTGCATTTGGTCTACGCCGATGGGCGGACGCGGAAGCTGACCGAAACTCCGGCGAAAAAGGAGGGCGAAGCGGATGGAGAATGCACACCTGCGGCTCGGGCTGCTTGAGTACGTGCGCATCACGGAGAAGGCCTCGACCCGCATTCGCCTGCGGGTTGATCGTTATATGGGAGAAGACCAGCAGGCGCATCTTCTGAGCGTCTTCGGCAACGACTCGGATGTCGGCGCGATCACGGCGGCCGTTCACGAGAAGGCCGCCTTCAGCCTGACTTTTCCGGACGGCGAGACAAAGGATGTCACGCTCGGCGAACATGCCTCCTGCTACAAAGGGGCCGTGACTCTGCCGGGCCGGAAACATCCAGTGCGTCATCTGCTGGCGGTCTCGCAAGAGCTTCACACCAACGGAAGCGCCGGCAGAACACTCCTGCTGCGATACCGGCGCGAGGAGGCGTGGGCCACGCTGGTGAGCTTTCTGGGGCTGCCTGCCGATCCGACATGGGCAGACCACATCCTTGGGATCGTCGAGGGAAAGAAGAGGATCGAGGAGATCGACGGCATCGGTTGCCATCCGGTACTGATCTCCGCGACGACCGAGGAAGTGCTTGAGTGGATCGGGGACGGCCTGCGCTCGGGGAGACTCGCATTCCCGGACAATGATGGGCTGATCGTCTGGCCTCGAATCGTGATTGCGACGATGTTGGGCCAGTGTGCAACGATTTGAAACGGTCAGAGCCCTCAACTCTTGCTGGAACGCCCATAGGTACCCGTTGGCAGAGAGTTTCACTCCACAGTTGGAACTGCACAAGATGCAGTAGCCAGGCGTGTTGTTGACCACGGCGCGAATATGGTCTAATATTTAGACGGTAATGGAGGGCCTATGCCACAGCCAGCACTTAAACTGAAGCAGGCCAGCGCGGTTCTGAAAGTTGAGCCGAAAGAGTTGCAAAACCTGGTGCAATTTGAAGTGGTCAAGCCCAAGTGGGTGGATGGCGCCTATCTCTTTGACAGAGAGACGCTTCTCACAGCGAAGGTTGCGTTGCGCCTGAAGGAGTCCCTGGGAACACGCGCGAATGTTCTCTCCAGGCTCATCGCTGTCTTTCGCGCCTCCGAAAAGAGGCTTCGTAAGGAAAACCCGGAGTACGTGGTATTTACCTGCCGCTTTTCGGCTGCCGAGGAGCCGATCAAGCTGGGCGTTCCTTTTCGATCGCTCGGGGAGCAAATCGAGCAGGGTATGAGCCGGGCAGAACTCTACCGCGACCTGCCGCGCGGGCGGAAACGGCCTGGATGGAAAAAGGAGTTCCTCGATGCGCTTTCCGATGCGGCCCAGGATATAGGGGAGATTTCCGAAGAGGAAATCCAACGCACGATCCGCAGCTATCGCGCTGAAAGGCGCCAGCCGGAGATTACCGTTGCAGCCGAGGTCTAAAAAGCAAAAGCAACGCGCGGTGGTGGACACGAACGTTGTCGTGGCGGGCATCTCCGGCTTCCGGGAACAATACGTTCCAGGCCGGGTTCCGAGCGCCGACCTACTCCACCGCTGGGCCGGTGAGGAACACTTTGTTTGGCTGTATTCGGAGGATGTCCTTGCCGAGTACAAGGAAGTCCTGAAGCGATTGCACGTTCGATCCGCCGCAATCGGCAGGCTCATTAATTTCATTCGAGAGCGGGGAGAATCGGTCGAGATTCGCATTTCGGCTGAAATATCCCCCGACCCCAAGGACGATGCATTCTGTATCTGTGCCGAGGAAGGACGCGCAGACTTCATCTTCACTCTCAACCCGAAAGACTTCCCGCAGAGCCGCCTGAAGGCGAAGGTA
The DNA here is from genome assembly GCA_050010795.1 of Occallatibacter sp. GTDB lineage: Bacteria > Acidobacteriota > Terriglobia > Terriglobales > Acidobacteriaceae > Telmatobacter. Next base: position 17,597 of record JBEKKI010000059.1, read on the forward strand.
ATCCAGCCGGATTCCGCACAAGGGCGTCGAATCCGTTGAGCACCGCACGAAACCAGCGAACGCTCTAACGCCCACAACCTCTCTCGCTCATATCCACCAAAATCTCATCGCTCGCATCATCCACGAGGTTTCTCCATGGAGACGACCTTCGATTACTTGCGCCAATTTGGCCCTGCGCTGGCCGAGCGCATCCTTGGAACCTATCCGCCACTGCAAAGCACCAAAGACGCTACTGCGCCAGCACTGGCAACTCTTCTACGCAAAGCTCTCCCGGCTCAGGCGCTGGCGATTACCGGGACCGCCAAGTATCTGCGCTGGGCCAAAGCTGCGCGGATCGTCGCCGAGTGCGGCGCGGGTAAAACGTTCATGGCTCTCGGTACGATCCACATTCTCGCGGAAGGGCGCCCAAATACGACGCTGGTAATGTGCCCATCGCATATCACGCACAAATGGGCGCGCGAAGTTTTGCTGACCATCCCGCGAGCTCGCGCCTTCCTCATCGAGGACATGCGCAATGGCGGTGATCCCAGTCGGCCGCACGGCGTCTGCGAGGTGAAACTGAGCAAAGGCAAGACGGTTTACGAGGGCAAGCGCCTCAGCCTCGCCGAAATGCGCCGCATGGGCCGCAAGGAATGGCGGAAGCGCTTTGCTGGGCCGACGTTCTTTATCACCGGCAAAGACAAAGGCAAGCTGAGCTACTTCTGGGACCACGTCTTTATCAAAGCGAAGTCGGGACCGAATCTGGGCGGCGTTGTCAATCCGGATTCCGGCGTTGCCATTCTCGACTCCGAGATGCAGAAGCTCACCGCGCTCGACTTCACCGACAAGCTCAAGGTCTCGGAAGCTCTGACCATGCCCCGCGGCGGCACCACACGCTTCTCCGCGCTATGGCAGGCTGACCGCAACCGCATTCAGCGCATGGCGCCAATCGAGTACATCGGGCGTTATATGCGGGGGTGGTTCGACTTCGCCATCGCCGATGAATTGCACCAACTGGCTGGCGACACGGCGCAAGGCAATGGGCTTGGCGTCCTGGAACGCGCAGCGCAAAGATTGATCGCGCTCACCGGGACCCTGATGGGCGGATACGCCGACGACCTCTTCAACATCTTCTACCGGATGGAACCGCGCGCGATGGTTCGCGAGGGCTTCGCCTACGGAGGACAAGGCAGGCGGGACTTCCAGGAGCAGTACGGCGTTCTCGAAACCATCGAAAAAGTGGAAGAGGCGGACAATGCATGTTCCAGGTCGACCAAGAAAACGGTCAGAGTGCTGCGCAAACCCGGGGCGTCCCCGCTGCTGTTCGGCAAATTCCTGATGAACACAACCGCCTTCCTGTCGCTCGAAGACATCTCGGACAATCTGCCCCGATACGACGAGAGCGTCATTTCGATCGATATGGATGAAGTCCTCGGGCAGGCTTACGAAAAGCTGGAAGAGGATATTCGCTCCGCGATGAAAGCGCATCGCGGCAATAAGAGCCTGATGAGCATCCTGCTCAACACGCTTCTGCTCTATCCCGATCATCCCTACGACTTCGACCAGATCTGGGCGCGAGCCTTCGATCCCGAGACGAAGGAGTATGTGAAATTCTTGGTGGCTGAGCCGGAGAACCTCACGCGGGAGGCTCTCTACGCGAAGGAGCGGGCTCTCGTTACTGACGTCAAAGAGGAACTGCGCCAGGGTAGGCGCTGTCAGGTTTATGCGACCTATACGGGGGAGAAAGACGTCACGCTGCGATTGGAAGCTGTGCTGCGACAGGAGGGCATCCGCGTAGCGATTCTCCGTTCATCCGTTTCTACCGATAAGCGCGAAGACTGGTATGACCGGCAGTTGAAGGCCGGCGTCGAGGTGGTGATCTGCCATCCCAAGCTGGTGGAGACAGGTCTCGATCTGCTGGCGTTTCCGACGCTCTACTTCTACGAGACCGGATACTCGCTTCACACCTTGAGGCAGGCAAGCCGAAGGTCGTGGCGCATCGGGCAGAGATTCCCGGTTCGGGTAAAGTTCGTCACCTACTGCGGCACCATGCAGGAAACGTGCCTCCGGCTGATGGGCAAGAAGATGCTGGTCGCGCTCATGATGGAGGGCAAGTTCTCAGGCGAGGGTCTGCAGGCGCTCGACACCGACGAAGACCTGATGAGCGCGATGGCGCGCGAGCTGGTCGAAAAGGCTGGTGTCGGAGAATCCGCCGACGCCGTGTGGCGGGACCTCGGCCACGAACGCGAGAAAGTGCTGCCGCGCCCGCCTGCTGTCGAAGCGGAACCAGAAGAGGAGCATGCCCCGGTGCTCGACTTGCCGGATTTGATCACCACAGAACCGGCTCCGGCACCATTTGGAATTCATCTGCTGGAGCCGAGCCCCTCAACAAAGAAGCGGAAGAAGACCCCGCTATGGCCGACGGCCAGCGAAACGAATGTGCAGCTCAGTCTCTTCGATTGAGCCGGCACGCATTCAATTTGAGAGGTGACATCGTGAGCGAAGAACGGGAAAAGATTCGTTGCCGGAGTTGCGAACTCGTCCAATGGAGCGATCGAACGAATTGCCGGCGTTGTGGCACGGCACTGCCTGAGCCGATCGTGAAGATCGTCGAGCGAGTTGTGGAGAAGGTGGTGATCCGGCAGGACCCCCGATGCCTCCAGAAGCTCGAAGAGGCTCACAGGCTGATTTCCGCAGCGACGGAACGGATACAACGATCGGGCGCAGACGAGAAAGCTCCTATCCTCTTCAGCCAGATTTCGGAGGCGGAAGCCTTTCCGACGATGGTTGAGATGGAGCGGGCGATAATCTTGGCGGCCTACGAGAGGTCGAATCGCAAGCCACTGGAGACAGCCCGCCTGCTAGGAATTGGCAAGACCACGGTGTATCGCAAGCTCAGGGAGATCTACGAAGCGGCAGCATGACGGCGACAGGGCATCAACCTCCCGTGAAATCGATATTCATTCGCGTCTGCGGGCGATAGTGTTCCCATTGGGAGAATGTTCCAACGAGGCCGTTATGGCCTTAACCAAGGCAAGGAAGAGGGTCGGCTGCGGCTGGCCCTTTTCCTTTGTGCGGAGATCACCATGCCCAAGGGGCCATTTCTCCCATCGGACTTCACAGCCACGAAGTTTTCAACCGCTGCGGACAAAGCGGAGTTTGGAAATGCTTTGCTGCGCTTTATCGAATCGGAGTGGGCGCCGGCGCTCTTCACAAAGAGCTTCTACAATCGACTCTCCATGTGCTTCTCGCACATTGCTCATTACAACCGCACTCAATTCTACGAGGAATGGTTTTCATCTCTCGCCGCTCAGGTGCGGTTCCTGAAACACACACTGCTATTCCCTTGCTACGGAGATCCGGAATACACGTTTTCCGATGTCGAGATGGCGATCCAGCGAGAAATAGTCAACCGCAACTACCTTGCGCGGTATGAACTGCGCCTGGCGGAAGAGCATCAGGCAACCGATCTTGCGCTGCTCAGGCAATTGGAAAGCAAGTACAGGACGCCGGGGGGAGAGCGGGATCAGGAACTCCAGCTTGCTGTTCCACCAGTGGATCAGACTCCTGTCACGCCTATTCAGGGCTCGTTGTTCTGAACCCGTCTCGAACTCCAGCCGAGATCCTTCCGGGTCATTTGACCGGATTTCTGTCTGGGGGTACAAGCCATTCAATGACGCAGCGGGACGAACGGCGCAAGTCTCCCCGCCACAGCAGGAGGCCAGAGATGGGAACCTTTGAACCGACGTCCCGAGAGATCGGTGGGGAAGACTCGAAATCGTCCGGTCCGGCCGGCGTTGATGGTCGCACCAAGTTGGCAGAGGGAGCGCCAGGATCCGCGTCTGACCTCTTGGGTCCGCCCGCGGCAAATCGCCACCGGTTGCAGGATGAGCGTTCGGCCATCACCCATCACTTCGCCTTCGGGGGACATGAAGGCTATCTGACGGTAGGCTTCTACCCCAACGGTCAGCCGGGCGAGATCTTCATCCGCATGGCCAAGGCCGGATCAACCATTGCCGGGCTAATGGAGTGCTTCGGTACCGTGGTTTCGGTCAGCCTCCAGCACGGCGTACCTCTGAAGGTGCTCTGCGACAAGCTCTCGCATACACGCTTTGAGCCCTCCGGCTGGACCGGCAACGTGGAGATCGGGTACGCAAAGTCCATCATGGACTACATCTTTCGCTGGCTGGAACTCCGGTTCCTTTCTGGAGAACAGTTCACGCTCTTCAGTGATGGCCGTAGTGGGACGAGCGTAGGCGGTGAGTCGAGACCCGGTCGGGTTGACGGCTCACAATTCTTTCATGATATGGGCGACGCTCCGCCTTGTGTGGCCTGTGGCGGCCTGATGAAACCCAGCGGAACCTGCTATACGTGCGTCAATTGTGGTCAAGCCAGCGGCTGCTCGTGAAAGATACAGGGCTAAAATCGCTACATGAGCACCTTGCCCACATTGCCGGAGGCCATCTGGGGAAGTCTTTGGAAGTTCATAGTTGGATTTGTGTCATTTCCAATTGTTGCGCGTGGTTCAGGTTTACTGCTTGAAAGTGCTCGGCAACGATGGGAAGCTGCCAACGCCGCGCGCCGGGTAATTTCGACACAGTTAGATCCCCTTCTGAAGGCCGCTGACGAGTTGCAAGGAAAGCTCCGATCCCTCGCCGAAGAGGACTTCCAAGAGTTTCGGTTGATCCCAAGTACCGACGCGACCGCCGCCAACCTGGTGAATCTGTGCAGCACGCTTTATCTTTTTGCGCAATTCTGGGCACGACTGGAAATCCTGAGGCGAGAAAGCTTTCATGCAGAGCTGACCAAGAACAGACAAGGCAAACTGCTAATGAGCTTCTTGAGATGCCTTGAATCGAAACATGTTCGTTTGGTTGATCGTGCATGGCAACGCGCAATCGGGGAATCGGTGTTCGCACAGGCAAAGCCGCCCGCTGACGTAATCACATTTAAGGAATTCGTTGAGCACTACGAAGATGTTCAGCGGTTACGCGAGTGGGTCCGTCCGCTGGAAGAAATCTTGAGAGAAACGAGGTTCCGCCGTGCTCGTCAGCGCCTGCTCCAATATGGCGTGATTGTCCAGGCATTGATCGATACGCTTGACCCCAAGCATCACACAACCCGTGAGCGCCCCGCATATCCGAATAAATTATCGAGAAGAGCCAAACGGGACTTGATCGGGCGGGTCTTCGGCACCTATTTGCAAGAAGTAAAGTATGTTCAAAAGTACACAGGGGTATCTAGCTCTACAAAGTAGAAAGGAGCTTATCGCTTCGAGCGATAAGCTCCTTTTGGATGCCATTGGCCCGCCGGGATCTGGCTCTCTCTGTGTAAGCAGATTGCACCACCCATTGGGCCCTAGGCTAGACCGCTGCCAGCCCTAAACCAGCATGACAGGAGTATGCCATAACCTTCACCCGGGATGCAACTCTATTACTCTGTTTGTCGAATGCGCTTCACGCCATTATTTCTCATATCTCCATCCGCGACTCAATTCCACCAAGGAGAAGTTGATTCATGAGCAGCCTAAAAGTTGAAACCCTGCATCGCGAGTTCTTCTGCAACGGAACCCGCATCCCCGATCCCGCACCCAACTTGACCGTCGAACAAGTGAGAGAATTACTGACGCCGTCCTACCCCGAAATTGCCACGGCATCACTGGCGGGGCCGGAGGACACCGGAGATGCCCTTCGCTACACGTTCAGCCGGGCCATCGGCAGCAAGGGCTGATCCTGAGACTTCAAGCAGTGTCCCATTGCGATTTTCTCCAGCGCCCCTGTTCGGCGCCAGCTTTGCAAGGGAGTTGATCGCTACCCGAATCATCGAAACAAGGCGGCACATCATGAAGAACAGGAAAGCCGATCAGACCCACCTGCTTGCGGAACTCCGCCGGCTTGAGTGCAAGCCGCCCAAAAGAGCCGACCGGCTCATCGCGAGGCATCTGAAATGCGAAGAGTCACAAAGCCTGGCGCACGCCGTCGCGGAAGCAGCCAGGAGATCGTCGTCCGGCACGATGCCGGTTCTCGACGCCCCAAGCGAACTGCTGCCGCCACTGATTTAACGCTGCTGGGACATGGTTGCGGCGAAACTCTTCCGTCCCTCAGCCGCACCACGGCAAGCTATCGCCTGGAGACAAACGGCGAGCGCCTTTACCGGCTCTGTCTGGCGCTGGTGGAGCGGAATCTCGCCGACGAAAGGCTCTGGCAACAAACGGGAAACGTCGCTGTGGTCTTCGCGCGAAGCGCCATCCAGAAGCTGATTGAAGAGTTCTCCGGCGGCGCGCTCGAAGACACGGTCGAGTATTGCTTCGAAGTCAGGGATGACCTTGGGACAGGATATTGGCGAGGTGGAGCTCTTGGCGAAGGCAAGCTGATGGCTGCGTTCGAGCTCCAGGCCTGCGGCTACCTCAAAATCGGAGCTGCGCTGGAGGCGCTCGAAGAGCAGGAGCGATTCCTCGGAACGGCGTTCTACTTCCTGTTGCGGAGATCTCTCTACCGTTGGATACGCATCTACGACCACACGGATGCCGAGTCTTACAACGAACAGCTGCATGAATGGATGGAGCAAGACGAGCCCCAGAGCCGGGACGCTTATGAGTTCCCGCCCGTAGAAGAGGCGATCCCGGAACCCGTCCAAGCCGCGAAGGATTGGACATATCTCAGCGCACGCAGACTGCTGCGAAGGCATCTTCAAGGGCCGCATTCCGTGTGGATTCAGAAGCTGCTGACGCTTCATCGGCTGTCGCGGTTGAAGGGCCAGGTCATGCGCTTCGAGGGAGAATACGACGATCCGCCGGTGCCGAGCCTCTTGCTGGTCTTCCGCGAGAATGACGCGATTCAGGCCTGTTTCGATCATGAGTCGGAACGCTATAACGAGACGACCAATGAGCCTTCTTGCGCAGTCTGCTTTCGGCCGGAGGTCGGCGAAGAGTTCGACGCGGCGCTTCGCACGATGATGATCTTTCTCAGGGTCAACATGGAGCTTGCCGGTCTGATTACCCTGCTGAACGGCACGGAGGAGGAGACTCATGCAGGTCAACGTGAGCATCGGACAGAACCATCACTTCGCGCTGCATGAAGCCCTGCTGATTTACCGGTCGACGGAACACCAGAACAGCAATTTCGGAAATACATTCATCACGCTCCATGAAGTGAACGCGGACAATCGCGCCAAGCAACCAACGCTCGGTCCGGCAAAGACGCTGACCATCGAATTCGTTCAATCGCTGGTCCAAGCCTTGGGAGGCCGAGTGGCGGTCGAGTTTCTTCCCGAAAACGTGATCGCGCGCACGGAACGGTTGATTGCCTGGTGGACGCCGCCACAGAAACGCCAGATGTTCTTCGGAACGACGCAGGGTGACATGGCCGGAATGAATGGCGCGATCTTCCCGCAGCCCGCTCTCGTCTGGCTGGCGATGGATCACTCGCTCTCTATCCGGGTGCTCAAGGAGAATCGCCGCCCCGCGGCCGACACCAAGCTTTGTGTGGCTCCCTACTGGAATGTGTACGACACGGGAAGCGTCTGCCTGGGATCGATGCGGGCGCCGGATGCCTCCACCGTCGCCTCCATTCCGCAATGGGAGCAGAGCTTCTATGAAAGCGAGTTCACGCACGGCAATGTCGGGAGGCTCACGCGCCATCCCGGCGGCTTCGAGGGACTATGGAAGGAACTCGCCGGCAAAGAAGACTTTCCCATCGACTCGCTGATCGAGTTGCCGGAAACGGTGGGGGAGTTCTTGTCTGGAAAGAGGCGTGGTCATGATTACTGAACACGCTCTTCCGAAGTCATTGTGTCTCAGAGGGCAGCCGCTTCGCGTGCTGATTGTCGGCGCGGGAGGCAATGGCAGCGCGACGCTGCTCGGCCTGCCCTATCTCCACCAGGCGATGAAAGTGTGGGGTCATGCCGGAGGTATCCACGTGATGCTGGCGGATGGCGATCTGGTCTCGAAGACGAACTGCGTCCGCCAGCCGTTCGCGTCGGCCGATGTCGGACTCAATAAGGCCACTGTGTTGATCAACCGGGTCAATCTCTTCTGGGGTCTGAGGTGGCAGGCGCACCCCGAGCACTTTCACAAGGATTCCCTGAGAACCAATTCGGCAGGCCCTCACTTTGTCATTGGCTGCGTCGATACGCGGGCGGCGCGGCAAGCGATCCAGTCTGCAGTCACCCGAGCGGATGACAGCACGATCTACTGGCTTGACCTCGGCAACAACGCGAGCAGCGGTCAGTATGTGCTCGGCCAGCCGTTGAACGCCGCGAACCGGCGCAATGCCGTCCGACTGCGAACCGTGGCCGAACTCTATCCGGAGATTGCGGATGCGGAGGCAGGCGAGGACCCGCTGCCAAGTTGCAGCGCGGCGGAGGCGCTCGAGCGCCAGGAGCCGTTCATCAATCAAGTGCTTGCCACGAGCGCGCTGGCCATGCTGGCTCGGCTCCTTCGTTACGGCGTCCTCGCCCACCACGGAGCCTTCTACTCCGCTTCAACGGGCCGGCTCAGTGTATTGGGGGTCGATCCCGATCTCTGGAAAAAGATTCAAAAGCGCACTCGCAAAGATTGGTTGGCGAGGCATGGGAAGCGATAGGAATCCAACCGCAAGTCAAATTCTCACAGGAAGGTGAATCCATGTTCAAAGAACTGGGTCCGCTGCTTCGGCAGAGGACCGTTGTCATGATTCTGACGCGCCTGGAGGACGACACCATCCGCGTCAACGTCATTCCCCGCAAGCTCAACGAGAGCGATAACGACGCGCTTACCACTCCGCTAAGCGTGGCCGGCACGGCGGAAGATCTGGACAACCAGCTGCCTTCCGCACTGGTCCAGTTTGTTGGCGCCCATCTCGAACTGAAGAACACGCTCGAAGTTGCCAAGGAGCAGATGGCGGCGGCAGCCAAGGCCGCAAAAGCGGAGGCCCGGTCGAAAACGGCAGCGAAGACTGCGACGGCCAAGACGGAGGCGTCGGCGGTTGAGACAACGAAGCCCGCTGACCAAGCGCCCAGGCCCGCCGAACCGAAGAAACAAGAGGCTCACAATGCCAGCTTGTTTGATACGGGACCGGTACCAGCGGCGGCTTCCGTCCCCGCATCAGATGCGGATGAGGATGAAGAGATTCTTGCCGAAGCCGCCGAAGACGAGCCAACGGATGAATCCGACGACTTGGACGAGGCCGCGTAAGCGCCAATCCTGGCCCCGCTAGCTCTTCCCTCTTGGCCAACTGTTTTCATCCGAACCGCGTTGACCAGCGCCTTGTCGCGATCAATTGCCTACTGTCTGGGAGGCTGAAATCCACGCCAGAATTTCCGGTTGCGAACAGATCGATGGAGTTTCAAGACCGAAAGCGTTCGAAATGAGCATTAGCGATTTAACGTGAGGCCAGAATTCCTCCCGGCTACATCGGCGTTTGCCGTTACCGACCCGGCTGAACCAGTTTGTGCCCGGGGATCTGCACCACCGGTCTCGCCTGTTCTCCTCATGGCCCATCGTAGTAGCTGATCAATGGTGGGTGATCAGGATCGTGTCGAGTCATGAGCCTCTCGGAGAATGACAGAGAAGTCTCGCTGGGTGGGAAGTAGGATTGGTCGATTACAAAACATTGCCATTCCTTTAGTGGGCCCGATAGGAGGGTGTAGAGCTGAATGTAGAAATGCTCAAAAATGTCCCGATTAATGTCCGGCGTTATGTTCTTCATTGGGGAATCAATGATGAGTAAATGGGGCACTGGAAGATTACGTTCTGCTGCCGTCTGATGTAGAGCGAGGGCGAATGAGATCTTGAGCAGTGTCTTCTTTCCGCCAGACCCAGCGTCGAAGAACGTCCACTTTCGAGCCTCGTTTCCGTTGGTCCATATTTCCGGAATGAGGGTCCTGTGGTTGATGACTACCAGATCGTCTTCTCCGACTCCCGGGAAGCCGATCGCAATTAAGAGCTTCTTGTAGTTACGTTCCAGTGCTCTGTAGTTTTCCTCAGCGGTCGAAAGGTGGGATTCCTCTTCTTCAATTTGCCGTCGGATCTTGTCCAACTCTGCCGAAATCTCGTCGGCGTCTCTTTGGATTCGCTCAACAGCCCGTGGCATCCCCTTGACGCGTTCTAGCAGGGAAATGCGCTCCTGTGCCCCCGCGATTCTTCTCTCGTAGTGCCTTGACCTCGCGGCGTATTCGGTCTCGTAGTCCCCCGCTTGCTGAGCTAGTGCCGATTCGAGGCCGCTCCGATTGCGACGAGTGTTCTGGAGCATATTTTCGTTCCGTTGCAGCGCCCTTTTGTGTCTTTGAACGGACTGCTTTAGGTCGTCGATTCGGTCGTCGATGTCCTGTCGATAAATCTCTGCGCTTATGGCCGCGTGCGCCGAGGCGGCGGGGCTCTTGCATAGATAACAGCTCTCGATTGCCGTCTCACCTGAGGTCGTCGAGGCTCCGCACACTGGGCAGTTCTCAAACGCCACGCCCTCGAGCAGAGCGGTTGCGGAAGTCGCGCGGGTTAGCTTGAATTTGAGCGAGATAAGCTCCGCGATAAGCGCTTCCTGTTCAGAGATTCTCTGGTTGATTTCGCGATTCGCATTCGATAGAGAATCGACCTCCTGATTCAGCGCGCGCATCCGCTGTCGGTCTTCTTCCGCCACTGTAGTTTCCGGTGCGAAGCCGTGCTTGAGGTGTGCAAGTTCTTCCTCATCCGACGAGATCTGATCTTCCAAGGATTTGATTTCGCCCTGGAGTCTTTCAACCGACTCGAATTCGAATTGCCGCAAAAACTCTTCGATTCGTTTTGCTGTGTCTCTCATTGATCGCTGTTGGAGACGCAGTTCCTGCAGTTGCTGTTGTAGGTGGTTTAAGCGCTCACTCATGTAACCCGCGAAGAAGTTGAGGGCATCCTTGCTCTTCTCCATTCGAATCGGAAGGGCGAGCAAGAAGAAGTCTGAGTCGAGGTGGGGCTGTTCGAGGTATAGGAACTCCGCAATATCGCGAAAGCTCAGTCGAACCAAATCCGAATCGGCGTCTGCGGTGCGTTTGCGGGCTTTCAATATAGGGAGATCGAGGAACCGAAGAATCAGGTCACTGAGCCCGAATACGTCGTCATCAACGACTGGGGATTGTCCGGCCTTGATTGGGAGCGAAGCCGACTGAAGCGTTTCGTCCGGCAACTTCCAGGAGACTTGAACGTTTGAAATGTCTGTTAAAACTCTCTCGAATACGGCGGTCACCTGTTCGATCTCAGCTTCCATTTTGACTGAGACAAGCTCAGAGGCGAGCGCCGGCGTACGCTCAAGCCTGCCCCCGAGGCAATAGTCAATTAGTGACCCGATGCTGGACTTCCCCGCGGACATTTCCCCGTGAAAGAAATTCAGTTGCCGGTTGAACTCCAAATACTCGACTCCGCCCCTGCAGTTAAGCGTCAGCGAGTTGACCGTGAGCTTCATGGCTGGATTGCCTCGTTAAAGTCCAGGGAAGCGATTTCTGGGAAAGTCTCATAAATGAACTTCATTAGATTTGTGGCCCCGATATCCAGGCGCTTCTTCAAGACCCGGGCTCTTTCGGCGATCGATCTGAATTCTTCAAGCGCGCTCAGTCGTGAAAAAGCTTCGATTCCTACCTTCGTTGAGCTGATCATTACGGTCCGACCTTCAACGGAAATCTTAATAAGACCGCGCGCGGCGAGCAGATTGAGAAATCTCCGGAGCCTGTGATCCCAAGGCCCGAAGCGATACCGGACCATTTGCGCTTCGACGGTATGTCTTTCATAGTCGGGTACCGTGCCGACGGGCGGGCTGCCCCCTCGCTTCACTACTGCCCGTTCAAAGTATGTTGGATAGCGCAAAAGGAAATCCAGCTTCGCGAGCTTTGTAATCCCCTCGATTGCCGGTCGATCTGGTTGCTCGAACGCGCCGATTAAGATGAGGAGTCGAGCCAGGTGTATGCCCTCGGATTGGTCGATGTAGTTAGTTATTTCCTGAATCCGCATATCAGCTCCGAGTAGACTTTGGTGTGAACAGATCGCTCCACCAGACCGTACATTCTTCGGTCATTGTTCCAGCAAGGCCAAGGAGGAGCCGTTCGCCGCATCCAAAAAGTTCGTCAATGCTCGATTCCACACGGGTTTTCAATCGAGATCTCAAAAGGGTATACATTGTTGATCCGTAGGGTGAGCTTGACTGGCCTTTCGCAGAAATCGCTGCTTCGGCGCAATCGTCTCGCACCAACGCTTTCAAGTGTCTCACCCTCTTGTCTGCCTCTTTCGTTTCAAATTTATACGCCCACTCCAGGTATTGCGTTTGCATGCTCGCCACTGAATCATCTATGACACCAACTCGTTCTTGCTCTAGCTCGCCAGCAGCCAGCTTCTCGTGCATTACATCCATTCCGGGTGGGAGCACTTCTGAACCAACAAGTCCGCTCGTGACGAGCAAATTACTTGCGTTTTCGGGCATGGACTTTTCGATAAGCTGATCGATCTCGCTCGGGAGGAGACGCTTCCCGGCCAAGCTGAGTGTTTCACGGACCTGCTCCAAATCGACTTCGGGCCTGTATAACTCAGCTACCCCGTCCCCAATGGATTTTGAGGACGCCATGTAGACGAGGTGGATAAGGTTGTCGGCGATCCGGCATATGGTTTTCAATGAGCAAGTAGATTGAAGATTACGAGTTTGCCCGATGACTTCGAGCAGATCTCGGTAATTGTGTTCTAGGTCGCTACCGTAGCCGGCGAGTCGGAGGCGCATCAGAGCCACAACTAGACTCGCTTCGTCCGCTTGATCCCCAGCGCAAACGTTTGTAAGAAAAACGCGAAATGGGTTATCTCTTCGGAGTCTCTTTACTCCGCCTCGATCACGGAGGAATCCGATCAGGAATTCCGGGTTTTCCGGTGCCTCCTTCTCAGTCCAGAACCGATGGTTCGTTGTAAAGCTGAATGCTGTGAACCAGTCCTGGAACCTGCAAGCCAGGCGGGCGAACCGGCGTATTGCTTTGACAAATTCCTCATCGGTCGCTCTGAAGGGCGGCCGGTCCACGTTCCTCGTCTTAACTTGTACGGCGGTAAATAGCCCATCTTGATTTTCAAGTAATACGTCTTCGTGGTTCTCGCAAAAGACCGCTTTCGGGCCAGCGTCGCTGTCGAGCATGCGGATGCATTGGATCGCGGCGTATGCATGCTGATATCGGAACCGCAATTGAACGTCGTCGCCTGGGTCAGACCTGCCAAGCGTATTCCCGGGGCTCTCGATCGAGGACTCCGGACTCAGCGTCGAAACGCTATCGGAATAGGGCTCAGGGCTGTGCATGATCGGCAGTTGTAGTCCAATCTAGCAGCTTCGGCTTGTCTTCCGTCAACTTTTTTGTCCCGCTGTTTGCGGTCGAAGATGGCTTGTGCCGTGTTCGATCATGCAGCGTTGTCCGAGAGGCAACGGACCTGAGATGGCTTGTCATACCCACGCCATTGGATCGCTAACGGGAAGTCTTAGTGCTGTATCTGGAGCGCCCCGCGACGCGACGGTGCGCAATTGCATGCTCTTTGGCGGGGCGCTTCGGATACAGCGACTTGAAGGAAGCCGCCCTCACGGAAGCCTATGTACTT
>JBEKKI010000060.1:0-41425 GCA_050010795.1 Occallatibacter sp.
TGTCGTACCCGCAACAAAGTGCTCCATCAGCCGTTGCTGTTGGCTCCAGAGCAGACGGCTCTTGTGCATCTGCGCCATCCTAGAAACCCTAGTTCTTCGCTCGTTATCTAGGACAGCCCCAATTTTTTAGCCGAAAAATCGCTGTTAACGCCTTTGGAATCAACAACACGGCTTCAAAATCGTCGACAAATTTCAAGCTATTTCCCGGCCAGCGCCAAACCGCTGCACCAAAAATGGTGCACCCAAACGACTGTACCGTGGAAACCTTCCGCCGGGCAGCGCCGCTCTTGCACTCGCGCTCGAAATCTCCTTGGGCGTTGCCTCTCGATCCCTCGAAACCTGTCAACGCTCGTGTCCCCGGTCCGCCCTTCTCACTCCGCTACAATAGTCAGAACCGCCCGACAGTGAAGAAGCCTTGTTCCTCGGGCGCCTCATACCATCATGCTGACCGAGAATCTCTCCGAAGCCCTCACTTTCGATGACGTGCTGCTCGTTCCTGCCTATAGCGATGTTGTGCCCATGCAGGTGAGCACGCAGACGCAACTGACGCGCGAGATCACGCTGAACACGCCGCTGCTCTCATCGGCCATGGATACGGTGACGGAGTCGCGCATGGCCATCGCCATGGCGCAGCAGGGCGGCATCGGCATTGTGCACCGTAATCTCTCCGTCGCCGACCAGGCCGGCGAGATCGACAAGGTGAAGCGGTCAGAGAGCGGGATGATCGTCGATCCGGTCACCATTGGCCCGGAGAAATTGATCGAAGACGCGCTCGAAGTGATGCGCCGTTACCGAATCAGCGGCGTGCCGGTGACGCAGGGCAAGCGGCTGGTGGGTATCCTCACCAATCGCGACCTGCGCTTCGAAACGCGCACCGATATTCCCGTGGGCGACGTGATGACCAAGGAAGACCTGATCACCGTGCCCGTGGGGACCACGCTCGAAGAGGCGGAGCTGATCCTGCACAAGCATCGCGTGGAAAAGCTGCTGGTGGTGAACGATAAGTACGAGCTGATGGGCCTGATCACGGTCAAGGACATCCAGAAGAAGCTGAAGTATCCCAACGCCAGCAAGGACGATCAGGGGCGGCTGCGCGTGGGCGGGGCGATTGGGGCAACGGGCGACTATCTGGAGCGCGCGGCGGAACTGGTGCGCAACCGCGCCGACGTGCTGGCCATCGACTCGGCACACGGGCACTCGTCGCGCGTGCTCGAGGCGGTGCGCGAGGTGAAGAAGCGCTACCCAGGCGTTGCGCTTCTCGCCGGCAATGTGGCCACGTATGAGGGAGCGATGGCGCTGATCGACGCAGGCGCTGACGCCATCAAGGTGGGCATCGGGCCAGGTTCCATCTGCACCACGCGCATGGTGACCGGCGCGGGCATGCCGCAGATTACGGCCATCGCCGAGGCTTACCGCGCGGCGCAAAAGCACGGGATTCCGGTGATCGCCGATGGCGGTATCAAGTATTCGGGTGAGGTCACCAAGGCGATTGCCGCCGGCGCGAGTTCGGTGATGATCGGCTCGCTGTTTGCCGGCGTGGACGAGAGCCCGGGCGAGACCATTCTCTACCAGGGACGCAGCTTTAAGAGCTATCGCGGCATGGGCTCGCTAACGGCAATGAGCCAGGGCTCGGGCGAGCGCTACTTCCAGGGCTCGGCCGATCTGGCCGTCGCAGAGGGCGGGCCGGCAGACGTTGTGCAGCGTGAGCGCGCCAACGAGAATCGCCTGGCCAAGTTTGTTCCCGAGGGCATTGAAGGCCGCGTGCCGTATCGCGGGCCGCTGGAAGCCATGGTGTTTCAGCTTGTGGGCGGATTGCGCTCCGGCATGGGCTACCTGGGATGCGCCACGATCGCGGAGTTGCGGGAGAAGGCGAAGTTCGTGCGCATCTCCGGCGCCGGCCTGCGCGAGAGTCACGTGCACGATGTGATCATCACGCGCGAAGCGCCCAACTACCATGTCGAGTAGCCGGCGCGGCTTCGGATTCTGGATCGGCGCATGGTGGCCCGTTGCCGCGGGAATCGCGATCATCGCGTTGGAGTCGACAGAGTATTTCGGCGCCGATCAGACGTCGCATCCGCTGCGCGTTTTATTTCAGGCGCTTTTTGGACCCGTTAGCGACGCGCGTTGGGGCGTCATTCACTTCTACATTCGCAAATCGGGTCATTTCCTGGGTTACGGCGCCCTCGGGTTAGCATGGCTCCGCGCCTGGTGGCTGAGCTTGCCGCAATTCCGTTTTCTCTTCGATGCCGAGCTGGCGCTCGCGGGCTCGGCGCTTGTGGCCGCCTGCGATGAATGGCATCAAGCCTATCTGCCCAACCGGACCGGAAATCCGTGGGACGTGCTGCTGGACTGCTGCGGCGCCCTGGCGCTGCAGTGGGTCGTGTTCGTGTATGTGAGGCTGTTCAGGTCTGCCCTGCTTTTCGATCGCGATTGAGTGCATTTCAGAAGACAATAGAGACGCTTCGGGAGCCGATTCCAAGAGACCAAATCTCGGATTTCTGCAATATAATCAACCACTTCCTAACGTAATGCATTTGTCATACGTTTTTCTTGCGTCCCCCTTTTACGCGTGCTAAGGTAATCTCGCTCACGAAACCACGTATTGCGCGAAGGTCGCGCATTGGGCTCAGAAGCGCGCTCACCATGAGGCATTCGGCAGTCCCATGCGTGTGTTTTTTCCGAGCGGCGATAGGCGGTCCATCAAGAGGATTGGGACTGAGAGGGGCGAAGCCTGTTCGGGGGGTCTTTTCCGTAATCGATCCCATTCAGCCCCTCAAACTCGCGTTTCACGCTTTCCAGCTTTAACCTCAACTCCCCACCGCCGATCCACCGCAAATCTCCAGGTGGCGTACTGAAATCCTGAATCCCCAGGCGAATTCCAAATGACAGTCCTGAGACCAAGGTCACGCATCGTCAGCATTCGTATGTCTGAAGAGGAATTCTCCGCTTTGCGGCGGATTTGCGCCGCGACCGGCGCGCGTAGCCTCTCTGACCTGGCACGCGAAGCCATGCGCGGCCTTTTGAGCGGGACGCACCAACAGGGAGCGCGGGATGGCGCAAAGGACGAATACTCTGCTCAAATGAAAGACCTCGAGCAAAAGGTTGAAAAACTCAGTGCCGAAATTGCGCTGTTCAAGGCGGATCGCAACCTTTAAGCGGGCGTCCGGAGTTCACAAATGCAAGCGGGCGGACCCGAGCCGGGAACATTCGATTCCGATGAAACATAAACTCCTGCTTCTTCTTCTCATACCGGGAGCCTTTTGCGGCGGGCAAACCACGCCCACGGCTCCCGGAGCACAAACAATCGTCTGTCCTGCCGGACCCGGCCCCGTTCCTGAAGGCGCTACGGCTCTGTGTCCTCCGGTAACAGGCACGGCTCCCGCTACGGAAACAACAACCTATCCGCCGGGGACCACCGCCGGCGTGGGCATGCTTCCGTCCGCGGTTGCGCCCGCTCCCGCGACCAACGCTCCCCTGCCCTACCGCGTGGTTGGCCCCATCACCACGCGAACCGAGTTTCAGATCTTCGCCGAAGACGAGGCCGGGCATCATCTGCTGGTCTTCGGCAGAAGGCTGTTCGACCAGGTTCCCACGACATTCGCCCCGCTCGATCGAATTCCGGTCCCGGCAGATTACGTGCTCGGGCCCGGCGATGAATTGCTCATCCACGTGTGGGGAAAGATCGACCTGGACACGCGGGTAACCGTGGATCGCAATGGCCAGGTTTTTCTTCCCACAGTCGGGACTCTGACCGTGGCCGGACTGCGCTACGAGCAACTGCAAGGGTTTCTTCACTCGGCCATCGCCGCACTCTACAAAGACTTCGACCTGAATGTTACTCTCGGCCAGCTTCGTTCCATCCAGGTCTTCGTTCTCGGCAGCGCCCGCCAACCCGGGGTCTATACCATCGGCTCTCTCAGCACCTTGGTAAACGCACTGTTCACCTCCGGCGGTCCTTCGGCAACCGGCTCCATGCGCCACATCGAGTTGTTGCGCGACAACAAGGTGGTCACGGAGTTTGACGTCTACGAGCTGCTGCGAAAAGGCGACAAATCGCACGATGCTCCATTGCTGCCTGGCGACGTGATTTATATTCCGCCGGCCGGGCCGCAAGTGGCTGTCATCGGCAGCGTGAACGAGCCTGGAATTTATGAAATCAAGGGCGACGAGTCCGTTGCTTCGGCGGTGGCCGATGCGGGCGGCGTGACCAACCTGGCGGCTGAAGACCGTGTCCTGCTGGAGCGAATTGAGAATCACGAACGGAGGCAGGTAGAGTCATTCGCACTCGATGACGCTGGCTTGAATCGCACGCTCCGCGACGGAGATTTGCTGCGCGTTTATCCGCTGTCACCGCGATTCGATAACGCGGTCACTCTCCGCGGCAATGTGGCGCAGCCCGGCCGCTATGTGTGGCGTGAAGGGATGCGCGTCTCCGACCTCATTCCCATGCGCCAGTTCCTGCTTACGCGCGATTACTGGAACCAGCAGAACTTTCTCGTGCCCGAAAGACTCGGCCATCCGTTTGGCCTTTCGCCGAATCAGACCTACACGCAGGGCGGGTCGAACGCGCAACCTGGATTCAACGCACAGCCCGAGAACAACACGCAGAACGGATTCAATGCTCAGACCAGCGTGACTGCGCAGGCCGGAGCGAATTCGCAATTCAACCCCGCCGCACAGACCGGAACCAATCCGCAGCCCGGCATGAATCAACAGACCGGCATGAACCCGCAGGGCGGCGCGAATACGCAGTTAGGAACGAACCAGCAGCTGGGAACCAATCTGCAAGCGGGAACGACTGCTCAGAACGAGATCAACACGCGCAGCGAAGCCAGTTTCGAGTCGGCGCGGAACAGCGAAGAGATCAACTGGGACTATGCGGCCATCGAGCGGCTCGACGAACACGACTTGAGCACCCGCCTGATCGCATTCAACCTGGCGAATGCCATCGACAATCCGTCATCGGCGGATAATGCCGTGCTGCAGCCCGGAGATGTTGTCACCATTTTTTCAGAGAAGGATATCCCTCTGCCTGTCGATAAGCATGCGGCATTTGTCCGCGTGGACGGCGAGGTAAATGCGCCCGGCGTGTACCGCATCGCCCCAGGCGAAACGTTGCGCGATCTGGTGAAGCAGGCCGGCGGACTCACGCCCCACTCCTATCTCTATGCCTCGCAACTGGCACGCATCTCCACGCGCCGCGCCGAGGAACTCGAGATCAGGCAATCGACCGCGCAAATGCAGCGGGAACTCCTGGCGCGAAACGCGGCTGCATCCTCCGTTGGCGGCGCCAACTCCGCGGAGCAACAGGCACAGCTGAACGCCCAGCAAGCCCTGATTGCGCAGCTTGCCGCGGTTCAGCCCACGGGACGCGTCGTCCTCGCCATGAAGCCCGAGGCGCAAAGCATCGACGACATTCCGGCATTTCCGCTGGAGGATGGCGACGCGTTCTATATTCCTCCGGAGCTGAATACCGTGCAGGTTTCGGGCGCTGTCTATAACGAAAATGCGTTCCGCTATGAACGGAGGAAGCGGCTCTATGCGTACCTGAACGATGCCGGAGGCCCGACGCGACAGGCAGACACCAAACGCATCTTCCTCATTCGCGCGGACGGCACAGTGATCAGCCGCCAGACCCATGGCGAGTTCTGGGGATCGGGTTTTGACAAGACGACCTTGCTTCCGGGCGACGCGATCATCGTCCCACCAAAACTGAAAGGCCCGAGCACATTCATCCAGCAGCTCCCATACTTCACGCAAATCCTCTCGCAAACAGCCTTGACCGGCGCGGTGCTCGGTACGGCCTACTAAAGGAAGAGCAAAGCTCGATGGAACAGATTGAACAGGCCACGCCCGGTGAAGTTCCTCAGCAGCCTGAGCCTTCGCATCAAGTGAAGGGCCTGGCAGACAGGAACGGCCTTTGGGGCGCCCTAGCGCAGTTGGCCCGCGGCAAGCGGCTTGTGGCGCTGGTGACGGGAATCGCGATGCTCGCCGGTATTATTGTGAGCCTCGTGCTGCCGGTAAGTTACACCGCAACGGCAAAGATCATGACGCCGCAGCAAACGCAGCCGTCGGCGGCCTTCCTGATGGGCCAATTGGCGCTGAATCCTTCCACCACCAGCCCGCTCGCGGCCGCAACCGGCGGCACCACGTTGAGCCTGAGAAATCCAAACGAGCTTTACATGGGACTCCTTGCTTCGCGCCCCATCGCAGATGCGATGATCCAGGAATTCGGCCTCGCTGGCATCTACCACGCGAAGGACATGACCGCCGCTCGCAAGTCGCTTGCCGACAGTACAACCATCACCTCTGAGAAGAGCACGCTGATCGCGATCTCCGTAACGGACACAGACAAAAAACGGGCAGCCGACATCGCCAACGCCTACCCTGAACAACTTCGCGCGCTAACGAAAAATCTCGCGGTGACCGAAGCATCGCAGCGGCGACTTTTCTACGAACAGCGGTTGAAGGACGCCAAAGAAGACCTGGTAACGGCGGAGCTCGCGTTTCAGCGCATCCAGAAGGAAAAGGGCCTGGTTCAATTGGACGCGCAAACCAAGGCGCTGATCACGTCGCTGGCCGAGCTCCATGCGCAAGTCGCGGCCAAGGAAGTGCAGCTGCAGGCGTTGCGCTCCTACTCGACCGAACAGAATCCCGAAGTGCAGTTGCTTGAGAGCCAGCTTGCTTCACTGCAGGATCAGACAGCCAGGCTGGAAGAGCGCGGCGGATCGCCGGAATCCGGCGGCCTCGATCTTGGGGCTGTGGCCGGGGCAGGCGGCGACTATCTGCGAGCGGAACATGAACTCGAGTACCGCCAGGCTCTTTTCGATCTGCTGCTGAAGCAGTACGACGCGGCAAGGTGGGACGAAGCCCGGAATGCCGCTGTGATCCAGGTGGTTGAAGCAGCCATTCCACCGGATCGGAAGTCTGCGCCGCACAGGACCCTAATCGTCTTGGTCTTTACCGCGCTCGGGCTGTTTGGCGTGTGGGCTTACATCCTTGGACGAAACATGGTCGCCAATAACACTCATATTGCGCAACTGCTGGCGGAATTCAAGTCGGTGCCGGTGAACGAGTGAGTGCCGGCAGAATGCCCCACTGCACCATGGAGCGGGAAAACGTCGCATCGCAAACATCTGATCTGGTCCTATGTCTCGACGTCGGGAGCAAATGTGCTCCGCGTGGGACTTGGCGCTGTTTCAGGTTTGATGGTTTCGCGCCTTCTGCTGCCGCGGGGACGAGGCGAGCTCGCAGTTCTCCTGTATTTCCCAACTCTGATGGGGGCATTCTTCAGCCTGGGGACGCCGCAGGCGATCACCGCTCTGATCTCGAAGAATGCTGGGAACAACGAGGAAGTTTTCGCCACGGGATTCCGGCTGGCTGTAGCACAGGTTCTGCTGGCGATTCCACTGTTCGCGCTGTGCGCGCCGTTCACGCTGGCCGGCGACAATCGCCATCTGGCTCTGCAGGTGCAGATCTCCTGCGCGTGCGGCGCCTTTATGATCCTTGTGCCGTATTTCCACGCCATGGCTTATGGCTTGAAGCGGTTCAACTGGGTGAATGCAGTCACGCTCGCCGGGCAGGCGGGCTACGTGGTTGCGCTGCTTGCCTTGTGGTTGGCTGGCGCTCTCACGCCCCTGAATGCTGCGCTATCGGCACTTGGCAGTCAATTGCTGCAGTGCCTCTTGCATCTGATTCATATCAGGCCTCGGTGGCTGATCGGCAAAGTTCCGCGCGGAGCGTACAAGCGGTGTCTTGGATTGGCGGTGCGTTTCGCGGCTCCCAGCTTGGCCACCGTAGTTCTGCTCAATGCCGATCGCGCAGTGCTCATTCGCACCACCACGCTGGAGCAGATCGGATACTATGCCATCGCGTTCGCAGTGGCCATGCCGATCACGATGACGACAGAGGCGTTCACTCAGATCGGCTTTGTCGAGGTTTCGAGCGCAGAGAGCACAGAAGTTTCGTTTGCGGTGATGCTGCGCCGGTTTCAGATGGCGCAGGTCATCGCCGGCGTGAGTTTCCTTCTCGCCTGCGCCCTTATCGATCCGGTGATCCGCTTCGGGTTCGGCCGAGCCTACCTCCATGCAATTCCCGCGGCTTATCCGCTCGCGCTCACCATGTCGTTGCGAGCCATGACGAGAACCTTTGAGAACAACCTTCGCGGCCTCAGGATGATCGTTCCCGGAACGCTCGGGGCAGTTATCAATCTTGGGGCTCTCGTAATTCTCAGCGTGGCATTCGTGCCGCGCTGGGGAGCGCTGGGATTCTGCTGCGCAAGTCTGGTGTCAGAAGCGCTCTATCTCGTTTCACTGGTGCTGTATCTCCGGTGGCGGGAAAGAATTGAACTTCGCTCGCTCTGGGGCTTTCGTCCCAGCATCGCCCGCGCCATGACATCGGCATTCGTGGAACTTTTCAGAGAGAAGCTTGTAATGGTCAACGAAGAGGAGGTGGCTGAGGGCCGGTGCTGAAGGGCGAGCAACAGACGCGTCCGATCCCTTGGCGAAGCCTTTCTGTTGCCGCCATCGCGATCATCGCCGTGACCCTCGCGGTGCGCAGCGAGCGTGTCGATGTGCTGGGCGCGGGCGAGCTGGCCGCAATTCTTGTTGCCGTTTCCTTCGCGCTGCTGCTTCGCGCCGCTGTGAAGACGGGTAGTTTTTTCAGCGGCTACACGCTTGCGCTCGGCACGTTCCTTCTTACGTATCCACTGTCGGCGTTTGTTCACCTCACGGGATCGAACTATATATCGCTCGGCTTTTACGAGATCGCGGCGCTTGACCCTCACACCCAGCGTCATCATGTGTACTTCTCGCTCGCACTCGTCCTTGCTGCCCAGCTGGCCCTTTGGTGGGGACTCGCTCCCGGGCGCCCGAAAGCGCCTTCGGATCAACCGCATATTGTCCGCGTGCGCTCCCGATTACTCGTGCTCGCCGGGCTTCTGTTCACCCTAATCGGCATTGCGGGCACTTATCTGCTGTTCTCCGCCTCCGGCGAATTTCTTCGAGACCTAATGACGGTGGACAGCGCGAGGGAACTTGCGGCGGGAACTGCGCGCTTCGCGTTTATGTCCTCGTGGTTTTCCTGGGGAATCATCTTCTTGCTGACCGCGTTTCTCGCCTCGCGGATCAGCACAGATCATCCCAGGTTTGCTCTAACTGCGCTTGCCGGTGGATCGGCTTGCATGTTCCTGAATCTCTTTTGGACCGGCAGCCGTGCTGAAAATCTGCTGGCGGTGTTGCCTCTGCTCTTTGTCGTCAAGAAGGTTGCCCCTCGACATTTCCCCTCGTTCCTTTCTCTCATTGCTGTTGGGGTCACGGGAATTATAGCCTTCGAGACAATTGCACGGACAACGGCACTGTTGAACAGCGGCCTTAACTTCCTCGCTGAGAACGGAACGACGCCAGGCCAATTCATCGCCAATCAGTTGGCTTCTGTTTTCGACTGGCAGATCGGAAGATTCTCTTCCATCAGCCTGGCCTTTGACATGGTGCATCGCTACGGATACGCCTCCGGCTCAACTTTGCTTCAGGGATTCACAACGACTATCAATGCGCCGGCAACATTGCTCCACATCTCGTGGAAGGTACCGGAGCCGCAGGCAATGGCCGCCGTGGTAGGAGAGTATATCTACGACGATCCAACAAAAACCGGCGTTGTGCCAGGTACTGTCGCAGAACTCTACTTTAACTTCGGCATATTAGGGGTGGTTGGAGGTTTCTTCGTCATCGGCAGAATTGCACGCTATTGCACCACCCTGACACATACAGCCGAAAACCTCGGAAGCATGATCCTTGCGTTCTATGTTTTAGCACTGCTTTGCGTTTCTACGATCCCCATGACTGCGACCACCATCCTTTATTCCTTGACAACATCCGGATTCCCTATTCTGTTCCTGTTTGCATGCGAGCAGATTCTGACCCACGCTGCAAAGCCGCGGCAAGAAAGTCTTTCTCATGTGGCGGTTGTCTCATGACGAATCGAGCGGTTAAAGAAGCTCTATGAAATGCGCAGTTCAATATGATGGTGGCCTGGGAACGGCGAGCCGATCATCCGATGATGCCTGCGATGGGTTGCATCAGGAATCGAGGAAAGCATAGAACGGCAATTCACAAGAATTCTAATCTATCCCCGGCCGGCGAGTGTAGAAAGCATCACAATCTTCCAGCGTCGCGTGGCTAAGGAACTCCACCGTAGAAATTACTCGCATACCTCTTTGCTATTTCATTACACCGGGTGTTCCGTAAGACAATGGACTCATGCCCTCACCATGAGCTACCCGAAATACCTCCCAAAGATCCTCAAGGGTCGACGACCTTCAGTACATACCATGGGCAAGCCACACGATCCAGCCCTCATGCGCATGCTTGGTCTTGATCTGCGTGCGGAACAGGAACTCATCTTGCAGCGCGGTTTATCGATCTTGGCAAGCGACCATAGAATTGCGTTCATTTCAAACTATGTACGCAATGTGTGGCGTCAACTCGCCGAGGAATACAAAATACCATGGCCCGATTCGCCACGGATCCGAGTTATCCATCACGGTTTGGATTTGGATGTATTCACGCCATCGTCTGAGACGCCCGCCGAGCCTTTCGTGATTGGTTCAGCCGGAGCAATGCGCTTCACCTTCCGGCTCGCAACTCTATTTCAGGTTTCGAGGCAGCTAAAGTTCGATCACCGATTACTCCTGCTCGGTTCAATGGACGATAGCTGTAAGCGCGTCATGGCTGAGGCAATGAGCGATCCTCAGCTTGCGGCCCGAATTACATATGTTCCATGGCTTGACTCGGAAGCGTTGCCGCCCCTCTATCGACGCATGCATTGTCTCTTCCACCCCGTTGCTGGTGAATCGTGCGGAATTGTCGTAACTGAAGCGATGGCATGCGGCGTGCCGGTGGTGGTTCCCGCGTTTGGAGCACCTGTAGAGTTTGTTCTCCCTGATGGCGGGATCGCGGTCCAGACCGAGCCATACAAGTACGATGATGAGTTCTGCGAACGCATGGCTGCTGCTGTAACAAGGATTCGCGACAATTACGACTCGTTTTCTAAAGGTTCCCGCCGTCAAGCCGAACGTTATCTCTCCATCGTCTCTTGTATCGACTCATACCTAGATATGCTGAATCTCCCGTTGGTGAATTCGTGATTATCGGGGTAGACATGGATGCAGTTGAGTCCATGGCTGTTGTTCTCCGGTCACGAGACTTCCGTCCTCAGCCATGAAGACGGTCAAACATTCGTTAGGGCTGCGCGAGACATTGTTGGCACCGAGAAAAGCTCTGACTCATAGACAAGCCTGCTCGATGGCGACTCGCAATGTAAGGCAGGTGGAATCTGTCCTGATTGTCAGCTCTGCGTTTGGAGAAATTTACGAGCCCTCCTGGCTCACAGCTCTTCGCGATCTCGGGATTAGAGCGGATCTCTTCGACACTCATTCCTATATTCCGCCCAATCTCGCAGGAAAATTGGAAGAACGCTACCTATTTGGTCCCGACATTGGAAAAGTGAATCGGATGGTCGTTGACCGTGTCAGGGAGGCTCGTCCTGACGTGGCGCTCTTCTATCAGGGACACCACTACACCGCCGAGACCATAGCTGAGGTCGCAGAAATGACTTTCGCCGCCGGTTCTCACTGCGATGATCCCTTTAGAATGCATGACCGCCGTCTATATCGACACTTGAAAAGAGCGATGCCGGCGTATGACGGGTACCATGTAAACAGACATTGCAATGTTGCCGAGGCTGGCCAATTCGGAGTCAATCGCGTCCGAATTCTCATGATGTATTACATCCCATGGATGCACTACCCATGCCGTCTCACCAGTCCGGAACAGAGGACTTGGGGCTCCGACATTGTGTTCGCAGGGCACATGGAGCCGGACCTTCGCGTGGAATGTTTGTCGCGAGTGGTGCGTGCTGGACTGAAGTGCAGAATCCTCGGAGGAAATGCGGAATGGAAATCGGCTCTGCCGCGCGATGTTTACCGGGCCGTGATGCCGATTTTCTACGCACGGGGAGGGGACTACCGTCGGGCGCTCTGCGCGAGCAAAATCGGCGCCTGCTTTTTCAGCAAGTGGAATCGGGATCAGTACACCAATCGATCGTGGGAGATCCCGGCCTGCGGGGTGTTTCTACTTTCCGAACGGACTCCGGCCATGCAGGAGTTCTATCGCGAGGGGAAAGAGGCCGAGTTCTTCGAAGGACCTGATGAATTCATGGATAAAGTGCTGTTTTACATGCGCAATGACGCTGTGAGGCAACGAATCGCCGCGGCCGGATATGCGCGCGTCATCCCATCTGGCAACGATATCTATAGCAGGATGCGGCAGTGGCTCTCTGATGTTGCCGAGTGGCGATACGAGAAGCAGTTTCCGGGCGTTTCGCCTGTAGGTTCATAGACTCACGCATCTCGTCTGGATTTATGCCTTCTCTTCCTCCAACCGTACTTGACCCATCTGCTGTGAAAGCTCATCTGCAGGGCTCTGTCTTATCTGCCAGCCCCTTGAATTCCCCTGCGGGACGTTCGTTCCGCGTCGGATTTCTCACGTACGATCTCCAGCGGCATACCGAAGACGCGCTCTTTGAAGTCGCGCGCGCCGCACCGTTCGCTATCAAGGTATTTCCACTCTACAGGCACAGCGACCAAGAACTATCGAGAGTCGCCTATCGCCCGGCGACCTCGCGCGGCAGGCATCTTGGGGTAAAAGGCAATGGTGGAACTCCGGAGGGGCTCGTCTCTAACCCTGAATGGCGCGTTGGCTTGGCTTGCGCACGCGAATCCGACATCGTGATTTTGAAGGGCCTTCTGGGCCTGGGTGCAATTTGGTGTGCATTATGTGCCCGCGCTCTGGGGCGCGTCGTCATCTCCACCACTCAGGCACTGCCGCTCGAATGGGAAAGAAAGCGGCGATGGTGGATTAAGGCAGCGAAGCGACTTCTCCTGTGGTTATGCCAATTCCATATTTATCAGAACCCTGCAGCGATTGATGTGCTCACCGAAGTCTATAATTGCTCCGCTAAGCAAATGATTTCTGCTCCGTACGAGGGTGGTGCATCATTCTTCAGAAGAATTCTCAGCGAAGTCAGCGCAGGCACTGATTATCGGCGCGAAGTCGGTTTTGATTTGAGTTTAGTTTTCCTGTTTGCCGGCACCCTTCATTCCTTCAAGGGCGTGGCCGACATCGTACGAGCGGCAGCACTCCTTCCGCAAAATGCTTCATTCTCATGTGTTTTTGTTGGCCCTGAGGAACCGGCAAGCAAGGAAGGCGCGACGATTGATCACTTCACGCGCCTTGCACGGTCGTGCGGCGTCGAACATCGCGTGCGTTTTCTCGGCCCCGTGACGCCGGAGAAACTTGCGGAGCTCTATTGTGCCGCTGATGTAGTGTTGCTCCCGACACATAGAGATATGTTTCCTAAGGTCCTCGTTGAAGCCGCGCTCGCCCGCAAGCCGCTTATAACAACAAGCGCCTGCGGTTCCGCTGGACTGATCGTGCAGGACGGTGTCAATGGCTTCGTCATCGCGCCCGGCAACGTTGCGGAGCTGGCGGAGGCGATGACAAAACTCTTCGATGCCGGGCTTCGCGCCGGAATGGGTGCACGCTCCAAAGAGATTGTCGACCGGGTGTGCAGGATGGATCTCGAGGTTCGCGGGTATCTTGAAGCGATCGCGCGCGGCGCGGAGTACCTGGGTCTGGTGGAGAGGGCCTGATTCAGCGAATCTCTCGAATGCATTGAGCAAACGCCCTTCTTTCTTTTCTCTTCGTGTGACATGTCCAGCTTCCCATATCGACTATTCGTCCTGACTAATTCGATCTCGCGCATGAACGGCGGAATCTTCGACGCGATGCGCAACCTCACCATCGCGATTGCAGCGGAGAAACGATACTTGCCGGTGGTCTTCAGTGCTCAGGATATCTATACAAAAGCCGACGAGCCCCTCTGGGGCGACATCGCAACCAGAACGTTCGCGGTCCGCGGTCCGCGCATCTTTGGCTATGTACCGGAACTGGCGAACGCGCTCAAATCCGGTCATGCCGACATTCTTCACGTCCACGGCATCTGGATGTACCCCTCCGTTGTGGCCCTTCGCTGGTCGCGCGAGAACAGACCTTATGTCGTCAGCCCGCACGGCCTGCTCAAACCATCAGCGCTGCGCAATTCCCGCTGGAAGAAGCGGGCCGCGGCGCTGCTCTATGAGGATGAACATCTGCGCCGCGCCGCTTGCCTGCACGCCCTGAATGCAGCCGAGGCAGAGGCGATGCGGGAGTACGGACTGAAAAACCCAATCTGCGTCATTCCGAACGGCACGACGCTTCCGGAATGCAGGCCGCATCGTGAGCCGCCGAAGAGCCGGACGATTCTATATCTCGGGCGATTGCACTCGTTGAAAGGTCTGCGGAATCTGATTGAAGCATGGGGTACCGTTCGAAAAGAGGCGGCAGATTGGCGGCTGACGCTTGCTGGGTGGAATCAGAATCACCATCGAGCGGAGCTTGAGCGTCTTGCCGATCAGCTCGAGGTGCGCTCGAGCATCGATTTCCTCGGCCCGCAATTCGGCGACGACAAGGATCGCTGCTTTTCCTCGGCATCCGCGTTCATCCTTCCCAGCAAAAGCGAAGGTCTTCCGGTAAGCGTTCTCGAAGCGTGGTCGCGGGAACTGCCTGTTCTGATGACCCGAGAGTGCAATCTGCCCGAGGGCGTGGCGGCGGGCGCTGCAATCATGATGGAGCCGGAGACGAACAGCATTGCGGCAGCCCTGCGCCGATTGTTTGCATTGACCGATGCAGATCGCGAAGCAATGGGCCGTAATGGGCGCCGCCTGGTGGAAGAACGCTTCCAGTGGCAACGCATCGGCGAAACAATGACTCAGGTTTACGACTGGATTCTTGGCCATGAACCAAGGCCTGATTGTGTCCTGGTCTGACGCACCGCGTGAAGGATGATTTCCCGTGCAAGAAACACTCAACACTCTTGAGACCGCGGAAACCTCAGCAGGTTTGACTTCGCACGCGCGAATCATTGTCATCAGTCAATTCTTCGGGCCGGATCAGTCGGCAGTTGGACAGTTCCTGGCCGACTTCGCGGGTGAGGCATCAGCAGCCGGCCACGACGTGGATGTGATCTGCGGCGCGAATGACTATGTCGCGAACGACGTCGCGGCGCGCGGCGGAGCACAACGCGAGGCGCCCAACCCAGCCGCAGCGCGCGAGAGCTCCAAGGGGCGAGGCGAAATTCGCGTAACCAGGGTTCGCACCGCGAAGTTTTCGCAAAACAAATTGCAGAAATTGCTCTCCTATGCCGTCTTTTACGCGGGCGCGGTATGGAAGGCACTTACGATTCCTGACCCGGATGTTGTGGTCACGCTCACGGCGCCGCCGGGGCTGGCATGGATCGGCTGGCTGGTGCGGCAAATCCGCGGCTGCCGTTACGTGACATGGGAGATGGATCTGTATCCTGACATTGCAATTGCCCTGGGCATACCTTTTACCGGCTGGACTGCGCGGATGCTGGATTTTCCCCGGCGTCGGGCCGACACAGTAATTGCGCTTGGCCCTTGCATGAAGATGCGCCTGCTTCAACACCGGATCCCGGAAGATCGAATTGTTGTCGCGGAGAACTGGGCCGATGGACAGTCAATTATCCCGTTGCCCTTCCTTGACCAACCGCCGCTGCGCATTTTGTATTCGGGGAATCTGGGATTGGTGCACGATGTGGCGACCATCGGCGCCGTGTTGAAGCGTCTGGCTGACCAGCGCGATGTCCTTTTTGTTTTTGCAGGCGGCGGTCTGGAACGTGAGGAATTGATTGACTTCTGCCGCGAGCACAAAATCAGGAATGTTGCTTTTCAGGGCTACGTCCAGCGGAATGATCTGGGAGTAAGCCTCTCGGAATGTCATGTGGGCCTTGTGACGCAGAAGCCTGCCACGCTCGGCGCCGTTGTGCCGAGCAAGATTTATGGGCTGATGGCGGCAGGGCGGCCGGTTCTCTATATCGGCCCCGCAGCGGCAACCCCCGCCCTTCTCATTCGGCGATTCGATTGCGGATGGCACTACGATTGCGGCGACGCAGATGGCGTGTCGGCGCTCTTGCTGCGCGTTCTCGAACATCCGGACGAACTCCGCAGAAAAGGCCGGAACGGTCGCGAAGCGTTCGCCGATCACTACGACAAGACGGCTGGTGTTTCCCGAGTCCTGCGAGCATTGCGCTTGGAAACGCAGGATCATTGCCAATGGGAGGCAACCGTCGCTCACGATTGAATGATTGCCTTGAACACGATATTCGCTGACGATTTGCCATGACAGAACGAGTGCTGGTAACAGGTGCGGACGGTTTTGTGGGGACGTATGTTTGTCGCAAGCTGATTGAGTCGGGATATGTTCCTCGCGCAGGGGTCCGGGGCCTGAATGTATGGCCGGAATTGCAGCGGACGATTCCGGGATTGACCGAGTATTCGCTGCTGGGCGACTTGAGTGCGAATGGCAATCTGCGGGCTCACCTGACGAACGTATCTGCCGTGGTACACCTTGCGGGTCGTGCTCCGGCTACGGCCGATGCGGCCACCGAACCATCACAGGATTTCCAGCGTGTGAATGTGGACGGCACCAAATTCATTGCTCTCGCCGCTGCTGATGCGGGTGTTCGCCGGTTGGTCTTCGTCAGCACCGTCAAGGTGCATGGCGAGTCGACAAACGACAAGCCATTCTCCGAGAACTCACCTGCCGATCCGCGGACCCCTTACGCAGCGTCGAAATGGGAGGCAGAAGAGCTGCTTCGCGATGTGGCCGCGCAGACCGGACTTGAGGTGGCGATTGTTCGCCCGCCGCAGGTTTATGGTCCGGGAGTGCGAGGCAATTTTCTGCGACTTATGCGGCTTGTCGATCGGGCCTTGCCGCTGCCATTGCCGAAGAAACCGAATCGCCGCAGCCTGCTCTGCGCAGACAACCTCGCCGATTTCCTGGTGCGTTGTGTCGCCCATCCCAGAGCGGCCGGCCAGAGCTTTCTGGTAAAGGACACTGGCGACATTTCGACCCGCGAACTGATTGCGCGACTGGCTCGGCTCCTGTCGCGGCCACTGAGGCTGTTGCCCGTTTCTGCGCCTCTGATTCGCCTTGCGGCAAAACTGGCTTCGAAAGACGAAGCGGCCGGCAGGATTTTGGATTCTCTGGTCGTGGACTCCAGTCGCGCTCGAGAGCTGCTGGACTGGGTCCCTCAGGTGACGCTTGACAATGGATTGGCTGCAACTGCCCACTGGTATCGGGAAATGAAGCTGCAAGCTAAAGTGAAGGAGTTTTGATGCTTCTCTTCGCTCTGGTCTTCCTGATTACTGCTCTCATCACAGGTACGGTCCGCACGCTTCTCGTCCGGCACGGCGTCATGGATCTTCCCAACGCCCGCAGCTCGCATGCTGTACCGGTTCCGCGCGGCGGCGGAGTGGGAATCGTAGTTGTCTTCTTGTCGGCTGTGATCTGGATTCTCCGAAGCCACGGGATTCCCCGCGGGCTCGGCTGGGCGCTTGCGGGCGGAGGTCTCGCGATCGGCATCGTCGGCTTTCTGGACGATCGCTTCAAGCTGGCTCAGTGGCCGCGGCTCATGATTCACTGCCTTGCGGCTGCATGGGCTCTTTGGTGCCTCAATGCGACGCATCCATTGCAATTTAGCGGTGGCACTCCGGGGTTCTGGGTTGGCCGCGCCGTTGCGCTTGTCGGCCTGGTCTGGCTCACGAATCTTTTCAATTTCATGGATGGGATCGACGGGCTCGCTGCCGTAGAAGCCGTCTGCGTGAGCGCGTTCGGCGCACTCCTCGTTGCGAACAATGGACTGCTGGCTGAAGCCCAGGTGTCCTGGCTGCTGGCTGCCGCGAGCCTGGGATTCCTGGTCTGGAATTGGCCGCCTGCAAAGATCTTCATGGGTGATGCAGGAAGCGGATTCCTCGGATTCTCGCTGGGAGTGTTGGCTGTCTTCTCCTCAAAGGCGAATCCAAAGCTCATCTGGCCGTGGCTGATCCTTCTGGCTGCCTTTTTTGTAGACGCCACGGTGACTTTGTTGCGGCGGATAGTTTCGCGCGCTCGCTGGTATGAATCTCACCGCGACCACGCTTACCAGCACGCTGCCCAGGCATGGGGTAGTCATGCAAAGGTGACCTTGACCTTTGCTGCCATCAACACCATTTGGTTGCTTCCGCTAGCGTGTGCCGCGCTGCTGTATTCGGCGGCAGCACCTGTGATTGCCGCAATTGCGGTCGTCCCGCTCGTTTACCTGACATTTCGATTTCAAGGGGGCCGGGAGCGGAGTTCTTCCCATGCTGTTCTCCAGGACTGAATGGATGAGCAACGAAACTCGGCACTTATCATGCAACTCGGCTGTCGGCCCGTTTGGTTTGCCGGACTCCCGGGATATCCTTCACATCAAAGTTGAAGTTCATCGGATTCCATCGATTGCTCCGCCCTCTGCGTCGTTCTGGAAAGTGAGTTTTAAATCATGCGCACGCAACCGGGATTTCTGATCCGGAACATCGCATTTCGCCGAATTCTCATCTGGGCAATGCAGACCGCAGTGTTTGCGGCTTCGGCCGTAGCGGCATTTCTGCTTCGCTTCGACTTCAGTGTGCCGCCATACTATCTCCGCTATCTTCCTTATGCTCTTGCCATCTGGCTGCCTGTTAAATTCGTCGTGTTCTACGCCGCAAAGCTCGATCGGGGCTTTTGGCGTTACGTATCCGCGATCGACCTGATCAGGATTTCGATTGCCAATCTTACTTCCTCGGTCATCGGATTCTTCCTCATTCGTTTGCTGGCGCCGCCGGGATTTCCGCGTTCGCTCTATGCGCTCGATTTGATGGTTTGCCTGTTCGGCACATCTAGCCTTCGGCTTCTGGCTCGCGCAACGTCGAGGCTCAGCTCGCAATACCGGAATAACAGAGAACCGCTTAAGAGGGCTCTGATTTACGGCGCCGGCGACGCGGGCATTACGCTTTTGAAAGAAATCCGCAATAACGTAAGGCTGGCTTACCGGGTCTGTGGTTTTATCGACGACGACTCCAGCAAGGTTGGCCTTCGTATCGCCGGAGTTGCGGTGCTCGGAGGAGGCGACAAGATCGATTCCATTGCCGCCCGGTATCGCATCGAGATCGTTCTCATTGCTATTCCATCCGCCACCGGCGCGGAGATGACGCGCATTCTGGAGCAGTGCCACGCAGCCGGTCTCGAGTTCAAGACCGTTCCCGGATTAGGCGAGATGATCGAGGAGCGCGGGCTGGCCGGACAAATCCGTGAAGTGGCGGTCGAGGATCTTCTTGGGCGCAAGCCGGTCCGCCTCGAGGAGGGCTCCATCCGAAACACGCTCCAAGGCAAGGTTGTTCTTGTTACCGGTGCGGCCGGATCCATCGGCTTCGAGCTTTGCCGGCAAATTGCGCACTTTAATCCGGCAGGAATCGTTGGATTCGAGATTGCGGAATCCGCACTGTTCGAGATCGATCGCGAAATGCGCCAATTCTTTCCCCAGGTTCCGTTCTATCCGGAGATCGGGAGCATCCAGGACCTCGATCGCTTGCACGAAGTCTTTCAGCGCTTCAGGCCGGCAGTTGTTTATCACGCAGCGGCATACAAGCACGTTCCACTGATGGAAAGCCACGTATTTGAAGCCATCGAGAACAACGTCTTCGGAACCTACAACGTTGCCGTCGCGGCCGCTGACAATGGGGTGGAAGACTTTTTGTTGATTTCGTCGGACAAGGCGGTTCGCCCCGCAAACGTGATGGGCGCGACAAAGCGGATTGCCGAACTGATTCTGCTGGCGTTGCAGAACGGCCGCACAAAGTTTGTGGCCGTTCGCTTCGGCAACGTGCTCGGCTCGAATGGAAGCGTGATTCCAATCTTCAAGAAGCAGATTGCCGCCGGCGGTCCCGTCACCGTTACGCATCCTGACATGCGCCGATTCTTCATGACCATCCCCGAGGCGTGCCAGCTCGTGCTGCAGGCCCTGGCGATCGGCAAGGGCGGCCAGATTTGCGTCCTCGACATGGGCCAGCCCATGAAGATCGTCGATCTGGCCAGGCACTTGATTCTTCTCTCGGGCCTCAGGCCCGATGAAGATATCAAAATTGAATTCACAGGAATGCGCCCCGGCGAAAAACTCTCTGAAGAGCTCAGCACTCTGCTGGAAGATACCGTGCCGTCGAAGCACGACAAGATTCGTATCTTTGTCGGCAACGGTCTGCCGCAGGAAGATATTCGAACATGGCTCGACGCGTTGCGCGAGATTCGTGAAACTCGCGACATGGGCCGCCTGGTCATCGCGCTCAAAGAGCTTGTCCCCGACTACAGTCCAAGCGTCCACTTGCTCAAGCGAATCACGGGACGAGAAGATCCGAACAGTGTTCCATTACCATTGAATTGATTCCCGCCAGTGGTTGGATTTGCGTGCAGCGCCGGGGCGCTTCAATTGCTGACTTGATCGCCGCGCGTCTCAATTAGACAATTTATAGCCTTACCTTATCCCACCATTGGCGCCTCCGGCTCTTGCGTTCTGCAGAGAAACCTGCACCTGGACCCTTTCAGCACAAAGTTCGCGGCACGTCTTGCTTTTCGAGGCATGGAGCGTATTGCTCTGCGTCGCGCGGCAACTTCGGCGAAGGTATGCCCCAGCTTGGTGCTCGTTCACAGCGGCCACTTCTAACTCGGGCCAGGATGCCTCCAAGGATCACCGCATTGAAGCGACTGAGGTCATTGGGCTTAGAGAATTCAAGTAGCGGAAACAAACCTTTGAGAAAGTTCTGCGATATACTCATGCCAGTGCCCGAATCTAGTTCGCCCCTCTGTGTTGTTGAATGATCGACTGTCAATCAGCCGCTGCGAGTCAGACCGTCTCAATAGAAGATCGTGAGTGACGCAGCCGGCATCATGAATCGAACAATTGAACCTTCTCTTTATTTGGGCAATTCACATCGGAGCGTGCAATGTTCGAGAGCCCTTGGCGTGTTCTGCATGTTGTTGCGAACCATGAAAAGCGGGTTGCACAGCATTTGATGTCGCGCTCGCTGGAGCACTACCTTCCCCTCTATTCCATGCGATCAAAATGGAGCGACCGCGTGGTCGACCTGCAGCGGCCGCTCTTCGCCGGCTACGTCTTTGTCCGTTTCCACCATGAGGCTCGGATCTCGGTCGTCAGCACGCCAGGTGTATTGCGCTTGCTTGGAGACGGCGTCGGCGAGATAGTGACCGCCGCAGAGATCGAGAGAATCCGCGAGGGCCTGGCCAGTGGATGCATTCTGCGGCCCCATCCCGCGGTGTCTCTGGGAGAAGTTGTTCGCGTGTGCCGAGGCGTGTTCGCCGGGGTAGAAGGGATTGTGACGGAATTGCGTCATCAATGCAAAGTCATCATCGCCCTTGCCGCGACCATGCAGTGTTTTTCGCTGGAAGTGGATCTGGATGACATCGAGGTTCTGCGCCGGCCGGCTGCAAGAGACATGGTTGCCGAAAGCGGGAAGTTGGCGGCGTTTCGCGCGTAGCACGAAAAGAGCAGACCTCCGCGCTGTTTCTGCGCGAAAACCTTGAGCCAGATCGTTTCTCCAGTTCATTTGGAGATTCCGCAA
Source organism: Occallatibacter sp. (assembly GCA_050010795.1). Taxonomy (GTDB): domain Bacteria; phylum Acidobacteriota; class Terriglobia; order Terriglobales; family Acidobacteriaceae; genus Telmatobacter. The sequence continues at coordinate 21,590 of JBEKKI010000060.1, forward strand.
AGACTATCGGCCAAAGTTGCTGGCCGAACTCAAGCATTTCTCAGGCGCCAGGATCGTGCTGCGTTCTCCTGCTGAAGTCAGGAGGTTTTTCGCGCGGTACCAGTGAAGCTTGGAGCAGCAAAAAGCGGGCGTATCCCAAATGGGATATGCCCGCATGTTTTTTAGGGCGAGAAGTTGACGGCAGGCGAATGCTTAGGCGGCCTGCTCGCCGCCCTCGGGTTCTTCTGCTTCCTTCTTCTGCTCTTCGAGTTGCTTTTCGAGCTCAGCGCGCTTCTTCGCCTTCAGGTCGGCGCGCTTCTGGCGCTTGACTTCGAGCTGTTTTTCGGCGCCCAGCAACTCGATGAACGCTTTGTCGGCGCCGTCGCCCTGCTGGAAGCCGGTGCGGACAATGCGCAGATAGCCGCCGTTGCGGTCGCCATAACGCGGAGCCACAACGTCAAACAGCCGCTTGACGGCATCGTCGGTGCGGAGAAAGGCGTGCGCCTGCCGCCGCGCGTGCAGATCGCCCTTCTTGCCCAGGGTGATCATCTTCTCGATGTGCGGACGGACCGCTTTGGCTTTGGCCACGGTGGTCTCCACGCGGTCTTCTTCGATAACGGACGTGACCAGGTTTCGCAAGAGCGCGCGGCGATGGCTGGTGTTGCGTCCGAGTTTGAATCCTGCATTGCGATGGCGCATAACAAAAACTCTCTTTCCGTGAACAGTGATCAGGGAACAGTGGTCAGCGATCGGAAATCAGGAATCACGGCTCGGGATCAGTAATCCTACGATTACCGGACTCGGCGAAAACTGATCACTGACAACTGACCACTGATCACTGTCTTAAAAATTCTCCGTCTCCGTGGGCAACTGCAAGTCCACTGAGTCGAGCGGTTCCTCTTCCTCATCGAACCGGCCATAGCTTGCGGCCAGCGCCGTTTGCGGAGGGATGCTGGTGGGGCCGGGCACCGCATTGCCCTGCTCGTCGATCTTCATACCCAGCGACAGGCCCATCTGCGCCAGGATCTCCTTGATCTCGTTCAGGCTCTTGCGGCCGAAGTTCTTGGTCTTCAGCATCTCGGCTTCGGTCTTCTGCACCAGTTCGCCGATGGTCTGAATGTTGGCGTTCTTCAGGCAGTTGTAGCTCCGGACCGAAAGCTCCAGTTCCTCCACGCTCCGGTTAAGGTTGTCGTTGCGCAGCAGGATGCGGCTTTCGTCGCCGCGTGCCTCCGCTTCGATCTCCTCCTCAAAGTTGATGAAGATGTTCATGTGGTCCTTCAGCAGCTTGGCTGCCAGGCCGACAGCGTCTGCGGGCAACACGGCGCCGTTGGTCCACACTTCGAGCGTCAGCTTGTCATAGTCGGTGATCTGGCCCAGGCGCGCGGCGTCGACGGCGTAGTTGACGCGGCGTACCGGCGAGTGCACTGAGTCCACGGGAATGAAGCCGAGCCCCAGGTCAGCGTCGAAATTCTTGTCGGCCGAGACATAGCCGCGGCCACGCTTCAGGCGCATCTCCATTTCGAGTTTGCCGCTCTCAGAGAGCGTGGCGATATAGACGTTTTTGTCGAGGATTTCGACATCGCTGTCGGCCTCGATCATGCCACTGGTGACCACGCCTGGCTTGTCTGCGCGCAGGTACAGCGCCTTGGGGCCCTCACCCTGCAGCTTGAAGGGAATCTGCTTCAGGTTGAGGATGATGTCGGTGGCGTCTTCGACCACGCCGGTGATGGACTGGAACTCGTGCAGCACGCCCTCGATGCGGACTGCGGTTACGGCCGCGCCCTCAATGGAGCTGAGCAGCGTACGCCGCAGGGCGTTGCCGATGGTGGTGCCGAAGCCCCGTTCAAAGGGCTGGGCGCTGAACTTTCCGTAGGTGTCGGTAAGCGTCTCGGCCTCGACCGCAAGGCGCTTCGGTTTTTGGAATCCTCTCCACAACATAGATGTCTCTCGTTTCCCGCGCGGCATGTACGTCGCGATGCATTTTGCGGCGGCCGCGCAAGTGCTCCTTCGGTTGGATTTCAGGGTTCAGGGGTCAGAGTTTAGGAGTCAGCCAATGCATACGCACAAATGCGCCATAAACTGATCCCTGAAACCTGAAAACCTGATCCCTGTACTACTTACTTCGAGTACAGTTCGACGATCAACTGTTCGTTGATCGGCAGGTTGACGTCCGCGCGCTTGGGCAAATGCAACACACGCCCGGACAGATTTTCAAAGTTCGCTTCGAGCCAGGTGGGAACAGGGTTCTGCGCGGCGTACTGCGCGGCCTGCTCCACAATCAACAATTTCTTGGCGTTGTCGCGGACAGCGATCACGTCGCCCGCGTTCACCTGATACGAGGGAATGTTCACCTTGCGGCCATTCACAGTCACGTGCCCGTGGCGAAGCAACTGCCGGGCCTGGCGGCGCGAGATGGCAAATCCCAGGCGGTACGTCACATTGTCGAGGCGCCTCTCCAATTGCTGGATGAGCAACTCGCCAGTGACGCCAGTGGAACGGCTGGCCTTCTCGTAGTACTCGCGGAACTGGCTCTCCAGCGTGAAGTACATGCGCTTGGCCTTCTGCTTCTCGTGCAGTTGCAGGCCGTAGCCCACGATCTTGGCTTTGCGGTCTTTGCCGTGCTGGCCTGGAGGGAAGTTGCGCTTCTCGATCGGGCAACGATCAGACAGGCACTTGGTGCCCTTCAAGAATAGTTTGGTGCCTTCGCGACGGCAAAGGCGGCAGACTGGTCCGGTGTAACGTGCCATTTCTTCTCCTGACTTCGGATGTCGGCCGGTTTACGTCCGCCGCGGCGGATGTCATCCCGGCCCGTTAAAAATTCTCAGTTCCTAGTTCACGGTTCTCAGTTTTCCTTCATGTCGTACTGCCCGGCAACGAACTGAGAACTACGAACTGTGAACTGCCTCTTACACTCTACGCCGTTTCGGCGGCCGGCAGCCGTTGTGCGGCACCGGCGTCACGTCGCGAATGGTCTTCACATCGATGCCCGCGGCAGCCAGCGCACGGATGGCCGACTCGCGGCCCGAACCCGGACCGGAGACCCGTACTTCCACTGCGCGCACGCCGTGATCGCGGGCCATGTTGGCGGCGTTTGTAGCCGCCTGCTGTGCCGCGAAGGGCGTGCCCTTGCGCGACCCGCGGAATCCCAGCGAGCCCGAGCTCTTCCAGCTCAACGTGTTGCCCATCTGGTCGGTGATGGTGACGATGGTGTTGTTGAACGAGGCCTGAATGTACGCAAGACCGAACGGCACATTCTTGCGCTCGCGCTTCTTGAACTTTTTGGTTTTGCCCTTTTTGCCGGTTTCGGCCTTCTGCTCTGGTTTCGCCATTAGGTCTTCGCCGTCGCTTTCTTCTTGCCGGCAATCGTGCCCTTACGCGGGCCCTTGCGAGTGCGGGCGTTGGTGTGCGTGCGCTGGCCGCGAACCGGTAGCGATTTCCGGTGGCGCAGTCCGCGATAGCTCTGGATGTCGACGAGGCGCTTGATGTGCATCGAAACGTCCTTGCGCAGGTCGCCTTCGACGTCGCCTTCGTCCTCAATCACCTGGCGGATGCGGTTGACCTCTTCCTCGCCCAGATCCTGGATCTTCTTGAAGGCATCCACGTTCGCCTTGTCCAGAATCTTGAGGGCGCGGGGCTGCCCGATCCCGAAGATATAAGTGAGCGCGATCCGTGCCTGCTTGTTGCGGGGCAGATCGACGCCAGCAATACGTGCCATTCTCAGTTTCCTTCTCTCGTTGTGTGCCTCCGGCCTCAACCGGCTCGCACGGGTTAAATGGAAAAACTTCCGAGGTTCATCGCAAGCCTTGACTCCGGCTAACTCGCCTCTTGGAACAGGCAGTAGGCAATAGTAAGTAGGGAATAGTTGATTCTGTCGAATCAGCCAAGTTCTTGCATTCTATTCCCTATTCCCTGGTCCCTATTCCCTGTCTTTGTTGAAGTCTCCCATCCTTGCCAGGCCTTGCTTATCCCTGGCGCTGCTTGTGCTTCGGATTCTCGCAGATCACGCGTACCACGCCGCCGCGAGTAATCACCTTGCACTTGACGCAAATTTTCTTTACCGATGCCCGAACCTTCATTGCTGCTACCCCTCTCCGCGCGACCATCAATGCGCGGGTATTACTTCTCAGCTCTCAGCCCATCACGCGAGATCAGGATTCTCATCTCAGCACGAACAACTGACGACTGAGCACAGTCCACTGATCACTTGTACCTGTACACAATCCGCCCGCGATTCAGGTCGTATGGACTCAACTCCACGGCTACGCGGTCACCGGGCAAAATCCGGATGAAGTTCTTGCGCATCCTTCCCGAGACATGGGCCAAAACCTCGTGATTGGTCTCGAGCTTGACCTTGAACATGGCGTTAGGCAGCGTCTCAATGACGGTTGCCATGACCTCAATCGCATCTTCCTTCGACAATCTGTGTCCAGTTCTGCCGGGCTGCGCTTGCGCGCTCCCGACTGTTGTGCCAGGCATCGCCCGGCCAAAACCCATTCACTTTCTCAACTCTGCCCTTCATTGCTCTACACCAGACAAAGTCGATGACTCAGCACGAAGAGCTAATAGCTGAAAGCTACAAGCTGGGAGATGCCTTACTCGGTCAGAATCCTGGCTCCGGCCGCGGTCACCGCAACCGTGTGCTCAAAATGAGCGCTCATGCTTCCATCGCTGGCCACTGCGGTCCAGCCGTCGTCCAGCACCTGCACATCCGGCTTGCCGGCATTCACCATGGGCTCGATGGCGATGACCATGCCCACTTTCAGCTTCATGCCCTGGCCCGCTTCGCCAAAGTTCGGCACCCGCTCCCACATCGCCCAGCGTTGCGCCCGGCTTGACCGCCGCAATGCCCGCCTTGAGCGATTCTTCCGTGGCCTTCAACAGCCGCGCGGCGTTGGCGTCAATGCTGCCCACCGGTACGGTGATCGCCGCATCGCCGTAATACCCGTCGACGACTACACCAAAGTCGACCGAAACAATGTCCCCTTCCTTCAGGACTCGCTTGGGCGACGGGATACCGTGCACCACCTCGCTGTTCACTGACGTGCACAGAACGCAGGGATATCCGTGATAGCCCTTGAATGCCGCTTTCACGCCCAATTCATTCAGTCGCGCTGCGGCAGCTTTTTCCAGATCGTACGTTGTAGCTCCCGGCCTTACTTTGCTGCGCACGAGCTCGAGCACCTCGCGGACGATCTGCCCCGCGCGGCGCATCTTCTCGATCTCCTGCGACGACTTGAGTACGACAGCCAAAAAACCAGCTTTCAAGGATCAGAAATCAGGGGTTAGTTCGTTCGTGCCGCGACAACCATCTACAACTGATTCCGATATCCAACCACAGCGGTTGTCATCTCAGCGCCAAGCATCTGGATACCGCTCGTTCCAGCAGGATCCAACTGATCACTGACTACTGATCACTGACAACTGTCTTTCCACGCACAAACCCGCCGCTGTGGCTACGCTGCTTTACGTAACCGATCAACGGCGGCAACAATTCCGGCAGCGATCGCATCGATCGGCCGGTCTCCATCCACTTCCGCAAATCGTCCCAGCGCCCGGTAGTGTTCGACGACTGGCGCGGTGAGGGCCTCATAAGCGCGCATGCGCTCCTTGAAGACCTCTTCGCTGTCATCGGCTCGCTGGACCAGCGCAGCACCTTCAACGTCACAAAATCCATCCCGCTGCGGCGGGTGCATATAGACGTTGTAGATGGTCTGGCAGACAGGACAATTCCGGCGCCCCGTGATGCGGCGCAATAACTGATTATAGTTCACTTGGATGCTGACCGCAACTACCGGCAAAGACTCGATTTGCGCCGCAAGCCGGGCGTCGAGCCAGTGGGCCTGTCCAAGCGTCCGCGGGAAGCCATCGAGAATGTATCCGTGGGCCGTATCCGGCTCCAGAAGTCTTACCGCGACCATATCGTTTACCAGGGTATCCGGGACCAGTTCGCCCCGCCCCATGATCTCTTTCGCCACTTTGCCCAGCTTTGTTCCCTGGGCCACGTTTGCGCGCAGCAAGTCGCCGGTGGAAATTTGCGGGATTTTCCAGGTTTTCACCAGCTCCTTGGCTTGGGTCCCCTTTCCCACGCCCGGCGCGCCCAATAAAAGAATCGGGCCGGGAACGGTATCAGCTTCCGTGTCCCGGCCGGCGTCCTTTGCAGTATCAGATGAAACAGATGAAGACATTACCAGGTTTTCCTTCCGCGGATGCGACCGGAGCGCGGGGAAAAGCCATCATAGTGACGCATGATCAGCTGCGATTCGATCTGGTTAACGGTATCCATGGCCACACCCACCACGATCAGCAGCGAGGTGCCGCCAAAGTAGAAGTTCACGTTCATGCCATGAATCGCCCAATTGGGCAAATTCTCAAAGAACCTCCCGATAAGCCAAATCTTGTCGAAGCGGATGCCCGAGATGAGGAAGGTGGGCACCATCTGCACCAGAATCAGGTAAAGCGCACCCACCAGCGTAATGCGGGTGAGAATGTCGTTGATAAAGTCGGACGTGCGCTTGCCGGGACGGATTCCGGGGATAAAAGAACCCGACTTGCGGAAGTTGTCGGCGATGTCGTCCGGCCGCATCACGATCGAAACGTAGAAATAAGCGAAAAAGATGATGGCCAGAATGTTCAGCAGCTCATACCACGGGTAGCCGGGCGCAAGTGCCTGCATGATGGGCTGGAGGATCTTGCTGTTCTGCACCGACTCCATTTGGCCGAAGAGGAGAGGCGCCGAAAGAATCGAGCTGGCAAAGATGATCGGCATCACGCCGCCCGAGTTCACCTTCAAGGGCAGATGGCTTGACGCGCCTCCCATCATGCGCCGGCCCACAATGCGTCGCGCGCTCTGGATGGGAATGCGCCGCTCGCTGCGCTCAACAAAAACGATGAAGGCCACCACTGCCGCCATGCCCACAGAAAGCAACAGGACCACGAGAAACGTCATCGGGCCCCACGCGTCGGTCTGGACCTTCTGGATCAGGTCGCCGATGCCCCGCGGCAGCCCGGCTACAATTCCGGCGAAAATAAGCAAGCTCATGCCGTTGCCTATGCCGCGGTCGGTAATCTGTTCGCCCAGCCACATGATGAATGCGGTGCCGGTGGTGAGCGTGAGCACGGTCATCATGATGAAGCTGGCGCCGGGGTTCAGCACCACGCCCTGCTTGGTCAAAATGGCCGCGATGCCAAGCGATTGCAGCGCGCCGAGAATGACGGTCAGGTAGCGGGTCCATTGCGTGATCTTGCGCCGGCCCAGCTCGCCTTCCTTTTGGATGCGCGCCAGCGGCTCATAAACCACGGTGAGAAGCTGAAAGATGATGGACGCGGTGATGTAGGGCATGATGCCCAGCGCAAAAATGGTCATGCGGCGCAGCGTGCCGCCGCTAAACAAATCCATCAGGCCGAGCGCCGATCCGCCCTGCGAGCTGAACAGCAGTTCCAGTTGGCGGTAGTTCACGCCCGGCGTGGGAATCCAGGCGCCAAGACGGTAGACGGCAAGTATGCCCAGCGTAAACAGCACCCGCTTGCGCAGGTCGGGAATCCGGAAGATATTGAGAAACTTCTCCAGCATGTCGGCTTATCCGCTTCAGGCGCCCTTGGCGCCGGTCCATTCCTGCTTTGATCCCATCTTACGGCGATTCCCGGTAACTTCAGCCTATCCAAACCCCAGGAACCGCGAACGTGAGTTGCATCACACCTGTAAAGCATTCAGCTATCGGCGTTTAGCTCTCAGCTTCGTCCCGGTCGTGCAAATGTCCGATCCAGAGGCGCCGGACCGCACGCTGAAAGCCGCCGTTCTACGCGGCCGCCTGAGCCGCCGCGCCGCCCTCAATCACGGCCTTGCCGCCGGCCTTCTCGATCTTTTCGGTCGCAGACTTCGAGAACTTGTGCGCGTGAACGGTGACGGCCTTCTTGATCTCGCCGGAGCCAAGAATTTTGATCAGCGCGTTCCGGCCCGAAACCAGCCCCAACTTGCGGTAGTCGTCGACACCGATCTCGGCCACCTTCAGCTCCGCGATCCGGTCAAGATTCACGACGGTATATTCGGTGCGGAAGATGTTGGTAAATCCGCGCTTGGGCAGTCGCCGGTGCAGGGGCATCTGGCCGCCTTCAAACCCGCGCATCATGTGCGAGCCGGAGCGCGAACGCTGGCCCTTGTGGCCGCGGGTCGAGGTCTTGCCCATGCCGGATCCCATGCCCCGGCCCACGCGCTTGCGCCCGGTGTTGGCTTTTTTCGGCGCACGCAAATTCGATAGATTTCTCGCCATGTTCTCCTCGCTATAGCGCCGGCAGGATTAGTTCCCGCCGACTCGCGTAGTCCTTTGTGCTTTCAGCTATTAGCTCTTCCACGTTTTGCCAGGAAACTGCGCACCTGCAAAACCAAGCTGAGAGTTGAAAGCTGATAGCTGACAGCTATCGGGCCTCCGGCCCGACGATCCTTACCAGATGCGGCACAGCCTTCACCATGCCCCGCACCGATTCCGTGTCTTCGCGCTCCACGATCTGATTGAGGCGCGTAAAGCCCAGCCCTTTGATCACCAGCTTGTGTTTAGTGGGCGTGGCGATCTTGGAACGGTAGTACTGAATGCGAATCATTTTGGTCTTCGCCATCACAGTTCTCTCACTTGCTTGCCGCGCGCCGCTGCCACATCAGCCCTGTCGCGCAATTGCGTGAGTGCGTCGAACGTGGCCTTGATGACGTTGTGCGGGTTGGGCGAGCCGAGGCTCTTGGTGAGCACGTTCTGCACGCCGACCGAGGTCATCACCGCGCGCACCGCGCCGCCGGCAATCACTCCCGTGCCTTCCGGCGCCGGCTTCAGCAGCACCTGGCCCGACCCGTAGCGGCCCAGCACCTGGTGCGGAATCGTGGTCTCGGTCAAGTGCACCTTGACCAGGTTCTTCTTGGCCGACTCGATTCCCTTGCGAATGGCCTGGGGAACCTCCTTGGCCTTGCCCGATCCGTAGCCCACCACGCCCGAAGCAGCGTCGCCCACCACCACCAGCGCGGCAAACGACATATTCTTGCCGCCCTTTACCACTTTGGTCACGCGATTGATGGCCACCACCTGATCCTTCAGGTTGTATTGGTTGGCATCGAGTTTCTTCGTCAACATCGTCATTTGCTCTCTCGTCTGTCAGTTATCGGTTATCAGTCTTCAATTCTCAGAACTCAGGCAAACCAAGCAAGAACAAACTGACCACTGATCACTGAGAACTGACAACTGCTTTTAAAACTCCAGTCCCGCCTCGCGCGCTGCATCGGCAAGCGCCTTCACGCGGCCGTGATACAAATACCCGCCGCGGTCGAACACCACCCGCTTGATCCCCTTGGCGACGGCCTTCTCCGCCACCGCCTTGCCAATCTCCTTCGCCGCCGCCACGTTGCCGCCGCTCTTCAACTTGATGCTCGAGGCCGAAACCAGCGTCTGTCCGGTCTGATCGTCGACCACCTGCGCGTAAATGTGGTTGAGCGAGCGATACACGTTCAACCGCGGCCGCTCCGCCGTCCCGGCCAGCTTCTCGCGAATGCGTGCGTGGATGCGTTGCCGGAATTCGTTTCTCTTGTTCTGCGTAATCATGTCTTCTCTCACCTATCGGCGGAGCCGCCCCGCGGCCCCGTTCGGTTGTTTTAGGGTTCAGGTTTCAGGGTTCAGGGGTCAGCAACAAATTCCGATCTCCGACGCCGTTTCAACTGATCCCTGACCCCTGACCCCTGATCCCTGTCTTTACTTCGCTCCCGTCTTGCCCGCCTTCTTCTTCAGCCGCTCGTCCGAGTAGCGCACACCCTTGTTCTTGTACGGATCCGGCTTGCGCAGCGAGCGCATGTCGGCCGCCACCTGGCCCACCTTCTGCCGGTCGACGCCGGTGATAGTCAGGTGCGTCTGCTTGGGATCGATCGCTACCTCGATGCCCGTAGGCAGCGGAAACTCGATCGGATGCGAGTAGCCCAGCGTGAACACCACCGTGCCCTTGCCCTTCAGCTCTGCGCGGTAGCCGATGCCCACGATATCCAGTTCCTTCGTCCATCCCTTGGTCACGCCTAAAACGGCGTTCTGCACCAGCGCGCGGGTCAGCCCGTGCACCGCGGCTTTGTCGTCGCCGGCGCGCTCCACTTGCAGGTGGCCATCGGCCGCTTTCAGCGAGATTCCGTCGGCGATTAGCGCCGACACCTTGCCCTTGGGTCCCTCGACCAAAACGGTGTTGCCCTCGACCTTGTACTTCACTCCCGTTGGCAGTGAAATCGGCTTCCTTCCAATGCGCGACATTCTTCGAAATCCTTCTCTTGGCTTGCGAGTCCCGCGAGAGCTTTCGCTCCGCGTTCCACTGCAGCCCGGTATACAGAGATCAGAGATCAGGAGTCAGGGATCAGTGAAAAAACCGCGATCACTAAAACCTGTTGGGATCTGAACCCTGATCCCTGCTTCTACCACACTTCGCACAACAGCTCGCCGCCCACACCTTCGCGGCGCGCCTGCCGGCCCGTCATCACGCCCTTCGGCGTGGTCAAAATGGAGATGCCCAACCCTCCCTGCACGCGTTTGATCTCGTCGCGGCCCACATAGACACGGCAGCCGGGACGCGACACACGCGCCAGGTCGCGGATGGCCGCATCGGTGCCGCCGTACTTCAGGTACACGCGCAACACCAGCTTGCCGGCCTCTTCCTGGACCTTGTAGTTCGAGATATAGCCCTCTTCCTTCAGGATGCGGGCAATCTCGGTCTTCAACTTCGAAGCGGGAACATCCATCTTCTGATGACGCGCCCGGATAGCGTTCCGGATGCGCGCCAGAAAATCTGCTACTGGATCCGTCAGACTCATTCCTTCTCCTTCATCCCCCGTTCGCTCGCCGCGGCGAGAACCAGCAGGGATGGTTACTACAGGGTTCAGGTTTCAGGGATCAGGGTTCAGCAAAGCTGCTTAGCTTTTGTCCCAGTTGTCAGCGTTACGAACATTCACTGACCCCTGATCTCTGATCCCTGCTTCACTCACCAACTCGACTTGTTGACGCCGGGAATCTCGCCCTTCAGCGCGAGCGACCGGAAGCACAAACGGCAAATGCCGAACTTGCGCAGGAAGCCCCGCGGCCGCCCGCACAGCTGGCAGCGATTGTGCTTGCGGCTCGAAAACTTCGGTTTCCGCGCGTCCTTCACTCTTTTTGCAGTGGTTGCCATAAAACCCCTTGAACTACAGCTAATAGCTTCTAGCTACTAGCTCCTGGCTCTTCATACCGGGAGGCGCTTTCTGCCCGCCAATCAGAGCTCGATTTCGTTTCGCCTCCGATGCTCGCTCGACCTCGGTCAAACTAGAGGCTAGAAGCTAGCAGCTAGAAGCTGTTCCTACGCCCCTTGGCGGAAGGGCATCCCGAAGTGGCGCAACAGCGCGCGCGCCTGGTTGTCGTCCCTCGCCGAAGTCACAATCGTGATGTTCATGCCCTTAAGCTTTTCCACCTTCGCGTAGTCAATCTCCGGAAAAATCAATTGGTCGCGCAGCCCCAGCGTATAGTTGCCGCGCCCGTCGAAGCTCTTGGTCGACACCCCGCGGAAGTCGCGCACGCGCGGCAGCGCAATCGAAATCAACCGGTCAAGAAACTCGTACGCCTTATCGGACCGCAGCGTGACCATGGCGCCGATTGCATTGCCGGTGCGCACCTTGAAGGCCGCAATCGACTTCTTGGCCTTCGTGGTCACCGGCTTCTGGCCGGCGATCTGCGCCAGGTCGGCCACCAGCGGATCCAGCAGCTTCGAGTTCTGAGTCGCCTCGCCCAGGCCCATGTTGATCACGATCTTTTCCAGGTGCGGCACCGCCATGGGGTTCTCAAGCCCCAGTTCCTTCTGCAGCGCCTGCTTGATCTCTTTCTGGTACTTCTCTCTCAACCTTGCTGCCATGTTGCTTCGCTCACTTTCTTCCGTTGCTCGGATTGGCTCGCGTCGCCGTGGCGACCGGCCGTGTACCGTTGCGGAAGGACTTCAAAATCAGCTCTCAGCTCATTTCGTTTCAGCCGATCCCATTAACTCAGAACGATCAAACTGATCCCTGAAACCTGACCCCTGATCCCTGTCTTTCTACTTCTTGGTCACCAGTTCCTGTCCGCACTTCTTGCAAACCCTCATGCGAATATCGCCTTCCACCTTGTGTCCCACGCGCGCCTCTCCGCAGTTCGGGCACACCAGCACCACGTTCGACACGTTGATCGGCGACTCCTGTTCGGCGATGCCGCCCTTGGTCCTCTGCCCGGTCTTGCTCGAAACCGTCTTCTTGACCACGCGCACGTGCTCCACCAGCACCGTGCCCTTGTCGGGAAAGACGCGCAGCACGCGGCCCGTCTTGCCGCGGTCAGAGCCCGTCAGAACCTTGACCGTATCGTTGCGATGAATACTCAAACTCGGCATCTTCTCTCCAAGCTTTCAGCTGTCAGCCTTCATCTCTCAGTTCGTTTCGCTTCTGCCGCCTCTGTCAACCCAGCACGAAAAAGCTGAAAGCTGAGAGCTGACGGCCAAAAGCTGCTTCTAAACCACTTCCGGCGCCAGCGAAACAATCTTCAAAAACTTCTTCTCGCGCAGCTCGCGGGCCACCGGCCCGAAAACGCGCGTTCCGATCGGCTCGTGATCGTCGCCAATCACCACTGCCGCGTTCTCGTCAAAGCGAATGTAGGTGCCATCGCGGCGCCGATGTTCCTTGCGCGTCCGCACGATGACCGCCTTCACGACCTTGCCCTTCTTCACAGTGCCGTCCGGCGAAGCTTCTTTCACCGCAGCGGTTACAACATCGCCCAGCCCGGCCTTCGCGCCCAGCCCACCGCCCAGCGGCAGAATCACTTGCAGCTTGCGCGCGCCGGAGTTGTCGGCCACCGCGAGCATGGTTCTCATTTGCACAGCCATGGTTCTCTCTCCTCTCGGCAGCCTTACTTCTCAGCGGGAACGGGCTCGCCGGGAAGCACGGCGTCTTCGATCTGGCCGAGCGACGACCGCCGCACGATTTCTTCGAGCGACCACCGCTTCAGCTTGCTCAGCGGCCGCGTTTCGCGGATGCGCACCATGTCGCCCAGGCGCGCCGAGTTCTGCTCGTCATGCGCGTAGAACTTCTTGGTGGTGCGAATGATCCTCTTGTACTTCGGGTGGGCCTTGCGCATCTCGACCGCGACCACGATGGTCTTTTGCATTTTGGTCGAAACCACCTGCCCCACTTTCTCGTTGCGCCGCGAAGCCGCCACTGCGGGCGCCTGCTCGGTTTTCTTGGTCACCGTCATTTGCTCGTTCCCTTCGCCTTACCCGTCTTCTTCTTCGCTGCCGAACCGGTTTTCGTCGCGGTTTTCTTCGTCTTCCCGGCCTTGGCCTTCGTGGCGGGCGCGGCCTTCTTCACTTTCGTTGTCCTGGCCTTCGCCGCATGCGCGGGCTTTTCAACCCTTTCGGCCTTGGCTTCTGCGACCGGCGCTTCGGCGGCTTTCGCAGCCTTGGTCTCAGCGGCCGGAGCGGCTGGTTTCGGCTCCTTGATCTCGCCGTGAATACCCAGCTCGCGCTCGCGCGCCACGGTCTTGATCTGCGCTATCTCCTTACGCAGCTCGCGGAGCTTCTTCACCCCGTCGCTCTGTCCCAGCGCGACCTGGAAGCGAAGCCGGAAGAGCTGCTCCGCTGAGGTCTTCTCCTGGTGTTTGAGCTCGTCGCCGCTCAAATTACGAATCTTTGCCAGTTCCATCGTTTTCCTAACTCCAGGCTTTCAGCCTTCAGCTCGATCTTGCTCGCCCCGGCTTCCTGCCTCGGCTTCTTCTTCTCCGCACTGCAGCCCAGCTGAGAGCTGAAAGCTGACAGCTAAAAGCTGTTTCCCTACTCGGCCTTGGCCGTTGACTTTTCGATGCCGGGCCGCTGCACAAACTTCGTTCTCAGCGGCAGCTTGTGCGAGGCCAACCGCATCGCCTCGGCCGCGAGCTCCGGCGTCACGCCTTCCATCTCAAACAGAATCTTTCCCGGCCGCACCACGGCCACCCAGTGGTCCAGCGCGCCCTTGCCCGAGCCCATGCGGACTTCGGCCGGCTTCTTGGTGATGGGCTTGTCAGGGAACAGCCGCAGCCAGATCTTGCCCCCGCGCTTCACGAATCGCGTCATTGCGATACGGCTCGCCTCGATCTGCCGGTCGGTAATGTAACCACACTCCATGACCTTCAAACCGTATTCGCCGAACGAAAGCGTCGAGCCACGCCACGCCTTACCGCGGCGCTTGCCCTTCTGCTGCTTCCGGTACTTCACCTTCTTTGGCATCAACATAACGAAAACCCTCAAAAACCAGGGGTCAGGGTTCAGAGATCAGGGATCAGTTTTGATCCCGCCCCAAACTGCTTCCCGGGCCACTTGCATCAAACTCTTGACAACCAACCGATTCAAGACCAACAGCCGGGAACCACTGATCCCTGACCCCTGATCCCTGAACCCTGCCGTTAGAACACCGTCTTCCCCACAGGGGGAGCCTGGCGGCGCTTCTGCTCATAGATGTCGCCGCGATAGATCCATACCTTCACGCCGATCACGCCATACGTCGTCTGCGCTTCGGTGAATCCGTAATCGATGTCTGCGCGCAGCGTATGCAGCGGCAAACGCCCCTGCAGATACCACTCCGAGCGCGCGATCTCATTGCCGTTCAACCGGCCCGAAACGCGCACTTTGATTCCCTTGCAGCCGAAGCGCAGCGCCGAGTCTACGCTCTTGCGCATGGCGCGGCGGAAGCTCACGCGCTTTTCCAGTTGCAGCGCGATGTTCTCGCTTACCAATTGCGCGTCCAGCTCCGGCTTGTTCACCTCGATGATGTCGATGAACACGTCGCGGTTGGTGCGCTTGCCCAGCTCTGTCTTCAGCTTCTCGATCTCCGCGCCCTTGCGCCCGATCACGATGCCCGGCCGCGCTGTGCGGATCAAAAAGCGCAGTTTGTTGCCCGGCCGCTCGATCTCCACCGAGCTGACCCCCGCCGCCTTCAGCTTCTCGCGCAGCTCCGCCTTCAGCTTCACGTCCTCGACCAGCAGCTTGTCGTACTCGCGCTCTGAGAACCAGCGTGACCGCCACGGCTTGTTGATTCCCAGCCGGAATCCGTATGGATGGACTTTTTGTCCCATATACTTCCTCTCAAAAATCTCCCGGCCTATTTGCCGGACTTCTTCTTGGTTGCCGCAGTCTTCTTGCCCGCGGGCTTGGCTTTCGCTGCTTTGGGTGCGGCCGCCTTCGTTGCCTTGGGCGCGGCCTTCTTCGTCTTGGCCGCCTTGGCGGGCTGGGTTTCAGTCGCCGGCTCTTCCACCTTCGTCACCAGATCCGAAGCGCCTTCGCGCTCAGCCACCGATAGCACGATGTGCGTCATCCTGCGCTGATAGCGGAATGCCCGGCCCATCGGCGCGGGGCGGATCCGCTTCATGCGCGGACCATCGTTGGCCACGGCCTGCTTCACGTAGAGATTGTCCACGTCGAGATCGACGCCTTCTTCGCCGGCCGTGTACTTGGCGTTGTCCACCGCCGAAGCCAGCAGCTTGTACACCACCGGGGCGATGCGCTTCCTCGTGAAGGCCGCCGTTTCCAGCGCCTCCTGCACTCCGCGCCCTTTGATCAGTTCCAGCACCAGCCGCGCCTTTTGCGGCGAAACGCGCTGGAACTTTGCCTCGGCTCTATACTCTCTGGTTGCTACCGCCATACTCATGCCTTTCTCAAACTTCAGCTTTCAGCCTTGAGCTTCCGCGCCTATGCCGCCGGCGCCGGCTTGGCTACTGCCTCGGTCGGCGCCTTGGCTCCGCCGGTGTGCCCCTTGAAGGTCCTCGTCGGCGCAAACTCGCCCAGCTTGTGTCCCACCATGTTCTCCGTCACGTACACGGGAATAAATTTCTTCCCGTTGTGCACGGCGATGGTGTGGCCCACAAACTCGGGAAAGATCGTCGAGCGCCGCGTCCAGGTCTTCACCACTTTCTTGTCGTTGGCCTTGTTCAGCGCCTCGATCTTCACCATCAGGTGCGCATCCACAAACGGCCCTTTCTTCGTCGAACGTCCCATAAAAACAGCTCCTAGCTTCTAGCCATCAGCTTCTAGCCTTTTCTTTTTCTGGCTATCCGCCCGGCTATTACCTGAATTCCTCGTCCGCCGCAGTGAGCTGGTAGCTTGAAGCTAGAAGCTAGCGGCTGCCTTTCTACTTCGCCCGGCGGCTGACGATAAACGCGTCGGTCCGCTTGTTGTTGCGCGTCTTGTAACCGCGTGTCGGCTGGCCCCACGGCGTCACCGGATGGCGTCCGCCCGAGGTTTTGCCTTCGCCGCCGCCATGCGGATGGTCCACCGGATTCATGGACACGCCGCGGTTCGTCGGCCGAATGCCCAGCCAGCGATTGCGTCCCGCCTTGCCGATAGCTACGTTCTCGTGATCGGTGTTGCCTACCTGTCCGATCGTCGCCATGCAATCGGCCAGAACCTTGCGCGTTTCGCCGGAAGGCAGCTTGAGCAGCGCGTAATCGCCTTCCTTGGCCACCAGTTGAGCCTGCGCGCCGGCCGACCGCGCCATCTGCGCGCCCTTGCCGGGTCTCAGCTCGATGGCGTGCACCGTGGTGCCCGCGGGAATGTTCTTGAGCGGCAGTGCGTTGCCCACCAGAATATCGGCCTCGGGACCAGACGCCACGGTCGCCCCCACCTTCAGCCCCACCGGCTGCAGGATGTACCGCTTTTCGCCATCGGCATAGTGCACCAGCGCGATGCGCGCCGAGCGGTTGGGATCGTACTCGATCGTCGCTACCTTGCCGGGCACGCCGTACTTCTCGCGCTTGAAGTCGATCAGGCGAATCTTCTGCTTGTGCCCGCCGCCGTGATGGCGGATGGTCATGTCACCCGAGTTGCGGCGCCCGCCGGTGCGCTTGCGCGTCGTCACCAGCGGCTTGTGCGGCGTGTCCGCTGTCAGATCGTCGGTCGTCAGCGACGTCTGGAACCGCAGCGTCGATGTGACCGGTCTGTATGTCTTGATTGCCATGGTCGTTTTCCTTGAGTGCCGGCCCATTACTTGATCCGGCTCTCACTTCTTTTCCGGAACCGCCTTACAGTTCCGATATTTCCCGCTGTGAGCATCGTCAGGCTGGGCAATTACTGACCCCTGATCCCTGGCCCCGGTCTTTACAAATTGCTCACGTACTCCGGCAGCTTTTCGCCGGCCTTCAACTTCACGTACGCCTTCTTCCAGTCCGGTTTGTAGCCCGCGTACCTGCCGCGGCGGCGTTCCTTGCCGGCAAAGTTGGCGGTGCGGACCGTGGCCACCTTCACTTTGAAGAGAGCCTCCACCGCTTCCTTCACTTCAGTCTTTGTAGCCGAGGGCGCCACTTCAAACACCAGCGTTCCCTCGGTCTCTTTCACGCCCAGGCCCTTTTCGGTGATCACCGGGCGCCGAATGACGGTATAGAGAGTCGGCATTACGCGGCCTCCTTCGCGGCGGCTTTGCGCCCTTCAGTCTTGCGTTTAGCCACGCTTTTCACCAGCGCTTCCGCCAGTTGCTCGATCGCGGCCTTCGAGAAGATGGCCCGGTCGTAGCGCAGCAGGTCGTAGGGATGGACCTCGTTGTTCAGCACCAGTTCCACGCCCTTCAAATTGCGCGCGCCCAGAACCAGCGACTGCGTCAGCGTCTTCGAGTTTTCGACCAGCAGCGCCGTACGCTTCGCGTCCAGCTTGTTCAGCGCCTCGCGATAGAGCTTGGTCTTGCCATCCTTGATCTCGAGCGAGTCCACCACGGTCAGCTTGCCGTCGGCCAGCTTCGCCGCCAGCGCCGAGCGCAGCGCGCCCAGCAGCTTCTTGCGCGGGAACGGATATTCGTAGCTGCGCGGCTGCGGCCCGTGTACCGTGTAGCCGTGACGCCACAAAGGCGAGCGCACTGAACCGATACGCGCCCGGCCCGTGCCCTTCTGCTTCCACAGCTTCTTGCCGGAACCGGCGACCTCGGTGCGGCTCTTGGTCTTGTGCGTTCCCTGGCGGAGCGAGGCGCGGTAGTGCTTCACCGCCTCCCACAGCAGGGCCTCGTTCACCTGCTCCGGCGCGAAGACCGCATCGGCCAGCTCGACCGTGCCTACCTTCTCGCCGCTCAAATTCACTACATCCACTTTTGCCATCGTCATTTCCCGAGCTATTAGCTGTTAGCTTTTAGCTCTTAGCTTTCCCGTATCTGCGCCTCGATCATTCGTCCTGCTCTGAACCAAAATCAGCTAATAGCTAATGGCTAATAGCTGAAGGCTTATGTCTTCTTCTTCGCCGCCTTCTTCGCAGCCTTCAGCGGGTCAACCGTGCCCGACCCGGCAAAGCCACGGCGCTCGCGCGGCGGAGCCTTGGCCTTCGAGATCAGCACATATCCCTCGCGCGGACCCGGCACCGCTCCTTCAACCATCAGCAGGTTCTCGTCCACATCGATGCCGCGAATGCGCAAATTGCGCACCGTCACCTGGTCCGTTCCGTAATGGCCGGGCATGCGCTGCCCCGGAAACACGCGCGACGGAAAACTCGAGGCGCCGATCGAACCCTGCACCTGGAACATGTGCCCGTGCGACTTGGGCCCGCCGGCAAACTTGTGCCTGCGCACCACGCCCGCAAATCCGCGGCCCTTCGATGTCCCGATCACATCAACAAACTTCGAATCGGAGAAGATGTCCACCAGCACGCGATCGCCCGCCTTGCTTTCAGTGCCGCCGTCGGCTGCGGCCTCAACATCCACTTCCTTGATGACCTTCACCGGCGGCGCCTCGCTCTTCTTAAGGTGGCCGTTCTGCGCCTTGGTCATCCGCGAAGCCTTTACAAACTCCACCAGCCCGATCTGCGCCGCGTCGTATCCGTCGTTCGCCGCCGTCTTCAGCTGCGTAATCACGCAGGGCCCTGCCTGCAGCACCGTAATCGGGTGCACATCGCCCTTGTCGTCGAAGACCTGCGTCATGCCGATCTTTTTTCCCAGAATCCCTGTGACTGCCATCTTTCCCTCACCTCATCATGCGGCCCTGTTTCAACCGCACTGCCGGAAAACCAGTGATCAGTTGTCAGTGTTCAGTGAGCAGTTTGTTCTTGCCGATGTAAGCCAGTTCGCTTTCCCTATCACCGCTCTAACTGACCACTGTTCACTGATCACTGACGACTTATTTCTCGAACGCCTTGATCTCCACATCCACGCCGGCAGGCAGATCGAGCTTCATCAGCGCGTCCACCGTCTGCTGCGTCGGCTCCAGAATGTCGATCAGCCGCTTGTGCGTGCGGATCTCGAATGCCTCGCGCGACTTCTTATCCACGTGGGGCGAGCGCAGCACGCAATACTTGTTCTTCACCGTCGGCAAAGGGATCGGCCCCGCCACCGTTGCTCCGGTGCGCTTGGCCGTGTCCACAATCTCGCCGGTCGAAGTGTCGAGCACGCGATAGTCGTATGCCTTCAACCGAATTCGAATTCTCTGTCCTACCATTTGCTCCCCTTCGGGTCGCAGTATTCAGTGTCCAGTGATCAGTGTTCAGTCTTTGTGCCGGCCAAATTACTTTTGACTGCCTTCCGGCGTCTTAACTGATCACTGATCACTGACCACTGATCACTCGCATCTCTCCCACTTACTTAATAATTTCGCTGATCGTACCCGCGCCCACGGTCCTGCCGCCTTCGCGGATTGCGAAGCGCAGACCCTTCTCCATGGCCACCGGCGTGATCAGATCCACTTCCAGCTGCACGTTGTCGCCAGGCATCACCATTTCCACCCCGGCGGGCAGCTCCGCCACTCCCGTTACGTCCGTCGTGCGGAAGTAGAACTGCGGCCGGTAGCCCTTGAAGAACGGCGTGTGACGCCCGCCCTCTTCCTTGCTCAGCACGTACACCTCGCTCTTGAAGTTCGTGTGCGGCGTGATCGA
>JBEKKI010000061.1:0-25267 GCA_050010795.1 Occallatibacter sp.
TTACGGGGCCGCGCATGTGGTCAGTGTGCTTCCCGAAGATACTCAAGTACACTGAATGGTTCGAACTCGATTGGGGATTGCGGTAATGGGGACGATGACGATACGAACAACCATGACGGTTGCGCTTTTGCTTCTGGCTGCCACGATGGCGGGAGGGCAGATGCACTACGATGCCGAGGCAATCCGACTGAACAATCGAGGTGTGGCGCAAATGGGCCAACAGTTTACCGAGCGCGCGGCGGCCAGCTTTGCCGAGGCATTCAAAAAAGATCCGAAGCTCGCCCAGGCTGCAATCAATGAGGGCATTGCACTGCTGTCATTGCAAAAGCTTGATCAAGCCAAGATTTGGTTCCGAGAGGCCATTGCCATCGACCCGCAAAACCCTCAGGCGTGGTACAACCTGGGCTTGGCGCAACACGCGGGCAATGAGCTCGCAGACACACTGGCCAGTTTTCAAGAGGCCGTGAAGCTCGATCCTCGAGATGCGGACTCGTGGTATTTCGAAGGTGTCTGCTACCAAGAGATGAGACAGTTCGACAAAGCAACTACAACCTTCGAGAAGACGCTGGAGATCAATCCCCTGCATGCTTCGGCCGAGTTCGCTTTGGCACGGTCGCTTCAACGTATGGGTCACACGTCAGAAGCGAGAGAGCGTTTCGCGCGTTTTCAACATCTAACGAGTACCAAGATTTCTTCGGCACTGGGACTGTCTTATGGAGAGCAGGGACGCTACTCAACGGTTACAGCGGTCGAAGAGCCGGAGACTGCCCGACAGGCCATGATTCCAGTGCGGCTTGTGGCGCAGACGATGGTTGCGCCCGGCTCTGGAAGCGCACTGTCGTGGACGACGACAGGCGGGGCGTGCATGATCGACGCAACGGGCTTAGGACAGATGGATCTGGTGCTGATGCAAGCGGGCCCGCAGGCTATACGCGTTCTGCACAATCGAGGCGGGGGGAGATTTGAGCAATTGGATGCGGAGGCAATGGGGCTGAAGGCAAGCGGCCGTGCAGTGGTGTGCGCCGTTGGTGATTACGATGGCGATGGCTTGAACGACCTGGCCGTGGCTCTGGACGACCGCGTACTTCTGTTTCGCAACCTAGGTCACGGGAAGTTCGAAGATGTGACAGCGGAAACACGCCTTGCGCCTCGCAATCGCCCGACAGGCATCACGTTTGTCGATTATGACCATGATGGCGATCTGGACCTTTTATTGACCGGTGCGCCACTTAAGCCGGGCGGTGCGCCCAATGTGATGTGGCGCAACAATGGCGATAAGACCTTCACCGAGCAGACGGAGCCCACGGGATTAGGCGGAAGCGGCAAGACGGCAGCGGCAATTCTCACCGATTTCAATAACGATCGCGCCGTAGACATAGCGGTGACCGGTGATGAATCTTCGCCACTGATTTACGTGAATCCGCGCGAGGGTAGATATCCAACGCAGCCACTTTATGCGAATGCGAAGCTGCCGCACACGGTCGGCATCGCGGTCCTCGACTACAACAAAGACGGCTGGATGGACATAGCCGTGACGCACGCCGGCACACCGGGGCTCACGCTGTGGAAGAACGTAGAGGGGGCCGATCACGTGAGCCGACGCTTTGAGCGCGTGGCGTTGCCGCTCAGGGACGCGTTGCGTGGATGGGGCCTGACGCCCATCGATATTGATAACGATGGCTGGATCGACCTGGCAGCGATTGTGGAGACAAAGGCTGGGCCGCGTGTACGCGTCTTCCGCAATCGCGGCGACGGCAGCTTTGAGGACGTGAGCCGCGCGCTGGATCTGAACGACGTTCGGCTCACAGCGCCACGCGGGCTGATTGCCGCTGACGTAGAGGGTGATGGCGCGCCCGATCTGATCGTGATTCAAAAGAATGCTCCTCCAGTGCTGCTGCGTAACGTGGGCGCCAACAAGAACCACTTCGTACGCCTCGACCTGACCGGCTTCGCGGACAACCAGACGGCACTCGGAGTGAAAGTGGAAGTATTTGCCAACGGGCTGTGGCAGAAGTGGGAGCTTGCGGGTGCCTCGGGATATCAAACGCAGGCTCCACCACAGATCCTTGTGGGCCTCGGTCAGGCGCCGGGCATCGACCTACTGCGCCTGCTGTGGCCTACAGGTGTGCCGCAGGACGAGATCGATCTGCCTCAACAGCGAGTGATTACGATGAAGGAAGCTGACCGACGCGGCAGTTCGTGTCCCGTGCTGTTCGCGTGGGACGGGCATCGGTACAGATTTGTGACTGACGTGATCGGGGCGGCTGTAGTCGGGCACTGGTTCAGGCCCACGCGCCGCAACACGCCGAATCCCGGCGAATGGGTGAAGATTGACGGGGCAAACGTGGCGCTGGTGGACGGCAAGCTCAGCGTGCGCTTTATGGAGCCGATGGAGGAGGTGAACTACATCGACCAGTTGCGAATGATCGCGGTCGATCACCCCGAGAACGTGAAAGTGAATCCAGACGAGCGGTTCCTCGACGAGCCGCCCTTTGCCTCAGGACGAGTCGTGGCTAGCGCCGGAACGCGCTTGCTCGCAGGCGCATGGGACGGCGAGGGGCATGACGTGCTTGACCGTCTGAGCCGCCAGGATCACGTATTTGCCAGCGGTTTCACCAAGCTGCCCTACGACGGGTTCGCGAATTTGCACGCACTCACGCTGGACCTAGGCGAGATAAAGCCAAGCGCTCCGCTGCGGTTGTTGATGGCGGGCTACGTGAATTACTTCAGCGCGACTTCGCTCTATGCTGCGTGGCAGGCGGGGTTGAAGGAGATTCCGCCGTACGTCGAGGCACAACTTCCTGACGGAACGTGGCAGCGGATTGGGGGCGATGCGGGGTTCCCTGCCGGGCTGGAGCGGACAATTGTCGTGGACCTGACAGGCAAGCTTCCGACGGGAACACGGCGCATCCGGCTAATGACGAACCTGCAAATCTATTGGGACCAAGTTTTGATTGATCAGAGCACGGACGCTGAGAGGCGGACAACGGAGGTTCCACTGGCAACGGCTACGCTGCATTTTCGCGGTTACTTGAAACAGATTGAAGGCGCGAGCCCAGGCGATTTGGATTACGACTACAATCTTGTGAGTCTGACTGGACCATTTCAGCGTGAGCGCGGCAACTACACGCACTTTGGCGACGTGGCCCCGCTGCTCAAGAGCATCGACGACAAGTTTGTCGTGTTCGGAAGTGGCGAGGAGATTGCGGCGGAATTTGACGCAGAGAAGCTGCCCGCAGTGCCCACACATTGGAAACGCGATTACTTCTTCTATGCCAATGGGTTCGTGAAAGATATGGATTGGTGGGATGCGTCGCCATTTACAGTGGCGCAAATGCCGTTTCATGGTATGAGTACCTATCCGTATCCGGCGAGTGAGAAGTATCCCAACGATGCGGTCTCGCTTGACTACCGGTTGAACTGGAACGACCGGTTCGACCCGGGCGATCCGGTACGGTCTTACCGGTTCAACTATGAGTTCTTACCGTCGACTCCACCGGAAATCAGAGCGGCGCAGTCATCGCCGGGAACGCGGCCATGAACGATCTCGTGTTGGCCCCGCTCGCCGGGTGGATCGAGCGGTGGCGAGTCAGCGTCTATCGAGGCGGGGATGTCTGCGGCGGGATTGGGGAGCGACAGCGCAGGATCGGTGCGAGTTCCTGCTCACTTCACCGCCATCTGATCGCTAAAACCTACTCCGGGACAAATACCGGGACGAGGGCATCTGCCGCCATGCGTGGGCCATTCTCGATTCTGGGCGCGATCGGGCCCTTGGCGCGGACGATTGGCGACGTTAGATTGCTGTTCCAAGCTTTCAGCGGTTAGGATCCGCTCGATCCGGTGAGTCCGCCGATCGCGCTGAAGAACCCGAGTCCCGATAAATTGTGTGCGAAGGCGATCGCGGACTTTGAGGGCGATGGCCTTGTTCCAACGACGGAAGGGACGCACGCAGCGGTGAGCGATGCGGCGCGAGCGCTGCGCGATGCAAGCTTTCGTATGGAGCCGTTCCGCCCACGGAACCTGGAGCAATTGAGCAAACTGTGGTGGATGTTCTTTGTACAGTGTGGAGCGATCTTCTACGAGCCGGAGATTCGCAGCAAGCAGGAGCGGTTGAGCCCCATCTTCAAAGAGTTTTGTCGATCGCAGAAGCGTCCAGACCAATCAACGCGACGCAGTTGCTGAACGCGCGAGCCGAGTTGGACTTGCTGCGTGGGAAGACTCCTGCTGAGATGAACGAGCATCCAGTTTTGCTTTGTCCAGTGGCCAGCATTCCACCATGATGAGCGTATGTGGACGGTCGAGGGCAGGTCAGTTCATTACCTCGACGCCGTTCGCTATACGCAATGGCTTAACTCGCTCGCTTGCCCGGTCGCAGTGGTTCCACTGAGCGCCTCATCCGAGGAGTTGCCAATCGGTGTGCAGATTGTCGCGTGGCCTTTCGAAGATGAGATCGCACTCGGCGTGCCAGCACTGGTTGACGCCGCGTTTGGCTATCGCCCACCCCCTATGGCACTGGCCTAATTCGCTTCGGGCTCTCTTTCCCCCTTTAAAACAGTGGTTTGCGGAGTGTTCCGGACCTCGCAATAACCTCTTACAACGCTTCTACATATCAACCTTTTGCTGGAGGCGTTACACAATTGGTCGCGCAAGACTTATGCTTCGCCGGAATAGGGTGTGTGGGGTGCCTGAAAGCTGGCAAGAACGGTTTGCCGACACCCCCAATGTTCTACTCGGTGCGCGAGGCCGACGCACAATCGTGTCGTTGCTCGAATTTGCCGGCGGCGGCGACGAATTCGTCGCGAAGCTGGGGCCGTGCTCGGTGGAAACCGCGTCGCAGTTCATGGCCGCAGCCAACCACGAGCGCCGCAACGGCGCATGCGTTCTGCGTGGTGGCGCCTTCAAGTCTCGCAGTTGTCCCTGTGCGTTTCAAGGCCTGGGCCTCGAAGGCCTGAAGCTGCTCGCCGCAGCGCGCGAAGAAACCGGCCTAGCCATTGCGACGGAGGTGATTTCGGAGTGGGACGTCCCGCTGGTCGCCGAGTATGCCGACATTTTGCAGATCGGCTCGCGCAGCATCGAAAACCACACGCTGCTGGAAGCTGCAACGCGATCCGGCAAGGCGATCCTCCTGAAGCGCGGCACGATGGCCACTATCGCTGACCTTCTGCGCTCAGCGCAAGTGGTTCTGGAGAACGGCAATCCTAACATCATCCTCTGCGAACGCGGCATCCGCACCTTTGAAACGGCGATGCGCAATACCCTCGATGCCGCCGGCATTGCCCTGCTCAAACAGATCACGTACTTGCCGGTCATCGCCGATCCCAGCCACGCGGGCGGACACCACGATCTGGTCCGGGCGCCCCACGGGCGCAGCCCTGTCCGCGGGGACCCCGGCCTTGGCCACAGAGTTATCGGACTGCAATATGCGGGGCTAAGATCGAATTGGAGTCATATTGTGTAGAGGCTGGTTGAGTGAGGCAAGTACCCATTTCGCAGAATTCTGAATCGCGGTATAACATTTCGAGCGAGGGGATTTCCTTTCGCGGTATCTGCCACATAGGACTACCGCCATGAGGGGAGCACAGCGCTGTTCCATCGTGAATCGCAAAACGAATATGAGCCCTACCCAAGGAACCCAGGAATCATGCCGACGAAGGTCTTGCACTCCACTACCGCCCGTAATCCCGATAAGCCAGAGCAAAGAGAGCTTTCCATCCTTCAATTGATCCACTCCGGATCGAATTACTCACGGCTGGATCTGGCCCGAAAAACCGGGTTCAGTCCTGCGGCCATCACTGGTATTGTGCGCAGTCTGATCACGCGTAACCTTGTCACCGAAAGCGAGGGTGTTTCCTCCGCGGTAGGGAGGAAACCCTTTCCCCTGGAGGTGCGGAGCGATGCGGGGTATCTTGTCGGCGTCGACATAGGGTCGTTCTACACGCGAATTGTTATCACGGACATGAATGGCAGAATAGCGCACAAGCATCAAGTCGAAACCTGTATTCCGGACGGACGCCGGCGCGTCTTGCGGCGGGTTTTCGAGTGCGTGCATCAGGCACTGGACACCGTCAGTGTACCCAAGGACGCCATTTTGGGAATGGGCATTGCCCATTCCGGCGTGATTGACACGGAGAGGGGCGTGGTCATCTCCTTTCCTCGACCAGGACAGATGTCGGAATGGAAGAACGTTCCGCTGCGGGCGGCATTCGAGGAGGAGTTCAGGGTGCCATGCATGCTTGAAGACAGCGTCCGCACCGGGGCCACTGCAGAACGATACTTCGGTTTAGGGAGAGGCGTAGACGACTTCCTCTACATCGAAGTTGGGGTTGGCATCGGAGCGGCAATCTTTTTTGATGGGAAACTGTATCGGGGCGCTGGGGGCACAGCTGGTGAATTTGGACACATTACCGTTAATGAAAATGGGCCGCTGTGCTCCTGTGGAAACAACGGTTGTCTGGAAAGTGTTGCTTCGTGCGCCGCGATCATACAGGCTGTGAGGGCGGCTATTGAACGAGGGGTTGACTCGAAGATTCGAGACCTTGCCGGCAGCGACCTGGAAAAGATCAGCATTGAGGTAATTGCGCAGGCGGCATCTGAAAATGACAGCCTCGCTTTCCGGGTCTTGCAGGACGCTGCTTACTACATCGCCATTGGCCTGGCGCATCTCGTCAATCTTCTCAACCCCCGACTCATCATCTTTGGCGGCGCGCTGTTTCGAGCTGCACCGCAGTTACTCTCCGACCCATTGAAGCGAGTGATCAAGCAACGATCACTTGAGAAATCTGCAATCGACGCGGATCTGAAGGTGTCACCACTCGGCGGAGAAGCAGTTGCCCTAGGAGCGTCAAGGATAATTTCGCAACGAGCCCTGGAAGATCTGTATATCCATGCACTGGAAAGATAAGGAGCAGCCAGGGATTCGCAACTTGACCTTCGCCAATGGGACTGCACTACTGCCTGAAAAGTCGCTGGAATCACGGTGAGATATGTGCTTGCATGCGAAAGCTCTCGTGTTTGACTTTGACGGGGTAGTGGCTGACACGGAGCCGCTGCACTGGAGGTCATGGGCAGCGCTGCTCGCTCCCCAAGGCATTTCCCTAACTTGGGAGGATTACTGCAAGCTTGGGCGAGGGATCAAAGACGAGCAGATGCTCGAGAGCCTGTCTGAACTTGCCTCAAATCCCACTTTGCGTTCGATCCTGAACCAACAAATTGGACAGCGCAAAGAGATGATCCGGAGATGGTGTTTGCTGCAGTCGCCGATTAGTTCTTCTACCGTTCGGTTGTTGAAATCCCTAAAAGCATTCCGGCTTGGACTGGTCACGAGTTCGAACCGCAATGAGGTCGAACCGTTGCTTCGCGCAGCGGGGATTTATCAGTGCTTTGATGCTTCCGTGTACGCGGATGAAGTCTATTGCAATAAGCCGAATCCCGAACCTTACCTTCTAATTCGTGAAAGGCTTGGCATAGAGACGGGACTTGCATTTGAAGACTCGCTTGCTGGCCTGGAAAGCGCAAGTTTGGCGGGGTTTATCGCAATTCGTGTTGACAGGCCAGAGAATTTGCCGTTGATCGTCCGGAAAAGCCTTGATGATGACTTAGCCACGGACTCCGTTTAACAGTGGAGTGCGGGGCTCACTCGGAACGTGCCATCCTGACAAACGCGAGAAAATTAGCCCTCCGATCGTATCAATTGATTCATATATGAAATATATAAGTGCATATCTATCATAAAATCACCGATATCCCATTGACAGAAAAACAATCGTTCTGCAAGGATGCAATCTTGACACGATGCAAGACACCGGAACGGATTCAACTTTGAACCGTGTAGTTCGACGCAAGCGCGGATGCGAAGACTATATGTCTAGTCGTCCCACTTGAATTCGAAGTCCGGATGAGGTGATCCACGGGAAACGGTAACTAACGAATCTGTAAAGCGTGCAGAAAGTACCCATCGACTACCTGGCAAATTAGAGGAGTTGTGGAATGAAGGTCGAAGCCGATCGGAAATCACCGAAATCAGAAGCAATAAAGCTGGCACTCCATGGAGGAGTACCGGTGCGCAGCAATCCATTGCCGCTGGAATTCCCGGGTATCCATTTCATGGACGAGGAGGAAATCGACGCGGCTGTTGGTGTCTTGCGCAGCCGCTCTCCATTCCGGTATTACGGCATTGATCTACAGGGCGAAGTTGAGGCGTTTGAATCTGACTTCGCGGAGTTTCTGGGCGTGTCCCACTGCCTCGCTGTGAACAGCGGCACTGGAGCGCTGCACATTGCACTGGCGGCGCTCGGCGTCGGTCCCGGGCAGGAGGTGATCGTTCCTGCGTACATGTGGGTATCTGTGGTCGCGGCGGTAGTCAATCTTGGTGCTATTCCCATTCTGGCGGATATCGACGACACATTCAGTCTCAATCCGGCCGCAGTGGAGGCAAGAATCACACCTCGCACCGCCGGAATCATTGCGGTCCACATGAGCGGCGCACCCGCAGATGTGGAAGCCATCGGCATCGTGGCTCGTAAGCATGGGCTCTTCCTTCTGGAAGATTGTGCCCAGTGTGCGGGCGGAAGTATTCGCGGAAGAAAGGTCGGCACTTTCGGTGACATGGCCATCTTCAGTTTTCAGATGAACAAGAACATGACAAGTGGTGAGGGCGGCTGTGTCGTCACGAACAGCGAGCCACTCTTCAATCGGGCGGTAGCCTGTCATGACACCGGCTACGCGCGCGACGAAAGCGGTCGCGCCATGTTCGAGCGGCGCGAATTTTGTCTGTGGGGCAGAGGCTATCGGATGGATGAGATGCGAACGGCAATCCTGCGCGTGCAGTTACGAAAACTGCCCCGGATTATTGAGAAAATGCATGCCAGCAAGTATCGTCTGCGGCAAGCGCTCATGGGATTCCCGCAGGTCACGCTTAGGAAAATTGTGGACGAGCCTGGCGACACTGGCAGTTTCCTGCTCACCACATTTCCCACTCCTAAGATTGCGCGAGAAGTAAATCGTGCCCTCAGGGCCGAAGGAATCGTGACTTTCGCACAGGGTGTCAACAACATTGTGATGACGGAGTGGGGTCTTCACGTCTACTTCAATATTCCCAGCCTGGTGCACAAGACGGGGGTCGACAAAGCAAATTCTCCATGGTCGCTCGCGGAGAACAGGGAGTCGCTCATGGAATATGGCCGCGGTACATGTCCTCACGCCGATAGCCTGTTCGAGCGAACCTGTTTGCTTGCTGTGCCGTCGTGTCTGACGAAGCAGGATGAGGAAGACATCATTGTTGCGTTCGATAAGGTCCTCTCGGCGGTCGCCAGCTGAGGGCGCGAATGGAAGAAGGAACAGCAGGCAAACGGGAAATCTATGCGCAAGCACGGAAGACTGAATATCGCGATGATCGGCCACGGCTTTATGGGCCGGGCCCACTCGAACGCATTTCATCAGGCCGGTTGTTTCTTTGAAATCCCTTTTGAACTGAAGCTGAAGACGGTCTGCGGCAGGGACCGAGCGAAACTCCAGCAGATGGCCAGCGATTGGGGATGGGAAGAAACCGCAGCCGAGTGGGAGGGGGTGGTCAACCGGGCTGATATCGACGTCGTCGATATTTGTACGCCGAACTACCTCCACGAGCCCATTGCGGTGGCAGCCGCCCGGGCAGGGAAGATGGTCCTATGTGAAAAGCCGCTCGCCAGGTCAGTGAAAGAGGCAGAGCACATGATCGAGGCCGCTCGCAATGTGCTGACGCTCGTCTGGTTCAACTATCGCAGGGTACCGGCCCTTGCCTTCGCACGGCAACTTGTTGAGGAAGGCCGTCTCGGACAGGTCTACCACTATCGCGCGATCTACCTGCAAAGCTGGGGCAGAAGTCCCGCAGATCCTGCGGCCTGGAGGTTCAATCCCGACGAGGCAGGGTCAGGAGCTCTGGGTGACTTGCTCTCGCATTCGTTCGATCTTGCGACCTGGCTCAACGGGCCTATTCGTAGACTATGCTCACAGGTTCAGACGTTCGCTGAAGGACGCAGGGTTGACGACGCCGTCACGCTGCTTGCTGAGTTCAACAACGGAAGCATGGGCACGTTTGAAGTGTCACGCTTTGCGACCGGGAATCAAAATCGGAACGGCTTTGAAATCAATGGCTCGCATGGGTTGCTGGAGTTCAATCTGGAAGAAATGAATCATCTGTACTTCAGCGATTTACGCGATGAACCTCGCGTCCAGGGTAGGCGCCAGATCCTCGTCACCGGTCCGGGGCACCCTTACGTCGACCGTTTCTGGCCCCCAGGACACATTATTGGTTACGAACACACGTTCATTGCGACGCTGGCGTATTTTCTGACTGCCGCACTTAGGGGAGAGCGATTTCATCCGAACTTTGCGGACGCGCTCGAGGTACAGCGGCTGCTGGAAGCAGTGGTTGAATCAAGCCAGCTGCAGCGGTGGGTCGGAACGGATCTCCGAGGACCCAAAGGTGCGTAGCGAGATGTGTCGAGCAAGGGACCCGCCGACACGCTCGCCAGCGTCCCGCCGGAGAAGGCATAGTGGATAACCTGTAAAGGCGGCAAACCGCGGCAGCTAACAGGCAATAATTCAGAGCCGATGACAGAGACCACTCAATACGGATCCGAAATCCGGATGAGGAAGGTCCTGACTCTCTGGGATCTCATCTTCTACGGAATGGTGCTCATCCAGCCCACAGCACCTATACCTTTGTTCGGTGTCGCTCAGAAACTCTCCAACGGCCACACTGTAACAACCATTTTCGTTGCTATGTTTGCGATGGTAATTACAGCAGTAAGTTACGGGCGCATGGCAGGAGTATATCCTTCCGCCGGGTCTGCATACACGTACGTGGGAAGAACGATCAATCCGCACCTGGGCTTCTTGATCGGCTGGGCGATGCTACTCGACTATATCCTGCAACCGCTCCTTAATGTTGTTTGGATATCAATCGCTCTCCAGAGCCGCTACTTCACCGCATTTCCATTTCCGGTCATTGCGCTGGCCATCGTGGTTTTCATCACCGGCCTGAATCTCATCGGCATCAAATCGTCGGCACGGGTAAACAAGCTCCTTCTTTTAGCGATGTGCGGGGTTATTGCTATTTTCTTTGTTCTCGCGTTGCATTTTCTTTTTCATCGTGGACATTGGTCCGGGCTATTTTCCGTCACACCGTTCTATGCGCCGCAAACCTTTAGTATCCGACGCATATGGGGTGCTACCTCTTTTGCGGCGCTAACCTACATTGGCTTCGACGGCATCACCACCCTCTCCGAAGATGTACGGAATCCGAGGCGGAATGTGCTGTTGGCAACGGTATTGGTCTGCATCCTGACCGGTGTTCTGAGCGGCGCCGAGGTCTATCTCGGCCAGCTCATTTGGCCAAACTGGCACACCTTCCCGAACCTCGAAACGGCATTCATGGACGTATGCGAGCGCGTGGGGGGAACTTTCCTGTTCGAAGCAATGGGTGTGATTTTGCTCCTCGCCTCCCTGGGCAGCGCGCTCACAGGCGGTCTCGGCGCGGCCCGTCTGCTTTTCGGAATGGGCCGGGACGGTGTTTTGCCGCGCAACATATTCGCTCATATTCGCCAGGAAACCAACACGCCGACCTACAACATTCTTCTGATCGGAGCAATTGCGTACTGTGGCGCAATCGGCCTCAATTACGTCGGGAACGCCTACGAACATGCGGGGGAGCTTCTTAACTTCGGGGCGTTCCTGGCCTTCATGGGGGTAAACTTGTCAGCGTTCTGGCACTTCAGCTTCTTGCGCAAGGGACACCAGCGAAGGTTTCTGGCTGATATAGCACTCCCACTCGGCGGCTTTGCATTCTGCGCCTCGATCTGGTGGAACCTGTACGGACTGGCAAAGATTGTTGGCGCTTTGTGGTTCCTGATCGGCGCGGCATATTTGGCGGTAACGACAAAGGGCTTTCGCAGATCACCGAAGTTGATCGACTTTCGCGATGCTTAACACAGGTAGAAGAGATCAAGGCGGGACATAGAAAGAGATGGCGCACTGATGCGCACAATGGTCAGCGGCTTCGAAGCAGGTGGGAAGGTTCGAATCATATTACGAGCTGGAGAAGAACATGCCCTATTCATTTGAGAATATGCCAGGTCTTGTAACGGCGATTTCGGAGATCGCGCGGCTTCTTCAAGGTGCGCGTGCAATTGTGTCCCTTGCCCCCCGCGGTGCTCGGCGGAATGACATGCGCCACTCTACGGGAGTTACGGTCCGTTCCGCATCGGTGCACCTGGTGGCGCTCTTTTCCGTTGTTCTCTGTGCGGCCCAAAAGGAACAATCGCAACCGCTCTATATGGATTCGACACAGCCGATTGATGTGCGCGTGAACGACCTCATGCAGCGGATGACGCTCAAGGAAAAGGTGGGGCAGCTCAATCTCCCCTGCGTTTATGTCGATGAACTTGGGAAAACGGTCCCGGAAAAGATCGAATCTCTGAAAAAGTTTGCTGGCGGGACATATCCGACGGAAATCGGACCAGGTGCTGGCTTCTTCACCTTGGCCAACACTCTCAAGCAAAAAGACCTTGCTTGGGAGGTGAACTACTTCAATGAGCTTCAGAAGATCGCACTGACGCAAACACGACTGAAGATCCCGTTGCTCGAGGACGAAGAGGGTACGCACGGAGCCATGTTCCCGGGAGCTACCGTCTTTCCCGAAGGGTTGGCCATCGGCAGCACTTTCGACATCCCGCTCGTCGAACAGATCTATGCAGCATCCGCTTCTGAGGCTCGGGCGGTCGGAATTCACGTGTTGTCCACGCTTGTGTTGGAACTGGATCGCGACCCGCGCATGGGCCGCAATATGGAAGCTTATACAGAGGATCCTTATCTCTACGCGCAGATTGCAAAAAGTATCGTCCGCGGAGCTCAGGGCTGGAATGTCGACGCTCCGGATAAGGTCGTCGCGCTGATGACAGATTTCCCGGCGCAGAGCGAACCGGCCAGCGGGATGGAGCGGGGCGCCATTGAACTGTCCGAAAGGAGCTTACGGGAGAATTTTCTGGTTCCCTGGGTAGCAGCGTTCAATGCTGGGGCCTTGGGTGTGATGGCCGGTTACCCAGAGATTGACGACATCCCCGAGCACTCCTCTGAGAAATGGAACACCGATATTCTGCGCCATGAACTGGGCTTCAGGGGAATCGTTGTAAGCGAAGGTGGAGGTTTCGACTCGATCATTTATGAGGATGTGGCTCCAGACCAGAAGCAGGCCGGAGAAATGGCCCTGCGAGCCGGCGTTGATATGGGTATTACTTATGAACAGGCCTACATGGGGCCGCTTGCTCAGGCCGTTCAGGATGGTGAAATCCCTGAATTTCTGGTTGACCGCGCGGTCCGACGCGTGCTTGAGCTGAAGTTTCGACTCGGTCTTTTCGAGCATCCCTATGCGGAACTGTCTCATGCAAAACAGATTGTTCATTCCAAGGAGCATCAAGAGCTCGCACTCGAGGCTGCCAGGGAAAGCATCGTTCTGTTGAAGAACGATAACAATCTGCTTCCGCTCAAAAAGGATTTGAGATCGATCGCAGTCATAGGTCCCAACGCCAACGATGGCTGGAGTCTGCTCGGGGACTACTCGCCCTCAGTAGTACCACAGAAAATCACCAGCATTCTCGACGGGATCCGGCAAAAACTCTCTCCTGAGGCGAAGGTGCTTTATGCGAAAGGGTGCGACGTCATCGGCGGCAACGAAGACTTCTCTGAGGCGGTTCAGGCTGCACAGAAATCAAAGGTAGCAGTCATCGTCGTCGGGGAACATCCCAACAATGACGGTAAGGGCGACGTACCGCCCACGGATGGAGAGGGATATGACGTTGCCAGTTTGGATCTGACAGGTGCGCAGGAGGACCTGGTGAAGACCATTCAGGCTACGGGGACGCCGGTGATTCTGGTTTTGGTGAACGGCAGACCCCTTTCCATACCCTGGGAAGAAGCGCATGTCCCTGCCATTGTGGAAGCGTGGGAACCAGGCGAACGCGGCGGAGAAGCAGTGGCGGACGTGCTCTTCGGCGATTACAACCCAACCGGCCGTCTGGCAATCACGATTCCTCGCAGCTCAGGCCAGCTACCAGATTACTATGACTCTAAGCCGTCGAAAGCTTTCTGGATTCAGCACGGATGGTCGCACCTCGGCGGCTACGTGGATATGCCAGGAACGCCGCTTTATCCATTCGGTTACGGATTGAGTTACACGCGTTTCCGGTATAGTAATCTCCAAATAAGTCCAGCACAAATCTCACAGGGTGGTGATGTCAGGGTCACGGCGGATGTCCAGAACATCGGGAGCCGGACTGGGACGGAGACCGTTCAGATGTACCTGCATGAGCGATATGCGCCGGTATCCTTGCCGGCTGAGCAGCTCAGAGGCTTCGAACGCGTGACTCTCAACCCCGGGGAGACGAAGACCGTGACTTTGACGATCCGGCCCGAGGACTTGATGCTGCTGGATCGGGATATGCTATGGAAGGTCGCCCCTGGCACCCTGGACGTCATGCTAGGAACTTCGTCGGCAGATGTCGTTTTGCGGGGTTCTCTTGAAGTAAGGGTTGCGAACTCCGGACTGGATCGAGGGTTTAGCACACAACCGGATTTGTCGCGATGAGCTTTCTCAGAATCAGTCTTGTGCTTGCCTGTTTTTTCGGAAATCCGTCGTTTTCTGTTTCACATACTCGCCTGTGTGTCGTCGAAACGACATCTGTGGACAAAACAGGCTCGACACTCAGTTCCGAAAGTTACTCTGGCGGCAATATTCATCGAGAAGGGAGCGCCGGGCGATCGCCGAGTACGATGAAAATTCGGCAAGGCGCATCACGTTGCGTTAGCTGACACACTTCTGCTGCTGGTCATCTTCAGTTTTGCGCAGTTGATCGCCGAGGCAGCTCTCGCAGCCTGATCGTAACGATGATGCCGGCCGCCGAACCGCGGGAGTGAGAGAACCAGGCGGCGATCTCCACACCGGTGCATTCACGCACCTGATAGTGCGGAGCACCTTCCTCGAGGGGTGCGAGCCGTTTCCGTACGAGGGCAAGCGCGTAGTCGACAGCGGATCTTGGCTTGCTTTGTTTGGGCTTTGGATTTGTCTTGGGTTTCCGATCCTTGCGCTTTGGCACGTAATTCCGTCCTTTCGAGCCGGAACATCGGCCGCCTCCAAGGGCCTGCATGACTCGGGACCGTATGCATGGCGTGCTCTGCGCACATATCTTATGCAGTTCATCTAAGCGCTGGGCGCTGGCATGAAGTAGTTTCTTCTCCTCGGTCGTGACGCGTTCCGCGCATAATCTCGCGGCCTGCGATTCCAGAGCTTCGCGGATGGTATTGCTGTCGCGACCGCCGCCGACTCTGGGAATCGGGCTCATATCGCAAGCGGATGGCATTTTGACGAGGTACAGTGTCAGAATTGTTGCTGAACATGCGCTACGCTCTCTCCCCGTATCAAACCATGCAAGCGATGCAATCGTCGAAATCGAAAGCCATCGTTGGCGCGCTGGTGTTGACCGCGCTTCTGCCGGTCCCGGCTCTGCGCGCCCAGGCTCAAGCCCCGTCCCAAGCCCAAACCCAGATCCCGGCGACCGCCCCCGTCCACATCCCCATCACCGTTGAAGACGCTTCCGGCGCTCCGCTCTCCGGCGCCACCGTCTCCTATGCCGCAAGCCATCCCCTCGGCCGCACCAGCTCCGGCGCATTCACCGTCTCCTGCGTCGCACCCTGCACCATCACTGTCTCCGCCCCCGGATTCGCCTCGCAAACCCTCACCCTCGGCGCTCCAACCTCCGGTACCACCACCACCATTCGCCTCCATCCCGCCACAAGTCTCGATCAGATCACCGTCACCGCCTACCGTGCTCCGCTCGGCGATCTTGAAAGTCCTGCTTCCACGCGCGTCCTCACCGCGCAGGCGGTCCGTACCACCGCGTCCATCACGCTCGACGATCAGCTCCGCCAGCTTCCCGGCGTCGAGCTCTTTCGCCGCTCGCCCTCGCTCGTAGCCAATCCCACCTCGCAAGGCATCAGCCTGCGCGGCCTCGGTTCCACATCGGCCAGCCGCACCCTCGTCACGGAAGACGATGTTCCGCTCAACGATCCTCTCGGCGGCTGGATTCACTGGCAGGAGCAGCCCGAGCTGTCCATCAACACCATCGAGCTCGCCCGCGGCGGCGCTAGCGATCTCTACGGCTCCAGCGCCATCGGCGGCGTCATTAACATCGTGCCCGTCCGTCCCGTCGCCGGCCAAGCTCAGCTCACTTCCACCTACGGCGACGAAGGCACCTACGATTCGAGCCTCCTCGCCCAATCCACCATCGGTCCGTGGGGCCTGCTCGCTGCCGGCGGCCTTCTCGGCACCGACGGCTACATTCAGGAATCTCCCTTCCAGCGCGGCTCCGTTGATGTCGCGAGCAATGTCCACAGCCAAAACGCACTGCTCCTCGCCGACCGCCAACTCCATTGGCTCCGTCTCTTCGCCCGCGCAAGTGGCTTCAACGACTCGCGCCACAACGGCACGCCCTACCAATTCAACGCCACGCGCCTTGTTCGTTACGCCACCGGCGCCGACTGGTCCGCGCAGCGCAGCGGCACACTCGCTCTCCGCCTCTACGGTTCCAGCGAGCGCTATCGTCAGAGCTTTTCCAGCATCTCCAACCTGCCCAACTTTGGCCTTCCCTCGTGCTCCTACCGCTGCGGCGAAATCCGCACGCGCTACTCCTACGTTCCCGTCAACGAGCTCGGCGCGTCTCTCCATTTTAGCCAGCCTTTCCGCGCCGGTCTTCTCCTCGTCGCCGGAGCCGATGCGCACGACGTCCGCGTGTGGGATCGCGAACAGACCTTTGGTTCCTCCGCCGCACTCACCAACCTCCAAGATCATCAGCGCGACTCCGCGGCCTACGCTGAAGCCATGGCTGTCCGCCACGACTGGACTCTCACCGCCTCCGCCCGCCTCGACTGGTATCAGAACTATGACGGCCGCCAGCTCACCTACACCGCCTCACCCGCCGGCCTCGTCTGGACGCTCAGCCCCACCCAGCCCACGCAGCAATCCCAACGGCTCTTCGATCCCCGACTAGGCCTCTCCCGCAAGCTCGGCCCTCACTGGGCGCTCTCCGCCTCCGGCTTTCGCGCCTTTCGCGCGCCCACGCCTAACGAGCTCTACCGCTCCACTCAGGTCGGCAACCAACTCACCCTCTCCAACAACAATCTCCTCAGCGAGCACGCCACCGGCTGGGAAACAGGCCTAACCTCACAGCGCTCCTGGGGAACCGTCCGCACCAGCTGGTTTCTCACCCTGGTCAACCGACCCATCACCGCGCTCACCATCAACCCCACCTCATCGCCCATCCTGCTCATGCGCCAGAACCTCGGCCAAATCGAGAGTCGCGGCTTTTCTCTCGATTTTTCGCTTGCGCCAGCTCCCTGGCTCGCCGTTGACGGCGGCTACCAGTACGCCCACGCCGTCGTCTCCCGCGGCGCGCTCGACTACAGCAAGTGGATTCCCGAGGTCGCGAGCAATCTCGCCTCTCTCAATCTCCGCGCCTCCCGCCCACGCCTCGGCACGCTCAGCCTCCAAAGCCGCCTTAGCGGCCGCATGTTCGACGACGACGCCAACACCTACCTCCTCGCCGGCTACTTCCGCCTCGACGCCTACGCCTCCCACTCCATCGGCTCGCGCCTTACCCTCTTCGCCGCGGGTGGAAATCTCACCAACCGCTCTATCGAAGTCTCCAAGACCCCCACCACAACCCTCGGCCAGCCCCGCGTCGCCCGCTTCGGCTTCACCATCCGATTTGCACCGGCCTCCCGCTGACTCTTGCCCACCGCCCACTGCCCACTGAGAACTGTGCTGTGACGCCTGGTTGACCTAATCGGATGGACCCGCCTCGTAGAGGTGAGTTGATAGGCTCGCTGCGAGAAGGACAGACCATGATGAAGGCGACAACGATTCGGCTGGATATCCCGAAGCAGGTTTTTCAGGTACATGGAGCGGACAAGGCGGGCCGAGCGGAACTGCGGCGGAAGTTGAGACGAAGTGAAGTGGTTCGATTCTTCTCCGAACAGCATTCCTGCCTGGTAGGGATCGAGGCCAGCGGCAGCGCCAACTACTGGGCGCGTGTGATTGGCGGATTAGGTCATACGGTTCGGCTGATGGCGCCGCAGTTCGTGAAGCCATATGTGTAGTCTCAGAAGAACGATACCAACGATGCCGAAGCGATCTGCGAAGCCGTGACGCGTCCGAACATGCGGTTTGTGCCTCAGAAGTCCGTCGAGCAGCAGGACCTGCAGTGCGCGCACCGGATTCGAAGCCGCCTGGTTGCGAATCGCACACAACTCTTCAACCAGATCCGCGGCCTGTTGGCCGAGTATCGGATCGTGTTGCGACAGCTTCGAGGACGGGTGCGCAGCGGCTTGCCGACAGTGCTGGAAGACGCCGAGAGTCAGCTGACAGGCTTTGGTCGGGAGCTATTTCAGAGCCTCTATGAGGAACTGGCGCCGCCGGACGAGAAGATCGCCGTTGCTAATGGCCGGATTCAGATCGCGTTCCAAAACACTCCGGACTGTCGACGCATTGCCGCCATCGAAAGCGTGGGACCATTGATAGCGACGGCGATTGTCGCCGCGATCAGCAACGGGCGCGCTTTTGAAAATGGACGGCAGTTTTCTGCGTGGCTGGGCCTGGTTCCTCGGCAGAACTCCAGCGGCGGCAAAAACCGGCTGCTGGACATCAGCAAGCGTGGCGATCCGCACCTGAGAACGCTGCTGATTCATGGCGCTCGATCGGTCGTTTATCGAGCTAAAACAAAGACCGATAAGCGAAGTCTCTGGATCACAGACATACAGCAGCGACTCGGGACAACGAAAGCCTGTGTCGCGGTAGCCAACAAAACGCCCGCATCATCTGGTCACTGATTGCTCACGAGCAAGAGTACCGATGCGCGGCATAACCGAGAACCAGAAAGAACCGAAGAGCTTTCCCAACGAGATACTCGAGCCACCAACGATAGCGCAACTGGCGAGACCAGCTTTTTCAGAACCTGGACGGGGGCGGGCCGTTAAAGGCCGATGACCTGAGGCGGAGAAGAAACACAAATTCCATTATGGCCAGAGTGGATCACTCCTCCGCTCAACAACAGGCCGGATATATGCACACGTCTCTTTCCGCTGCGGCCATCGTAGAAAGCTCTTGCATACGAGGCGAGTCTAGATATGCCCCGTTTTTCTTAGCCAATCGTTGCCGGAACTTCTCAGGCGGTCCCGTCAAGCACAACAAGATGTTTGCCTTCGCCGCGTACCAGCACACGCTGGCCCGTCCGGCGCAAGCCGCGACGCAAGCCACAGTGCCCACGGCGGCCAACCTGGCAGGCGACTATTCTCTCACGGACGGTGTCCCGGGAGTCTCAGGCAGCAATCCCTGCAACTCGAGCCATAACCCAATTCCACTCGTAGATCCACTCACTGGCACAGCACTGGTTGGAAACAAATACTCGTCCACGCCCACATAATGCCTCAACATCGAGGATGCCCAGGGCGATCTCGCCGCCACGACCGTGGAGAATCCCAACAACCCGTCCATGGATTACGGTCCCTGCGGCTCCGACTACCGACAAACCGGGAACTTCGTTCTGGTCGCTAAGAGCGGCTTCAACAACCACGTCAACAACCTCGAAAAGCTGGTGGTCAATAACTGGGAACTTGCGCCGCTCATCCACATCCAAAGCGGCGCGCCGTTCACTGTAACCTCGGGTCAGGATAACTCGCTCACCGACGTGGGCAATGACCGTCCTAACCTGGTGCCCGGCGCGAATCCCTACGCTGAGGTAAAGTTCCAAAAGGCCAAGGGTGAAGCAAACCGCGAATGCTTGAATCAGGCAGCCTTCGCACAAGTCGCCGCGCCGTGCGCGAGTACAAACGGCTGTCCCTATCTGGGGACCTATGGGAGCATCAACAAGAATTCCCTTAGGGGGCCAAAGTCGCTTCAATTCGACGCGCAGATGTCGCGCATCTTCCCTATCCACGAAAGTCTGAGCACAACCTTTCGTCTGGAAGCGTTCAACGTGCTGAACCATCCGGACTTCAGCACTCCAAGCGCAAGTCTCACCTCGTCAACCTTTGGCCAGATCACATCGACAACCAACGCAGCCCGAGTTTTCCGGGGTAGCGTCAAGATCAACTTCTAGCC
Source organism: Occallatibacter sp. (assembly GCA_050010795.1). Classification (GTDB taxonomy): domain Bacteria; phylum Acidobacteriota; class Terriglobia; order Terriglobales; family Acidobacteriaceae; genus Telmatobacter. Next base: position 20,186 of record JBEKKI010000061.1, read on the forward strand.
CAAAGACGGTCGCGAGGGAGGAAAAACTTGCCGTTTTGGAGGTCTGCCTTTGGCTGGGGTGGCCTCTCCCTCGGCACTGCAAATGCTGCTAGAACCTGATCGATTGGCTTCACTTCTAGCACTCTAATCATCGTTCCACAAGTGTTCGCGTCCATACAGACTGAAGAACCAATGGTGGCGAGGAAACACTCAATAAGGGCAGTCAGCTGCGGGTATTTGTTCATGTTTGTCACATTGCAACAATCGATTGCGCAGTTCTCCCGAAGTGGCAGCACTGGTGGCACGGGGATGCTGGCAACACAATTGGACAAAGGAGTGCAGGTAATTCCGAGAGAAGAGCAAAGACGTATCGACGTCACTGTTGACGGTATGCCCTTCACCTCCTACCTGTGGCCCACGACACTCAAAACCGGTATTATTTCCGGTAATCGCTCCGGGCGGTACTGTGGTCATGTGCGGCTACCCGTTCTCGCCCCAACCCGGGGAGCGTGAGGATCACCGGCACCAAGTCGGAATGTGGTTCGACTATGGCAATGTTAACGGATTCGATTTCTGGAATAATTCCAACGCGATCAAGCCAGAGAACTGCGCCAAAATGGGATCCATCTACCAGGAACGGATCCAGTCCGCAAAGAGCGGCTCAGATCAGGGAGAGTTCACCGTCGAATCTGTCTGGATCGCCAGATCTGGTGAAAAGATCCTGGATCACCACACGATACGTGTTTTCCAAGGTGGGCGGCGCGCGCGTGATCGACCAGATCACGACGCTGCGCGCGTTAACCCACGTTGTCTTTCACGACGATAAGGAGGGCCTGTTCGGCATGCGTATATCGGGCTGGCTGGAGTCACCCATGGAAAAGGGTGGCATCTTCAGCGAGGCAAGCGGACGGCCCACTCGAGTTAGCGGCGCAAGTTCTCCAGGGGCTAGTGGTGTCTATCTGACCAGCGAAGGCAGACGCGGAGATAAAGCCTAGGGAACACGCGGACGCTGGTGTGTCTTAACCGGCAGAACCGGCGATAAGGTTATCGCCATCGCTATTCTTGATCATCCACGAAACCCAGGGGACCCGACCTACTGGATGGCACGCGGAAACGGGTTGTTTGCTGCAAATCCCCGGGGCCGCAAAATCTTCGATCCCAGCGCACCGGAGTTTGATTTCACAATCGATAAGGGGCAGTCGGCGACATTCCGGTATCGGATGCTCCTTTATTCGCATGTCGTGAGCCCGGAGAAGCTGAACCACGAGGCTGACGCCTTTGCGGCCGAGTATAAGTAGCGTGCCAGAGAGAAAGCGCTTGGATGGCCCAGGAATAAAGTCTAACTATGACTCCCGGACCGAGGTGCGGAAACGGAGATGGTAATGCAACAAATTCCAATGCTTGTTTTTATAGGCCTTTCCGCAGTACAGGCGTTCGCACAAGCAGACTGGCCAACTTACGGTTACGACGCGGGAGGCCTTCGCTATTCTCCACTCGCACAAATCAACCTTAAGAACGTTGCTAAGTTGAAGGTCGCGTGGGTGTATCAACTTAAACCGTTAACACAAACTGAAGTCATGTTACCCCTGCCCTCTGTCGGACACCCCGGACAAGTAACAGAACCTCCGGATGGAGTGACTCTTCCGGAAGGAAAAGGAAGACAGGTTACGGCGCGTCTTTGTTCCACTTGCCACAGCGTGGAGCTCTTCGCCCACCAGCGTTACAATCGCGAGGAGTGGAGTTCCATCATTGACAATATGGTTTCGAAAGGATTGGAGGCTCCCGGTGACGAGCTCGACGAGATTACCAACTATCTCGCCGCAACTTTCCCGAAGCCAACGAGTCCGACAGAAGCCGCCGCGGAACACCCCAAAGCAGAAGTCGCGACTCCAAGGCGGAGGACCAGCCACCTCCTTTCATCAGAGATGACTCCTATCGTCGCAGATGGTCTGATGTACCTCTCTTCTCCTTATCATAAGATCGTAGCGTTGAATCCTGTTACCGGGAAAGAGGTCTGGAGCTTCGATACCCCTGGAAGCGGCCTTCCGTGTCTTCGCGGAGTGGAGTACTGGCCAGGGGATGGGGTTCACCCGGCAGAAGTGCTTTGCGGCACGCGCGACGGCAAACTGATCGCCCTGGTGGCAAAGACAGGGAAGCCGGTCGTAAGTTTCGGAACAGACGGCGTCATCGACATAAAGACGCCTGAGGTGACAAACGGCCAGGTCGGCCTCCTGGGCATGACATCTCCACCCGTTACCTACAAAAATCTCGTAATTACAGGGTCGATCGTTCCTGAATATCCGAGCACAGGCCCCTCGGGAGATGTACGTGCCTGGAATGTCCTTTCCGGCAAACTCGTGTGGACCTTTCACTCAATTCCGCGCCCGGGAGAGAAGGGTCACGAGACATGGATTGGCGACGGGTGGAGGAATCGTACCGGCGTAAATGTCTGGGGTTTCATGACAGTCGATGTCGCCCACGGTATTGTGTACATGCCATTCGGCGCCCCTTCTTGGGATCGGTACGGCGGTGATCGCAAAGGGGATAATTTATTCGGAACAACCATCGTCGCGGCGGATGCGAACACCGGGAAAGAGCTGTGGCACTTTCAGGTTGTCCACCACGACATCTGGGATTACGACCTTGAGTCTGCTCCCGTTCTTCTGGAGATAAAGCATGGCTCCAAACGCATACCAACAGTGGCAATCGTATCCAAGAGTGGCATGGCGTTCTTTTTGAACCGTGTGACAGGTAAGCCTATTTACCCGATTGAAGAGCGTCCCGTTCCGAAGAGCAATGTACCAGGCGAAGCGGCCTCCCCGACACAGCCTTACCCTGTGGTGACCCCGCCCCTGGCGCGGCAGAATTTCACCATGGAAGACATTGCCACCGTAACGCCTGAACACGAAGCCTTCTGTCGTGATTTGATAACCAGAAATCGTTTCGTGTTTGGCCCAATCTACACCCCGGTGCCCTTTCAGCGGACCCTCGTAAGCTTTCCGGGCACGCTCGGGGGTGCAAACTGGGGGGGCGCGTCATTCAACCCTAAGCTCGGTCTTTTGTTTGTCAACACAATGGACCTAGGTCAATTGGAATCCCTTGTCCCGGCACCAGAGCGGCCGGGAACGCCTTACAAGTTTGGCGCAGTCATGGGACGATTCTGGGATTCTGAAAACAGGCTACCTTGCCAGCAGCCGCCGTGGGGTCGACTATCAGCGATCAATGTCAACACCAGCAAGATCGCTTGGCAGGTTCCGCTTGGAGTGACAGATTCTTTGCCCGACGGCAAACAGCAAACAGGCAGACCGAATCTCGGTGGTTCAATCGCTACAGCTGGCGGCCTAGTTTTTATAGGCGCCACCGATGATTCACGCTTTCGTGCATTCGACGCAAAAACCGGTGCCGAACTGTGGAGTGTGAAGCTTCCGGCTGCTGCTCACTCTGTCCCTTCTACTTACGAAGGAAAGGATGGTAAGCAATACGTCGTGGTTACCTCCGCAGGCGGATCGGACCTAGACGACCCAATTACTGACGATAGCGTAACCGCGTTTGCATTACCCAACTGACCAAGTGGAGAAGTGGAGAAACAGATTCCAGTACCCTCGTTGATTGTTTTGGCTAAGCGTCGCGTTCTGGACGTACTTCACGAATGCCGCGCAGGCGTGCCTCGCCAAAATGTGCCGTGAACGGTGCAGAAAAGAGGTCGTAGTAAAGACCGAGTGAAAGCAGCCTCGCTGCACGAAGGATGGAGACAGGACCTCCGGGGCGGGTCACAAGATCAGCCCTCAAACCGCCCGGCGACGCATGGGGATAAGTTCCCAGGTGGTGAACGGTCCGGGAAACGGCGAAGATGACTCGTCAGGTATGTGACAGGAAGACGAACGGGAGTGAAGAACGTGCCGGATTGGTTGAGAATTTCTGCTTTAGCAGTTCTTGGAGCCATGTGTCTCTGTGCCGGCTCGAGTCTATTGTTCGCGAGTTCCGTTAGTAAGGGTCGACTGGTGATTTCAAAAGCCGAATACCGCGATCGCGCCCGTGACATCTGGGTCGGGCAGATGATAGGCCGACTGACCGGCAGTGAATTCGGACATAAGCCAGCTTCGGCTCTCTCGAATACGCCGTTTCTGCATGGCGACGGCTACGCGAAGCCGGACGACTACTACAATGAGATGGTCGCGTTGCGTGCCTTCGACGAGTACGGCATCGGTACGACAATGCAACGACTGGGCGCGCAATGGCTCAAGAACAGCGCTGGCTCCTGGGGCACCAGCGAACAGACTCTGCTGCTGCTCAAGCGGGGAATCCTGGCACCCGACACCGGCAGAGCAGGCCACCGCGCCACTGTGAATACGTTCAACTCGACCACCTACAAAGGACCGTCGGTTGTCACCCGGCTTTACAACCTGATTCCGGTGCCGAAATATGAGGCCGACAACTCCTACAGGAAGTATCTCACGATATAGTAGCGGGCCAGTTTACGCCCTCACGAATGAGGGAAATAAGAGAACCTACTCGAGGGAGAAAAATGGACAGACGTGAATTTTGCGAACTAATTGCCGCGGTGGCCGGTGTAGGCGCGTTTTCTGCCGATGCGCTGGCGGCCTTTCCGATGGCCGGCGATGATCCCTGGCCGGCGATTCCGAATTATCCAAACAATCGCAGCCCGCTCCTTCAGATTAAATATGCCAAATTGCCTTTAGGAACCGTTCGGTCGGAGGGTTGGCTTCGGGATCAATTGAAGGTCCAGGCGAGTGGATTGACGAGTCACCTGAATGAGGTTTGGGGGGTGATTGAGGACTCCGCTTGGATAGGAAATGCCGGGAAGAACGTGACGGGTGATTGTTGTATTGCTCGCTTCGTTCCGCGCTGGCTTGAAGGATTGACTGCTTTGGCAGGCGTGCTCGACGACGACCACCTAAAGGCACTGGCCGATCCTTACATGCAATACATATTGATGGTGAAGGATCCTACGACCGTAACCCCGAGTGTGGTCGCCTGGTGCCACCTGGGAAGATTCCTGCCCGAGTATTATGATCTTACCGGCGATGCGCGAGCAATCCGGCTTGCCCGGACGATCCTGGACTATGCCGACTCCGTGCGCAA
>JBEKKI010000062.1:0-25051 GCA_050010795.1 Occallatibacter sp.
GACCTGACCGCGATCAACATCACCAATAAGTACGCGCTCTACAACTTCCTCTCCACCTTCAGTGGCACGCACTACGTCACCCCGCGCGCCCTGACGGCGAAGATTACGCTGAACTTCTGATTGGATAAGCAATCCCCGAGGGCCAGATAGGGCGATTTCTTTCGGAATCGCCCAACTAGCCAATCTGGACGCTCCATGCGTGTCATCAACTTTGATCGAGGCAGCAAGCGGCGGCTCCGTCAGATACGGTGGACTTCGCGCGAACGGACGAGCCTTGCTCTACTCTTCTTGTTCCTGCTTGCGCTCTGCATGCTTTTTGTACTCTGGAATCTTAGAAACGAACACCCTTTCAGCAGGGACACGTTGAGGACTGTACGACCGAATCTGGAGTGAATATGAGCTTTCGCGCCCAAATGATCTCGGCTGCGGAAAGCCGTTGCCCAAGTGAGTCCGAGCCAATATACGAAGTCGGTTCTCCCGACAAAAAGTTAGCCGTCGCCTGCTGCAAATAATCCGATGCACTCATCGTTACCTTAGCGGTCGGTTGGTCCCCAATCCGGACAGAACCCATTTTTCGGGTAATGTCCGGTTAGGCGGTCAACCGGGCTTTGCCGGAAGCCAGGTAACCGGATCGCGCAGGTATCCTTGCTGGCCTAGTCTTGTCCTGCCTCGGTTTCCAGTCGCGTGCGCAAGGCTGAAAGAAAGCGACGAATGACCACTTCGGAGTGACTCTGAGGAAGGAGTTCAGCGAGCTTGGCGTCGCTGGCCAGGCCGGCGTCAATCGCGGCAATGACATCGTGCAGGGGAATCCTCCAATGCTCCGCAAACACCTGGGCGACAACGCGATCGATTCCGTTCAAGGGCTCCGATTCAAATTGAATCGGATAGATGAGCATTCTGAGAACTGCAGCTCCCTGCTGGTCGAAGTCACGGTCTGCACTCATAGCAAATTACCCCGCACAAGTCGATCACACAACCGGAATCGCAGCAGACCCCCGTCGTGATCGCTCCCAAATGCGAAATACGCGATATCTCCCGCATGGAGCATTCAGACGGCAAGAATGGCGCGGCCCAGGGCGCCGGTCGTTGCGTCTTGAGCTCTGATCGCAGCATCGCGAGTGAGCCCCGTCAGATCGCGCAAGTGGTTGGCGAAGTCCCAGGCAAGGTTGCGCGCGCTGCAAATGTCCCAGAAGGCGAGCAGCCGGCCGATCTTACCCGTATCCTCCGCAAGCACGCCGAGCGTATCCGTAGCGAGCATGGTCAGCGCCGAGGGCATCACAGTCCTCAGCAATTCATTCACTGATTGGTAATCAACGGACTCTGCGCTGCCCGCTACTAGAATCACATTCAGCTCGGCGTCGGTGGCCAGCAGCGCGAGCGCAAGGTCGTGGTTGATGTGGGCGTTCATTCCCGCAAGCGCAAACTGGATGCGATCAATGCCGGTACTGTAGCGAGCCTCAAACAGTGCTTTCCATGCCGAGGGCACAGAGCCTCCGCTCAGATAGCCGGCGACAGCGCCGAAATAGAAGCCGGCGAAGACGACATCGAGGCGGTCGAGCCAAACCGGGCTCTGCCACGCGCCGCCGGGCGGGCAAAGATCCACCTGCTGCGTCACCATCAGGTAAAGCCGGTTGAACCACTTCAGGCCATCGGTCACCGGCAAGAGTGCATCGATAGCCTGCATGCGCGCGATCACGTCCGGAATCGTCGCCAGGGATGGCCCGCTGACAAGGTTGTAAAGCGGTTCGTCCGCCGGGGATGGAGTGGCCGTTTGCATGCGCGATCTCCTCAAGCAATTCGCCGCAGTATAAGCTATCCGGTCGCACTTGAGCATGCCGATGGTCAGGGTTTCGCCACGGAACCATCATTGAGGATGCGCGTATCGGAACCGAAGCGGCGGAAGTTGCGAAACTCGATCTCGTTCCTATCCAGCTCCTTGCGGCTCTTTTTCAAAATGACCTGCGCGCTGATGGGCAGCATATAGTCGTGGTCGTTGAGAACCACAAAGTCGTAGTCCACGCTGACCAAAGCCCCCTGGATGGGATACCTGGGTGGCACATTGTCCGCCGCCTTCGTGATGCGCCGCACCATCCGCGTCACGGTATCGATATACACCTGGCCGTGGTAGCCTACCGTGATGACATCAGTGGAGCTCGCCCGGAGATTGAAAGTCGAGTGTTCCGGCGCGACGCGATAGTCGAAGACCTGCACCGTGCCGTCTCCCAGTACTCCGGTCTCCTTCCATTGAAAATCCGCCTTGGACGAGGGGCGGAAGATGCCAGAAAGCGTAAAGCCGAACTCCCCGTCCGAGGTGGCGCCGCGATTATTCTCCGTGTCAGGGCTGCCGGTGGAGCCGTTCTGCTCCAGTTCCAGCAAGTTGCGGTTTTCCTCGTGTTCGAAATACGTCAATAGTTCAGTGGACTTGTCTTTATGATCCCACTGGCCTGTTCCACCCAGATTGACACGATAGATATATCGATCGGTCACTTGCTCGCACATGAAGTTGGGCAGGGAATCCCGATAAGTCATTGCGTATTTGGTTGCATCCGCGAGGATTGAGTTGATCTCCTCCACCGAGGGGCGCTCGATCGGGTTGGCCGGAATGGTGATGGCCAGCGGTCTGGAGGAATGAGCGGGAAGCTGCGCATCAAACACCGAGGCGATCTCTGTGTCGCCGGACGGCTGGCCGCCCGTCACCTCGAACGTGGTGCTGGCTTCCGCGCTCTTGCCGCCCTGGCTGAGAACTGCCTTCACCTCATAAAGGCCGTTCACGGGGGGTTGATCGAAAAGCTGTACAGATAGGAGGCGAACTCCGATCCGCTGGCTTGAGGCGTAATCATCGGCTCGCCGCCCAGCGGCTTGCCGTCCCGGTAGATCTGGATCTTAAGGGTGGAGGACTCGGCTGCGTGCGGGTCGGAGTGGGCATTCAAAAAGACCGAGATTACCTTGGCCCCCGGCGTCAGTAGACCGGAGAGATTCGGCGTCAGAATCTCATTTCCGTGGCGCAGTGGCTCCGCGGTGTCGTCGTCCGCGCGCAACGGCTCGGCTTGGCGTACAAGAATCATATTGCCGAGTGATGGGACAGTGGTGGCGTCGGGAACCTCGAAGGTTTTGCGGCGGGCGCCGGCCTTGCCGCTGTAGTGGTCCAGAACGGCCGCCTCCAGTATGTACTCGCCTGGAGGCGCAAGAAAGTGCCGCTGAAACGAAATCGCTCCGAATTCCGAGCTGTCGCTGTCTTTCTGAATCCTGCGCCGCGGAATATCCGCGCTGAAGTGCTCGATTATCATGCCCGATTTGTCTTTGATATTGGCGACGATCGAAAGGCTCGCGGAGTGGATGCCGGTGCTGCTGTCTTCATAAATCTCCAGGCCGGAGTGCTGCACCTCGATGGCCAGCGTACTGACCTCTCCATCGGGCGTCGCGGCCGTGCTCAGGATCGCGGCGCGAAAGGCTACATCCGTGGGCAACTTCTCTTGGCCGAGGATCTTCAGCAGCGGCAGTTCATAGGGCTGCGGGGCGGCATCGCCGCCGCTCTGCGGCGGCAGCGCAAGATACCCCGATTGCGAGCGAATCCTCAGCCTTGCGCGCAGCGGCTTGATCGCGATGGGACGAAACTTCCCGTCGTACTCCTTGATGGGAGGCACATAGGTCGCTACATAATATGTGGTCATGTCCTGAAGAACCTGGGTCAGCGACTTCTGCAAGTGATCGTACGGGATGTAACTGCCCCCCGTTTCCACAGCCAGGGATTTCATGTCGTCGTTGTTTCTATCGCTTTGAACTAACTGCATGTACCCGTTCATACCCATCGCGTTGATCTTGCCTTGTGTGCTGGTCAAACCGTCGATTCCTCCGCTAGTCGGACCGCCGGGTGCAAGGCCCAAGACTTCGGCGGACGACGAACTCATCTGGCTCGTAATACGATTCGAGGAGTTCAGGTCGACAACATAGATGCTCTCTCCAGCTTGATTGGCTGATCCGATGATGGATTGGATCGCCTCCTTGGTGCGCAAGTTGTTCTTCTCTTCCTGAAATGCAGTAAAGAAAATCAACGCTTTTCTCTGATGGATTTGTTGCTGGGATTGCGCCAAGGCCAGCAAACCCGCCAGAAAAAACTGGAGATGCTGATTCTGTGCAATCTTGCCGGAGTCGGTGAGTGCGTTGAAGAGCAACTTATCCAGCGCGCGATCATGCGCGCCGACGGCCTTTCCCTCCGGACCGACGCCGGTCAGCGCTGCCGTGATCAGTTGCTTTTCCAGCGGGCTGGCCTCGCCGCCATTCCAGGCTTTTTTCGGCTCGGTGGCCGAATTGATGACCTGCGCAAGCGATTTCCGATCCGATGTGAACGCGCTCTGAAGCCGCAGCCGATCGTCGACGGTCAGAACCGAAAAGGAGAAACCTTTCTCTGGAACCGTCGTGAGTATCTTCCCCGCCGCTTCTCGCGCAACCTTCATCATCGTCGGGTCGGTTTCCAGGTTCTTGCCCGCCAACTGCGCCGGCCGGTCAAAGACCAGCGTGATCAGACACTCGCTCTTCTGCGCGCCGTTGACCAGATGGAAACTGTTGAGCTTGACCGGAGTGCCGTTGTCGCTGATCGCTATCTCATCCTGCTTCAGGTCCAAAACGGGCTTGTTCTTCTTGTCGTGAACCACCAGATTGAGCGAAACCTCGTTGGCGGTCACGGTTAAATCCACATCCTGACTCGCAGGTTGTTTTGCCGTCTGGCCGCCAGCCCCGGGAAGCGCAACAGCAACTGCCAGCAAAGTCAACAAAACGGCGATCAGTATCCGCCGCCGGGAAAACCTTGTATGCGCGGTCTTATTGTTGAACTGAATCATGATTTCTTTCGGTTGATGTATGGATTCTAAGCGATAAATGCAGCCAAAGACCGCCGCCGATGCTGTTTTCTGGATTTCGTCGTGTATGGTCGGCAATCCGGACAGAACCCATTTTCAGGGTAATGTCCGGTTAGCCGGTGATTCGCTCGGAACTCCGCTGAAACCCAGAAAGACGTTCGAGAAGCCGACTTCGCAGGACTGATCCAAATTGGGGGTAACTTCCGGATTGCCGACAATCCAGCCACAACCCTATTCCTGGACCCTGCGGCGTTTTTTGGGTTCTCATCTGGTCAAATTCCCGGTTTACCGACCATGCGGCCAGAAGCGAATCGATGAACTACTTGGAATGCGCCGGTTGAGTATTCAATACGGTTCGCCCCTTCATCAACGAGTTGAAGGCGCTCAACGGATTCGGCAGAGAATTCTGTCGTTTCCGGTTGCATACCCTTAGGGGGTATGGTATAAACCTCAAAGCGGCAATCATCGTCAAGGCGATGACCGCTGCACATCAATCTATGAGAATCAAAATCGCTTTGGAACCTCCACGATGCTTCCACGCCGTCGCGCCAACCAGGTCGCGGTGGTGTACCGCATGCTGGAGCGCCCTCCTGCGCTGCCCGGGTGAAGCGCGCGATTAGCCCTCGAGCTATCGCCTGCTCACTCCTCACAGTGCGCGACCCAGTTTGAGTGAGTGGGCAGAATCCACCTGAATCTCTAATCGAACGGGCGGCTCTACCCACCCCTCCTAAGAAAAAAGTCTGGCCAACTCTTGCTCCAGGTACTCGCCATGCACCAAGGTGCGCGCTGCGACGCCTGCCCTGGCAGCATACGTGTGCCGGAAGGAGGACGTCATGACCAAAATCATTCTCACTTTTCCTGTTTACCGTTCGGCCCGTCTGTCCTGTGTCTGGTACGAGACCGGCAACTCTGCGCGTCCGCTTGCCTGCAGGTGGGTTCCGTCGGTCGAAGTCAGCAACGAAGTACAATCCGCTACGGCGGCAGATCCGCACGTCTGCCGCTTCTGTGCCTAAGCCCAAACCGAATCACTGGGGTCGCAATCGTGAACTTTCTCTCCCGGCTTTATTACCGCTACAAGAAGATGTGGAAGGTGGTGCGGCTCTTTATGCTCATCGCTGGGCCCGGCATCATTGTCATGGTTGCCGACAACGATGCCGGCGGCATCACCACCTACACCGTCACGGGCGCCCAATACAGTTTTCATCTCATTTGGTTTCTTATTCTCCTCGGCCCAGTGGCCTACTACGTTCAGGAAATGACAGTCCGTCTCGGCGCCGTAACCAAACGCGGCCATGCCGAGGCTATCTTCCACGCCTTCGGCTCGTTCTGGGGCTGGTTCTCGCTCCTCGATCTCGTTCTCGTTGACTGGCTCACCATGATCACGGAGTTCGTCGGCATGACCGCTGCGCTCAGCCTCTTCGGTGTGCCGCGCATCGTCACCGTCATCGGCGCATGGATCGTCATGATGGCCATGGTGCTCCAGGGACGCTACTGGACCTGGGAAAAGATCGCGCTTGCCTTCTGCGCGTTGAATCTCATCTACATTCCTGCGGCGTTCATGATCAATCCGCCGATCGACAAAATCATCCAGGGGAGTTTCATGCCGCATCTGCCGCCCGGCGGCTTCACCAACGATCTGTTCTTCCTCATCATGGCCAACATCGGTACCACTATTGCCCCGTGGATGATCTTCTTCCAGCAAAGCGCCGTAGTCGACAAGGGCATGCAGGAAAAAGACATGCGCTTGGGCAAGGTCGACACGGGCGTCGGCGCGCTGCTTACAGTGGTCGTGGCCGCCGGATGCATCATCCTCACTGCCACGCTCATTCCCGGCCTGCCCATCAGCGACGCAGCCACCGCGGCAAAACTATTTTTCGGCATCAACAAATACGTCGGCGCTCTCCTCGCCATCGGGCTCTTCGACGCCGGATTCTTGGGCGCCATTTGCATCTCGCTCGCCAGCTCCTGGGCATTCGGCGAGGTCTTCGGCTGGGCGCACTCACTCAACCAGAACGTCAAGCAGGCGCCCTGGTTTTACGCGTACTATTTCTTCACTCTCGTTTTCGCCGGGGTCGTTGTTCTCATCCCTGGCGCGCCTCTGGTGCTCATTACCCTCTTTGTTCAGGTGATCGCAGTCACATTGCTCCCGGCAGCTTTGGTGTTTCTCATTGTTCTGTTGAACGATGAACAGACCATGGGCAAGCACAAAAACACATGGTTTCAGAACCTCGCCAACATCGGCATCGTTTCGCTTATCATCGTCGTATCGACGCTCTACGGAGTCAGCGCGGTATTCCCCAACATCCTTAGGTAGAAGGGCAAAAGCAATGATCACGGAATTCTTCAGCAACGCCTGGGACGCGGTGAGAGAAATCAACCGCAGGTACAAAAAGCCGCACGTCCGCATGACGCCGGCTGTCCTGTTCTCGCTTGGCCTTCTGCGGTTCTATCTGCTTTTCCTTGTCGGGCTCCTGGTGTGGAAGTTTTTCTCCGTGTTGCACAAATAGAGGTGGGCGATGAGCCAGATTCTTACAACACCGGCTGTTCCTGACGAGGTTTTCTTCCTGTCCGAAATCATCGGCTCGCGCGCCATCTGCAATGGCCGCAAGTTGGGCCGCCTCGAGGACGTGATCGCCGTCGATCAGGGCAAGCTGGCCGAAATCACGCAACTGCAGATCAAGCCTCCATTCGGCGACCCGGCTATGCTCATCCCCTTCTCTGCGGTCAAATCACTGCGTCACGGCGAGGTTGTCGTCGAGCTGGCCGATCCCAAAAGCTGCGTGCGCGAGCCTGCGCCCGATGAAGTCCTGGTAAGCGATTACCTCTTCGACAAGAAGGTCCTCGACATCGAGGACCGTGAAGTCGAAGTCGTCTACGATATCCGCCTGCTCAAGCGCAACGGCAAGCTCTACGTCACCGATGTGGACATCAGCCGTCACGGCCTGCTGCGCCGCCTGGGCATGGAGTCGCTGGCCAAAATCCTGCATCCCAAATCCGGTGAAGAAGAGAAGCGCCTCATCCCTTGGTCCTACGTGCAGGCGCTCGGGCCGCACCTCGACTCGCTCCAGGGCGAGCTCAAGCTGAACATCCTCAAGGAAGCGCTCTCTGACATCCACCCCGCTGACCTGGCCGACATCGTCGAGGAGCTGGACAGCGAGCAGCGCGTCTCATTGCTCGAGGAACTCGAGCCCTCTCTGGCCTCCGACACTCTCGAGGAGATCGATCCTGCCGTCCAGCGCGACATCGTGTTTGCGCTCAAGAAAGAGCACGTTGCCCAGTTGATCGGCGAAATGACCCCTGGTCAGGCCGCAGACATCGTCGCCGTCCTTCCCGCCGACGAGAAACGCACCATCCTCAGGATGCTCGACCAACGGCTCGTCGCCAAAATCGAGGAGATCATCGAGGAGCAGGAAACCAACATTCTTAACTTCACGACCTCGAAGTTTCTCAAGGGCACCGCGGACATGACTGTCGCTGATACCTTCCGCGCATTTCGTCGCAACGCGCGCGGCATGGACGTGGTGATGTACTTCTATATCGTCGATGAAAACGACAAACTCCTCGGCGTCCTCGACATCAAGGAACTCCTCATCGCCGAGCCTGCCAGCAGGCTCAAAGACATAATGGTCGAAAACGTCATCAGCCTCAGGAGCGAGTCCACCATGAAGGAAGCCGCCGCTGCGTTTCTCCGCTATGGCTTCCGCGCTTTGCCTGTCGTCGACGACCACGACATCATCCAGGGCGTCGTACCCTATCGCGACGTCATGAACCTGAAGCACCGCATGTTGGATTGAGACAAAAAGAGACCTCATGGGAGGCCCTGCAGTGAGTAGAAAGCACCGCTCCTACTTGAAGCAATTCGCATTTCCGATGCTTTACTTCTTGTGGGCTTTGCTGCTCTTGCTTTGGATGGTTTACCTGGTTGAGAGCCGTTGATCCGACCGCGATTGTTCGTCCCCAGTCCCAGTCGTGGGCAGCCTCTAATTGAACGGATTACCCCAATTTGCACGGAGAGAGGACATCACTCCGACACCGGCATTCTGGGCGGATGACCGGCAAACCGGAAGTTACCCATTTCGCAAATTAGCCCCAATAAACGCCCCAGGGTGCGATAGACCGAAAATGGCGATCAGGATCATGCTTCTTGCCACGGCGAATGGAGGCCGTACCCATGGCAAAGAGCAAGACAAAGCGCAAACATGCTCCCAAGCACATTCTGAAGGTTCCGGACCTTGAACAATCCAAGTCAGCCGTATTGAACAGCCTGACCTCTCGAAGTTCACAACGAACCTACGATCATGCAATCAGAGGGTTCATCGAATGGTACTGTTCAGAACCCAGGCTAGCCTTCAACAAGACTGTGGTTACGCGTTACCGCATATCCCTCGAGCAGCGGCACTACGCTTCGACCACGATAAACTTGCGTTTGGCTGCAGTCCGGAGGTTGGCCTACGAGGCTGCCGACTGTGGTTTGCTCAGTGCAGACTTGGCTGCCGGGATTCGCCGGGTGAAAGGTGCCAAGCGATTAGGGATCCCTGTCGGAAATTGGCTCACTGCCGAACAAGGCAAGCGCTTGTTGTTGACGGCAGACGGCACAAATCTTCGAGGCAAACGTGACTATGCCACATTGGCAATCCTGCTAGGTTGCGGGCTACGCCGGGCGGAACTGACTGCGCTGCGCGTTGAAGACATACAGCAGAGGGAGGAGCACTGGGTCATATCCGATCTTGTCGGCAAGGGCGGCCACATACGAACTATACCGGTCCCTAATTGGGTCAAAGCTGGAATTGACGCCTGGATGACGGCCGCCGGGATCACAACTGGCACGCTTTTTCGTTCGATCAACAAGGCTGGCAGGATTTGGGGTACCGGGTTCAGCCCAAAGGTCATTTGGGGTGTCGTGAAGCAGAAGGCAAAAGCCTGTGAGATTCCGTCTCTCGCGCCGCATGACCTTCGCCGGACCTGCGCCCGTCTTTGCCATCAGGCGGGCAGTGAATTGGAGCAAATTCAGTTCCTTCTTGGGCACGTCTCTGTGCAGACGACGGAACGCTACTTGGGTTGCGAGCAGCGATTCCATAACGCAGTCAATGATCGAATCGGGCTTGAACCGGATCCGTCGGGATCCCCTTAGATCCCACACCGCTTGCCGACTTGCCGGGAGTAATTGGTTCACTTCGACCACGACGCACTGGCATCCTGCCGTGCGGCCTCACGGCTTTTTCCGTTGTGGTTGATCAGCCGATCCCTCCAGACGCTTCTTGATATCCCGGAAGCCGGAGTGACAGATCGCCGGGTGTGGCTTTGAACACTATGCCACTCATATAGGAACAGCATCACCACTACCCAGAAAAAACAGACGAGCACAAACCCAATCGTGAGCCGATCAGTCATTTCGCGAAACCCGTGATGACGGGGGCGGAGGCGATTTCTTTGTGCTTCAGGAGCACGGCGGGGTCCCATAGAAGCGACTATTACGCCACGAATTCGTTGATGGCTATGCCCTCGTCACGATTTGGCCAGAAGATATTCGCCGATGTTACAGGAGGGGCAGCTTCGGCCCGAAAGATAGAGAATAATGTCCGGTCGATTGGACACTCGATCTTCATCGTCGCAAATAGACTTTTAGATGGAACAATAATGCGCGCAACTCCGAGTTTCTGCGTTCTCGCCGAAGCCGGATGACCGCTCTGGCTGTCATCGCCTGCGAAATGTGAACCGGATATTAGATTCCGGGCCAATCCGTATCTCTTGTACTGGCTCGACAGGGAGTGATTCACAGTGAAACGTCAATCCGTTTTCAACGGCAAGGTGGCGGGTTTTGCTCTTGCAGTCGTGGCGCTCGCCTGTGTCATTGGGTTTCTGAAGTCCGAGTCCAGCGGCGCTGCGGAAACACGCGGCTCGCAAGGAACGAGTTCAAGTTCGACCGCATTGCAACCCGTGACAAGCGTAGACCTGTCCCCCAGCCAATTGAACTCGATCAAGGTTCAGCCTGTGGGAACCTATTGGTTTCCGGTCGAGCAGGAAGCAGTGGGCAACATTAGTCTCGCAGATGACCTGTCAGTCGATGTCTTTCCCAATTACCAAGGGAAACTCATCAAAGCGCTAGTTGAGTTAGGCGACACCGTACAGAAAGGACAGCCGCTTTACACCATCGACAGTCCCGATCTCATCCAAGCCGAATCGACACTGATTGGCGCGGCGGCACAATTGGAGCTGACAGCAAAAGAACTGGCGCGCGCCAAGGCGTTGAATGGGACGAACGGAATCTCGGAGCGCGAACTGGAACAGGCAACGTTTGATCAGCAGACTGCGGAGGGCGTTCTCAAAGCGGCACGCGATTCGGTGCGAGTTTTCGGCAAATCGGACGCAGAGATCGACCGGATCATTGCATCGCGCAAAATCGATCCGGTGCTAGTTGTGCTGAGTCCGATCTCCGGTCAAGTCACCGTGTTTAACGCGCCAGCAGGGCTCTTTGTCCAGCCAGGAAATCAGCCGGCGCCATACACCGTCGCAAATTTGGCAGTCAAGTGGATGCTGGCAGATGTCAGCGAGAGCGATGTCTCGCTTATGCGGCCGGGCGAGACGGTTGCAGTCAGTGTGCCTGCATATCCTGACCGTGTATTCACGGGCAAGATCTCCAAGGTCTACGAGAACGTCGATCCCAACACGCATCGAGAGACGGTTCGCGCTGAAATCTCCGATCCGAAGAATGAACTGCGTCCCGGGATGTTCGCGAACTTTGTGATCCGAGTTCACGCTCCAGTGAAGTCGATCGCATTACCAGCTAATGGTGTTGTCCGCGAGTCCGATGGCTCAATGACGGCCTGGGTAACAACCGATCGACGCCAGTTTGTGCAGCGAGTGATCGAGACAGGACTACGAGCAGACGGCCAGGTACAGATTCTTGCCGGTCTGCAGCAAGGCGAACTTGCCGTGACGGACGGGGCGGTCTTTCTTAGCAACATGCTGCAGGCTCCGCCGAGCGACTAGCTCCCACCTACTCTTTTCAGAGAGCGTCGTAAAATGTTTAAGTCTCTCATTGCGTTTTGCCTGAGCCGCCGCGCGATCGTCGTGCTCGGCCTGCTTTTGTTTGGGGCTGCCGGTTACGTTGCCTTTACAAAGCTCAATATCGAAGCCTATCCAAACCCCACGCCCGTCATCCTTGAAATCACGGCTCAGGCACCGGGGCTTTCCGCGGAGGAAATGGAGCGTTATTACACGCGACCCATTGAGATCGGGCTCTATGAGACTCCGGGGATTGATGTTATCCGCTCGACGTCGTTTTATGGTTTGTCCTTTGTGCGAGTTGTCTTCAAGTACGGGATTGACTATAACTTTGCTTTTGCCCAGGCATCGATCGCGATGCAGCAGAATGTGAGTCTGCCCGGCAATTTGGTTCCTACGATTCAGGCCAATAGCTCCACGGGAGAAATTTACCGTTACCAAGTGGTCGGTCCGCCGCATTTTAGCATCACCAACCTTCGCACCGTTCAGGACTGGATCGTCGCACGTCGGCTTCTGACGATCCCAGGCATTGCCGCCGTGAATAGCTGGGGCGGCCCTACGAAAGAATTCGAGGTTTCGGTTGACCCTGCGAAGCTCGAAGCCTACAACGTCACGGTGCCGCAGATGCTATCTGCGTTGGGCAATGCGAATCTCAATGTTGGCGGACGCGAAATCAGCATCGGCCAGCAGTCCATCAATATCCGCGGGGTGGGCCTGATCGACGACGGTGGCAATGATGACTTGACGCAAGGTTACAAGGTTAACGACATCGAGAACGCAGTGCTCAACCAGACCAACGGCGTTCCGGTGCTCGTAAGGGATGTGGCAAAGGTTTCAATCGGGTGCAGACCAAGACTGGGAATCCTCGGCCGTGACTACCAGGACGAAGTAGTGGGCGCAATTGTTGTGATGCGTCGGACGGAAAAGACCGCCGATATGATCCCCAAGGTCAAGGCGACTATCGATCAGCTGAATCATGACGGGAGCCTCCCGCCGGGTGTCCGGCTGCTGCCCTATTATGATCGCTCTTCGCTGATCGCCGTTACTACACACACGGTTCTGCATAACCTCATCTTCGGTTGCGTGCTCGTCTTCCTGATCCAATGGATCTTTCTCGGTAATCTCCGCAGCGCGACTATCGTTGGTATCAATATCCCCTTTGCACTCTTTTTCGCGGTCATCCTTCTCGTCATTACCGGCGAGAGCGCAAACCTGCTCTCGGTGGGCGCAGTGGATTTCGGGATCATCGTCGATTCGGCGGTAATCCTGGTCGAGAACATATTTCGGAATTTTCAAGCGCGCTCAGAAGATAGACAGAGCTTGTTGCAGCGCCTCGCCGGTGGATACTGGGGCGCCGACCCAACAAAGACCGACCATCGCGCGGAACCGGTGCACGGCTGGACAAATCGCATGCGCATGATTTTGATCAGCGCAATCCAAGTGGATAAAGCAGTTCTCTTTTCTGCGCTTATCACAGTAGCCGCCTTTGTGCCTTTGTTCACCATGCAGGGTGTCGAGGGACAGATATTTGGCCCCATGGCCCGCACCTACGGTTACGCATTGGCAGGCGCTCTTATTGCTACGTTCACAGTTACGCCGGTGCTGGCTTCGATCGTACTTCCAGAGCATGTAAAAGAATCCGAGACCATCGTGGTGCGCTTCTTGCACAGGGCCTACAACCCTGCGCTGCGTTTCGCGCTTCATCGCCGCGCACTCTCCGTGGGGATAGGTATTGTCTTTCTGGCTTTGTCGGCGTTTCTGGGAACCCGGCTGGGCAGCGAATTTCTGCCGCACCTTGAAGAGGGCAATTTCTGGATTCGCGCCTCAATGCCCATGACCCTCTCCCTTCAGGACGGAGAGGCAGCTGCCAGAAAGATGCGCGAGATTCTGTTGCGCCATCCGGAAGTCATCACGGTGGTATCGCAACATGGGCGGCCGGACGATGGCAGTGATGCTTCTCCTTTTTCAAACGTTGAATTATTTGTCCCGCTTAAACCTTTCGACCAGTGGCCCAAAGGAGTGACGAAGGACAGTCTCACGCAGCAGATCCAGACGGAGTTCGAGAACGAATTGCCGGGAGTGGTTTTCAACTTCTCGCAATATATTCAGGACAACGTCGAAGAGGCGATATCCGGAGTCAAGGGCTCGAACTCGGTCAAGATCGTCGGCCCCAATCTCGAAACACTAACGGCTCTTGCCGAGAAGGTTCGCGACCAGATGAGCCAGGTTCGTGGCGTGGCTGATCTGGGTATCTTTCCGGTGCTTGGCCAACCCAATCTCAATATCAAGGTGGATCGTACCAAGGCGGCAAGGTATGGCCTGAACGCTGGGGACGTCAATTCGGTCATCCAGGCGGCGATGGGCGGGTCGATCGCGACCTCAGTGCTCGAAGGAGACCGGCAATTCGATCTTGTGGTGCGTTACGCCCCGGAATCTCGCGAAAGCGTCGACAAGATTCGCAACATCAAGGTGGGCTATCAGACCCCGAGTGGTACGAATGCCTATGTTCCCTTGAACGAGTTGGCGTCGATCACCCTGGACACGGGAGCTGCCTGGATCTACCACGAAAGTACACAACGATTCATTCCCATTAAATTCAGTGTCCGGGGACGTGATTTGGGTAGTACCGTCTCGGAGGCGCAAGATCGCATTTCAAAAAACATAAAGTTGCCGAGTGGCTACAGGCTGGTGTGGGCGGGGGAGTTCGGCGAGTTGCAGGAAGCCAAAGACCGTCTAGCCGTGATTCTGCCGGTCACCCTCGTCCTCATCATTGGATTGCTTTACGCCATGTTCAATTCGCTCGTGGAGTCACTCCTGGCCTTATCCGGCATTCCGTTTGCAGTTGCCGGTGGAATCATAGCGCTCTATGTTTCGGGTCTTGATTTCAGCATCTCCGCCGCAATTGGATTCGTCTCGCTGCTTGGCGTCTCGGTCATGAACGGCATTTTGATCATCACGTATTACAACCAGGCGTTGCTTCAAGGCGGCACTCCCGCCGAAGCCATGTTTCAGGCGGCGTCCACGCGCATGCGGCCTTTGCTTATGACCAGCCTGTCTGCCTGTATTGGGCTGTTCCCCGCGGCTATCTCCACAGGAATCGGCAGCCAGGTGCAGCGGCCGCTCGCGACGGTCATTGTCGGGGGAATGCTTCTCGGCCCCATCATGCTGCTTCTGGTGGTGCCTCCGTTGAAGGTGGCCATCCTTGGCCGGAAGAATGCTTCGGGGAAGGAGGGCGAAGCAAAATGAAGTCTACCTCTCTCGTTCTTCACTTGATTGCAGTTGGCGCGCTGATAAGCGGGTCAAGTTGTGGTTTATCCTGCACAGCACAATCTGGACAGCCAACGTCCGTGGTGGGCGCAAACCAAATCGGCGATCCTTCGCTCAATGCTCCAAAGGCCACTGCGATTGGCGACGAAAAGGGCCTTCCAGGACGACCGCCTGCCGCAAGAAAGCAAACGATCCACGATACGGCCCACAGCCTAGGCCGGGGCCTCAAGAATCCTCCCGGAACAACTCACCTTATCTCTCCATCGAAGGCCCAGAGCAAGCCAGCATACGTAATTGCGATTGCGCCTCATCTGGCCACTCCGATCCAGTTTCCCGGCAGCAGAGGCGCTGGGATCGCTCGAACTTCTGCAGTCAAACGAACGGTGGACAGGCGGCCGTCGAACATGACCAGGCCCTGCTCGCAATCGCTCGGCCCTGCCCGTCATCGAAGCATCAATCCGCCAACTATTGGGGGATTCATGGGTGCAAACCACGCAAGCAACGGAATAATCAGCGGAGCTAGCGTCCATCGCAAGCCATGAGGAATTGACCCGTATGACCTCGACTCGCAAATCAAGTCTCACTTGGTCAGGCGCACTGACTCTGTCCGCAGTCTTGCTGTTCACTTCGGGCTGCATGGTGGGGCCAAAATACAAGGCCCCGGCGCCTCCCCAGGTCACTGGCTACACGCCTGCTCCTATTGCCACCACAAGTGCCACACCCAACATTGCCGGTGGCGAAGCGCAGAAGTTCATTTCGGGGCAGGATATTCCGGGTGAATGGTGGACCGTTTTCCACTCGAAGCCTCTCGACGACTTGATCGAACGGGCGCTCAAGGCAAATCCCGATATCAAGGCTGCTCAGGCTACGCTGCTGGTCGCAAGAGAAAACGTGCTGGCGCAACGCGGCGCCTATTTTCCCAATCTTTCGGCGGGCTTTTCGGCCGACCACTCGAAAACATCGGACGTGGTCTCCTCGTTTACATCGAACGGCGCCCTCACATACAGCCTCTACACGCCCCAGGTCGCCGTTTCGTTCGTGCCCGATGTCTTTGGGTTGAACCGGAGGACAGTCGAATCGCTCGGAGCGCAGGAACAGCAGGCGCGATATGCCTTGGCTGCTACCCACATCACGTTAAGCTCTAATGTCGCTGCCGCGGCGATCCAGGAAGCGTCACTGAGAGCGCAGATTAACGCAACCCGTGAACTGATCACCATCAACACGGTCGAGCTGAAGATTCTGCGCGAGCAGTTTAACAAGGGCTACGTGAGCAGGCTCGACGTGGCGGCGCAGGAATCGCAGCTGGCCCAAGTCGAGGCGACGCTGCCGCCTTTGCTCAAGCAACTGGCGCAGCAGCGCGATCTCCTTGCCGCGCTCACAGGCGGATTTCCCGACAAGGATCTGCCAGAGAGATTCGAGTTGTCGAGCCTGCAACTTCCACAGGAACTTCCAGTCAGTCTTCCTTCGCAGCTAGTCGAGCAGCGCCCCGACGTGCGCCAGGCCGAAGCCAATCTGCACTCAGCTTGCGCCCTGATTGGAGTCGCACGAGCGAACAGGCTGCCCAGCTTCACGCTGACCGGTGATGTCGGCAGTATGGCGCTCGTCTTCACACGTATGTTTTCTTCGGGCACGGGCGTCTGGGATTTGGCAGGCGGAGTGACACAGCCAGTTTTTGACGGCGGCACACTCCGCCACAGAGAACTGGCTGCGAGGGATGCCTACCTTCAGGCGTCGGAACAGTACCGCAGCACAGTCATCACGGCCTTTCAGAACGTCGCCGACACCCTAAATGCCCTTGAGCAGGATGCGGATGGATTGGCGATTGCGGCCAAAGCGCGAGACGCGGCCCGGGTTACGCTTGATCTTTCCCAAAAGCAGTACCAGAGCGGCTACACAAATTACTTGGCGCTCCTGAGCGCAGAGCAAGCCTACCAACAGGCAGTAATCAACCTTGCCCAGGCTCAATCCAACCGATATGCCGATACTATTGCGTTGTTTCAGGCTCTCGGCGGTGGCTGGTGGAATCGAGCCGACATTCCAAGGAACTAAAGATGCAAACCTCCGAGCCCAGAGGGCATGAGAGCGGATCGTTCCGATGTGATCTTCATTAAATAGCCGGATGTCTTTGGGAACAATTCCGGAAGCGGGCTGAGTGGTCCGGGAGAAAGGGTGAGCCTCATGGAAATAGAGGTCAAGGTCGTCTGTTTCATCGCATTAACTCTGGTAACGGCGTTCGTGCTCACGAAGCCCTTGAATGCGGAGCCACCCCTCAATGCCGCACAGGACAGGATAATAACTTCGAAGCTCACGGGAGGTATGGACGTTGTTTTCACAAATGATTCCGGGAAACTGGTGTCGGGCGATACCAGTCTTTGTGTGTTGTTCCAGAACGTTGGGCCAACAACTTCCACCGACGTTCACAACGTCAAGGTCGATTTCAGGTTACTTGTCGGAAGAATTGAAGAGCGTCCGATCTCCGCCGACCTTCTTCAGGATGGAATCGGCCGCTATTGCGGACACGTAAACCTGGGACGGCAATACTACACCCCGAGCAGCTACTATGCCTTTGTGCATTACGCCGATGAAACTGGCAGGAAGAGAACGGTACGATTACATTTTACGGTGAGATGACGGGATCGATTGAAGGCTTAACCTGAGCAACAGATAGCGCCGGCCCCGCTATGCGCTTATGGCAGAGCCGCGCTGACAAATCCGAAATACTGAGCGTGACATGTAGCGCACCTCATTCGGTCAGTTCTGATGAAGAAAAATTCAGCTCTCCTCAGCCAGCCAGTCGTGAGAGTGCTGTTCGAGCGCAATTCTTACTAGCTGGCTGCGAGTGCGCACGCCCGTTTTCACGAACAGCTGCTGAAGGACAGCCTTCACGGAGCTTTCGGACAGATGCATGGTTGCGGCGATCGCCTTGTTGCTTGCACCTTCAAGAACGCCCTTCAAAACGGCTTTTTCCCGCTCGCTCAGCAACGATTCCAGCTTGTTCCGCTCCGCGCTTCGCGTCGCACCCTCGATTACGGGCTTGACGGCTCGCGGATCGAGCCACATCTCGCCTTCAGCGACACAACGGATCGCTTCGGCGAGCTGTGCGGGTGGGCTATGCTTCAGGAAGATCCCCGAAGCTCCCGACTCCATCACGTTCGTCATGCCGGCACTGCTCATCCCGGCGGTGACCATCAAGACCTTTGGACTCTTGCCTCGACGTTTGGCATCTTCAAGGAACTGCGATCCCTGCTCGGTTTCGAGATCATAATCGAGCAACACCATATCGACCGGTTCCCTATCAAGCATTTCCTGTGCGTCCTTGAGATGTCCGCAGCTTCCGACTACCTGAAAGCCGGGTTCGGCGGACAGCAAACGCACGAGGCCCTCGCGGAAAAGGCTGTGGTCGTCCACGATCAAAAGTCGGATTTCGTTGTTCATTCTCGCTATCGGAGGACGTCGGCGGCGTGCCGGGCAGCCTGATTCACCACGTTATCGGAAACGTACTGGGAACCCCAGAAATGCGGCATGAGATTCCCGAGCCAAAGGCTGCGTCCCTGTCCGTCCTCAAGTCTCACCATCATTTTCGCATCATAGACCGCCACGCTTGCGCTATTTCGATAGCGAATTCGGGGATTCGAATTGTGGTAGCCAACGAGGCGGAGCTGTGCCGTACCGCTCAAGATCGCATCCGCTGTGACTGGATCATCAACGACTAGAAATCTCCTCGAGCGCGTGAGTCTTAGTACCAGCTTGTGTCGAAGATAAACTGCATCAGGCGACGCACCGAAGGAACCCACATAGACTCTGTGGACTTCCGCCGCGCAGTTGGAACTGTTTCTTACCGCGGCTTCGCTCGCAGGCAGGACTGTCAGAAAGAGACAAAAGAGGACGTACAAAGGCCTGAGAACGTTCATATCGAGCAAACCTCCGCCAGCCCCGAACTGCGGTGCTGAATGGCTGCGAGCCGCGGAGACGCATTCGCATCAGTGCGAGTATAAGTTTGATTTCGTCTGCGTAGCTGTTATCTTTCGATATCTAGCTGCCACTTCGCCGCTGTGATCTATCTCACGTCGATGGGAACACCGAGAGGCACGCCCGGTGGTTCACGGCCCGCGGACAGAAATCATCGCCAATATCGCAACGGCGTTCCTGGCTAGTCGGTCAATCTTTAGGCCAATCAGTGCTCCTCTTGGGTCGATGTAGGGCTTCGCGGAGAATCACGAGCAATAATGGAAACGACCGCTGCTCCGGATTCCTGGACAATTACACATGGACTTTCTGGCGATTTACTCCCGCACAAACCGGAAGATTCTGCTGATTACAGCGGTCGTGCTGACCGGCATCATCGCAGTCGTTGACTGGTACACGCGCCCATTCATATCGATCGGATTCCTGTACCTTTTCCCGATTATGCTGATCAGCGGCATCTTTAGACGATGGCAGATCGTCGCCGTTTCGGTCCTTTGCGCGGTTTTACAGGAACTCTACAGTAATCTTCCTTTGGATAACGCGATTCCGCGTCTTGTCTTCTCGTGGCTAGGTTTTTCTGGCACAGGCCTGTTTCTTTTTGAGCTTCTGCGAAACCGGCGCATCGTGCTGGCGCATTTGGAGGAAATCGAGAGCGAAACCCGCCAGCGCCGTGAGGCGGAAGAGCAGCTTCAAACGCTGGTGGACAGCAGCCCTGCGGCGATCCTTACTGTTGGCTCTTCCGGCGAAATCTATTTAGCAAACGAAGCTGCAAAGGAACTGTTCAGCGAGGGCGCTGAGAATCTGCGTGGCCAAGCCATCGGGAAATTTGTTCCAGCTCTCGAGAAAGCGCTGCAATCCGGTCAATCGCGCCTCTACCGCACAGCCATTCAATGCCGCGCCCGGCGGGCCAATGGAAGGCCCTTCCTCGTCGGCACCTGGTTCTCGACGTATCGTGCGCACTCCGGGGGAAACCGACTTGCGGCGATCATCGTCGACCTTTCTGAAGAGCTGACCAGCCGCGAGGATATGAGTCTCGATTACCTCCTGAAAAATGCTCGAATTCTCATGAGCGCTGTTTCCCACGAGATACGGAATCTGGCCGGGGCTGCACTCGTCTTTCATCAGAACCTGAGCCGTGTTGAGGGATTGAAGGAGAACGAGGATTTTGAAGCGCTTGGCACATTAATTCACGGCCTGGAGAAGCTGTCGGCGATGGAGTTGACGACAGGGGGCCCTGAGGAGGATCGCCAAACGGTTGAATTGGCCCCGGTTCTCGACGAGTTGCGGGTTTTGATCGAGAGTGCTTGCCGCGATTCAGACATAGAACTCGAATGGGAAGCGACGGATCAATCACGACGAGTATGGGCGGATCACTACGGCCTGATCCAGGTCTTTCTGAATCTGCTCAAGAACAGCCGGCGTGCTTTAGAGTCGGCTCCGGAGAAACGAATCAGGATTAGCACAATCCACGAAGAACGAACCGTAATCGTTCGCTTTGAGGATTCGGGCCCGGGAATCTCTAATCCCGAGATTCTCTTCAGAGCATTCCAACAGGACGCGAATGCCACAGGTCTTGGGCTTTATGTTTCCCGCGCTTTGATGAAGAGCTTTGGCGGCGACCTCACGTTGGAGCCGTCTGAGCACGGCTGCACGTTTGCGATAAGGCTGCAGGCTGCTTAATGTCCACGAATCCGAGACTGCTAATCTGGGCGTCCTGCGAAATGTCGCACATGATGCACCGAGGCGAGGTCTTCGAGAGATTCGAAACGCAATCCGTTCAACGATGTCGTTCTGCCTACCGCGTGTTGGGGCCTCAGCCCGAAGCTGGGTGAGATCGCTCGTGATTTCGTCCTCGCTGTGGATCGCTTACATCATCGCGGGCGCCTGCATAATGGTTGCCAGAAAGGAAGTGCGGCGGTGGGTTTCGTCCGCACCGCGGCACGCAAGGTTGATTTCATATAGAACCTCGGACGGCTCCGCGGCTGGCAACACGGCATGAAGGCGATAGGCAAGCGGAAGTAGCACGGTATTCGTCAGAAGCACAGCAACAGCAACAAGCGCGGCAAGACATATGTGGCTAAAGCCGGAGAGGACGCCGTCGCTGTCGAGCTCCAGATTGTCGCGGCGGTATCGTGACTTGGTTCAAGGGCTCGTCGTGCATATGGTCGTGGTTGGGCTTCCAATATCGTTAATTATTCGGCGGTTCGCCAAGGAAGCTGCGCTATTTAGGTGACGCGCAAAGCGGAGGCGGCTTTACCTGTAAGGTTTGGGGTTATTGCGAAGGCTATCCCGACGTTAGTACTGATAAACGCCCTAGGGTCTTGTAACCGCCAGGCACACGAGTACGACCGGAAAGAAAAGGCGCAGGGTAGCGAGCGCAAATTATTAGATTCCCGCTCGCTTTTAAGCGTATGCCGAAGCTCTCTAGAAGCACTACTTATTGAGGTCGTTTTCCGGCGGGTTTTCCGCTCACTCAGTCGCAGCATGTCTCGAACCTCTGCACTCGCGAGCGGTACGCTCCAAAAAGCCTAGACGCGTAACTCTCAAGCCTGAATAACCCGGGGTTCGCGTTCCGCGCTGTCTGTGGGCAGCATTGCGTGTCTCGCGCGAGCGACTGCAGCCAAACCTGCGCATAAATTGAGATTTTGGTTTTCCTGTAGTTTAAGGACTTGGAATGCTAACCGCAACGTTCACGTCGCAAGGTTCGCCAACTCAAAACGCTCCGGTAATTCCCCTGCTTTCGGTGATCGTGTAAATGCGATCCGGCGCGGGTAGCCTGATCGTTTCCTTAGCGCCTGACGGCCAGTGAATCTCGACAGAGCCGGCGTCGGTCGCGTCGCCCAAGCCAAAGTGGAGACGGCGGTCATTTGCGGAGATGTAGCCTCCGCTGGCAAGCACATCCTGGCGTTGGCGCATGCCGTTGGCGGTGAGATAAACAGCGGCACAGGTCGCGTCGCGAGGGCTCTTAGGACCGCCCACGAGCTTTATCTCAACCCAGTGATGATGGTCGGGGTTCACATTGCGCAGCAATACAGGCGGGCCGTCGACAGGATTAATGACTACATCGATCTTTCCGTCGTTAAATAGGTCGCCGAAGGCCGCGCCGCGCGCCGGTGTGACCACTGCCAGTCCTGAGCCTGCGACCGGCGGAACATATTCAAACTTTCGTCCTTTGCCGCCTTGATCGGGTACGTTACGAAAGAGCAAGGGTCGCTCGGCGAATGTGGTGCCCCAATCGTGCTGATCGACCTGCGGGTAGACGTGGCCGTTGACCATGAACAAATCGGGCCAGCCATCGTTGTCGTAGTCGATGAATCCGTCGCCCCAGCCGACGAATGGGATGGTGGTTTGGGCAAGGCCGGCTTTGTAGCTCACGTCGGAAAAGCTGGCGTCACCGTCATTGTGGTAGAGCACCTTGTAGTCGTCGCCGAAGTCGGTGACGAAAAAGTCGATCAGGCCGTTGTTCTCGTAATCGCCGGCGGCAATGCCCATGGAAGCGATCTCGCGCCCGTCTGCGTTCAACGCAAAACCCGACAGATAGCTGTCGTCTTCAAAGGTTCCGTTGCCCTTATTGATGTAGAGAAAGTTCGGATCTGAGTCATTCCCCACAACCAGGTCGGGCCTGCCGTTTCCGCTGAGAGAAACAAAGATCGAAGTGAATCCATAGTATCGATGCTTGTCCTCGACGCCAGCTTTTACGGTGACATCTGTAAAGGTTCCATCGCCGTTGTTATGGAAGAGATGGTCGGGCTCGCCCGCCAGACCTCGCGGGCCGCAATTCACCGCAACTCCGCGATATTGGCAGTATGCGTAGCCGACACTCTTGCTGCCGCCTATGGGGAGGTCGTTGCGGTCGAAGTGTACGTACCCGGCGACATATAAATCCAGCAATCCGTCGCCGTCGTAGTCTCCCCAGGCTGATCCAGTTGACCAGTTGCCTAATTGAACTCCGGCTTTTTCGGCGACATCAGTAAACGTTCCGTCGTGATTGTTGTGATAGAGCCGGTTTTTTCCGTAGTTGCCCACGAAGAGATCGGGCCAGCCATCGTTGTCGTAATCGGCCACCGAGCAACCGTAGCCCCAACGATCGTTGGTTACGCCTGCTTTGGCGCTCACGTCGGTGAACGTTCCGTCGTGGTTATTGTGGAACAGGGCTGCGTGTGGCGGCTCCTCTTTGCCGTCAAGCGCATCGAACGTAGAGCCGTTGACGAGATAGATGTCGAGCCAGCCGTCGTTATCGTAGTCGATCAAACAGACGCCGGAGCCGTTGGTCTCGACGATGAAATTCTTTTCGGGCACACCCATCTTGTGGCGCCAACCAGCAAGGCCCGCCTGCTTTGTGATGTCTTCGAAGATCACCGGCCCTTTGTCGACGAATCCGCCGGCGGTGATTGGGCGTTTCTGCGCATCATACACGGGAGCGGCAGCTACACCTGAGGCAATGCCGCCGCTCATGCCCGCTTGCTGTGCGCGATCCACTATTGGAAAACACAATGCTGTAAAGAGAATGACAAGGAAAAAACCGCGACAACGAAACAAAAAAAGCCTCCGACCTAGAACGGTTTCGTGCATTGGTTCCGCCGGAAATGAGCGATCAGATCAATCACTCTCCATCGCTGATCTTAGCAAATCAAAGGCAACGCTTGGCTGATGAGCCTGGACTGAGCTGCCACCTTCGCTACTCCTGAAAGTCGCGGGAAATCCCGGACGCGAACTTCCTCATCTCTTGCAAGTCAAAGAGCCGCCTCCGCCTTGAAAACAAATGATTCAAATTCCCGGAAAACCAGCGCCCTACTGCCTTGCGACTCTTAGCGTCTTGATCTCCCATCGCATCAGGCGAAGGTGAATGGTTTGGTCCCCGCTCGACCATCCTTGAAATACATCCTCAAGCAAATTGGACTCAGTGGCGCGAATCGGCCGGGGAAACTCGACGGTTCCATCGCTGTCGCACCCTTCGGTCTCATAAAAGCGCAATAGCGTCCTTTTCGCAGAAGCCCTCCATCTGCTTTATAGCGTTCAGAATCACGTGGTCGCTGTCCGTCTTGATAAACGAATAGGAATAGGAACCCAACTCCGCGATGAGTTCAGTCACTTCCTTCAGCCACCTGCCCGAATTCCGCTCATCGATCCCCCGATGTCGGTTCCTTCTCGCTGCCGAATGCGTCCGTCAACGAGATGACTTTCATTTGTGCTCGTAAGTTCTCGATCGAAGCAGGGCTCGTCACAATTATCATCACCGTTTCTCCGGGAAGCAAGTCAAAATAGTTATCCGAAACTTTCGCATCAAGATCCCCAAAAGAGAGATAAATATCGCGCGCCAGTACCGGCGAGGTAATGCGAATCTTGAAACTGCCGTTCTCTCCTGAAAATTGTGCAGTAAGGGGTGCTTGGGGGAGCTGAACGTTCTTTACCGGGACGAGGTAGGTGAGGTTTCGCGAGATTTCGAGCCCGTCAACGATCAGGTTGGCAACGGCTATCACTCGGGCGGCGTCGGCAACGCCGACATCGGTGAGTTTGTCGAGCGGCCACGCGATGGCAACGTTGCTCGACTGCGGCGCGATCTCAACGCTCTGCGTCTTGTCCAGTAATACATTGCCCTGAAAATCCATCAGTCGCAGGCGTAGCGTTCCCTGTTCGGCTTGCGTTTTGTCGGAGACGATGTAGACCTTCAGCGCGCCGTCTTCAACATGAGGCGATACCAGGATGGGAGCATAAAAGCGGCGAGCATAGTATTGGAGGGCCTTCCAGCGGCCGAAGTAGTCGATGCTCGACCATGACGCCACGGGCCAGCAGTCGTTGAGTTGCCAGAAGATGGAGCCCATGGTCTGAGGGCGGCTGCGGCGGAAGTGCTCGGCTCCAATCTTGATTCCTTCCGCTTGCAGCACCTGGCTCACATAGAGAAAGCTCGCGAAGTCTTTTGGCTTCGGGTAGTCCCTGGCGATGTAGTCCTGGATGAT
>JBEKKI010000063.1:0-26276 GCA_050010795.1 Occallatibacter sp.
ATCGCCTATAACCGCGACAACTACGGCTATCAACCGCCCATGTATGGCGACTACGTGTCAAAGAATCTGGGCATCGTGAACGCCAACATCAACCAGGAAACCACCGGCGGAGCGCTGATCGGTGGATGGAAAGGCAACCTCGAGTACACGGGCGACTATGGCCTCTACGCGGTTCCCCAGAATACCTACGAAGTCAACGACTCGGTGAGTATGGTGCGTGGAGACCACACCCTGAAATACGGCGGGACATTCATCCGCCGTCAGGTCGAGTTCTTCAACCCGCAGGAAGGCAAGGGCTACTTCTGGATCGACGAGGGCACAGTCGACTTTACCGGTTATGAGGTTTCCGAACTGTTGGCCGGCGGCATGGATCAATACGAGATCGGCTCGCAGGCCGGCTACTTCGGCAATATCGGCCAGGAAGACGGACTGTTCGTGCAAGACGAATGGCGCGTCAATCATAAACTGACGCTGAACTACGGGCGCAGCATCATTGCGCAGCAATATCACAACTTCGGTCCGCGCGCGGGCTTTGCCTATGACTTGACAGGCGATGGCAAGACCGTGGTCCGCGGCGGATTCGGGATCTTCTACTTCCTCGATTACGGCGGCATCAACAACCAGCTTGGCGAGCAGTCGCCCTTCGGCGGCAGCAGCGACTATTTGTCCACCAACGGCTACTGCATCACGTTTACCGGCCAACTCTCCACTTCGCCGTCACCGATGGCGTGGGATGGCGGCTACAATTGCACAGGCTATACCTCTCCCACCACCGTCGCGTACAGCGCTTCCGGGGACACCGGGATTCCTCTTCCGGCGCGCGGCTACGTCGGCTTCAACCCCAACAACCCTCCGGCCGGCACCAACATGATCGCCGTGAATCAACATAGCAAGACCAGCTCAGTAGAGGAGTGGAACCTACAGCTGGAGCGGCAGTTCGGAGCCAACAACGTTGTGAACATCGCTTACGTTGGAACGTCTGGCAGCAACATGTCAACTTATTACCCATATAACCTCTACCAGTTCAACACGGGCCAGCAGAACTTGCCGACCCTGGGAAGCATCAACTACAACAACTACAACGGCATCTCGAACTACAACGGCCTGCAATTGCACGTGGAACACCGCATGACCACAGGGCTGACCGCGACCGGCTCCTACGCGTGGTCGCACACGCTGGACGACTCGCCGGGAGCTTTTCAGGGTCAAAGCGCGGCTCTTTATTACGATCCGATGGCGGGTTATGGCAACTCCAGTCAAGACCAGCGCCAGGTGTTCAGTTCATCCATCCTCTATCTGCTGCCCTTCGGCCGCGGACAGCATTTTGGCGGCAGCGCCTCAATCCCGATGGACTGGCTGATTGGCGGCTGGCAAACCAGCTTGACCGCCCTGGTTCAGTCGGGCTCGCCGGTCGACCTCTCCACGGGAACGGCCGAACCCGGAAACCGACCCGACCTGGTCGCGCCCATCAAGTATCCCAAGAGCATCTCGGGCCATTGGTTTGATCCGACCTCGTTCGCCAATCCTCCAACGGTTACCGGCAGCGTGTCACACGCCACCACCTATACACGCCTCGGAACCCTGCGCCGCAACCAGGTCTACGGGCCCGGATACCGTGTGGTCAATTTCAGTCTCCAGAAAAACCTCCACCTAGAAAGGTACAACACCGCGGAATTCACCAACCCGAATTCCAGCCCCAACGGGAACTTTACGCCTGGACAATACGGCGGCAACTTCGGCCAGATTGAAGGTGTTCAGCAATACAGCAACCGCGAGATTCAGTTGGCGGCTCGATTCACCTTCTGATCGCGCTGTTGGATTCGACGCGCCATGGCGGCTCTTAGCCACCGTGGCGCAGAGGATCCCTCTCGCTTCACGGTCATGCGCCCAGCGTGTCACCGGTACTTACATTCTGCATACATGAAAGGTGATGCAATGAAGCTTCCCAGGCGGCTACTCGTGATTGCTGTGTCTGTGCTCGCCTGCGGTCTTTGGGCTTCAGGGCAAAAGCCTCCGGCTTGTTCCCTTGCACAAAGCGCAAGCGGTCCATGTATTGACAAAATTGACCCGCCCAGCTGGTGGGCCGGCCTGCCTGACCCAATGCTCCTCGTTCATGGCGAAGGACTGAACTATGCGCGTTTTAAACTGACCGGCAACGGTGTGATTCTTGACCGGACCCAAGCATCGGGAAACGGCCATTGGGCCTTTCTATGGCTTCAAACGAAATCCGCTGCGCCGCAAACCTTGTGGATTACTGCCGGCAACGACAAAGGCCAGTCGCGCATTTCCTATGTCCTGGCAAAGCGCTCGCATCAGGCCGACGGCCACAGCGGCTTCTCTTCCGCCGACGTGCTTTATTTGATCATGACCGATCGCTTCGCCGACGGAAAGCCGGCCGACGATCCTTCCGGTGATAATCGCGCAGCCGCACGCGGCTGGCACGGCGGAGACTTGGCCGGCATCGAGCAGCATCTGGATTACCTCAAGCAGCTCGGTGTCACAGCAGTGTGGACTACCCCTGTCGCTTCCAATGGCGGGATGCCCGAGGCCTATCACGGCTACGCGGCCACCGACCTTTACGCGGTAGACCCGCACTTTGGCACACTACGAGATTACCAACATCTGTCCGATGCGATTCACGCACGTGGCATGAAGCTGGTAATCGATCTGGTGCCCAACCACATTGGGGTCAAGCATCCGTGGCTGGTCGATCCTCCGGCGCCCGGCTGGTTGCACGGCACCCTCGAGCACCACAGCGCAGTGAAGAGCGACTTCTATGCACTGGTCGACCCGCATGCTCCGCCCAAGGGGTGGCGCAACATCACCGACGGCTGGTTTACCGACGACATGCCAGACGTGAACCAGGAGAATCCGTTGGTGGCGCGCTACCTGATTCAAAACGCGTTGTGGTGGGTTGAGACGGCCGACCTCGACGGCATCCGGTTGGACACATTCCCTTATGTGGACCGCGCTTTCTGGCATGACTTTCACGCCACGCTGCATCGCGTGTATCCGCACCTGACAACCGTAGGCGAGATCTTTGATCGCGATCCGGAAGTCACCTCCTATTTCGCGGGCGGCGTGGCACACGAGGGCATCGACACAGGGTTGGACACGCCCTTCGACTTCCCCGTCTACTTTGCACTACGTGACGTGCTGGCCCACGACAAACCATTGACCGAACTGGCCACGGTTCTGCGCCAGGACGCGCTTTATCCGCACCCCGAGCGGCTTGTCCCGTTTATCGGCAATCACGATACATCGCGCTTTCTTACTGAAGCTGGCGGTTCCGTGCCACGGCTGAAACTGGCGCTGGGCTTGCTGGCCACAATGCGCGGAATGCCGCAGATCTATTCCGGTGACGAGATTGGAATGGAGGGCGGCAACGACCCCGATAACCGACGGGACTTTCCCGGAGGCTTTCCGGGGGACGCGCGCAGCGCCTTTACCGTGGCGGGCCGCACGACCACCGAGCAGAATATCTTTGCCTGGACTTCGGGGATGCTGGCACTGAGGGCGTCGCATCCGGCGCTCGAAACAGGGCTCGAACAAAATCTATTTGCCGGGGATGATGTGTTCGCATTTGTTCGCACATCGGAAGCCGGAGGCTGTTCGTCCAGCCATCCCTCTGATCCGTCGAAGGACCGTCTCCTCATTATTGTGAACAAGGCAGAACAAAGTGGACACCTGGATCTCCCGGTGGAAGGGACGGCGCTTGCTGGCTGCACAGAGTTTCAGGCAATGGGCCCGGCGACGGGAAGCGCGCCGGTTGCAGGCGGTGGAGTCCTGCATATCGAAGAGCCGGCGGAGTCGATGACTGTGTATGAAGTACGTTGAGCTGCCGTCTGCGACTGGCTCTCGCTTCCACGCATACTGCGTCCCTATATCCCACTGAGCCTGGGAATGAGGCAATTTCTCGATGGTCAGCGAGTCGAATCTTGCGTCTACTGTGGAAGAATCCCATTACCATGAATGAATCCGCCACGAGCCAACGGTGCGATCGCTGTGATCCCTGAATCAGTCCCCACAAACGTTAGGTCCCTATCGGGACTGTCCCGGGGCAACGAGGGTGCTCTGTGGCAGGATCTTCTGGGGGGACAGTTTCGATAGGGTCGTTTGAAGTAAGTCGCTGGCGCGACGGATGCGGTGATCTACGTATGGGATTTCAATCGGCGCCAGATGGCCTTTGTGGAGGTTGGATCGGAGATGGTGGCGAATGGAACGGAGCGGACACTGATTTCGATGGAAGTGGAGTCCGGAGCGGCGATTGCAATCGCACTTCGCGAGGGACATGGTCCCAGCCAGAACGCACGCCGGCTTTACGTGCGAGAGCACAGCAGCGTGGAAGGTGGCGAACGACGTCGGGAGCGGCGAATCTCTCATGAGCTGTCATCGCTGCACCTCCGAAGCTCGGACGGGATCATGCTTGGATGAAAGTGAAGCTGGCCGCAGGTCAGCCGTTCGACGACCAGCATGATGCCGGAGCAGGCTGGGCAGCGCAAGCCGGGTGGCTCAGGCAAATCGACACGGGCCACCATGCCGAGAAGCGCGCGGCAGCGTTCGAGTTCAGCACCACGTCTGCGGTTGGCGAAGAGACCGAAGTGGCGGATGCGCACCAGGCCGCCGGGCAAAACGTGCAGCAGGAAGCGGCGCAGGAACTCATGAGCGGAAACGGTCATGATCTTCTTCTTGCCGCCGTGAGCATAGTCTCGCCAGCGAAATGAGACGCTGCCATTTTCAAAGGCCACGAGACGATGGTTGGAGATGGCCACGCGATGGGTGTAGCGGGCCAGGTAGTTGAGCACATGTTCGGCGCCGCCGAACGGCGGCTTGGCGTAGACGACCCAGTCGTGGCGGAACAGTACGCGCAGCCATACGCTGAAGGCGCGTGGTTGCGCAAGAGGAAGCAGGCTGCCATGAAACTGGAGTTCACCGCGATGGAAGGCGCTGCGAAGTCCAGCGATGAACTTGCCGCGGAAAACCCGGCTCAATGCGTGGACAGGGAGGAAGAATCGGCGCGAGGAATCGATCCACTTCGACCCGTCGAGGGCCAGGCCGCCGGCGGGAACGATGTAATGGACATGAGGATGATGCTCGAGGTTCTGTCCCCAGGTGTGGAGCACACCGAGGAATCCGATATCGGCTCCGAGGTGCTTGGGATCCCGCCCAGCATCAGCAACAACATGTAACCGCCGAGTCTCGCCCACCATTCGCGCAGGAAGTCTTTGCAACCCAGTCCGGCTATTCCGAGATGCAAGCTGCCAGAGATTATGACGATGAGCATAAGGACAGCAGGGCCGAGAACTGCGAGAATCCAGTCGGCACTGCCGGTGGAAGAAGCACCATTCAAAAATGGCTGACACGATGGTATTTGGCACAGTAGTTGCCGGTATGCCCACACCAGGCCGCCACCCACCGCTCCGGCGACGACGGACGAGATCGAGAAGGCGAGAAACGAGAGCATTGAGTTGTCGAGTACCCGAGGTCTGAGCTTCGGGGCCATCACACAGAGCGCCCATGCTATAACCCATGCAAAGAAGTAGAAAGCGGCTCCCGCAACCGGCCATAGCCACCACAGTTCCGTGGACGTGTTCAAGTCTTTCCAGGGAAGTGCAAAATTCAGAAAAAGACACGCAATCGAAAAAGGCAGGATGACCTCGAACATTACGTTCATCGCCCGCGAACTGGCACCTTCGATTTGCTCGTCTGAGACCCGCTCCGTCATATTGACGATCACAAAGATGGCTCCGAGGAACCAGGCTGCGCCGCCGACGATCAAGAGAACACGCGGATGGCCCTGCGAGACCTCTAGTAGCGATGAGAGAAGCCCCTGGCATAACAGAAGCACACCAGCAAAAAGCAGAATAAGAATCGTCTGGTTGAGAAAGGCGTTTCGGGCCCACGTGCCCACCATCGTCCACGTATCGCCGGATAGCAGGCTCTTATTGGGCGTCAGATAATTGCTGTACATGCGAAGCCAGTGCAGAAACGAGCGCTCCCGCCGACGGTCCGGCTTATATGCCTCGGGAATCAGGGTGGCCTCAACTTCGCAAAAGTCACTATTCTCCTTTGCCTTCTTTTTTTCGTCGAGAAAGCGCTTTGTCAGCGCCGCCAACCACCCGCCGATATAGCCGCCGCCAGAAACAGTCGAGAGATAATCAAACTTGTG
The DNA here is from genome assembly GCA_050010795.1 of Occallatibacter sp. GTDB lineage: Bacteria > Acidobacteriota > Terriglobia > Terriglobales > Acidobacteriaceae > Telmatobacter. Next base: position 6,170 of record JBEKKI010000063.1, read on the forward strand.
AAGTAGTTTGTTTTTTGCCAAGGCCTGCAGGAAGCCGAGATTAAAAGTAGCGCTGCGGATTCCGCCGCCAGAAAACGCTAGGCCTATGAGAGAGCCTTTGACCCAATTCTCTCCTTGTCCCCCACAAATATGGCGGTTCTCGCGAGCAGCTTTAATCTGCTGGATCTCCGCTTCAAATACGGTCTTGAACGTAACTGAAGGATTCACATCGGGGAGGCGGCTCATGATGAAGATCCTTTCTTCTTGAGATTGGTCTTTTTGAGTCCAGCGGTTTGCGGGCCCATCTCCTTTACCACTTCGCTGGATTCTGGGTGCTCATCGCGCCAACGCCCAAAGCGCCGCACCTTGCTCTCCGAGCGGCTCAGCAAGTTAGCCGACTCGTCTTAGGCCGAGTCCGACCGGATCCACGAGCTCGATCTCTCCCACCGAACAGATCGCTGCGATTCATGCCGATGCGGATCGACGGGCGATTGCCTGGACTCAGTTCGCCGGCGCGAGAATCCTATCGAACGTTAGCTCATAACAACCCGTGTCGCCGCTTGCATAGCACTTCACCATCTGGCGGTTGAACTCAATCAGGCGCGCGCGGCCAACCGCTCATTCGGAGATAACGGAATAATCAGACTGAATCTCAGGAGAGGAATGAAAGAGGAAAGAGCGATCGCCGGAGACACCTCGTATCCCTGAATCAAGGGAAAGATGCATAGGGAGATTGAGCGCGCTCTGTGGAGACTTGTCCCCCGGAGAATGTCCGGTCGCTCATTTAATCCCCGCAGGGGAGAGTCCGCAGTGCTCCGGATCACGTAAGCATGTGATCATCGGGAGAATTCCATTTGATTGAAGGTCCAGGCAAATCTCGTACCAACGAATGTGCGACAAACTGATACAAAAGGTCGGGCAGAACGGAGGAGATGATCTAGAAGGTTGGTAACAGGGAAAGCCTATTCCCTGATACGTGGGTGATAATTCCCTGTTCGGTGCGGCACAAGAATCGGGATTGTGTGGTGGGAACTTGCGTGTATTCAGCGTCATAGAGACTCTCGCCGGCAGACTTTCGAGGCAAAATCCACAGATTTCCCTGTATTTTTCCCTGTTAGCAGGGAATTAGGCCCCGAGACCGGCTCGAGCCAGACTCGGCACACCGCCAGCCTTACATCGAGCAGCCGCTCGCTGATCGCCCACAGCACAATCCCACGGCAACGACATCAGGATTCTCTCCTCTTTGGCGCGGAATAGAACGCTAGTCGCGCGCCGCGGCGTGGTACTCGCGGCGGATGTGTTCGATGTTCACAGTGGGCTTGGGGTACTTCATGTGCAGCGACTTGAGATGCTCGACAACAATGCGCGCGATGGCAAGGTTGCGGAACCACTTGTGGTTCGATGGAATGATGAACCACGGCGCGTGTGTGGTGCTGCAGCGCGAGAGGGCTTCTTCGTAGGCCGCGACATAATCGTCCCAGAAAGTGCGTTCCTTGTAGTCGGCCTCGCTGATTTTCCACTGCCGGACAGGGTCGTCGAGGCGCTGCTTGAATCGCTTTAACTGCTCTTCCTTCGAAATATGCAGATAGAACTTGAGAATGTGGGTGTCGTGCGCCACGAGGTTCTTCTCGAAGTCGTTGATGCGGTCGTAGCATCGCGACCAGATCTTTTCCGGGACGAGATTGTGAACCCTGACGACGAGGACATCCTCATAATGCGAGCGGTTGAAGATCACCACTTCGCCTTGTGCAGGCGCGGCCTTATGCGCTCGCCACAGAAAATCGTGCGCCAATTCTTCAGCGGAGGGCTGCTTGAACGCGGCTACGCGGCAGCCCTGCGGGTTCATGGCGCCGAGAACGTGATTGATCGCACCATCTTTGCCTCCGGTATCGACGGCCTGAAGACAGATGAGGAGCGAGTGGCAACGCTCGGCGTAAAGCAGGTCCTGCAGGTTCCGCAGTTGTTCCTGGTAGTGAGCGATCTCAGCCGCCGCGGATTTGTGGTCCTTGTGACCGTCTTTGAACGATGGGTCGAATTTGCGGAGCTTGACCTTGCTACCCGGTTCGACCCTGAATTTCTCGAGGTAATTCATTCCCGTTCTCCGCTCGAACAAAATTGGCCCTGATTGGGCAAAGCCATTGACTTGCGTGCGAGACAGATTGGTTCCGGTAAGCACACGCGCACAACGCAGCCTACTCGACCGCAACAGAAGAAATGCTAACAGGCCGGGAAGGCGAGCGGGATCTAACGGCCGGCAGGGAACATCCAGCAAAACGTAGCAAGCGCGTAACAGAACTAGACTATAGTCAACGGGCGAATGCGCACTGAGCTGCAACCGCCAATCGATCCGCATTCGTTACGACATGGAAAGGCCGAACGCGAGCAGAAGGAGATGCATCATGGAAAAAGTATTGTCGCCTGACTTGCTGCGAAAGATGGACGCGTACTGGAGAGCCTCGAACTATCTCTCCGTGGGGCAGATTTATCTCTACGACAATCCGCTGCTCAAGCGTCCTCTCGAGATCGCGGACGTGAAGCACATGCTCCTGGGTCACTGGGGGACGACGCCGGGACAGAACTTCATTTATACGCACTTAAACCGTGTGATCAAGAAGTACGACCTCGACATGATTTACGTTTCAGGTCCCGGGCACGGAGGGCCAGCAGTTGTCAGCCATACCTACCTGGAGGGAACTTACAGCGAGATTTATTCAGATATCAGCCGCGATGAAGAGGGACTCAGAAAGCTATTCATTCAGTTTTCATTTCCGGGAGGCATTCCCAGCCACGCATCGCCTGAGACTCCGGGCTCGATCCATGAAGGCGGCGAGTTAGGTTACTCACTCAGCCATTCCTTCGGAGCAGTTATGGACAATCCGGATCTGATCGTTGCATGCGTTGTTGGCGACGGCGAGGCAGAAACCGGTCCGCTGGCCACAGCGTGGCATTCCAACAAGTTCATCGATCCGGCGACAGATGGCGCGGTGCTGCCAATTCTGCATCTGAACGGCTACAAGATCGCCAACCCCACAGTGCTGGCGCGCATCACGCATGAGGAACTGGAGCAACTCCTTCGCGGCTACGGTTGGACGCCCTATTTTGTGGAAGGGCACGAACCGGAGCTGATGCACCAGGCGATGGCGGCTACGCTCGATCGCGTGGTGGAGGAGATCAAGAGAATCCAGCAGGACGCGCGAGCCGGCGGCAACGTGGCGCGCCCGCGCTGGCCGATGATCGTTCTCAACTCGCCCAAGGGTTGGACGGGCCCGAAGGTCGTCGATGGTCTGCAAGTGGAAGGCACGTTCCGATCGCATCAAGTTCCGCTCTCCGATCCCGCGGCAAATCCCGAGCATCTGAAGCAGCTGGAAGAATGGCTGAAGAGCTATAAGGCGGAGGAACTCTTCGACGAAAAAGGCTGCCTGCGACCCGAACTGGCCGAGCTTGCGCCTGCAGGGAACCGGCGCATGGGGGCCAATCCGCACGCCAACGGCGGCATACTTCTGCGCGACTTGAGGATGCCCGATTTCCGCGACTACGCCGCAAACGTGCCATCGCCGGGAGCGCCGGGAATCGGGGACACCCGCGTGCTGGCGCCGTTTCTGCGCGATGTGGTCAAGCTGAACTCGGAGCAGAGGAACTTCCGCATCTTCGGTCCTGACGAAACCATTTCCAACGGCCTGGCTGCGGTATTCGAAACAACCAATCGGCAGTGGGATGCGGCAACCGTCGCGAACGACGAGTTCCTTGCTCCCGAAGGGCGCGTGGTTGAGATGCTCAGCGAGCATCAATGCGAGGGCTGGCTCGAAGGATATCTGCTTACCGGGCGTCACGGCCTGTTCAACTGTTACGAGGCATTCATCCATATTGTCGACTCGATGTTCAACCAGCACGCCAAATGGCTGAAGGTCACTAACGGCCTGCCGTGGCGGCACAAGATTGCCTCGCTCAACTATCTGCTGGCGTCGCACGTGTGGCGGCAAGATCACAACGGATTCACGCACCAGGATCCGGGCTTCATCGACCACGTTGTGAATAAGAAGGCCGAGGTGGTGCGCGTGTATCTTCCGCCCGACGCCAATTGCCTGCTTTCAGTGATGGACCATTGTCTGCGCAGCCGCCATTACGTGAACGTGGTAGTTGCCGGCAAGCATCCCGCGCCGCAGTGGCTCACGATGGACGCGGCCATTAAGCACTGCACTGAAGGCATCGGCATATGGCAATGGGCGAGCAACGACCAGGGTGGCTCGCCCGACGCGGTCATGGCCTGCTGCGGCGACGTACCCACGCTCGAGACGCTGGCCGCGGTGTCGATCCTGCGCGAGCATCTGCCGGAGTTGAAACTTCGCGTAGTGAACGTCGTAGACCTGATGAAGCTGCAGCCGCAGTCGGAGCATCCGCACGGATTGAACGACGCTGACTTTGACACACTGTTTACCAAGGACAAGCCCGTCATCTTCGCATTCCACGGTTATCCATGGCTCATCCACCGGCTCACTTACCGCAGGACGAACCATGACAACCTTCACGTTCGCGGCTACAAGGAAGAAGGAACCATCACGACACCCTTTGACATGACGGTGATGAACGATCTCGACCGCTTCCACCTCGCGATGGACACCATCGACCGAATCCCGCGCATCGCGGAAAAGGGAGCGTATCTGAAGCAGGCGCTCAAAGACAAACTGGTCGAGCACAAGCAGTACATCAGGAAAAATGGGATGGACCTGCCCGAGATCAGAGAGTGGAAGTGGCAGGGCCAGGAGGCTCGCTCGAACTAGCAGGTCGCCGAATCCGGTGTTCGCCATAGGCGTTGGGTGCTCTGGCGGCCGCGAGCAGGAGCCGGCATCCAAGTCGCCGCCTGCGAAAGTATTTCGCATTTCCTCATGGCGGCCGGGCCGCAGTGTATGCTTTCAGGCGGGCCTGGAACATGGCACATTGAGGATCGCAGGTATGGGGATCTATCAAGAACTGCCGCCGGATGCGGTGAAGATCGTTCTGGTTCTGTTCCTGTCGTTTCTCATCGGGCTGGAGCGTGAAGAGCACAAGGCCGGTGCAACCCATTACACCTTTGGCGGAGTGCGGACTTTTCCACTGATCGGGCTGATCGGTTACTCCCTCGCGCTCCTTTCCGGGTCGCAGCTTTTGCCGCTCACTGTCGGTTTTCTGGTTGTCGCCGGCTTCCTGCTGCTTTCGTATTGGCACAAGCTCGTCAAGACGGAGACGGCGGGCGTAACGACAGAAATGTCGGGCCTGACGACGTTCCTTGTCGGCGCGCTGGTGTGCTACGGGCACTTCTGGATTGCCACCACGTTGAGCGTGGCCAGCCTGGTGCTGCTGGATTTGAAGGCCGCATTGGAAAAGCTGGCGGCGAAGATCGCCACGCGCGAGATTTTGACCTTCGCGAAGTTCCTGTTCCTGAGCGGCGTGATTCTTCCGGCGCTTCCCAACCAGGACTTCGGCCCCTTCCACATCAATCCGTTCAAGACGTGGCTGGTTGTGGTGGCCATCAGCGCCATCTCGTACGCCAGCTATGTGCTCCAGAAATTGACCAAGGGCCAGGGCGGGACGGTGCTTTCAGCGCTGCTTGGCGGCGCATATTCATCGACGGTGACCACCGTGGTCCTCGCGAAGCGCGGCAAAGGCGACGATCATCCGCACCTTTACTCGGGCGGCATCCTCATTGCGTCCGGCGTGATGTACATGCGACTCTGCATCCTGCTGGTTCTTTTTAATCGGCAACTGATGTTGTTGCTCTGGTTGCCGCTGGTTCTGTTGGGAGTGGTTGCGATCGCATTCGGTTGGCTCTGGTCGCGGCGCGCGGACAAGGGCGCGGAGGAAATCCAGCAGGATCTGGAACCGAAGAATCCGCTCGAGCTTACAACGGCTTTTCTTTTTGCCGCGCTCTTCCTGGCCATGCTGGTGATTACGCAACTGGCCGTGACGTATCTGGGGCGGGCTGGGATCGACACGCTGGCGGCCATCATGGGCGTGAGCGATGTTGATCCATTCATCATGGGAATTACACAGGCGCCGAGCACGGCAACCGCGTTGAACGTTTCCGCGGGCGCGATTTTGATCGCGGCAGCCAGCAACAATCTTGTCAAGGGGATCTACGCGTATAGCCTCGCCGGCCGCAAAACAGGCAGACTCAGCCTGTTCTTCCTCGTCGCTCTTGCGGCCGCCGGACTCGCGCCGCTCTTCCTGCTCGGAAGGTGAAGGCGCGAAGCGTGGAAGGGGCCGGCGCCGGTACTTCGCGAAACTGCTCAATGCCATCGACGCGAGCCGCCGATCTGAAGTCCGGCGTGATACTCTTCCGCCAGCGAAAGTTCATCAAGCCGACAATCATGAAAATCCAGACAATTGTTTTAGTGGTAGCAGGCATCGTTTGCCTGGCATCGGCCGGCCTGCCGGCACAACAACAGGCAAGTGGAAACCTCGTTTCTTGCGGCGCGCCGTCATGCCCGTACCTCAACCCTGCGCTTACGCCTGAGGCGCGCGCGAAAGATCTGGTGAGCCGCATGACGCTCGAGGAGAAGGCGAGCCAGATGCAGGACGTGGCGCCGGCGATTCCGCGGCTGGGCATTCCCGCCTATAACTGGTGGAACGAGGCGCTGCACGGAGTGGCGCGCAACGGATTCGCAACGAACTTTCCGCAGTCGATCGGTCTGGCGGCGACGTGGGATACGGCGTTGATGCGAAGGATTGCATCGGTGATCGCGGTGGAAGGCCGCGCCAAGTACAACGAGGCGATCCGCAACGGCGATCACAGCCGGTTCGCCGGCCTCACGTTCTGGTCGCCGAATATCAATATCGACCGCGATCCGCGTTGGGGAAGGGGAATGGAGACCTTTGGCGAAGATCCATTCCTGACCGCCAGCATGGGAGTGGAGTTTGTTGAAGGGTTGCAGGGCGACAATCCGAAGTATCTCGAGCTTGTTTCGACGCCGAAACACTATGCGGTGCACAGTGGGCCTGAACCGCTGAGGCATGGATTCAACGTTGACGTTTCGGATCACGACCTGGAGGACACATATTTGCCGGCATTCCGCGCCACGATTGTTGAGGGACATGCCGACTCAATCATGTGCGCCTATAACGCGATCGACGGCGCGCCGGCTTGTGCCAACACCATGCTGCTGCAGCAGCATCTGCGCGACAATTGGGGGTTTCGCGGATACACGGTGTCCGATTGCGATGCGGTCGGGGATATTGATCGTGGACACCACTTTGCGGCGAATGCGGAAGAGGCATCGGCGGCAGCGGTTAAGGCGGGCACGGATTTGGATTGTGGCCGGACATACGCGGCTCTGACCAAAGCGGTTGGCGAGCATTTATTGACGGAAGCCGATATCGACGCGGCTTTGGTCCGCCTGTTCACGGCCCGCATGCGGCTGGGCATGTTCGACCCGCCCGCTGCGGTGCCGTTCAACGCGATTCCGTACTCAGAGGTGAATTCGGCGGCACACCGGGAACTGGCGCTCCAGGCCGCGCGTGAGTCGATCGTGCTTCTGGAGAATCGCAACGGAACGCTGCCATTGAAACCGTCGATCCGCAGGATTGCTGTTATTGGTCCGACGGCGGATTTGCTCGAGTCTATCGAGGGCAACTACAACGGAACAGCGCCCCAGCCTGTTTCGCCGCTCAACGGGCTGCGCAAGGAATTCGGAGCCGCAAATGTGATTTACGCGCCGGGATCGGTGCTTGCCGCCGGGTCGCCGGCGCCAATTCCTTCAGCATACCTGCGCACCGATGAGTCGCTGAAGACGGAGGGGCTGAAAGGGGAGTACTTCGATAACGAGGAGTTTAAGGGCGCGCCCCGGTTGGTGCGCGTTGATACCAAGATCAACTTCGACTGGAATCGCGTGACGCCCGTGGCAGATTTTCCCGGCAAGTCGTTTGCGGTTCGATGGACCGGCGAACTGTTGCCGCCGGCTGCCGGAAAGTATGTGCTGAGCGTGCGCGGCCCGCGGCCGGTCAATGCGCTCGCCATGACCGGCGAAACGGGCGGCACGCAAGGCCGTGCGGAGAAGATGCCGGATCGCGTGAGGCTTTACGTGGACGGGAAGCTCGTGCTGACGATGGATAGCCACGGCGGCCCAGCCGAAGCGCGCTTGAGTTTTGCCGATACGAAGCCACATTCGATTCGCGTGGAGTATGTGCATCTGCCCGATGATCGCATCGTCGATCTCAATTGGGAGCCGCCGGCAAACAGCCTTCTCGGCCCGGCGATCGACGCCGCCGCGAAGTCCGATGCCATTGTCGCCTTTGTGGGGCTTTCTCCGAACCTTGAAGGCGAAGAGATGAATGTCCACGTCGACGGATTTGACGGCGGCGACCGCACGCAGATCGAGCTGCCCGAGCAGCAGGAGCACTTGCTGGATGCGCTTGGCGCGACCGGCAAACCGCTGATTGTCGTGCTTACTTCAGGTGGCGCACTGGCGGTGCCGTGGGCCAGGGAACATGCGGATGCGCTGCTCGAGGCGTGGTATCCAGGCGAGGAAGGCGGCGATGCGATCGCGGAGACTTTGACGGGGAAAAACAATCCCGCGGGACGCCTGCCTGTCACGTTCTATGCAGCGACCGGCGATCTGCCCGCGTTTACTGACTACTCGATGAAGAACAGGACCTACCGCTACTTCAGAGGACGGGTGCTCTATCCGTTTGGATATGGCTTGAGCTATTCGCAATTCAGTTTTGGTCCGGCGCATTTGAGTGGCTCTTCGATTCAAGCCGGAGCGCACGTGACACTGACGGTGGAAGTCAGCAACACGAGCAAAAGAGACGGAGACGAAGTGGCCGAGCTTTACATTACGCCTACGCAGACGTCCGTTACGCCGCATCTCGAACTCGAGGGCTTCAAGAGAATTCATCTTCGCGCGGGAGAGACGCGGCAAGTTCGGTTCACGCTCGACGCGCGCCAACTCAGCGAGGTGGACGAGAAAGGGAACCGCGCCGTCGTGCCGGGCGACTATTCGATATTCGTAGGGGGCGGGCAGCCTGCCGCGGGAGCACCGCCTGCGACTCTACATATTGCTGGAACAATGGCGCTGCCCAGGTAATTCAGGATCGCTCGCGATTCTGCTTTGGCGCTGGTCCTATCGGGAAATCGTCTCGATTTGAGAAAGCGCAAAGTCGTGCACGAGCATCAGACTCGTGGGGGCCGTAACCGTTTCCGCCTCAGTTTGTCCTGCCGAGTGGATGATCATTAGCGGCCGCGGATCCCACTCGCCTCCATGCGAAAATCTCTCATCTCCTGCGCTCCATCCGGGAGTTGTGCGCCACAAGCGCGTGCGCCATGAATGATCTCCCTGGACGACCAGGCTTGTCTCCTTCCAGCGGGGCTGCGCCTCAAGGATGTCGAGCATCTGGCCCAGGAGCGCGTCAGAATAATCCAACGAATCGATGTACGAACCGCCTACGGCAAAGGTATGGGTGTGGCGGTCCCAAAAGTTGGGCGGATGCGGCGCGGGAAGGTGCAGGTAGATGATATCCGCCTGACTGTCGGCGAGCGTTGCGAGAGCGTGCTGGCTCAGGTCCTTCACTGTGGCCATGTGGCTCTGCGATTCCCAGAGCACGACATCTGCCACAGCTACTCTCGGTGCAAGCAGTTGTTCGGCCACGATGCGTAATGGGTACCAAACCTCCTCAGCAAAGCTGGCGTCGAGCGACGGTGGGGCGCCGTCTTCTGTATCGTCGTTGCTCCAATAGCACTCTGTGGCCGTGCCGGCAAAGATTGGGCAATAAGCCAGATACCACCCGACAATCGATGAAGTCACTCCGCGCTGCTTCGCCAAACCGAAGATCGATGCGCTCACGTCGAATGGCTGCCAATGGGTGGAATCGGGAGTGCGGATGAGGTATTGGTTATCCGAAGTGAAGGTAGCGCTTGTGACCAGGTGGCCCGTGAGCAAACCCGGCACAACAAGGTTCGTGTGGTAGCCGATCGGCGTCACATCGGTGTAAAGCGCACTTTGGCGGCGGAGACGATCGAAGTTCGGAAGATCGAGCGAGGGATCACGCGCTTCAAAGGTTGGCTTATAGGCAAGTTCGTCGAAGACAATCCAAACCAGACGCGGTCTGGTTGCGGGTTGGGCTGGGATGGAGGTCGCAAAAGCCTGAGGACCCGGACGCCATAGGGCGGCGCGAACCAGCTGCACAGTCATGACGAGGCCAAAGACAGCAGCACCGGTAAGCACGGCGCTTGCGAGTCCGTAGAACTTCGACGCGATCGATGGGGCGCGAAAAACAAGCAGCGCGAGCGCGGCTATCCAGGCGACACTCGCTGCGGTTAAAGCTGTGTACGGGACGCGGAACGGGAAGATTCTCAGACTGCAGAGAAGCAGGTAAATCGGGAGGAGGGCCAGGACGAACCACCGAATCCGTGCCCAGCTTTTCAGCTTGCGAAGGATGGCCATCAATCCCGCAAAGATGAGTGCCACAATCGCCATATCGACGATCTGCGCCAGAGCCATGTGGGTGAGCGGCCAGGAGACGTGCATTCGCTCGTCTCCCAGCGAGGAGGTCAGGTCGACATAGCCTGGCAAAAGCAGAATGGCGGCAAAGCCCCAAGCTTGGGAGATTCGTTTGATCATGCCGGGTCAGCGTAGGGATACGAAGTTTTCGCGGTGGCTGTTGCTGCGCCAGAATACTATACTCGCTTGAAGAGCAACAGAATCCGGCCATTGCCAAGCTCAGTGCGATCGGCAACAGCAAAGGACTGCGCGAAAGCGCGCGTGAGATCTTCCTCGGTCAAATGGCCGTAGAGATCGTCGCGCCCGCGCAGCCACTCCTGGAACATGGGGTCAGAGGGTGGGACCCATTCCAGCAGAAGCCAGCGCTTCGTGAGGCTTGCGCACAAACCGGCGATGTGCGCCAGCGGCAACTGCTCCCTGAGGATCAGATGATGAATGACAGCGAGCATGAGAACCATGTCAATTTCACCAGTGAGGCGGTCGAGCAGGGAGAGGTGTTCGCGATTGCGCCAGCCGGCCGCGGGTGTAGGCCGCGCGATATTTGAAACCAATGCCGTAATGTTCCTGTCTTGCCCTGCGGCGGTTCGCCACAGCTCTTCGAGAGCCGCGGAGTCGCTGTCGATGGCGACCACGTTCGCGCCGGCATCGGCCGCCATCATCGAGTACGTGCCTGTGTTCGCACCAATGTCGAGGACGCGCTTCGGAGAGCAGCTGGATAGCGCGCGCCGGACAAACTGCTGCTTCTCTTCCACGTCAGCCGATTGATAGTGGCGCGCGGATTGTTCGTATTGGCTCCATTGGCTGCTGCCGCGTTTTCCTGCAGCATGGAGAATCTGCTTGCGCAGCCGGGCGATACGCTTCAAAAGAACGTGTGTCGCCAGGGACGGATCGGTTTTTGACCGGCTCTTTCTTGCGCCGCTTTCCCTTTTGCCCCGGCGCTCAAAGAGCGTGGCCAGCGTGACCACGTCGAGAAGATCGGGATGCAGCCGCCGCCAGCGCGGCAGCGCCTCGTAAACCTGGCGCGGCTCATAACCGTCACGCACGAATATCGTTGCCTGGAGCGGCCAGCTCAAATACTTTGCCGCGACGAGCGGCAGTAGAAAAGTGCGCACAAACTGCCCGTAAGCCAGCCAGACGCTGGAGTGCGGATCGCGGCGCTCAAACGAGAGGACGTCGACGAGGACTGGGCGGGAACCCGAGAAAAGAATGTTGAGTGGCGTCGCGTCTTTCAGTGTCCAGCCGGCTTCGATCGCCTGGGCGGCGACACGCAGGGTGAGTTCGGCGGCGGCGCACCACTGAGCCGTCGTCCACTCCCATGGGTAGCTGATGGGATTGATGCGCGGATGTTCAAGCCAGAGCTCGCCGGGAGAGATACACGCATGGTCGCCAGGCCCTGTGATCCTGCTTGAAATCAGATCACCGCTTTGCTCAAGAGCTGTTCGCAGAGGAGACGCCAGAAATGCTTGCGTCTCTTCCACGGCCGAGGGATCAATTTGCCGCAGGGCGCAATCGGCGGTCAGGCGAAGCTGGCCCGCGGGATCGCGAAAGGTCAACTCCAGTTCACTGTCTTTCCAGGAGCGAATCGAGTCGCATGGGGGTTGCTCGGGCGACCCGGTCACGGATTTGGCGAATCCTCGCCATCCACGCTGCAGGGCCGCTTTTCTGGCTCGCGTTTGGCTGCAACATCGGAATGGAAGAGTGCGTGGATTTTCCGGCGCAAATACCATCCGGTGGCTACAAGAACTGATCCAGCAGCCTGTACGGCCAGCAGGCCAGTGCCAGGATCGGCGTAGGCATAGGCAGGGCGCTCGCACAAAAGGATCGCGCCCAGAAGAATTAAGGCGAAAGAGAAAACATGTAGCGTCTTCATGCGGCCTGTAAGCGACTCCCGATGGCAATGGACGGTTCGCCCCAAAGACAGCCGAGCAGGGCTCGGAATCGAATTTGAGCGAACTTTATACAGTACGTAGACGTTGATCTTCGTACCAAAGTTTACGTAAATGTAATTATTCGGTGTTCTTAGTCATGATTCAGCCAAACTTGAACCCCCAGACTGCAAAGATCGTGGAACTGGCCCAATGAACTCTTCGACATCGGGTCGGCGTCGAATGCGGGTAAATCAGTTGCGTAATGAAGAAACTAAGGGTTTCCTGCAGGGCGAAGCCGCAATTGTCGAGTGGCTGAGCCGGGGTCCCCGCAGGCAGGTCCTCGTTTGTGGGGTGGAAGCAAAAGCCACCTTGAACGGCGCCTGAAATGCCAAAGACGAACTGGAAAACTGCTCTAGGCCTGCGCGGTTGGTGCGGGTCTTGACTTGGCTGCTTCCTTGCGCGCCGGGGCCAAAATGGCGTGCAGGATTGTGCCTTCCATGCGCGGCATGAACTCAACCACGCCGGCCTCGCCAATGTCCTGAATGAGGCGATTGATGATCTTGTAGCCGAGCTCGCGATGCGCCATCTGGCGGCCTCGGAAGCGCAGGCTCGCCTTTACCTTGTCGCCCTCTGAGAGGAAGCGGACGGCCTGATTCTTTTTGGTTTGGTAATCGTGCTCGTCGACAGTGACCGAGAACTTGACTTCCTTTACTGTGATGACCTTCTGGCGCTTGCGTGCGGCGCGTTCGCTCTTTTCCTTCTCGTAGAGGAAGCGGCCATAGTCCTGAATGCGGCAAACCGGCGGGACAGCGCTGGGTGAGACTTCAACGAGGTCGAGGCCACGCTCGCGCGCGATACGCAGCGCCTCGAAGGGCTGGAGGATGCCGAGTTGTTCGCCGTTTTCGTCGATGACGCGGATTTCGCGGGCACGAATCCGATCGTTGATGCGGATAAAGGACTTGGCCGAACGTTTATCGAATGCGATGGCGCTCCTCCGAAGGCGTGCCGGGCGAGCCGGAGCAAGCTGCTCCATGGGCCGCGTCAGCACGAACGCAAACTGAGTATAGCATTGGGTTGGCTTTGTGAAGAAAGAGGTTAGGAGTCATTCGGATCGGCTTTGCGACACGCTATCGTGGCGTTGGCATCGATCTCTGTGACGTGGATGTCGAGCAGTTGATTCGCGGCAAGATGGCCGCCAAGCTCGACGGGGAGAAAGTTGTCAGTGAGCGCGGCAGTGCGCCCTCGGGCAGCAAATGAATCGGGCGTGTGGAGAGTGATGGCGGGGAGGGTGCGGCCGGCGAACCGGGTGCGGTGCGCATGGGTCTTTTCGGCGGCGAGAACGCGGAGGGCGGACATGCGCTCTTCCACGACGGCGGCCGGTACGGGCGATGCGGCATGCAATGCCCAGCCGGGAGTGCCCGGGCGTGGCGAGAAAGGAAACAAGTGGAGGTAGCCGAAGGGCAGGGCGCCGACGAAAGCGAGCGTCTCCTCAAACTCGCGATCGGTTTCGCCGGGGAAGCCGGCCATCACGTCGGCGCCGAGGGTGAGATCGGAACCGGCGGCGCGCTGGAGCGCGGAAACCTTGCCTGCGTAGTGCCATGGGCGGTAGCGGCGATGCATGCGGCGCAGCACGGCATCAGACCCTGACTGCAGTGGCAAGTGGGCATGGCGGGCCAGGCGGCGGCCACCATGTTCGCATAGAAGCGAAATCAGCTCGTCATCCCAGTCCATGGGCTCGATGGAGCTGAGGCGGAGACGGGGCAAAGCGGTTTGCTCAAGAATCAAGCGGACCAACCCTGCAAGCGACTCTTGTCTGAGGCCAGAAGAAAAATCGCGGCCCCAACGGCCCAGGTTGATGCCGGAGAGGACGAGTTCTTTGCCGCCTGAAGCGACGAACGATGCGACCTGGCGCACCACCCTTGCCGCAGGCAGGCTTCTTGACAGGCCGCGAGTGAAGGGGATGATGCAGAAGGTGCAGCGATTGGCGCAGCCCTCCTGGATTTTGAGGTTGGGGCGTGTTTGCGCGCCGGGCATCAGGGGCGCATCCTCGAGGAAAGAGTGGGCGAAGCGGTCGTCAGCCCAGATTGACGCCCGCGCGGGCGCGGCTCGCGGGGTGCCGGCAGGCAAAAGCGAGTTCACGGGAACAAGCAAGGGTGCGGCTGGCGCGGAGTGAGTGGCTCCGCCCGCAAGCGAGAGGATAATTTCGGGCGCGAAGGCCTTGTAGCTGTTTCCAACCACAGCGGCGACACCGGCCATGGCTGCAAGCTCGTGGGGCGCACGCTGCGCATAACAACCAGTGATGACGATCCTTGCGCCGGGGTTCTTTCGGCGCGCTCTGCGGATGAATGCTCGCGCCGCGCGATCCGCCTCAGCAGTGACGCTGCACGTGTTGACTACGACGACAGCAGCTTCGCGCACGGTTTCTTCCCTTAGTCCGGCCAAACGCAGGCGTGCACCCACCGCCTCGCCATCGGCGCGTGCCGCGCGGCAGCCGAAGTTCTCGATGAAAAAACCCGCCATAGGTCCAGTGTATTGATTTCCCCACTTTGGGGCGACTCGCCGAGGTCAGGGCCGGCGCGTTAGGCTTGAAGCGCGCTTGAGCCAAGGAGAAATTAGGAGCGTCGCAATGCGAATCATACTAAGCGCATGTCTCGCGGTGGGCTTTTTCGGGGTGCAGGGACTGCCTTCGTCCCTGTTTGCGCAGACCGCTCCGCAGTCCCGAATTCTTGTCTATACGCGTAACTACACGCCCGACGGGAAAGGTTACGTGCATGACAATATCGCGGCCAGTGTGGCGGCGATCAGAAAAATGGGTACGGAAGCCGGGTTTATTGTCGATGCCTCTGATAATCCCGACGCCTTCACAGACAGCAACCTGCGCCAGTACGCTGCACTGGTGTTTTCGAACAGCAACAACCAGGCATTCAGCAACGATGCGCAGCGCGATGCATTTAAGCACTATATCGAAGCCGGTGGCGGATTCGTAGGAATCCACTCGGCGTCAGGCTCTGAGCGAGATTGGCCCTACTTTTGGTCGGTGCTGGGAGGGAAATTCGCAGCCCATCCGCGCCAACAGCCGTTTATCGTTCGGGTCATCGATCCCGAGTTCCCGGCGGTGAAAGGTTTGCCCGCGCAATTTAAATGGACCGACGAGTGCTACTTTCTCGACCACCTTAACTCCGACATTCATCCGGTTCTGGTGACGGACAGGACAAAGCTGGAAACCCTTGAACCGATGACGATCGATGCCGCCAAGTTCCCCATCGACCTGCCACTGGCGTGGTACCACGAATTCGATGGCGGACGCGAGTTCTACGTAGCGCTTGGCCACAATAAGGAAGACTACGGAAATCCATTGCTCTACGGGATCATTAAGAACGGGATTTTGTGGGCAATGAAATCCGGGCAGTAGAGGTTGTCGGGCAACGGCACGATTCCAATTCAAATACCGCCAGGACGGTGGTAAAGCGATTCTCCGGTATACTGGATGGGAACAGTCCTTCACTAGCTCACTTTCGCCGATATGTCGTCTTCGACTGCTTATGTTCCGGTTTCTGTCCGGTCTACCGCACGGAGCCGGACGTGGCATATCGCTGGTTACGTTTACTTCACATTTATCTGTTATGTTTCCATAGGCTTGCCGCTGGCGGTTTTGCCGCCGTTCGTGCACCTCCGCATGGGCTACAGCGCAATGCTGGCAGGGCTTGCGGTCAGCATCCAGTACATTGCGACGCTCTTGAGCCGTCCGTGGGCGGGGCGCATTTCCGATCGCATGGGAGCGAAGGTCTCGGTGCTGTGGGGCATGGCCTGCTGCGCAGCCAGCGGGGCGTTCCTGGTGGGCGCGGCGGCCTTGCACGCGGTGCACTGGTTGAGCTTTGCAGTTTTGATCGCCAGCCGCCTGGTGCTGGGTGTAGGCGAAAGCCTGGGTTCGACGGGATCGACACTGTGGGGCATTACCAGTGCCGGCCAGGAGCACACCGCGAAGGTGATCGGGATGAACGGCATCAGCACCTACGGCGGTATGGCGCTGGCCGCGCCGCTCGGGGTGATTCTGGATCAGCAGTGGGGCCTGGCGTCGATCGGGTTCTTGACGATTCTCATTTGCGCGGCGAGTTTCGCCATGGCATGGCGCAAGGATCCGGTGACGGTTGAGCCGGGCGACCACATGCCGTTTGCGCACGTGCTGGGCCGCGTGGCGCCGCACGGCATGGGTCTCGCGCTGGGCGGCGTCAGCTACAGCGTTCTGGCCACGTTTGTCACGCTGTATTATGCCAGCCAGCACTGGGGCGGAGCGGCGCTTTGCCTCACGGCCTTTGGCGTCGGGTTTATCGCGGTACGCGTGCTGTTCATCAGAAGCATTTCGCATTTTGGCGGATTCCCGGTGGCCATCGTTTCGCTCGTCTGCAACAGCCTGGGGATGCTGCTGTTGTGGCAGGCCGTGGCGCCCTGGATGGCGCTGGTGGGTGCGGCAGTAAGTGGATTGGGCTTCTCACTCGTGTTTCCCGCCATCGGGGTGGAGGCGGTGAAGCGGGTGCCGGAGTTCAATCGCGGGACAGCACTTGGTGTCTACACTGCTTTTGCCGACGTGTCGTTCTTCTTGGTGGGTCCCATCGCGGGTGCGATCATCGGATTCTTCGGCTATGCGAGCGTGTTCCTCTTTGCGCTGATCAGCGTGCTGGCCGCGCTGGGGATCGTGCTGGTGCTGAAAGAGATGCAGAGACGCACGAATCGTTCCGCCGCGCACAGATCAGGCCCCGGGACCGAGGCGCTCAGGGGCTAGAGGGGCTCGGCGGGAGCCGTCGCGAGCGCCGTGCTGGTGCGTCGGGCCCCGACGCAGATGACGGCGAGCGCAAGGACCAGAAGCAGCACATGGCTGGCCAGGACGGCCCACTTGGGGCTGGGGACAACCGGCTTCCCAATGAAGGCATGCACGCCGTATACGAGCGCTCCACCCGCGCCGACGCTGAACGTGTGCAGGGGCGTCCATGCGTCGCGGCGCGAGAACTCCCAGAGGAAAAGCAGAAAGACAAGATCTGCGACGAGGATCCATGCAACGGCGCCCCAGTTCCATTTCCATAGAATCGGCGAGAGCATAACGGCTGCGCCGAGAAGGAATGCGGCGCCGCCGGTGATCCATGGAGAAGGCACGGGACTGGGATTGCGGGTCGAATCGGACGCCGGGGGCGTGGCGGACGCGGGGAGCAAAAAGGCGGCCACGGCGAAGACGACGACGAAGAGGGCGGACACGAGAAACTGCGCGTGCGAGGCGCGGAAGGGATCGTGATGCAACGAGTAGGCGGTGTTTGCAATGACCCCGGCGGCGTAGAGAGCGGCGGCGACTGAGAGGCCGGCTTTGCCCAGCCAGGGCGCGCGGGTGCGGTAGGGGAACAGGCCGTCGACAAGTGCGATGGAAACGCCGATGCTCCAGAAGGGGTGGACGTTGAGCATGAAAAGGGTCCACCAGGCGCCGATGCCGAGAGCCGGAATCCAGGCGTGGGAGAGGAGGTGCATGTGCATCCCGAAGATATCGGGGTTGAAGAGAGTCTGTCCGGCGAAGGCCTCCTCGATGATTGCGTAGGCGACGCCGAGGAGGAGGATGGTGGGCCAGCCGCGGCCGGAACGGCGGGCGAGCTCGCGGATGAGAAGCGCGCCGCCGCCGTACAAGGGCGCGAGCATGATGAGAGGCGAAAGAAAGGTGACCGGAAAATCGCCAAGGAGGTATTCCGCGACCAGGGGCGCGACGAAGAAGAGGGTGACAGCGGCGGGAATGGAGCGCTGCGGATAGGACATGAGAACCTCGATTGATTGATGAGAAGTGTACTACGGGTGGCAGCTTTCAGCCGGCAGCTCTCAGCTTTCAGCGGCGCGTTGAGGAATCCGGGGTTGCGTCGCGGCTGTCCGGATGCCCTGTTATTTTCTGCTCGAGGTCTTCGCCATGGCTGAGGGTGCTGCTTTCCCCTACGAGACTCGACTCAACATCCTATACAAGCCGCTCGAGCTGATCGATGTGCACGCCGTTCCCGGCGCGAACGACTACAAGTGGTTCAATCAGACGCTCTGCAAGGTGAACGACTCTGTCGTACGGATGGCCGCCATCGAGGGCGAGTATCACTGGCATAAGCACGATGAGGACGACGAATTCTTCTATGTGGTCGACGGCGAGTTGCTGATCGATCTCGAAGGCCGGACCGTATCGTTGAAGCCGGGGCAGGGACTCGTTGTCCCGAAGACGGTGGTTCACCGCACGCGCGCGCCGAAGCGGACAACGATCCTGATGGTCGAGAATGCGGGGATTATTCCGACCGGGAATTGAGCCGGACCGAACGCTTCTATCTGGGAATCATTCATCACTGATAGAGAACGGCCACCCCGAAGGGTGGCCGCGAAGTTGATGCGTACGTCGAAGGGTTATTTACCGCTCGCCCTTGCGCCAGTTCACCAGGTCGCCGAGCGTAGTGGTGGAGCTGGAGACGGGGTGCTTGTGCGGCTGCTCCTGCTTTGAGCCTTCACCCGAAGAGCGGCTGGGCTCGTGGCTGGTCACAGCGCGCAGGCTCAGGCCGACCTTCTTCTCCTCGACGTTGATCTTGATGATCTTAAAGTCGTTCTCCAGGCCCTGCTCCAGCGGGGAGTGGCCGTCGACCGGATCGCCGGCCTCGGAGATGTGGCAGAGACCCTCGACACCTTCGGCGATTTCGACAAAAGCGCCGAACTGTGCGGTGCGAAGAATCTTGCCGTGAACAACATCGCCCACGCGATGGGTGGCGAAGAAGCTCTCCCAGACGTCGGGCTGCAGCTGCTTGATGCCGAGGGATAGGCGGCGGTTCTGCGGCTCCACGCCCAGAACAACGGCCTTCACTTTTTCGCCCTTCTTCACAACTTCTGAAGGGTGCTTGACGCGCTTGGTCCAGCTCAGGTTGGAGACGTGGACCAGGCCGTCGATGCCGTCTTCGATTTCGACGAAAGCGCCGAAGTCAGTGAGGTTGCGTACGCGGCCTTCGACGATGGCGCCGATCGGGTACTTGTCGCTCAGGCTCTCCCACGGGTTCTCCAGGAGCTGCTTCATGCCGAGCGAGATGCGGCGGTCGCCGGGGTTGACGCTGAGAACGACGGTGTCGACCTCGTCGCCGGGCTTGACGAGCTTGGAGGGATGCTTGAGGCGCTTGGACCAGGTCATCTCAGAGAGGTGAACCAGGCCCTCGATGCCCTGCTCGAGTTCGACGAACGCGCCGTAGTCGGTAACGGAAAGGACGCGGCCATGCACCTTGGCGCCGACGGGATATCGCTCTGTGGCGTCGAGCCACGGGTCGGGCGTCAGTTGCTTGAAGCCGAGCGAAACGCGCTGCTTTTCCTTGTCGAACTTGAGAACCTTGACCTGAATCTCGTCGCCGACGTTGACCAGGTCGCGCGGATGAGTGAGGCGGCCCCAGCTCATATCGGTGATGTGCAGCAGGCCGTCGATGCCGCCGAGGTCGACGAACGCGCCGTAGTCAGTCAGGTTCTTGACGGTGCCGGTCAGAACCCCGTCCTCGGCGAGATGCTCCATGGTGGCGGAACGCTTGGCGTTCTGATCTTCCTCAAGAAGCTCCTTGCGGCTGACCACCACGTTGCCGCGCTTCTTGTTGAGCTTGATGACGCGGACTTCGATCTGCTGGCCGAGGTAGGTGTCGAGGTTGCGAACGGGGCGGATCTCGAGCTGTGAGCCGGGCAGAAAGGCCTTCATGCCTATGTCGACAGTCAGGCCGCCCTTGACGCGGCTGACGACCGTGCCGGTGACGGGGGTCTTGTCGG
>JBEKKI010000064.1:0-23112 GCA_050010795.1 Occallatibacter sp.
TCGACGATCTGCGGCTCCGACATTCGCTGCATCTATCACGAGCATCTCGGCAAAGGCCCCGAAGGATACCAGGGCGTGATTGCCGGGCACGAGCCTTCGGGCCAGATCCTCTCGACCGGCCCTGGCTGCCGGCGTTTCAAATCCGGCGACCGCGTGATTGTTTATCACATCTCGGGATGCGGCGTGTGCAACGACTGCCGGCGCGGCTACATGATCTCCTGCACCAGTGAAAAATATCGCCGCGCCTACGGCTGGCAGCGCGACGGTGGCATGGCCGAGTACATGGTGGCAGAGGAGAAAGACCTTATCGCCCTGCCCGATGATCTCTCTTACGGCGATGGCGCGCAGGTTGCGTGCGGATTCGGCACTGTGTACGAGGGCCTGGAGAAGATCGGCATCAACGGCAATCATGCAGTCCTCATCACCGGCCTGGGCCCGGTAGGACTGGCCACCGGCGCGCTTTGCCGCAAGCTCGGCGCGCAAAAGATCATCGGCATCGATGTGGTACCCGAGCGAATGAAGATCGCGCTCGATCTCGGCCTCTGCGACGCCGTTCTCGCATCAGGACCCGATAATGCCGCCGAAGTCAAGCGTCTTACTGGAGGCATGGGCGTGGAGCGTGCCGTCGACTGCTCGGCAAACGACGCCGCGCGAGCCACCGCGATTCGCGCCACCCGCAAGTGGGGCCGGATTGTTTTTCTCGGCGAAGGCGGGCGCGTCGAGTTCAATCCCTCTCCCGACATGATTCATGACCAAAAGACGCTCTACGGCTCATGGGTTACATCCACCTGGCTGATGGAAGAGCTTGTGGAGCGGCTCGTGCGCTGGAAGCTGCATCCAGCTGAAATCATCACGCACAGGTTTCCGCTGGAGCGCGCCAGCGAAGCTTATGCGCTGATGGCTTCAGGGAAATGCGGCAAAGTCGCCGTTTGCGCGGATGAAGAATTGAAATGAATCGGAATCGAGGATAGAAGCAATGACCGTCATTCCGGGCAACACGAAACCCGACTGGAAAGGCCACTTGAAGGCGTTTTTGCCGCTCTTTGGCCACCGCAATTGGATCGTGATCGCGGATTCGGCCTATCCGGCGCAGGCCAGGCCTGGCATTGAGACGATCGTTGCCGGCGCCAGCCAGATCGAAGCAGCTCGCACCGTCCTGGACGCCATTGCAGCCGCCAAACATGTTCGCGCCAACATCTATCTGGACCAGGAATTGCACTTCGTCGCGGAGGCCGATGCTCCGGGCGTATCGCGCTATCGCGCACAAGTCATGGAGATGTTCAAGTCTGCGGAGACGATCACCCTGCCTCACGAGCAGATTATCGCCAAGCTCGACCAGGCGGCGCTGGTCTTCCGCGTCCTCATCATCAAGACGGAATTGTCTATTCCGTACACAACAATTTTTCTCGAGCTTGACTGCGGCTATTGGGGCAGCGAGGCGGAAAAGCGTTTACGGCGAGCGATGGCTGCTTCCGCCACAGAGAGTAAGGTTCGTTAAGGCTGGAGTGGTGCGGAATTCAATTCGTTTGCTCGACATCGCACTGAAGGCCGAGTTGGCATAGAGGGAGCATGGCAACCGTGTCTCGTTGCATCTCTCGTTCCAGGAGGAAGAGCTCATCTTGAACATCTCCGGCGGACCGATCGCGCAGGGAAACGCTCCCTCGCAGAGCAATGAAGATATTGAAGCGCAGTTGATTCCTGCAGGGCGGCTGTTGCCGTTCCTCGTGGTCACGGTGCTGTTCTTTCTGTGGGCGATTCCGAACAATTTGAACGACATTCTGATCCGGCAATTCATGAAGTCGTTCGATATTAACCGGTCGAGCGCGGCGGGAGTGCAGATCTGGTTTTACCTGGGCTACTTCTTGCTGGCGATTCCGGCAGGCCAGTTGATGCGGCGGTTCGGCTACAAAATGGGCATCGTGACCGGGTTATGCCTGCTGGGCAGCGGATGCCTCTTGTTTTATCCCGCGGCGCAGGCGGGGCTTTATTGGTTCTTTCTTGTGGCGCAATTTGTGATTGCCAGCGGATTGTCATTTCTTGAGACAGGGTCGAATTCATTCATTGCGCAACTGGGGCCGGCGGGGTCGAGCGAGCGGCGGCTGAATCTTTCGCAGGCGTTCAATCCGCTGGGTTCGATCAGCGCAGGCCTGATAGGTACGGTCTTTATCTTCTCCGGTGTAAAGCTGAGCGATCCGCAGGCGGCAGCCATGCAGGCTGCTGGAACCTATCAGGCATATTTGCATTCCGAGACGCTGCGCGTGGTCACGCCCTATTTGGTCCTGGGCTGCATCGCGTTTGTCTGGGCCTTACTGGTCTTGATGACCAGGTTTCCTGACCTGGGAAGCGAAGATGTTTCGGAGAGCTCGTCTTCAGGCGGGATGCACGTACAACTCTGGCAGCCGCACTTTGTCTTTGCGGTGCTGGCGCAGTTTCTCTACGTGGGCGCGCAGGTGGGCACATGGAGTTACTTTATTGCCTATGTGGAATCGGCCACGGGTGTTGGCGACAAAGCAGCGGGCTACATGCTGACAGGCACATTGGCGGCGTTCGCGGTGGGCCGATTCAGCTCGGCGTGGCTCATGAGGCACTTCCACGCGCGGCTGATGTTGGTGGTCTATTCCGTGATCAACGTCGGCTTGTGTCTGGTTGCCGTGATCCACCCGAGCTGGATTGGAGTGGGCTGCCTGCTTACGACGAGCCTGTTCATGTCGATCATGTTCCCGACCATCTTTGCGCTTGGCTTGAAGGGCATGGGCGAGAAGACGAAAACGGCCGGTTCATTCCTGGTAATGGCAATATTGGGCGGCGCTGCGCTTACGAAGTTGATGGGGATGCTTCCGCTGCAGGCTGCCTACCTTGTTCCAGTTGTTTGTTATATCGGTGTTGCTCTGTATGCCTGGCTGTTCGCAGAGGCGAAGGTGGGCGAAGCGTTGGGATAAGGATAGAGAGTCGTGATCGGCCCCGGGTATTTTGAACCGCGGTAAATGTTAGTCTTCGACCAGAATTGAGCCCGGAGAGGGCTGAGGATTTTGCCGAAGAAGAAGCGTTTTTATGTGGAGCAGATCGTCGGAGCCGTCATAAAGAAGCGACGTCGTAAGAAACGTTTTTCTGGAATCATCCACATTCGGCGGCCAAATCAAAGGCCAAAGGGAGCGTTAAGAGATGTTACGAAGAGATTTCTGCAAGTTGATGGCGGCAGTTGCCGCGGCTCGTGCCATTCGCGTAAAAGCTCAGGCAGGTTTGAGTGCGCCGGCCGGCTTCAACACACTTCACCAGACGTACGAAGAATTCTGCGCCACTCCCGAGAAGGACCGCGTCTTCTATGCTCTCGTCGACGGCAAGATTGTCGAGACGAGACTCGACGACTCTTCGTGGGCCCCGACGGACTGGGGTAAGCCCGCCGAGTTGCCCGGCGGATCGTGGGACGGCGTCCCCATGACGGCGCCGATCGCTGGGCTCAGTGGCGACGGCCCATACCAGGCAAATTGGGATTCGTTGCTCACATACGACGCGCCGGAGTGGTACCGCGACGCCAAGTTCGGGATTTGGGCACATTGGAGCCCGCAGTGTGTGCCGGAGGATGGTGATTGGTACGCGCGCTTGATGTATACCGAAGGCTCCCCCGACTACGATTTCCAGAACCAACACTACGGTCATCCATCTGAATTTGGTTACAAGGACCTGTGTGCGCAGTGGACGCTGCTCAACTGGGAACCTGAGGCCTTGATTCAAAGGTACAAGGACGCGGGTGCGCGGCTGTTTATCTCGCTCGCCAACCACCACGACGGGTTTGATGCGTGGGGCTCAAAACATCAACCGTGGAACGCATTGAATCATGGGCCGCATCGCGATGTGGTTGGGGAATGGGCGGCCGCGGCACGCAAACAAGGGCTGCGGTTCGGCGTGACGGTGCACCAGGCGCGCAACTGGTGGTGGTTCCAGACCTCGCACGGCGCCGACAAGAAGGGCCCGCTGGCAGGCGTTCCCTATGACGGGCGCATGACAAAAGCCAACAGAAAAGGACAATGGTGGGATGGGCTCGATCCGCAGCGGCTCTATAGCGTGAAGCATCCCGCGGATGCGCTGCCTGATGCCTCGTACGTCAAGAATTTCTACGATCGCACGCGGGACCTGATCGATCAGCACGATCCCGACCTGCTTTACTTCGATAACGATCTGCTGCCGCTGGGCTGGGGCGGCATGAACGTGGGGGCATATTTCTACAACCACAATTTGAAGACGCGGGGCAAGATGGAAGCGGTGCTGAACATCAAGAACGTGCCTGACAAGCTGGTCAAGGCCGTCGTCGCCGATTACGAGCGGGGCTTGACCAGCGGCATCATGCCCTATGCGTGGCAGTCCGAAACCTGCATCGGCGAGTGGCATTATCGGCGCAGCCTTTTTGAGGGGCCTGGAGCATTTGGCGGCTACCTGGCGCCGCGCGACGCCATTCACTGGCTCGTCGACACGGCGAGCAAGAATGGAACATTCATTCTCAACATCCCCGGCAAGCCGGACGGCACTATCGACAGCAAAGAGATTGCGGTCCTTGATGAGATCGCCGCGTGGCTGAAAGTGAACGGCGAGGCCATCTTCGAAACTCGGCCGTGGACTGTTTACGGCGAAGGGCCGAACTCAGTCACCAGCGGATCCTTTCAGGGCGGCAGCATCAGCGCGATGGGCAGCAAAGACATTCGCTTCACGCGCAACAAGGCCAACAATGTAATCTACGCCATCTTCATGGGTTGGCCGGAGTGGCATGCGCAGATCGCTTCCCTGGGACTTTCAAGCAAAATCAATCCCGGCAAAGTGCAGAATGTAACCTTGCTGGGTTTCGATATGCCGGTCAAGTGGACGCAGGAAGCCGATGCATTTCATCTGCAGCTGCCTTACGGATTACCGGTTGCGAATAGCTACGGAGCAGCGCTCAAAATCGCGTTGAGCTGAGATCGGCAGACAGAGGGCGACGGGAGTCGGGAGCCGGTGACGGCGGCGGGCGCGCCATTTCGAAGGGCGCAGCAGTCCGCCTTGCGTCGAGTCAGCTCGCATGCCGGCTGCGAGGCCGATGCGGAGGTAACCGGCATTGTGCGCTCATTGCGACGTTGGCTCGGGAACTCGTTATTACAATGTTTATCCCCTGTTCCATACAGCTTCGGTTTACGACGGTTTTCGGCGCGATTTCGGGGATAGCCGGCGGGTAATGATCCTCGCCCGCGCGGCCTATCTTGGAGCGCAGCGAAATGGCACCGTCTTCTGGTCGAGCGATATCCGGTCAACCTGGGATATGTTGAAGCGCTCCATCCCAGCGGGATTGGATTTCACGGCCTCAGGCATGCCGTATTGGGACACGGATATTGCGGGTTTCTTCTCGCCGTTGATCCCCTCCACTTATCACGCCGCACATGCACCATTGGTTGACTCGTCAGACGCGAAGGAGAACGTCGATAATTACGAAGATTATCCTGAGCTTTTTGTGCGCTGGTTCGAGTGGGGAGTCACTGCTGGCAAAGAGACGTCCGCCGCGACAAAATAAGCCATCAGAAAATTGATGGTTTGGTCCTGCCTGGAGCCAAGGAGGGTAAATGCAACACGATTTTCTGATCCGCGGCCATCGTTTTTCTTGTGAAACGCCCCTTGTGCGCAATTTCTTCCTCGGTTCAATTCTCTTCCTGAGCATCATTTCCCCAGCTCAGCTTTCGGCCGCCGATCCGGTGCTCTGGTATCAGCACCCGGCCCAAAAATGGGGCGACGCGCTGCCCATCGGGAACGGCAGATTGGGTGGGATGGTATTTGGCGGCATCGCAAAAGAGCGTATCCAACTGAATGAAGATACGATCTGGAATGGCAAGAAGCGCGATCGGGTCAATCCTGAGGCGCTCAAGGCTTTGCCGGAGGTCCGCCGCTTGCTCTTCGAGGGCAAACCCGGCGAGGCGGAGGCGTTGGAAGATAAGAAGATGCTAGGCATACCCAACCGCCAGCCTCCGTATCAGCCGTTGGGAGACCTGAACATCGAGTTCGCCGGTCAGGACAACGCCGTTGAGTATCGCCGCGAGTTAGACCTGGCGACAGGAATCGTACGCATCACCTATCGCATAGGTGATGCGACCTACACGCGCGAAGTATTTGCTTCCGCGCCGGACCAGGTGTTGGTCGTCCGCATCTCCTGCGACAAGCCTGGCCGTTTGTCGTTTTATGCAACGTTGACTCGTTCCCAAGATAGCCAAACCAGTACAGCCGCGCCCGACCGCGTCATCTTGGAGGGGCAAGCGATTGCGCACACGAACTTCTGGATCTCCCCGCGCCTAACTCCCGAGAAGCTTAAAGCCGAACAGGACCAGCTCGAGCCGACCGGCGTGAAATTCCGCGCGGTCTTGCGCACTGTGAACGAAGGCGGTCATGTGGATGTTTCCGGCAGCGATATGATTGTTTCCAACGCCAATGCAGTCACCCTTTTGCTGGTCGCCGGGACGAATTATCGCGGCGGCGATCCAGCTTCCATTTGCGCTCAGTACCTGCTTCGCGCTGCCAGGCCGTACTCCGCCCTCAAGGCCCGGCACTTGGCGGACCACCAGAAGCTCTTCCGCCGCGTTGACCTGGAGCTGGCGCCTCCGACCAACGAGACCTCAATTGAAAGTCTTCCCATCGACGAGCGTTTGGCCCGCATCAGGCAAGGCCAAGACGACCCCGGACTCGCTGCACTGTACTTCCAATTTGGCCGCTACTTGCTCATGGGAAGCAGTCGTCCCGGCACGATGGCGGCCACTTTGCAAGGCATTTGGAACGAAAGCATGGCTCCGCCATGGGACAGCAAGTACACCACCAACATCAATATCGAAATGAATTACTGGCCTGCCGAAGTCGGCAACCTCCCGGAAACCACCCTGCCTTTCTTTGACCTGGTCAAATCGTCGCTCGATAGTGGGCGCCGCACTGCCAGGGAAATGTACGGTGCGCGCGGCTTTGTGTTTCACCACAACCTCGATGCCTGGGGCGATACGGCGCCAGTCGATTACGGCTATGTTGGCGTCTGGCCGATGGGTGGTGCTTGGATGGCGCTCCATTTCTGGGAACATTACCAATATGGTATGGACCGCGCATTCCTCGGCCGCGAAGCGTACCCCATCATGAAGGAAGCTTCGCAGTTTCTTCTCGATTTCCTCGTCAATGACGGCAGGGGGCATCTGGTCACAAACCCGTCCTATTCACCGGAGAACAGTTATCGCATGGCGGATGGAACCATAGGCCGGCAAACCGTCGGCGCCACCATGGATTACGAGATCGTTTATGCACTTTTCCATGCGACCATCAGCGCCTCCGAAATCCTCAGAATCGACCCTGGCTATCGTGAACAGTTGGAAAACGCGCTCAAGCGTATCCCCGATCTCAAAATCGGAAAATACGGTCAGTTACAGGAATGGAGCGAAGACTACGACGAACCCACTCCGGGGATGAGTCACGTGTCGCATCTGTTCGCGCTGTTTCCGTCCGATGAGATTAGCCTGCGCGGTACGCCGGAACTGGCCAAAGCCGCGCGCATTTCGCTCCAGCGCAGGGAGCAGAATGGCGCAGGCATGAGTGGATGGCCCGCAGCATGGTACTCAAACCTCTGGGCGAGGCTTGAGGATGGCGACCACGCCTATCAGCACATCCAGTACCTCCTCTCGACTTCGTCCGAGAGTTTACTGAACGCCAACCGTCGATTCTTCCAGATCGACGCCAACTTCGGCGGAGCTTCCGGCATCGCTCAGATGCTCTTGCAGAGCCACTCTGGAGTGATCGCGTTATTGCCGGCGCTCCCGTCGGCATGGCCGGAAGGCAGCTTTCACGGACTTCGGGCTCGCGGCGACATCGAAGTGGACGCATCCTGGAAAGGTGGGCTCGCGGTCTCCGCCACGTTGCGCCCGGGCGTTGCCGGCGAGTTCAACCTGCGGCCGCCGTGCGGTCAGCACATCGGCAGAATTGAATCGGCTGGCCGTGCCGTCATCAGCTCTGAATCCGGGGGCGTTTGGCAGGTCCGCCTTGAACCACACCGTGAATACACAATCACGTTTGAATGAGGGCCCGATAGAGACTTCAGTACGTGGGCCTTGAGTCGGACCAGGTCCGTGAGATGAAGCAACTGTAGGACGCCAAGATGCCGCTGTACCTGATGGAGTCCGACGGCACCTTAAAAGAATGGGCATGGCCCACGCTCAAAGAGCGTTGTAGCCATCGGCATGTCTCTGATCTCTACGGGGCCTGGCCGGGTGACGAGTTTGATCCCGATCGCACGCCCAAACTGGCCCTGGCCGCGATGTTGGCCGACAGGAAGCGCGTTCCGGAGAGGCTGGCCGCTCATGGCCGTTGCCACCGCGCTCTGGTTGGCGCGCTGGCTTCTATTACAAAGCCATCCACACGCCCATAGAGAAGATCAAAGTCATCACCACCACCGGCGGGCCGCCCGCGCACTCCAACCTCAGCGTGCACCCTTACACGATCTTCAATCTCACCGCCCAGTCCATCTCGCTCAACCAGCTCTTCTTCTACGGCCTCGGCCCCAACTCGCTCCAGAGCAGCGCCTCCGTCTTCGGCATGACGGAAACCATCGCCGGCGCCAACACGATTGTTCCCGTACTGCACAGCCTGAACGTTTCGCTTCTAGGCGAAATCAACGGACGCTTCGTCGACCTGCGCGGAAACCACTCTGAATCCAGCCCGTCCATCGAGCAGGTCTTCACTGAAGCCACAGCCCCTGGCCTGGCCACCCAGCCGGCTTTCGCCCAACTCGGCGAGGGCGTCCGCTTTGAGCCCACGCTCCTCAACGACCACCTGCAAATGAACTACCTGGCGCAGTTTCAGCAGTACGTTGCCCCATCCGACGGCCACTACTCCTTCCGCCGCTTCACATTCAACCTCGATCACACCATCCCGCTCTACCACAACGCCGCGTCCTACGGCCCTAGCCCCACTAACGGCCCCGACGAGTGCGCTGCCTCGCTCGGCGCTACCAAGTGCTCTGCCATCCAGCGCAACCGCGAAGGCTCAGTTGAACTGCGCCTGTTCATTACCGAGTCCATCGCCTCGGCTGGCAGCGTCGTCCCCTTCTACCTCGAGCCGACCCTAGGCGGATCGGACATAAACGGCAACCCCTGGCTCTCCAGCTACAGCGACTACCGTTCCCGCGCCCCCAACGCCCTGCTTCTGCGCGAAGCCTTCGAGCACTCCATTTGGGGTCCCGTCGGCTTCGCCTTCTCCGCCGACCAAGGCAAAGTCGCCCTCACGCGCAACGACGTCGATTTCAACCATCTTGCCCACAGCTTCTCCGTAGGCCTTACTTTGCGCGCCGGGGGCCTTCCAGCTGTGTCTCTTGCATTCGCGTGGGGTGGGTCCGAGGGCACACACGCGATTGCCAACGTGAACACATCCCTGCTTGGAGGATCGACCCGTCCCTCGCTCTTTTGATTTCCAGCCACCGTCCGCATTTGCTGAAGTGGGGAAACACAGATTTACCCACCTTGAGTTTTCTCGCTCAGCAGAGCCAGAATTTGGGTTTTTAACCCCAATTCTTGACCTCCATACCGGCCGTGATCGAACGGCCGGCATGGGCGGATCCATGCCTGTGCCTTCGCCCACCATCCAGGCGAAAGAAGCCGTGGCGGGTTGCCCTAGCGGGCGCGCCGCACGTGGTGTGTTTCCTGGCCTCCTCACTCGCCAAAGAGCACGCGGGCCAGATTCGACTCGGCATCAGCAATATCGTTTTTCGCGTCCTCGTCATCTCCGCCGTCTTCGTACTCCAGCGCGAGACGTTCAGCGAAAAAGCAGGCAATGGCGCCGCCAGGGTCGGACTGCATGAACGCCACGCCGCCATTGCCTTTTATGAGACCGATATCCGCGACGCGGATGCCGTGAGTTGCAATCTCCGGCCAGATGTAAATGTGCGGCTCTAATCCTGTGATCTACCCTCGGGTTGAGCTTGTCGGGTTAGACCGTATACATCTGGATGGCATCGCGCTCCGCCTTAGTGAACTCGCGGCTGTGGAAGATGTAGTTCGAGATTTCCTGAAAGTACACAGACGCGATTTCAAAGGCCATCGGGTCTTTGGAAGGCGGAGCCGGAGCGCCTGGGGCGCAAGGAACCAAAGGGCCGTGGCAGCGCAACATGGCGTTGTACATGGCAGCATAGCTCATGGCCGCGCACGCAGCTTTAATGTTCAGCTTCACGTCGCTGTTGAAGATCGTCTGGAGCGTGATGAGTGTATCGGCGGGAACGCCCGATATAACTACGAGTGGCACCTCCGTGCCGGGCCGGATCAGAACGCCCTCCATGTGAACGTCCATGCCGTCCGGTGGATCTACTATCTCCGGGAGCAAGCCCTTGACCTTGTGCCCGAACGCGCCTAATACCCTCCTTGTCGCTTGCTCGATTAGTTCGGCCATATTTGCATTTTCCATTTCCGTCTCCATCTCCATATTGTTTTCTCCATGTGCCACGGACATTGAACTGCTGCTGGTCAGGCGGCTGGCGGTAGCCAATCATCTACCTCCACCTCTCTGTGACCTCGAACAATCGCAACGCAAGAGCTGAGTTCCCTTGCCATAGGTGCCATCGCCGAGGCAAATGGTGCAGTGAGGATCAGCATAGGCTTGAGCCTTTTCGAGAGGGAGCTGGAGAAATTCTCCATCCGAGGGGGCAGATGCTGAACGCAGGGGTTTTGGCATTGTTTCTGTCGCGCCGCGAGGCGCGGGAAAAGTAGGTTCGGTTACCTTTGGTTCGGTTAGGTTTGGTTTGGTTGTGCCAGGCGCAAGTCCAAAATTCACATCTTTTCTGAGAAATTCGAGCCTTCGGTTCTTCAGCTGAGTTCCATGTCTTTTACATGTAACTTCCATCTCAGCCACATCTCCTGCGCATTTCTCCGACACCTCTCCCACATCTCCGTCACATATCCGGCGCATGTCCTGCTCGTTAATCGCCTCGTCGCAAATTGCGCAAATGAGCACTTTGTGGCCCCATTTCATGAGCCACTGTTTCATCACGTCCACCCGACTCCGAGTTATATGACCGAGCTCGATCAGGTCTCCAGGGAGCACATCGAGCATCCACTGCTCGATCAGAAGCTCCAAGTAAATACCCTTGTCCGACGGAGACATCTTCTTGACGTCCGCATCGCGGCGCCAATCGCGCCAAATGAAAGAGAAATAGTAAGGTACTCTGTCAGCCTCCTCAGGTAACGGGTTTTTGCTCCTATCTCGGGCCATTGGCATCACTTCCTTCAGGCGATTTCCTCGGGATCAAGGTGCTCCATCATTCTTTCGGGACAAACATCGCGGGCAATGTGGCGATGGGGATCGAGACGAAACCGTAGGAAATCGAAATCGCTGCCCCCGCGACTCCGGCCTTGCACCAGGATTCCGTCCCGCCCATTCTTGCGAAGCAAAGCGACTCCCAGCGCTAGATCGAACCGCTGGCTCAAGGTTGTGAACAACTGGATCTGTTTGTCCTGTTTGAGCTATTCTCTGATGCCGGCCAGGTCTTCTTCTTCGGCGGTCTGCAATTTTTCTATTTCGCGCGCCGATTTTGACAACATCTGGGCAGTGACGAGCGCGAGAACACCACGCCCGTTCCTGAAATCGCGGGTGCAGTCAAAAACCGTCTGCACAGCCTCGGTCGAGGCCTGCCATTTCTGGTTGTCCCCTGCATCGGGCACAACTGAGTCGAATGGATCGATTACGCAGAAATCCCAGCCATACTTCTGGTCAGTCGCTTCCAAATAGTTCAGCACATTGTCGAGGGTGCCTCCAAGGCTGTTGATGTTCTTGACCTCGAGGTAGCCCGGCACCGTCTTCATCGCCTGCAAATCGCGAAGAACGGCCTGGATGTTTTCAAAATCCGCCAGCTTAGGACGCCGTGCCGGTTCTTTGCTTTCCCAGGCGCTTATGCCGGGAACGACAAAGCGATCTTTGAAATTGTCGCTGTGGATGATGGCGAGCCGCTTTTCAACCTTCTCCGCTTGATGTTCCCCGACGAATATCAGTCCATTCTTGCCGTTGCGAGCGAAATTGTACGCAAGCGTCAACGCCAATGATGTTTTCGCGTTGTTGCTCGGCCCGTAGATGCATATTGCATGCTCATTGTC
The DNA here is from genome assembly GCA_050010795.1 of Occallatibacter sp. Classification (GTDB taxonomy): domain Bacteria; phylum Acidobacteriota; class Terriglobia; order Terriglobales; family Acidobacteriaceae; genus Telmatobacter. Next base: position 12,114 of record JBEKKI010000064.1, read on the forward strand.
TAAGCCGATATTCAGGCTTGACGTATCGATCGTGGCGAAACCGGTTCTGAACTTGCGCTCATCGTTGGCACCGGCCAAATCCTTTCGGAAGGATTCGATGAGGTGCTCAATATGGTCGTTCTCCTGGATCGCCCCCGGGCGGAATCCATGGTCACCGCCGCACGCCAAGGAGGCGGTCCATACTTTCCGGACTAGCTGGCGCGCTTTCTGGATGTCCTCTTCGCTCTTGAGAATCTCAAAACCTTTCTTCCACGCCTTCTTTTCCACTCGCAGATCTGCCTTATGGAAAAAGCGCTGCATGGTGGTGTCAAGCGTCAAACTCGGGTCCTCAACCTGAAGGTGCTGAAGGTACCCAACGACACTGAACTTTCGGTCTGGGGACTCCTCCCGGTTGGCTTGATGATTGGTTACAAAATCGATCAATTCGCCCTTGCTGGGCAGCTTTTTAAACTCGGCCTCGTATTTAGCCAAGTAACGATATCCATGACGAAGGTCGTCATCTTCGATCTGGTTAACGCGCCCCATCAGTCGCCTGTGATATAGCGCGTAATCGCGGTATACAGCCGTAGGGTCTACGAGAATTGCGTTTAGGATCGCTTCTGCTAAATGCTCGGGGGTATCTTCACCAAACCGCTCCCGCGGAACGATCGTACTTTCCGCGGGCTGCGTGATACGGGATGGTTCAGAGCTGGCCGGCGCCTCCTCCAGACCAGGGAGCTTATCGATTCCAGACATTTCCACACCCCAGGAATCCTCACCTTTGTGTGCAAAGATCGGACCGTCGTACCAGAAGTCTGTGATGTCATGCAGAGCGCGATGCAACGCATAAAAGCCGGTGTCGGTGCAGTCGTCGGAGAAGCAGTTCCAACCAACTGTTTCGCCAACAACAATGCAGGATTTCATCTCGTCGCCGCTATGCTCCGTCTGCGCGGTGGGACACCAGTCCACGGGATAATAGGTGCGACCATCGGACTTGGTGATTTCATCGGCCTTGATGCTCCACCCTGCGTATCCCGCCTCGCGGAGTTTCTCGTCGTAGAAATCTACAAAGTCATACGGGTCAAAATCTGGGTGAACCGGGCGCATCTTCTTCAGGCCTGAAGTGGCCGAGGCCGTCTTCGCTTCAGGACAGAGCGCGGCCACCTTTTCCAACAGCTCACGCTGGACCGTCTCGATCTCTTCTGGAACCCGCACCAACCTCGATTGACGCCATGGCCGATCGTCAGTCGAAGCTTTTGCCTTCCGAACCCAGGTACCCCACACCTTAATCAATTGCTCCGGCTCGGCGAGACTCTCGTCAACCTCAGCCACATCGTTATTGAACTTGCACGCCAAGGCAGTCAGGCACTTTTGCACCAGGAGGAATGAGGGATCCCATTTATCCAGAGTTGGGTCGAATGGCAGATCAATTCGCCACAATAGATGCCATCCGTTCCCGCTGTCACAAATGACGGCCGGCGGCCACCCGAGCCCCCGCAAAAACCTGTGGATCGTCTTGACGGTTTCCCACGACTGAACCTTTTCGTCGTCGGTCGCATTGGAGGTTGATTTGTCTGGGCGCAACGTGTCGACGTCGAGCGCGAACCAGATGTAACGGCCAATATGGCTTCTCTTTACTCCATCGCCCTCCTGGATGTTAAGGTTGTCGCGATTAATCTCTTGCAACTGGATGAATATCGCCTTCACATCAGGATCTGGATCAATTGTTCCGATCAGTTCGCCCAACCTATCGGTATTCTTAAACCAGTAGCTATCCATTCCTCCTCGATGGCGCAGTATGCCCAGATTGCGAACACCTCCTTCTGGGTGCAATACATTCAACGCTTGCATGACTTCATTGAGGTCGGCCATCGAAGTCATCATCTCCCTTCCTTTTCTCCACTAACTGAGCAGGCCACAGATCGGCAGAACTGGATGTCTCATTCGTCTGACATTGCTTTTAATCGTGGGATTCGACATCACGGAACGCCCCAATTACAAAGTCGACGGCCTCTTTATCTTGATTCCAGCGTGTTAAGTAGGCACTGTCAGCGTCCACCTCTCCTGCCGCCAACTTCTTGCGCAGCCATTGCTCAGCCTCACGCACGTCTTCGTCGCTACTAAGATAGCGAACCACGAAAGCGCCACCAGGTAGTTGGTAGCCCAGCGCGCCCGCACCCTCGGTCACAGTCTGTATCCAGCTAACTTTGCCATCGGCTTCCTGCATCCTCTGAAGAGCCGCGCTGTGGCCGCACCGGCCGCAATCTATGCTCTCTTCACTCGTCGAACAATCAAATTCATGGTCTGCGCGTTCGTAGCCGCAGCGCCGGCACTGCTTGTAATCCGTTACGATTGTCATCTACATTATTCCTTTCTATGTGATTTCATTACCGCTGGCCATAAGGCCGTCACTAGTTGAAAAGCCTTCCGGACCGCCGGCAAGAAGCAAGCCCGAGACTTATGATCGCTTAGTCGGTTCCTGACTCCCATGGGTACTTTGTGCGCCAGGGCCCGGACCAATTCCCAGGCGCCTTGCCCGCGCGCACGCAGGCACTGTCGCACTCCTCGGGGCTCATCAGGTTTCTGATGTTTGTGAATCCCTGCTGTTCTAACCTGGTTTTGAAGCCCGCTGCGCCCCCGAAGTGGAATCCCAATGCCCAGTCGTTCAGCAGGATCAGACCATGTTGGTTATCGTGCTCGGCATACCAGATCGTTACGACGCCTGAGCCGTCATCGTTCTTGACGACGGCCCCTCCTACCAGATGCTTCTCGCACAGGTTGGCCCATTCCGAGCAAGGATTCTCGCATTCGGCAACCGCACATTTATCTTGACCACAAAAAGCCATAATTTCCTCTTTCTTTGGGTTTGATTAAACATTCATCAACTCGCAACCTAGCTCCAGATAGCCATTCGATCCCACCAGGGAGCACGTACTCACTCCCGTCACTGATCACTTCCCTGGAGCTTGGCGGCCTTGGATCCGTCATAAAACGCTTTCAGATCTGCTAGTTCGCTCTGCATCTCACGCAGCCATTGATCCCAGAGACTTCCGCACTCTAGGCTAAGTTCATATTCCGCGCGGTATGGAGCGAAGATGTCTGGCAGGGCCCATTCGTAACCTTGGGCCCGCTGGCTACCATCGTAGACAGAGCGGATTTCCTGTCCTGCACGGATCACCCTCCTACTCGCGGAACTAGCCTGTAAATTCCAATGCTCTCCCAGGAATAGTGCCTCAGGAAAATCACAGGAGACAAAATCGACATGGCTCCAGACCAAGCCGGAGAACTTGTCCTTCCATGAACTTTCGAAGCGGCGCGCCTTATTGACTGACGGATCGACATAACCGAGATTGCAAACCGGCCTGAACGTCACGATCTCCTTGACGTTCGTCGCAATCTCCTTCGGGTCCTCCCCACACAGCTGAGCGCGCCATGCGATCAATTCGTCGCATGGATTCTGCAAGGCGCGCTCGATCTGGTTGATTTCGTCCGGGCTTGAAGCCAGGACATCCAATCGCATGTCAATCCAATTACTCATTGTTCACCTCAGTCCTCTTTGAAGGCGGACACATTGGTTCCGTCTCCTTTTACAAGTTGAATTTCAGTTTGATACCGCGGCCCCGTCCTGCCTATCTGTCAAACGAGCAAAGGCGCCACGGATCAAGTTGCACCCCTGGTGCTCGAGTGCAACTCGCAACCCCTCCGACAGGCCTCTGACCGCGCGCAGAAAGAATTGCGTAGGGTCATTAGAGTCAATTCGTGCGATCGCGATCGGTAAATAGCCCGCGTCTCCTAACTGGCGCATCTGAGGCGTCACGATTATCATGTTGTCCACTGATTCGCTCGTGAAACAGAAAGTCAACTTAACGTCACCTTCCGTAGTGCTTATAATTTCGCCAGACTCATTTTCGGAAACATCCGCCATGATGCAGCCAAGTGTGATCATCGATTCAGTCATTTCGCGCTCCTTCTTCTACGCTAGTAATTGCCATCCCTTTCTTCTCCTTATGACCCTTCGCGCTCATGAACGGGTCGTAGAATTCTCTTGCTTCCTAATACCGTGTTGCGCGACCCTTCACTAGGTTCTCCGGTTGAAAAATGTGCCGCGAAGGGCCATGAAAAACGGAGCCTGGGTGCGGGCCGTCAATCTGAGTCCGACCGGCTCATCAGGCCACCCCTTCATGCAGGTCCATGCATCCGGCTCCTTCGAGCGTTAGTCTTCTCCTGAAACTCCCGCGTCGCCTTATGCTCGGCAGATTCACGCTTTCGAGTAACTGGAGGCGGTGCTGGTGACTCAGGAGGCGGCTCAGATTCGCTCTGCTCCCCAAGCACCTCCAGGGCCAACTCCTTGAGCGCAGCCCAACGCAGATTATCGGGTTGATTCATCAACCCCGACTCCCGTTCACCGAGAGTCTTGAGCACCAGCTTGGCAAGTTCAAAGGCAGCGATATTAGAGACGCTGTGCGCCGCTGGTGTTGGTGCTGGTGCGGGAGCTGCCGAAGCCGGAGTTGGCTTGGCAGTCGGTTTCTTGGTCTTGGTGCTGCTGCGCTTGGGACGCCCACCCTTGTGAACCCGTATCGACGCACCTGCTGCCGGTGCAGTGCCGTCAGTCAACTGCTTCAATTCGATTTGCACCATCCGCAAACTTGGCAGCTCTGGCATGTCCGGCACGGGTGACTCTTGATTGGCAACCGCACCGCAAAAGGCTTGGTTTACGACAACTTGTAAATTTGAGTACCACTCCGTCCAACCGGGTAGCTCATCGTCTTCTTTGTCGTGAAATTTACTCTTCTGGCTGAGCACATCTCGCATTTCCGCAAGAAATGGAACGAGCCGACGCCAACCCTTGGCTGTCGTCTCTACTGATTCTTTAGCCCAAGTTTCCACACCCTCGTGTACTTGAGCATCCAACTCTTGGTAGCGAGTTTTCAAATCCGCCAAATTGGCGAAACTCAGTTTCGCGTTTTCCGGTGGTAAGAGTTCGCCGTTCACTTTCACTCCTTTCGATTACTTCGATAGATGCTTTCTGTAAATTCTCTCCACGACACTCGCGGGAATCCGCATGGCGCGATAAGCTCTCTTGTGCAATCGCTCCGGGGAATCCTTGATCGAAATTCCGGGCTCATCTTTACACCACGCTCGAATCGTGTCCGCGCCCCAGCCCCACATTTTGGGACGAGAGCGAGCGACTTACTCGACATACCCGTTTGCGGCTCACTTATCGCTGTGGTATCCTTGTCTCTACGGGTGTTACTCATGCTCTTTCCTTCTTATGCGCATTTCGCTGATCGACTCAGCAACAGAATGTCTTATCGAAATATCTCAAAAGTGCTTCTAGGCGCACACGGTAATGTCCTACCCCCAATCGGGGACAAACATTACCCCCTTGAACATTCACGCGAGATCGGGTTGATCGACTGAGCAGCAGCGCGTCTTATGGGACTATCGCACCGCTGCTTCCAGGGCAATAGGTAATGTCCTACCGCCAATCGCGGGCAAACATTACCCCTTGAGAATTCACACGAGATGCGGTTGTAGAATGTTGTTGGAACCGACGAGTTAGGCTGTGTCGCAGCGTAGATGTGGCAGTCTACGGCGAGAGGGTCGACGTTAGTACACAGGATGGGGGCGCGGTCACAGATGTCTAAGAGGAGAATCTCGAAGGCCCTTGAGCAGGAGGTCGCAGCGAGTTTCTTGCTTGGCACGAGACGATATGACCACCGTGAATTCCTGGTGGAGGTTAATCGGGTTGGCCTAAAGTTTGTGCAGGATAAGGTTGACCCGGACGATCACGAGCTTTTCAGCGCCGCGTTTGACGAACTTGTAGGGCTGGGATGCCTGCCAGAGACGTTAGCTAGCACGCTCTATTGTTTTTGCAAGTCGTACTTTGTGCGAAAGCCGTCCTCTCCGCCATATGGGCTAGGCGTTTCTTTTCCACCGGACGAAGAGATCAGAAAAATTCGGGACAGTTTGGAAAGCGCATCTGAAGGAATCCGGCGCGTTGACGACTATGGCATCATGGAGGTTTTGGCCAGGCATGCAAGATGCAGTGATCCGCCCCAGGGACGGAAGCAGGTGCTGGCAGTGTTGCGTTGGTATATTGATTCACTTCCATTTTGGTGGGTGCCCCGAAAAGATATTGTCCAGAGTTCTGCGCCCATCGCTTGCTGCATTTATCCCAAAATAGTGACGGGTGAGTTTAGGTTTCCACAAGTCGCGGAGCTACTAGAATGCCTGGGCTATAGACCTGACCCTAAGCGTCAAATGAAGTCGGAGTATCGCCCTGAAGGATACGATTCTTGCGACCAGTCATTGGAGCGCAATTTTAGGAATTTCAGGAAGGCCTACCCGATGTTCTGCGATCAGCTACAAGCCGACTTGAAGAGCGACCATGAAAGCGAGGCGAATCGCCCGATGGAGAAATTCGATTCCTGGATCGTTGACAAGGATCTTCCTCGCTCGGTCTTCGACCAGCCTCGTCCGAATAGATTCGATTGGAAGCTCGTATTTTCGCGCCCGGAACGGAAGCGGAAGTTTTGACGGCGCCGCCTTTTCAATACTTCCACCTACAAAGTCTCGCCGTTAATCTGTAGCAGACATTACCTACGGAATTGTTTTCAACCCGACGATGATGGCTGAGGATGAATCTTCTCGGCCACACTTCGGATTCTGCCGCGCCAACAGAGCGCGGAGATGTTGTGCCCGAGGCAAGCGCCAAAACTGAGCAGCACCGATGCTTAGGAACCGGATCGGCGCGAAAAAGGTATAGGCGGCGTCCAGCGATCGAGTTTGCGGGCTTGCTTTCTGCTGGCACGGTGTCTGGGGGTGCTCGCGTCACCTCCGTGCTGTACACGACCAAGGAGCTATCAGCCTTGCTGAAGATCCCGGAGCAAACTCTCCGCCAATGGCGCTGCGCTGGGCTGGGCCCTGACTACATCAAGCTTGGGACTGGGCCGAGAGCTGCTGTGCGTTACACTCTGAAGGATGTTGAAGACTACATCGATCAACACCGTCACACGAGTGCCGTGCGGGCCTTCGTCACGGAGGAATTCGATGTCCGTCCATAGACGTCCGAACAGCCCCGTCTACCATTACTCCTTTTACGTTGATGGAAGGCGGTACAGGGGCTCAACTAAAACTAGCAAATTGCAGGAGGCGCGGAGCAAGGAATCCGCCCTCATGACCGAGATCATCGAACGAGGACCTCTAACACAGACTCGCCCCCGTCACATTCCGATGTTGAGGGAATTCGCGGTTCGCTTTCTCGAGTGGGTCGAGAGCGCAAAGCTCGAAACCAGCACAAAGAAGTACTACAACGCCGGGTGGGCGCTGCTGGCTCCCACCAAGCTCGCGCGTATGCGCATGTCGCAGATCACCCCCGATGACATCGAGGCGACTCGCATCGTTCACCAGGTTAAGAAAGGAGAGAAGATCATCAGCGAAGAGTGTAGTGGGCACTACTCCAACCGCGCCTTGCGCACGCTCAAAAGGATGTTTTCAAAAGCTGCCGAATGGCGGGTCATTCGCGAGCAGCCGAGGTTCAAGCTTGTGAAAGCATACGGGCGTGACACCAAGATTGGTGCGGAGACGGAGAAGCTGTTGCTAGAGACGTTATCCCAGCCGATCAAGAACAAGCGCAATGACCGCATGCGGAAGAACCTCCGTGACGTCCTCCTCATCGCCCAGGACACCGGCATGAGGCCGTCCGAGATCTACCGCATGAGGATCGAGAACCTGGATTTCGCCAACCGACAAATCTGGAATCCATACGGCAAGACAGCAAAGTCCCGGCGCTTTGTGCCAATGTCAGAACGGTTAGCTTCGATGTTGGCTGAGCGTTGCGGAGCGAAGAAAGAGGGGTGGGTTTTCCCATCACCGCGCTCGAAATCAGGACACACCACGACGATTGCAAAAGGCTTTCAATCCTTGCGTGAGAGAGCAGGACTTAGCAAGAAGCTGGTGCTTTATTCCGCTCGCCACACCTACGGCAGCTACACTTTGGCGGCAACCGGAAACATCTTTGCGGTGGCAGGGTCAATGGGCCATGTGGACTTGAAATCCATGGAGCCCTACCAGCATCACGATCTCGCTTCGCTCAGACAAGCGATCAATATGCGCAACCAGAATCATGCATCGCGTTCGCAGTTTGGTCACATTTTTGGTCACACTGGTCAAACCGGCGCGGCCGAGGCATCAGACAAAAACTGCAACCAATTGAATTCGAAAGACTTACTGGTGGGCCCGGAGGGATTTGAACCCCCAACCAAGGGATTATGAGTCAGATTTTGGCACTTTTGCAAAGTGCTGCACAGAGCTGCATGATATCGAATAAGTCCATTATTTACAGCACATACAAGCGACATCACTGCTGCACTGAGCTGCACCGAGAAGCACTAAATTCCAAGTCGAACATGCACCAAAACATGCATCAGAATTCTCCACTCGTGCTCTCTCGGGCGCGTCCCTAAGCTCCCTGAGCCTCCGTTGCGGGTGCCGAGGATTCATTCTTCCAGGACGCGAGTTCGACTCGTCTCCGTGTCACCAGACCCTCGCAGACCCCATGTCCAGGGATGCTGTGCGATAACGTAGTCTATTTTTCGCAAATTTGATTCGAGTTTTATGCTTGGAGGTTGGTACAAGCAGGAGGACCGAGACCTATGAGGCTAGGACGATGGATCCAACCATGGAAGCGGCATGGGGAGACTTACAATCTCCCTCGTGGCACAAATGCCGAGCGGGCCACTACATCATGATGATGAAACAAATCCCTTGACCGGGTGGTCGCGTTTGCGATCCGATGAAGGTTTCTTGGGGGAGAGGCTATGAATCGGCGAGCTCTTTTGCGCGCAGTTACAACTCTTGGCGTTTCAGGTGCAGTCGCACAATATGTGCGTGGCGTGGTCAGCGAAAACTTAAAGGATCGCGACGCATCGGAAGGTGATCGGCAAACTGAGAGCGCGCGCCGGATCGATAAGGCCACTGCAGCAGTCATGGCGATGCAGCGTCGCGATTGGGAACAGGGAATTCTGGCACAGGCGCTGCTTGAGACGAACGACCGTGAGAAGGTCGTTCTTCTCACTAAGGCAGCCATTGTCCAGCGGACACCCGACGGGCGGTTGGGCGTGTTGTTATCCGGGAACCCAACTGATCCCGCGATGGGCGGCGCAGCCTATGCCAAAGCGGCAGAGTGGACCGGTGATTTGCAGATACGGCAGGCGGTGGACGGACTGCTTGACTGGATACGGACCAAAGCGCCGCGCAACTCGGAGGGCGTTCTCTACCACGTTTTCGACGCGCCCCAGATGTGGTCGGACGGGTTCAACTGCGCGCCGCCGTTCCTGGCAGAGATGGGCTTCTACGACGAGGCCCTAATCCAGATTGAGGGCTTCCGCCGCCGACTATGGAACCCGGAACATCAGTTGCTCGCGCACATCTGGGACGACGGCAAACGGCAGTTCATCGATGGAAACTTCTGGGGCGGGGGCAATGGCTGGGCCGCTGCGGGTCTCGCCCGCGTGATCCGCAGCCTGCCTCGCAGCCGCTACCAAGACCGCGAGCACCTTGCCACGTTTGTCCAAGAGATTGTGGATGGTTGCCTCAAGCACCAGCGGGCCGATGGCCTGTTTCACGACGTAGTGGACCAGCCGGCGACCTTCGTCGAAACCAACCTGGCACAGATGTTGGCCTTCGCCATCTATGAAGGAGTTGCCGAAGCATGGCTTCCAAAAGCTTACTTGGCTCACGCGGACAGAATGCGTGGCGCCGCCCGCGCGAAGATGGACGCCTTCGGCTACGTTCAGGGCGTCTGCGGGGCACCCAATTTCGACCACCCCGGAACCTCGACCGAAGGCCAGGCGTTTTGCATTCTTATGGAAGCCGCTGGCAGGAAAGCGGAATTGGCGCAACCCCTCTGACTCTCTTCAGTCGCCTGGTCGTTGCGCCGCGCATTGTTTCCTTTGGCGGGTGCGCCCGCGAATCCGCCCGTTTCCATCCTGCACTTTGCGATTCAGTACACCCCGAACCTGTGGCATCAGCGGGGGACATAGGGGTGGGCAGTGATCTGTCCGCGGAAAGCTGGGTCCCAGCGCCCTGGAATCGATGTGCTGCACTTCGGACAGAGACCGCCCGGCGTCAAACGGTAGTCGGTGATGAGATACCCAAGGCGTTCCACAAGGAGCTCCTGGCAATTGGGACAACGAGTATTCTCGAGGCCGCCTACTTTGCCGGGGAGATTACCGGCATAGATGTAACGCAGCCCGGCCTTCCTGCCAATCTGTGCCGCACGCGCAAGCGTCTCCGGGCCGGTGTCATCCGGATCCGTCATTTTGTAGTCTTTGTGAAAGGCAGTGACGTGCCACGGAATATTGGGCGAGACGCTGCCCAGAAACTCCGCCAAACGGGTTAGTTCCTGGTCGGAATCGTTGAATCCCGGGATCACCAGCGTGACAATTTCCAGCCAGAAGCCCATCGCGTGGAGGCGACGAATGGTCTCGAGAATCGGCTGCAGGCGGCCGCCGAGCTGGTGATAGTGCTGCTCGTCGAAGCTCTTCAGGTCGACCTTGTACAGATCCACCCAGGGACGCAGGTACTCGAGTACTTGAGGGGTGCCGTTGCCATTCGACACGAAAGCCGTTGCTAGACCAGCCGCCTTCGCTTCCTTGAAGATCGCCACCGCCCATTCTGAGGTAATCAGCGGCTCGTTGTATGTGCTCACCATGATGCGGGCGCCTTGCTTTAGTGCCTCCCGCACCAGCAGTTCCGGAGTTACGCCCACGGGTGGAACGACGGCATATGGGTCGCGCAGCGCTTGCGAGGTCAGCCAGTTCTGGCAGTAGGAACAATGAAGATCGCAGCCCAGCATGCCGAAGCTGTAGGCGAGAGAACCACAATACGCGTGGAAAAACGGCTTCTTCTCAATCGGGTCACACTGTACCCCACCCACATAGCCCCAGGGGGCGTAGAGCGTTCCGCAGCGGTTGAAGCGGACTTTGCAAACCCCAGCCTGCCCGTCGGCGATGGG